>NZ_QDFT01000015.1 GCF_003075375.1 Microbacterium testaceum | reverse complement strand
GTGTTSATGCAGCGCGGGACCCAGGTCGAACGTCACGAGACGCCCTCCCGCGACCACATCAACACCGTGCGCGTCGCCGTCGCCACGACCTCGTCGTTCTGCGAGAGTCCGGTGTGGGCCATGACGACGACCCCCTGACCGGGACGGGATGCCGAGGGCCGCACCGACACGATCTCGGTCTCGGCGACGAGGGTGTCGCCGACGAACATCGGCGCGGGAAAACTCACGTCCGTCAGCCCCAGCTGCGCGACGAGCGTGCCCTGGGTGAGCTGCGCGACCGACAGGCCCACGAGGGTCGACAGCGTCCACATCGAATTCACCAGCGGGCGGCCGAAGGGCTGCGTCGCGGAGTACGCGGCATCCAGGTGCAGGGCCTGCGGGTTCATCGTCAGCGTCGTGAAGAGCACGTTGTCGGCGTCGGTCACCGTGCGACCGGGCCGGTGGGCGTATCTCTCGCCGACGACGAACTCCTCCAGGTACAGGCCCCGCTGCTCGATCATGCGGCCACGGTACCGGTGAGTCCCAGCGCGCGCGAGATCACCATGAGCTGCACCTCGGTGGTCCCCTCGCCGATCTCGAGGATCTTCGAGTCGCGGTAGTGGCGGGCGACGGGGTACTCGTTGATGAACCCGTTGCCGCCGAACACCTGCGTGGCGTCGCGGGCGTTGGCCATCGCGGCGTCGCTCGCGGTCATCTTGGCGACCGCGGCATCCACCGAGAACGGCTTGCCGGCGTCGCACAGGCGCGCGGCGTGCACCCACGCGAGGCGGGCGGTGTGCACGCGGGCGTGCATGCGCGCGAGCAGGAACTGCATGTTCTGGCGCGTCGACAGGCGCTCGCCGAAGACCGTGCGGCTGCGGGCGTAGTCGACCGCGGCTTCGAGGCAGCCCTCGGCGGCACCGGTGGCGAGGGCGGCGATCGCGACGCGCCCCTCGTCGAGCGTGCGCAGGAAGTTCTTGAAGCCGTGACCGCGCTCGCCGAGCAGGTTCGCCTCGGGCACCCGCACGCCGTCGAAGGTGAGCGGGTGGGTGTCGCTGGCGTTCCAGCCGACCTTGTCGTAGGCGGGGCCCACGGTGAATCCGGGGGTGCCGTTGGGCACGATGATCGTCGAGATCTCGGGGCGGTCGCCCGTGCGACCGGTGACCGCGGTGACGGTCACGAAGCGGGTGATGGCCGTGCCCGAGTTGGTGATGAACTGCTTGGTCCCGTCGATCACCCACTCGCCGTCCTCGAGCCGCGCGGTGGTGCGCGTGGCGCCCGCGTCGCTCCCGGCCTCGGCCTCGGTCAGCCCGAACCCGGCGAGCGCGCGACCGGCGACGAGGTCGGGCAGGTACTCGGCCTTCTGCGCCTCGGTGCCGTAGCGGTAGATCGGCATGGCGCCCAGGCCCACCCCCGCTTCGAGGGTGATGGCCATGGACTGGTCGACCCGCGCGACGCCCTCGATCGCGACGCACAGGCTGGCGTAGTCGCCGCCCTGTCCGCCGACCTCTTCGGGGAACGGCAGGCCGAACAGCCCCAGGTCGCCCATCTGCGCGACGAGGTCGAGCGGGAGTTCGTGGGAGCGGTCGGCCTCGTAGGAGCGCGGGGCGATCACCTCGTCGGCGAACTCGCGCACCATGGCGCTCAGTTCGCGTTCGTCGTCGGTGAAGGCCTGCTGGCTGTCGATGCTCACGGGTGCGTCTCCTTGTGGGATGAGGGAGGGAGGGATGCCGGGGTGCCGGCGGGTTCGTGGGGTTCGGGCGCGGGAGCGGGGGCCGGCACGGGGGCGGCGCCGCGCGCATCCTCCGCGATGCGCACATCCTCAGTCGAACGCGCCGTATCCGCGACGGAGGTTGTGCACATCGCGGAGTCTGTGCGCGCGGGATGAGCGGGCGTCGTGGACACGGCCGGGACGGGCGCCGGCTCGGAGACCGCGGGCGCGACCGTCGCGACGACCGCATCGCGCGCGACCCGGGCACCCGCCACGGTGCGCAGCCGGACGATCCCGGCGTGCGGGGCGACGATCGTGTGCTCCATCTTCATGGCCTCGATCGTGACGATGCGGGCGCCGGCCTCGACGGAGGCGCCGTCGGTGACGTGCACGGCGACGACGGTTCCGGGCAGGGGTGCGAGCAGGTCGGGATCGAGGGCACCCGGCTCGCTGTGCGCCGCGGCCCGGCGCCGGGCGGACGCGTCCCGTCGCGACAGCACCCGCAGGCGGTGGGCCCCGCCCTCCGCGTGCACCCAGAACTCGTCGGGACCGCCGACGACCGTGGCATCGCTCGCGCCCGGGGCCGTGTCGTGCACGCGTCCGGCGTCGTCCTCGACGAAGACCGTGCGGCGGGGCGCTGCGCCCCCCGCGCGCCACGCCCCGACGCGACCCCAGACCGAGCGGTCGTCGGGGCGCCACGCCCCGACGCGACCCCAGACCGAGCGGTCGTCGGGGGCGTCGGCATCCACGATGCGATTCGCGACCCCGGCGAGGGCCGCCGCGGGCACCTCGGGCGCGGCGGGGGTCCCCCGCCGGTCGAGCAGTCCGGTGTCGAGGTCGCCGGCCCGGACCGCCGGGTCGGCGAGCAGCGCGCGCAGGTCGGCGATGTTCGTGTCGACGCCGAGCACGACGGTGCCGGCGAGCGCGGCGTCCAGGCGGGCGAGGGCGGTCGCACGGTCGGGGCCGTGCGCGATGACCTTGGCGATCATGGGGTCGTAGGCGGCGCTGATGACGCTGCCCGTCTCGACGGCGCTGTCGATGCGGGCGTCGCCCGGCTGCCAGAGGGTGACGGTCCCGGTGGCGGGAAGGTAGCCGCGGGCGGGCGTCTCGGCGTACACGCGCGCCTCGATCGCGTGCCCCTCGATCGGGGTGGGACCGAGCTCGAGCGCGAAGCCGGCGGCCACGCGCAGCTGCTGCTCGACGAGGTCGACCCCCGTGACGAGTTCGGTGACCGGGTGCTCGACCTGCAGGCGCGTGTTCATCTCGATGAAGAACGGCTCGTCGACGCGATCGCCGGCGACGAGGAACTCGACGGTTCCGGCGCCGAGGTAGCCGACGCTGCGCGCCGCGGCGACGGCGGCCTCGCCGAGGAGGGCCCGGGTCGTGGCATCCACCACGGGCGACGGTGCCTCTTCGATCACCTTCTGGTGCCGCCGCTGCAGGGTGCACTCGCGCTCGCCGAGCGAGACGGTCGTCCCGTGGGCGTCGGCGAGCACCTGCACCTCGATGTGCCGGGGCCGTTCGAGCAGGCGCTCGAGCAGCAGGGTGTCGTCGCCGAAGGCCGCCCGCGCGACGCGTCGGGCGGTGGCGAGGGCATCGGCGAGATCGGCGGGCCCGGTGGCGACCGTCATCCCCTTGCCGCCCCCGCCGGCCGACGGCTTGACGAGCAGGGGGTAACCGGCGCGCTCGGCCTCGGTCGCGATCTGCGCGTCGGTCAGGCCCGCCGCCGAGAATCCGGGCACGGTGGGCACGTCGTGCGCGGCGACGTGCTCTTTCGCGCGGATCTTGTCGCCCATCACCTCGAGCGCGTCGACGCCGGGCCCGACGAACACGACGTCCGCGTCGGCGCACGCCCGGGCGAAGCCGGCGTTCTCGCTGAGGAATCCGTATCCCGGGTGCACGGCCTCGGCGCCCGTCGACACCGCCGCCGAGACGACGGCGTCGATGTCGAGGTACGACGGGATGCGCACGGACCGGTCGGCCTCGCGCACGTGGGGCGCGTCGGCATCCACGTCGGTGTAGACGGCGACGGAACGGATGCCGAGACGGCGCAGGGTGCGGAACACGCGACGCGCGATCTCGCCCCGGTTGGCGACGAGCACCGACGAGAACAGGCGGGGCGGGTGGGTGACGGTCACGGCGCTCACATCCGGAAGAGGCCGAAGCCCCGGTCGGCGAGCGGCACCCGGCTGACGACGTCGAGCGCGAGTCCCAGCATCGTGCGGGTGTCGACGGGGTCGATCACGCCGTCGTCCCACAGGCGGGCGGTGGCGTAGAAGGGGTCGCCCTGCTCTTCGTACCGGGCGCGGATGGGCTCCTCGAACGCCCGTTGCTCGGCATCCGTCCACTCCTCGCCCCGCGCGGCGCGCTGATCGCGCGTGACGGTGGAGAGGACGGATGCCGCCTGCGCCCCGCCCATGACCGAGATGCGACTCGCGGGCCAGGTCCACAGGAACCGCGGGTCGTACGCCCGGCCGCACATGGCGTAGTTGCCGGCTCCGTACGATCCCCCCACGAGGACGGTGAGCTTCGGCACGCGCGTGGTGGCGACGGCGGTGACCATCTTGGCGCCGTCCTTGGCGATGCCGCCGGCCTCGGCATCCCGGCCCACCATGAACCCCGTGATGTTCTGCAGGAAGAGCAGGGGGATGCCGCGCTGATCGGCCAGCTCGATGAAGTGCGCGGCCTTGAGCGCGGACTCGCTGAAGAGCACCCCGTCGTTCGCGATGACGCCGACGGGGTGGCCGTGGATGCGCGCGAAGGTCGTGATCACGCTCTCGCCGTAGAGCGCTTTGAACTCGTGCAGAGAGTCGGCGTCGACCAGGGTGTCGAGGACGGCGCGCATGTCGACCGGTCGGGTGACGTCGACGGGGACGAGGTCGTACAGGTCGGCGGGGTCGCGGACGGGGTCTTTCGCCGGTTCGACCGCCCAGACGGGGGCCGGGGTGGGCGGCAGGGTGCGGACGATGTCGCGGAGGATCTCGAGGGCGTGCTCGTCGTCGTCGGCGAGGTGGTCGACGACTCCGGAGCGGCGGGCGTGCAGGTCGCCGCCGCCGAGCTGTTCGGCCGTGACGTCTTCGCCGATCGCGGCCTTGACCAGCGGCGGTCCGCCGAGGAACACGGTGCCCTGATCCCGCACGATCACGCTCTCGTCGCTCATCGCCGGGACGTACGCCCCTCCGGCGGTGCAGGAGCCCATGACCGCGGCGATCTGCGGGATGCCACGAGCCGACAGCTGCGCCTGGTTGCGGAAGATCCGGCCGAAGTGGTCGCGATCGGGGAACACCTCGTCCTGCATCGGCAGGAACGCCCCACCGGAGTCGACGAGATAGATGCACGGCAGGCGGTTCTCCAGCGCGATCTCCTGCGCGCGCAGGTGCTTCTTGACGGTGAGGGGGAAATACGCTCCGCCCTTCACCGTGGCGTCGTTGGCGACGACCATGACGTGGCGACCGTGCACGAGCCCGATGCCCGCGACGACGCCGGCGCCCGGGGCCTGGCCGTCGTACAGACCGTGCGCGGCGAGCGGGGCGACCTCGAGGAACGGGCTGCCTTCGTCGAGCAGACGATCGATGCGGTCGCGGGCGAGCAGCTTGCCGCGGGCGGTGTGGCGGGCGCGGGCGGCGTCCGAACCGCCGCGAGCGGTGCGGGCGAGCGTCTCGCGCAGGGCGGCGGCGAGGGCGGCCTGGGTGGGCGCGGATCCGGCGGGGGCGCTGCCCGAGGATCGCGGGCGCTCTGGCGCGGCCGGGATGGGTTCGGTGACCGGTGCTGTGCTCATGGCGGCTCCGTCTCGGGGCCGCATCGTCGACGGCACCGTCGTGTCCCTCGGGATCGTTCCGTCGGGGGAGGATTTCAGTTAATGTTGGCTAACTGGAATGCCAGATTAGTCCGAGCGGATGCCGATGACAAGAGCGAGCGAGCGGCCCGACGCGGGCGCGGGTCCACGCCCGGAGCGCGAGCGGCCCGACCCGGCGCGCGGGACCCCGGACCCGGCGGCCGAGCGGCCCGACCCGGCGCGCGAGACCCCGGGCCCGGCGGCCGAGCGGCCCGGCACCGCCACGGGCCCGGACCCGACGCGCGGGCGGCCCGATGCGGGCGCGGCCCCGGCTCGCACACGCAGCGACGTCCCCATCGCCGCGACCGGCGTCGTCGCGGCGGGAACGGCACGCGACCGCGCCAAGGCGGAGCGTCGCCGCGCCCTTCTCGCCGCGGCCGCCCGCCTGTTCGCCGAGCGGGGTTTCGACGGCGTCACCCTCGAAGAGATCGGCGCCGCGGCGGGCGTGAGCGGACCCGCCGTCTACCGCCACGTCGCGGGCAAGCAGGCACTGCTCGGCGCCATCCTCGTGGACGTGAGCGAACGGCTGCTGCGGGGTGGCCGCGAGGTCGCAGCCCCGCTCGCAACGCCTGGCCCCACCGCGCCGAGCACAACGGCGGGCCGCCGTGCACCGGTCCCAACGCCGGGCCCCACCGCGCCGTGCACAACGGCGGACGCCCTCGCCGACACGCCGCCCTCGGCCGCCGCTGAGCGGCGTGTCGCTGAATCCCTCCGCAGCCGTGCACACCCGGCATCCGCGGATCCGGCAGCGTGGCACCCGGGAACCCTGGATCCGGCAGCGGGGCACTTGGCATCCCCGGATCCGGCGCACGTGTACCCGGCGTCGGGACTGCTGCGGCAGCTCGTCGACTTCCACGTCGCGTTCGCGCTCGCCGAAGCCGACGTCATCCGCGTGCAGGACCGCGACCTCGATCGCCTCTCGGCCGCCGACCGCCGCACGGTCCGCACCCTGCAGAACGCGTACGTCGAGGTCTGGACCGCCGCCCTCGCGGGCGCGGATCCGGATGCCGAGACCCCCGCGGAACGGCGCGTGCGGGCCCTCGCGTGCTTCGGGTTGATCAACTCGACACCGCACAGTGTGCGCGGCGTCCCGGCCTCGCGCGTGCGGCCGACGCTGACCCGCATGGCCCTCGCGGCGCTGCGGGCCTGACGTCCCCGTCTCACCTCGGGCGTCCTCCGAGCACGTTGCCTGCGCGTCAACCCGGCCTCCCGCCGCGTTGCGCCCACCCCGGTCCCGGCCCACCCCCGTCACGACGCCCTCCCGCCCCCGCCGCCGCCGACGTCCCATTACCCCCGCCCCCACTCTCAGCCGCTCGAGTGTCCAGAACACCCGGACGCCCCCGATGTCCCGTCCGGGTGTCGTGGACACTCGACGCGCGGGAGGTGCCGAGGGCGACCACTCCCCCGGCACCCGGCCCGCCGCGCGATGGCGACGGGGACCCGCTCAGCGCAGCAGCATCGCCCTTCCGGGCTCGCGCAGCACGCCGGCGACGTCCGTCAAAAACCGCGCCGCCTCGGCCCCGTCGACCAGGCGGTGGTCGAACGAGAGGCTGAGGGTCAGCACGTCGCGCAGGGCGATCTCGCCGTGGTGCTCCCACGGGGTGCGGCGCAGGGCGCCGACGGCGAGGATCCCGGCTTCTCCCGGGTTGAGGATCGGGGTCCCGGTATCCACACCGAAGACACCGACGTTGGTGATCGAGAACGTCCCCCCGGTCATGGCGGCCGGGGCCGTTCGGCCGGCGCGCGCGGTGGCGGCCAGCTCGGCGATCGCGTCGGCGAGGTCGACCAGGTCGAGGCGGTCGGCGTCGGCGATCACGGGGACGACCAGGCCGCGGTCGGTCGCGGCGGCGATGCCGAGGCCGACGTAGTGGTGCTCGACGATCTCGCCGTTCGCCTCGTCCCACTTCGCGTTGAGCGCGGGCGTACGACCCAGGGCGAGGCACACCGCCTTCGCGACGATCGCGAGCAGTCCGATGCGATGCCCGTCGAGGGCCCGGTCGGTCTTGAGCGAGGCCAGCAGCTCGGTCGTCGCGGTCACGTCGAGAGTGAGGAACGTCGTCGCGTGCGGTGCGGTGAAGGCGCTCTGCACCATCGCCGCGGCCGTGTGCTTGCGCACGCCGCGGATCGGCGTCCGCGTGACGCGCGGGTCGGGAGCGGCCGGGGGGACCGTCGACGCCGGAGGGGCGGGAAGAGCAGCGGATGCCGGGACCCCGCCCGACGCGGGAGTGCGGGCGGCGAACTCCTCGACGTGCGCGCGGGTCACCGTCTCGCCCGGGTGGGCGGCGGCGACGAGCACGAGGTCGACGCCGAGGTCCTTGGCGAGCTTGCGCACGGGAGGCGTGGACCGCGGGCGCTCCACCGGCAGGTCGATCGGGCCCGTGCGCACGATGTCGTGCGGCGCAGCCTTGCGCATCGCGGTGTCGACGTCGAGGGCGAGGGGCCCGGATCCGCCGCGGGCGCGGCGTCGGGGCCGGGCGCCGGTCGACGGCGCCGCACCGTAGCCGACGAGGTTGGGGGTCGCGCCGGAGGACTCGGCGGTCGTCCCCGCCGCCGTCGTCTGGAGGTCGCCGGCGACACGCGGGTCACCCGCCGCGACCGCGGGCGTCTCGGCCGCCGGCTCCGCAGGACGGCCCGCCGCCGACGCGGAGCTCGCAGAACCGCGCGCCGCCGTGCCGGCCCCCGTGCCCGCCGCCGGGCCCCCGGCATCCGCCCCCTCCACCGCGAACGACACCAGCGGCGACCCGACCGCCACGACATCTCCCGCCGCGGCGTGCAGGCCCTGCACGGTGCCCGCGTAGGGCGAGGGGATCTCGACGATCGCCTTGGCCGTCTCGACCTCGGCGATCGTCTGGTTGAGCGTGACGTCGTCGCCCTCGGCGACCAGCCACTGCACGATCTCGGCCTCGGGAAGACCTTCGCCCAGGTCGGGCAGGCGGAACTCGGCGATCACGACAGCACCTCCGTACCCGCTCCGCGCTCGAGGACGCGGTCCACGGCGTGCAGGATGCGGTCCAGGTCGGGGACGTGGTGCTTCTCGAGCTTCGACGGCGGATACGGGATGTCGTGCCCGGTCACGCGTTGCGGCGGCGTCTCGAGGTGGTGGAAGCACTGCTCGGTAATACTCGCCACCAACTCCGCCCCCACCCCCGCCTCGCGCGCGGCCTCGTGGGTGACGACGACGCGTCCGGTCTTGCGCACCGAGGCGGCGACGGTGTTCATGTCCAGCGGCGACAGCGAGCGCAGGTCGATCACCTCGAGCGAGATGCCCTCGTCCTCCGCGGCGAGCGCGGCGTCCATCGCGGTGCGCACCTGGGCGCCGTAGGTGACGATCGTGGCGTCGGTGCCCTCTCGGGCCACGCGGGCGAGGTGCATCGGCGGGGCGTCGGCCAGGTCGGCATCCAGGTCGACCTCGCCCTTGGAGTGGTACAGCCTCTTCGGCTCGAAGAAGATGACGGGATCATCGGATGCCACGGCCTGCCGCAGCATCACGTACGCGTCCTGCGGGTTCGAGGCGGCGACCACGCGCAGGCCCGCCGTGTGCACGAAGTAGGCCTCGGGCGATTCGGAGTGGTGCTCGGCGGCTCCCACGCCGCCGGCCCAGGGGATGCGGATGACCATCGGCATCCGGATCCGTCCGTTGCTGCGGTAGTGCAGTTTGGCGACCTGGCAGACGATCTGATCGAACGCGGGGTAGACGAACCCGTCGAACTGGATCTCGACGACCGGGCGGTAACCGCGCAGGGCGAGACCGACCGCGGTGCCGACGATCCCGGCCTCGGCGAGGGGACTGTCGATCACGCGCTGGGCGCCGAAACGCTGCTGCAGACCGTCGGTGACGCGGAAGACGCCGCCGAGCTTGCCGATGTCCTCCCCCATGAGCAGGACCTTGTCGTCATCCTGCAGGGTGCGGGCGAGGGCGGCGTTGAGGGCCGATCCCAGGGTGAGCGTGCTCATCGGTCGCCCTCCTGCTCGAAGCCGGCGAGGTAGTCGAGGTAGTCGGCCTTCTGCTGCGCGAGCGCGGCGTGGGGCTCGGCGTAGACGTGGTCGAACATCGTCCCGGGGTCGCGGGTGGTGGCCCCGATGCACGCGGCGCGCACCTCGGCCGCGAGCGTGTCGGCCGCGCGGGCGACCTCGTCGAGTCCCGAGTCGTCGAGCACGCCCTCGGCGCGCAGGTACGCCTCGAGGCGGGCGATGGGGTCGCGGCGCGTCCACGCCTCGACCTCGTCGGCGTCTCGGTAGCGCGTGGGGTCGTCGCTCGTGGTGTGCGGGCCCATGCGGTAGGTCACCGCCTCGATGAACGACGGTCCTTCTCCGCGTCGGGCGCGGTCCAGGGCCCAGCGCATCGCGGCGACGCAGGCGAGGGCGTCGTTGCCGTCGATGCGCATGCTCGGGATGCCGAACCCCGGCGCCCGACCCGCGATGGGGTACTTCGCCTGCACGGTGACGGGCTCGCTGATCGCCCACTGGTTGTTCGAGCAGACGAACACCACGGGGGCGCGGAACGACGAGGCGAACACCATCGCCTCGTTGACGTCGCCCTGACTGGTGGCGCCGTCGCCGTAGTAGGCGACCGCGACGTCGGTCGAGCCGTCGCGCTGGGCGCCCATGGCCCACCCGGTGGCGTGCAGGGACTGCGCCCCGATGATGATCTGGGGTGGTGCGGCGTTGATGGTGGTGTGGTCGTACGCGGAGTGCTCCTCGCCGCGCCAGGCGAGGACGTAGTCGGCCGGTTTCGCCCCGCGACCGAGCAGCACGCCGTGCTCGCGGTAGCTGGGGAAGACGAAGTCGCCCGGGGCGAGGGCGTGGGCGGTGCCGACCTGGACGGCCTCCTGTCCGCGGCACGGCGCCCAGAGGGCGAGCTGTCCCTGGCGCTGCAGGGCGACGCCCTCGGCGTCCACGCGACGGGTGAGGACCATGTCGCGGTGCAGCGCGCGCAGCTCGTGCGGCGACAGGTCGGCGATGAACGGATCGAGCTCGGTGTCCGGCAGGCGCGTGCCGTCGACGTCGAGCAGGCGGACGACGTCGTCCACGTCGCCGCGGGTGCCGGCGGGTCCGCGGTCGGCGGTCCCCTGCTCCGGCGTGGTCTGGGTGTACGTCATCGTCATCCCTCCAGGTGCGGCCGGGGCTCCTCGTGAGAGCCCGGGCGGTCCGGGTGCCGGCAACGGCGCCGACGTGGCCGACCGTACGCGCGGAATGCACCCCGCTCAAGACCTCGCCGTCATATTGAGCACAGTGCGCATTGCGCGAGGCAGCCGCACTGCTAATGTTTCGCAGCATGAGCAAGCTCGACGCGGTCGACCTCGACCTCCTCCGCGCCCTGTCCGCCGACCCGCGGGCCACCGTCGTCGCGCTCGCCGAGAAGCTCGGCCTGTCGCGCAACACCGTCCAGGCGCGCATGAGCAGGCTCGAGCGCGGCGGGGTGTTCCTGTCGTTCGAGCGGACGCTGTCGGCCGAGGCGCTGGGGTTCCCCATCGAGGCGTTCCTGCAGGTGACGGTGCGCCAGGCCGAGCTGCCGGCGATCCGCGACGAGTTGGCGAAGGTGCCCGAGGTGCTGCAGGCGCACGGGCTGAGCGGACAGGTCGATCTGCTCGTGCGCGTGGCGTGCCGCGACACGCAGCACCTGTTCGACACCGACGCGCGCATCCTCGCGATCGAGGGTGTCGAGCGCACCGAGACGTCGTTGGTGATGGGCGAGGTGATCGGCTACCGCGTCGATCCGCTGATGCGTCTCGCGCGCGAGCACGCCTGACGCCGGGCCCCGCCCTCGCGTCTAGGGCGACGGCACCACCGGGATGCTCGACGTCTCGGCCTTCGGTTCGGCGGGGCTCCCGGCATCCAGGCGCACCAGTACCACCCCCGCGAGGATGAGCGCGCCACCGACGAACTGGATCGGCGCGGGCGCCTCGCCGAGCAGCAGCCAGGCGAAGCCGAGCGCGAACAGCACCTCGCTCAGGCCGACGAACGACGCCAGTCTCGAGCCGATCCGCGGCACCGCGATGACCCCGAGCGCATAGCCGAGGGTCGTCGCCACGGCGCCCACCCAGAGCAGGGGCAGGATGCCGGGCACCTCGAGCCCCGCGAGCGACACCGTGATCGAGGGGGCGGCGAACGGCAGCACCCCGACGGCCACGAGGGCGCCCATGAGCGCGGTCCCGACGAGCAGGCCGCCGGCGGCGAGGGCGAGGGGCGGCAGGTCGTCGCCGGTGCGCCCGGCGATGACGAAGTAGGCGGCCGCGCACACCGCGGCGCACAGCGCGAAGAGCGTGCCGAGCAGGTCGAAGCGCGCGCCGCTGATGTCGACGACGAGAACGAGTCCCGTCATCGCGACGACCGAACCGACCAGGACGGCCTTGGATGGCGCCCGACGCGTGCGCACCCACACGGCGACGACGATGAGCACGGGTGCGATGTACTGGATCAGCAGGGCGACGGCGACCGGCATCCGCTGCATCGCCGCGAAGTAGAACACCTGGCATCCGGCCACCGCGGTCAGCCCGAAGGCCAGGATGAGCAGGCCGTGGCGCCGGACGAAGCCGCGTTGACGGCGGACGGCCGTGATCAGCGCCGGCGAGAGCAGCAGGGCGGCGACGCCCATGCGCACGAGCAGCACGGCGCCGAGCGACCACCCGCCGTCGAGCAGCGGTTTGACGAAGGGGCCGCTGGACGAGAAGGCCAGGGCCGAGGCGACGGCGATGAGCAGTCCCGTGACGGCGCCGGAGCCGTGGCGGACGGGACGGGGGAGGGTGACGGACGACGTGGTCATGCGGGCCTGCTGTCAGGGGTCAAGAACGTTTACACTCGTGACAGTACGACCTGGGAATGTCAGGAGTCAACATGGTCTTCATCCGTGACACCGAACTGGTGCTGCGCGCGACCGTCGAGCTGGTCAACACCCTGCCCCACACCGAGGCGAGCGGGGTCGACAGCCTCACGACGATGGCCGAGCTCGACGACTTCGCCGAGCGGCACACCTACACCGGCTCGCGAGTGCGCGACGACCGCGAATTGGCCGCGGTGCGCGGCATCCGCCCCCGCATCCAGCGGCTGTGGAACGTCGACCGCGACGCCGCGGTGCCCCTCGTCAACGCGATGCTGCGCGACGGGCGGGCGCTGCCGCAGCTGGTGCGTCACGACGAGTTCGACTGGCACATCCACGCGTCCGAGGCGTCCGACCACCTCGCCCAGCGCATGCTCGTCGAGACGGCGATGGCGTTCGTCGACGTCATCCGCGCCGACGAATACGGGCGCATCCGCGTGTGCGACGCCGACGACTGCGACGGCGTCTACGTCGACTTCTCCAAGAACGGCTCGAAGCGGTACTGCGACTCGGGCAACTGCGGGAACCGGATGAACGTCAACGCCTACCGCCGCCGGAAGGCGGAGACGCCAGCCTGACGCGGGCACGACGCGGTCTTCGTCACTCCCCCGCCAGGAACTCCCGGATCGCGGATGCCGCGACCTGCGGCGTCTCGTAGTGGATGAGGTGTCCGACCTCGGGGATCTCGACCAGCTCGGCATCCGGGAATAACGTCGCCAGGTGACGCTCGGCCTCGATCGGGGTGATGTCGTCTTTCTGCGCCGCGATGAGCAGGGTCGGCTGTGCGATGCGGGGGGCGAACTCGCGCACGTCGTGCGACACGCTCGTCACGAACGCCTCGTGCAGGACGTCGCGGTCGGCGAAGCGCGAGAAGTACTCGTCGTGCTGTTCGTGCACGAAGCGGCGCAGCGCGGGGTCGCGGGTCTTCGCCATCGCGTTGCTCATGACGCGCACGATGAGGCCGTTGCGCAGCAGGTGCTCGCCGAGGGGACGCGGCAGTCGGGCCCCGGCGAGGTAGTAGAACACGGCCAGGCGGGTCAGGATGCCGCGGGGCCCCTCGAGGGCGGGAGCGCCGATCGGATTGACCAGGATCAGACGGGGCGTCGCGAGTCCGCCGGCGACGGCCGCGGCCGAGACGATCGAGCCGAACGAGTGGCCGAGGACGACCGCCCCGGGAGCGACCTGCTCGACGAAAGCGTGCAACCACGCGGCGTACGTGTCGAGATCGTGCGCGCGCCCGGCGAGCGGAGCGGTCTCGCCGAAACCGGGCAGATCGGGTGAGATGACCTGGATACCGCGAAGATGCGCCACCACCGGCTCGAGACCGTGGTGCTCGCCGCGGAAGCCATGCACGGCGACGATGGTGGTGTCGGCGTCGTCGTCTCCGTACACCCAGTAGGCCGTCGTGCCGCCGAGCACGCTCGCCTCGCGCCGGACGACGGGGATCGCGGCCAGCTGGGAAGCGTAGGGGTTCGGCACCCGTCGAGTCTACGAGGGGGCGCCGACATCGCCGCCGGGACGGCGGTTCGCGCGCCGGGGCCCGCCCGCCCGCGGGCCCCTCCCGCGCCCGCCCGCCCGCGGGCCTTCTCGTTTCCACCCGCCCGCGGGACCGGCCCCCTCCCGACCGCCCGAACGATCCCTCCCTCCCGCCCGGACGATCCCTCCCTCCCGCCCGGACGATCCCTGCCGCCCGCCCGACCGTCTCTCTCGCGGCCGCCCGACCGTCTCTCTCGCGGCCGCCCCGCGGCATCCCACCCCTCTGTCCTGCGCGCCTCGACGGCGATGTCGGAGCTGCGCTCTACCGTGGGCGCATGACCACGTGGCAGGCCGAGCCGCTCCCCCTCTTCCAGACGCCCGAGTGGGCGCGCCTCGTCGGCGTGTTCGATCTCGAGACGACCGGGATCGATGTCGAGAACGATCGCATCGTCTCGGCGCACGTGGGGGTGCTCGATGTCGACGGTCACGTCGTCGACGCGCGCGACTGGCTCGCCGATCCCGGGGTCGCGATCCCGGCGGGGGCGGCGGCGATCCACGGCATCACCACCGAGCGTGCGCGCGCCGAGGGGGCGCCCGCGCCGCGCGTCGTCGCCGAGGTGGTCGAGGCATTGACGGCGTTGTTCAGCGCCGGCATCCCAGTCGTCGCCTACAACGCCCCGTTCGATTTCTCGATGCTCAAGAACGAGGCCGTCCGGCACGGGGTCACGCCCATCCACGCGCCGTCGCCGGTCATCGATCCGCTCGTCGTCGACAAGACGTTCGACCGGTACCGGCGCGGCAAGCGCACGCTGTCGGTCGTCGCCGAGCACTACGCCGTTCCCCTCGAGTCCGCGCACGAGGCCTGCGCCGACGCGGTCGCGGCGGGTCGCCTGGCTCTCGCGCTCGCCGAGCGGTTCGGGCCCTGGATGCCGCCCACCCTCGACGAACTGCACACGCGTCAGATCGCGTGGGCGCGGGCGCAGGCGGCGAGCTTGACCGAATACTTCGTCAAGATCGGGAGGCTGGATGCCGCGGCCCCTCCCGTCGACGGAGCCTGGCCGATCCGCTGACCGGCGCCAGGGCGGTGGGGCTTGACGGGGAATTCATCGCACGCCTCGGGTCTGCGATGCGTCGCCTCGGCGCTCGCCTCGACCCCTCCCGTCGACGGAGCCTGGCCGATCCGCTGACCGGCGTCGGGGCGGCGGGGCTCGACGGAGAGCCCCGTACGCCTCGGGTCTGCGAGCTGTCGCTTCGGCGCTCGCCTCGGCCACCTCTGCATCGCGGCGATTCGATCCTCGCGACAGCGTGTGGGTGCGGCGGCCGGACGCCCCCCTCGGCCGGGTCGATCCAGCCCTCGCCCCTCTTCGAGGCAGCGGTGCTCAGAGGGACATTCTCCAGCCGCCGATCCGGCCCGCGAACGCCCCCTCAGCGCCAGGCTGATTCACCCCCAATCCCGCTTTGTCCCGTTCATCCGGCTCGGACGTCGACGTCTCCCCGGTGTGGAACCCGGCGCCCGAACGCCCTCCGTCACCGGGCCGATCCGGCCCCGACCGATCTCGCTCCACCCCTTCGTTCCGGCCCCTGACCGACCCGCGGGTCCAATGTCGGAGGTCCGCGATACCGTTCCCGCATGACCTCCCCCGCACGCTCCGCGACCCGGCCGTCGCCGGTGTTCCGAGAGTGCGATGGCGCGCCGTGGCCCAGCGACGACGAACTCGAGATGGATGCCGCGTGGGCCGCCCTCCGTCACAGCGCCGCCGTGGAGTGGCACGACGGCGCCGAGGCCGAGGTCGTCGTCCCCTCCCGCGTGCCGGGCCCCCCGGCATCCGACATGCGGATGGACGACGTGTGGATCGAGGACGAGGGGCTCGAGGACGGGTGGCTCGATGCCAAGTGGTTCGATGTCGAGTGGCTCGACGCGCGACGATCCGCGCACGACCAGACGGTCTCCGACCTCGACGCACAACTCGGCCACCTTGAGATCGTCGCCGCGGAGCGGCAGCGGGCGACGGCCGAGGAGTACCGCTTGATCGCGGCCATCCTCGCGCGCGCCGCAGCCGATCCGACGCCGTGGGTCGGTCCCGATCCGACGAGAGACCCCGACTGGGTCGACCCTCGCGGCCGGCGCACGGCCGCCGTGCGTCGTGACCGCGTCGACATCGCCGAGCGGGCCGCTGTGGCCGAGATCGCCGTGCGCCTGCGCCTGTCCGAGCAGACGGTTCGTCTGCGCGCGGCTCGAGCCGAGACGCTGCAGGGCCGCTGCCCGCAGATGTGGCGCGCCTTCGCCGACGGGCGCGTGTCCGAGCGGCACGCGATCGAGACCGCCCGCCTGGCGGGTTCGCTCCCCGGCGTGGGAGAGATCGTCGATCCCGACGAGGTCGGCCCGGCTCCCGACCTCGCGGACGCGGGCGAGACGTCGACGACCGCGACCAGCGACGCCTCGGCGCCCTCCGGGTCGGCGACTGCCGACATCGGGCTGTCCGAACTCGTCGACGCCGACGCCACATCGTGCGGACTCGCCGACGCGGGGCAGTCGGGGTCCGCTCCCGCCGACGCGGGGCACTCGGGGTCCGCTCCCGCTGACGCGGGGCACTCCGGGTCCGCTCCCGCTGACGTGGGGCACTCCGGGTCCGCTCCCGTCGACGCGGCACCTCCCGGGTCCGCGACCGCCGGTGATGCATCCGTGGGCCCCTCCGACGTCGATGGCCGGCGTGACGATCCGGCCGCCGCCGTGTGGAGGGCGTTCGACTCCGCAGTGCGAGAGCGTGCGACCGACCTCGTCCCCGCCAAGTTCGCCGTGGCGGCGCGGGCCATTCGCGAGCGCGTGCACGCCGAATCGCTCGAGCGACGTCATCGGCGGGCGGCCGAGGACCGCGGGGTCTGGGTGACGGCCGAGTTGGACGGCATGGCGTCCCTCAACGCCCTCCTACCCGCGGACCGCGCTCGGGGGATGATGGCCCGCATCGACCGCATCGCCCGCCATCTCCGGGCCACGCCGGACGAAGACCGCACCCTGGCGCAGCTGCGCGCCGACGCGCTCTGCGACTCGGTGATTTCTCCCGCGTCGGGCCCGATCCCCTGCGCCGCGCACGGCGACGCGGACGCCGACGGTTTGCTCGATCCGAGCAGTGGCACCCGCGCGGGTGGTGGCGGGACGACGCACGCCAGCGAGCCCGCGGCCAACCGACCCGGTGATGACGGCGAACCCGGTGGTGACCGCCGACCCGGATCCGACCACCGACCCGGTTCTGACCACCGCCCCGGATCCGACCACCGACCCGGTTCTGACCACCGCCCCGGATCCGACCACCACCCCGGATCCGACCACCACCCCGGATCCGACCACCACCCCGGATCCGACCACCACCCCGGATCCGACCACCACCCCGGATCCGACCACCACCCCGGATCCGACCACCGCCCCGGTTCTGACCGCCGCCCCGGTTCTGACCGCCGACCCGATGCGGCCACCGCCACCGCCCAAGACGTCCCGGCCACCCTCACGGGCACCGCGGATCGGCCGTCCCCACGAGCATCTCGCCCCACCGTCATCGTGACGATCCCCGTCCTCGCGCTCCTCGGTCACAGCACCGAATCGGCGACCCTCGACGGCTACGGCCCCATCGACCTCGACACCGCGCGGCGCCTCGCCGGCGAGGCGACGTCGTGGGTGCGCCTCCTCACTCACCCCATCGACGGCACTCCCCTCGCCCTGGACCGCAAGACGTACCGCGTCCCTGTCGCGCTGCGGCGGTGGCTGGGCGTGACCTCCCCCACCTGCGTCTTCCCCGGCTGCGGCCGCGCAGCAGCGGACTGCGACATCGACCACCGCGATGCCTGGGCCGAGGGCGGCACGACCGACGATGACAACCTCGATCCGACATGTCGCCATCACCATCGGTTGAAACACGAATCCGGGTGGATGCCGTCCTCCACCCCCGACGCAGGACTCACGTGGACGTCGCCCCTCGGCGGCTCCTACGGTGCCGACCCGCCCCCGTTCTGACGCGGGGACGAATCCCATTTCACGTGCGCCAAGGCGGATCACACCGCTCACTCACGAAGACACCTCGCAATCACCCTTGAACGGCGACGAGCTGCGGCGCCCGCGGACGGAGTCGAAGCACACCGCCCCACGTGAGGACGAGCTGCATTGCCCACCCACGGAGACGAACCGCACCGCACGGCACCACATCATGCCGCGCCGCGCCGGTCACCGTGATCGCCCTCGTCGGCGTGGCGACGGCGCAACGAACCATGAGCCCGGCCGTCTCGAGAAACCATTTCGGCGTCTCCGAAAACGTGCCTACTGTCCTTGAGCACGTTCCGACTTCCCCGGGAACATTCCGGCTCTCGACGACCGCGCCTCGAGCCCGAACCCTCCCCTTCGTGGCAAACGGCGCCTCACAGCGCGCGCGACCACGCGACCTCCCGCTCGAACTGACCCGTCCGTACGAAAAGTCGAACCTGAGACGTGTCCGCGAGGCTTTCCGCGAGCAGGTCACGATCGGCGATCTCGAACCCGAGCGACTGCCAGAACGGGCCCGACCGTCGGCTGAACAGCCAGGCGGTGCGCGCGCCGTCCTCCGCTGCGCGGTCGAGCGCGAAGAGTGCCAGGGCGCGGCCCCATCCCCGACCGCGGTCTCGAGCATCCACCGCCACGCTGCGAATCAGTGCGTGTCGGCGGTTCCCGCTCGACTCGAAGGCGGTCGTTCCCCGGATCGCGCCTGCCGAATCCCTGCGCACCCAAAGCCGGAGGGAGGGCGTTTCGAGGCCGCTGACCGTCAGGTCCGCATCCGCCAGGAATGCCGTGATCGCCGGCAGATCCCTCGTCGTCGCCGCCTCGAAAGGTGCGGGTGCCGTATCCATCCGCGGTCTCCCCTCACTCGCCTGGTTCCCACCCTGCCACCGAGTGATGGCCCCGCCGGACCTGCGCGGCCCACACCACCCAGCGCACGCCGCACCACCCCGCTCCACCCCCGCACCGCGGCACGCCACCAGCGACGCGCGTCGCGCCACCCCCGCACGACACCCCTGCCACACTGGCATCCGTGACCTTGCGCATCGCCACCGTCCAGGCCGAAGCCCGCCCCGGCGATGTCGCCTCCAACGCGCTCCGTGCGGCCGAATTCGTCACCCGGGCACAGGCCGAGCGGGCAGACCTCGTGGTGTTCCCCGAAACGTTCCTGACGGGGTACGACACCGACGTCTTCGCGGGTCCGCTCCCCCACATCGACGACCCTGAGCCGTTCGCCCCCATCCAGCGCAGTGTCGACCGGACCGGAACGGCCGCCATCGTGAACTGCGCCCTCGACCACGGGGTACACCGGTCGTTGACGGATGTCCTCGTCATCCCGAACCGCCCGCTGATCGCCGCCTACGCCAAGCAGCACCTCTACGCTCCGGAGCGGGCCCTCTTCACGCCGGGGACGCGGGGCTTCACCTTCACGCTGAAGGGGGTCCGCATCGCCCTGTCCGTCTGCTACGACGCGAATTTCCCTGAGCACGCCGCCGCCGCGGCAGCGGCCGGTGCGGACGTGTACGTCAACAGCGGCGCCTACTTTCCCGGAGGAGAGCAGCGCCGCGACCTCCACTACGCGGCGCGGGCCCTCGACAACGGCATCTACGTCTTCTTCAGCGGACTCGTCGGAGCTCCGCACGATTTCATCGGCGGCTCCGCCGTCTTCGACCCGCTCGGCACCCGCATCGCGCGCGTCGACGAACGCGAGGGACTCGCCGTCGTCGACATCGATCCGTTCGCGATCGCGTCCGCGCGACGGCAGCAGACCATGTGGAACGACCGGCGATCCGACCTGGGACCGTACGCGCACGCCGGCGAGATCCTCACGCTCATGTGAGACGACGCCCGCGCAGGGGACGCGCCCCTCGCGCCCACGAGAAAGCCCCCCGTCCCAGAGGGACGAGGGGCTGTCGACGCGTGATCGCTGAGATCAACGACCGCCGAAGTTCTTGAAGCGCTGGTTGAACTTCTCGACGCGACCGGCCGAGTCCATGATGCGCTGCTTGCCCGTGTAGAACGGGTGCGAGGCCGACGAGATCTCCACGTCGATGACGGGGTACTCCACGCCGTCGAGCTCGATCGTCTTGTCGCTCGAGACGGTCGAACGGGTGAGGAAGGTGTCGCCCGAACCGAGGTCGCGGAACACGACGGCCTTGTACGTGGGGTGGATGTCAGTCTGCATGGAAGGTCCTTTGAGAAGTGGTGCCCTGGATTCTGCCAGGACGTCAAAGTCTGCGGCGCCGGAGGCACCAACGGGAGAGTCTACCAGGCCCGTCGCCCGTCCCGCACAGGATGCCGGCCCCCGACCTGCCGTCCGGTCAGACCACGCCGACCCGAACGGCCGAGCGCTGCCGGGTCAGACCACCTCGGCCCGAACCGCCGAGCCGCGCCGGGTCAGACCGCGCGCGCCGCGTACCGTCCGGCTTCGCGGGTCAGCGTGATCTGCAGTCCGAACGTCGCCGAGAGGTTCTCGGCCGTGAGGGCTTCATCGAGGGGGCCGGATGCCACGACCTCGCCGTCGCGCAGCAGCAGAACGTGCGTGAACCCGACGGGGATCTCTTCGACGTGATGCGTCACCATCACCATCGCCGGCGTCGTGGGAGCCTGCGCGTAGCCCGACAGCAGCGCGAGCAGTTCTTCTCGCGCCCCGAGGTCGAGGCTCGCCGTCGGCTCGTCGAGCAGCAGCAGTTCCGGGTCGGTCATCACCGCGCGGGCGATCTGGACGCGCTTCTGCTCGCCGTCGCTGAGCGTGCCGAACGTCCGGTCGGCGAGGTGGTCGAGCTTCCACTCGGCCAGCACGCGCAGCGCGCGACGCTCGTCGATGTCGTCGTAGTCCTCGCGCCACCGGCCCACGACCGAGAACGCGGCGGTCAGCACGACGTCGAGCACGGTCTCCTCGGGCGGCACACGACGCGCCATCGCCGACGACGCGAACCCGATCCGCGGACGCAGCTCGAACACGTCGGTGCGGCCGAGCCGCTCACCGAGGATGGTCACCTCACCCGAGGTCGGGTGCAGCAGCGTGTCGGCAAGCTGCAGCACCGTGGTCTTGCCGGCGCCGTTGGGGCCGAGGACGACCCAACGCTGATCATCGCGCACGGTCCAGTCCACGTGGGACACGATGTCCCGGGCGTTCCGGCGGACGACGACGTCGGAGAATTCGAGCACCTGGGGCATGCCCCCAGCCTAACGGCCGAGCGCGCGCTCGCTCGGTAGCCGGGGCCCGCGTCGCGGCGGGCCGGACGGGCCCGGATGTCCCCGGCGGTCAGGGCGCGACGCGCCCCCTCCACCGCGCCGCGGCGAGCCGTGCCCACGTCGCCGCAGCGCGTTGGACCGGGCCGACGTCACCATGACCACGGCGAGCCGGACGAGCAGTGCCTACTTCCCCGCGACCTCGGCGTACAGCGCGGCCGTCTGCTCGGCGATCGCGGCCCAGCTGAAGTCGTCCACCGCGCGCTGACGCCCGGCCTCGCCGTAGGCGCGGGCGCGGTCGGCATCCGTCACAACTTCGGTGAGCACGCGGGCCAGGTCGTCGACGAAGCGGTCGGGGTCCACGGGCGTTCCGGTCCCGTCCTGCACCTGGTCGATCGGCACGAGTCGGCCCGTCACCCCGTCGACGACGACCTCGGGGATGCCGCCTGTCGCGGTGCCGACGACCGCGGCGCCGCACGCCATGGCCTCGAGGTTGACGATGCCGAGGGGCTCGTACACCGACGGGCACACGAAGGTCGTCGCCGCCGTCAGGATCGTGCACAGTTCCTCGCGCGGGAGGAGCCGCTCGATCCAGACGACGCCGTCGCGCGTGGCCTGCAGACCGCGGACGAGCTCCTGCACCTCCGCCATGATCTGCGGGGTGTCGGGCGCGCCGGCGCACAGCACGAGCTGCACCTCGGGCGGAAGCTGCTCGGCCGCGCGCAGCAGGTACGGCAGACCCTTCTGCCGCGTGATGCGCCCGACGAAGACGACCGACGGCCGCTCCGGGTCGATCCCGACCGAGGCGAGGAAGTCGTCGTCGACCACCGGATGCCACGAGGCGGTGTCGATGCCGTTGTAGATCACGCGCACGGCGTCGGGGTCGAGCGACGGGTAGCTGCGCAGGATGTCCTGCCGCATGCCCTCGCTCACCGCGACGACCGCGGCGGCACCCTCGTAAGCGGTTTTCTCGATGAAGCTCGAGACCGCGTACCCGCCGCCGAGCTGCTCGGCCTTCCAGGGACGCAGCGGCTCCAGACTGTGGGCGGTGACGATGTGCGGGATGCCGTGCAGCAGCGACGCGAGGTGCCCGGCGAAATTCGCGTACCAGGTGTGCGAGTGCACCACGTCAGCGCCGGCGACGTCCGAGACGATCTCGAGGTCGGTGCCGAGGGTTTGAATCGCCCCGTTCGCATCGGCGAGCTCGGCCGGGACCCCGTAGGACGTGGTGTCGGGTGCATCGCGCTCGGCGCCGAACGCGCGCACCTGCACGTCGGTACCGGCGGCGCGGAGCGCGGCGACCAGTTCCGTGGCGTGGACTCCGGCTCCCCCGTAGATCTCCGGCGGGTACTCCTTGGTCACGATGTCGACGCGCATGAGACGAACCGTAGTACAGCGCGAGGCGCGCCGTGGAGTTGTTCCCGCAATCGTTCGGGACCCCTAGTGTTGTGCCATGCCTGCAGCGCCGAAGGTCTTCGGAATCATCCTCGCCGGCGGCGAGGGAAAGCGACTCATGCCCCTGACGGCGGACCGCGCAAAACCCGCCGTCCCCTTCGGCGGCCAGTACCGCCTGATCGACTTCGCGATCTCGAATCTCATCAATTCGGGTCTGCGACAGCTCGTCGTGCTCACCCAGTACAAGTCGCACAGCCTCGACCGTCACATCTCGCAGACGTGGCGCATGTCGCCCATGCTCGGCTCGTACGTGGCATCCGTCCCCGCCCAGCAGCGCCTGGGCAAACGGTGGTTCTCGGGCTCGGCGGACGCGATCCTGCAGTCGATGAACCTCATCCGCGACGAGAAGCCCGACATCGTCGTCGTCATCGGCGCGGACCACGTGTACCGCATGGACTTCAAGCAGATGCTCGATGCGCACATCGCCTCGGACGCGCGGGCGACGATCGCCGGCATCCGTCAGCCGATCGCGCTGGCGAACCAGTTCGGCGTGATCGACACCGACCCCGACGACCCGACGAAGATCCGCGAGTTCCTCGAGAAGCCGCAGAACCCCGCGGGCCTCGCCGACTCGCCGCACGAGGTGCTCGCCTCGATGGGCAACTACATCTTCGACGCCGACGCCCTGGTCGACGCCGTGACCCACGACGGCGAGCTGCCGACCTCGGCGCACGACATGGGCGGCGACATCGTCCCCTACTTCGTCAACCGCGGCGAGGCGGCGGTCTACGACTTCCAGCGCAACGACGTTCCCGGATCGACGCCGCGCGACCGCTCGTACTGGCGCGACGTCGGCACGATCGAGTCGTTCTACGACGCGCACATGGACCTGATCTCGACCCTGCCGATCTTCAACCTGTACAACGACGACTGGCCGATCTTCTCGCAGACGTTCAACGCCCCTCCGGCGAAGTTCGTGCGCGACTCCGTCGGCCGCATCGGCAACGCGATCGACTCGATCGTGTCGCTCGGTTCGGTGCTGTCGGGAACGCACCTCGAGCGCAGCGTCGTCGGCCCCTGGGCCCTCGCCGGGGGTGGATCGACCATCACCGACTCGGTCCTGTTCGACAGCGTCCAGGTCGGGGCGGGCGCGCGCATCCATCGCGCCATCCTCGACAAGAACGTCGTCCTCGAGCCGGGTGCGACCATCGGCGTCGACCGCGAGCGCGACATCGCACGCGGCTTCACCGTGACCGAGACGGGCATCACCGTCGTCGGCAAGGACGTGCACGTTCACGCTTAGAACACGACGGGGGTCCGGATGCCGAGACCCCCGCGGACCCGAAGGGGCGGCGACCGTGATGGTCGCCGCCCCTTCGGCATCCGGGTGCGAGATCAGACGCCCACGCGCGCGAACGCGTCGCGCGAGATGCCCTTCTCGAGGACGACCTTCGACCACTCGCGGGCGCTGTGCAGGCTGTGATCGCGGTAGTTGCCGCAGCTGAACGCGTCGGTGCCGGGAACGTCGTCCCAGGTGACGTCCTCGGCGATCGCCCGCAGCGAGTCGGTGATCGCGTCGACCAGGGCGGCGACCTCGGGCTCGCCCCACATGATGACGTGGAAGCCGGTGCGGCAGCCGAACGGCGAGATGTCGATCAGGCCGTCGATGCGGTCGCGAACGAGGCTCGCGAGCAGGTGCTCGATGGTGTGCAGGCCGGCCGTGGGGATCTCGCCCTCGTTGGGCTGGACCAGGCGCAGGTCGAAGTTCGAGATGACGTCGCCGCGCGGGCCCGACTCGGTGCCGATGAGGCGCACGTACGGCGCGAGGACGGCGGTGTGATCGAGGGTGAAGCTTTCGACGTCGGCCATGGGTGGATCCTTTTCTCGGGAGGGCGCGGTACTCCGAAAGCCTACGGCGAGGCACCGACACCGGGTCCGCGCGTGACGCCGCAAGGCGCGGGACGCCGTCGGAGGGGTGTCGCCGAGAGGCGGGTGACGCCGTGGGACGGAAGACGCCGTGAGGCGGGAGACGCCGCGAGACGGGAGACGCCGTGAGGCGCGAGACGCCGTGGGACGGGTGTCGCCCGACCGGATGATCCCGTCACCGACGGTGCACCCGGGACCGGGCGTCCGGCCGTTGGAGCCGCACCCGCTAGGGTCGAGGCCGTGCCCGCTCGCTTCCTCGTCGTCCTCGACGCCGATTCGACCCTGATCCGCAACGAGGTCATCGAACTCCTCGCCGACGAAGCCGGTCGCGGCGCCGAGGTCGCCGCGGCGACCGAGGCCGCGATGCGCGGCGAGGTCGACTTCGCCACCAGCCTGCGCTCGCGCGTCGACGCGCTCGCCGGCGTCTCCGTCGACGCGTTCGCCCGCGCGATCGCGAGGATCGAGCCCACCCCCGGCGTCCGCGACCTCATCGCCGCCGTGCACGAGCGCGGCGGCGTCGTCGGCGTCGTCTCGGGCGGGTTCCACGAGGTGCTCGACGTCGTGGCCCCCGAGCTCGGTGTGGACGTGTGGCGCGCGAACCGCCTCTCCGTCACGGACGGCGTCCTCACGGGCACCGTCGACGGCGACATCGTGGATGCCGCGGCCAAGGCCGACACGCTGCGCCGATGGGCCCGCGAGAACGACGTCCCCCTCTCGCTCACCTTCGCCATCGGCGACGGGGCCAACGACCTCGAGATGATGGCGGCGGCCGGGCTGGGGCTCGCGTTTAACGCCAAGCCGGCGGTCCGTCGACGTGCCGATCTGGTGATGGGCGACGTCGACCTGGCCCAGGTCATCCCGCTGCTGCCGCGCTGAGCGGACGCCCGCCCGCAGCCGGTACTCGTCGGGCAAAACACCGCCGCTGCGGCGCGCATCGTCCGGGCCGGCCGGGACGGTCGAGATGACCCGACGCCACCCCGCGCTCGCGGTCGACCCGACGGTTCATCCACCCGATGATCGTGCGCACCTGGTCGATGTCGGAGGGTCGCTCTACGCTCGCGTCATGGACGTCATCCTCGTACCCGGTCTCTGGCTCGACGCGTCGTCGTGGGACGCGGTCCTGCCCGCCCTCACCGCCGCGGGGCACCGCCCCCACCCCCTTACCCTCCCGGGGCCCGCCGTCGGCGATCTCGTCATCGACGACTGGGTCGACGCGGTCGTCGGAGAGATCGACCGACGCGGCGCACCTGTCGTCCTCGTCGGGCACTCGGGCGGGGGCAACGTGGTGTGGGGTGCCGCCGATCGGCGCCCCAGTCGGGTCGCTCGCGTGGTGCTGGTCGACACCGCCGTCCCCCCGCCCGGGGCGATGATCTCGGAGTTCCCCGTCGAGGACGGCGTGGTCCACTTTCCGGGGTGGGACTTCTTCGACGACGATGACGTATCCGACATCGACGACGACACCCGCCGGCGCACCGCCGCGCACACGGTCGACGTGCCGGGGCGCGTACCGACCTCGCCGTTGACCCTCTCCGACGAGCAGCGGTACGGCATTCCGGTGACGGTCCTGTCGGGGCGCCTCGACGCCGACACGTTCCCACGGCTGCTCGCCGAGTGGCCGTCCTTCGCGCGCGAGTACGAGCGCCTGCACGACGTGCGGGTCGTGCACCTGGACTCGGGCCACTGGCCGCAGTTCTCACAGCCCGAACGCTTCGCCGAGCGGCTGGTCGCGGCGGTGGCCGGGGAGAGTGAGTGAGGCGCGTCGGCGGGGCACGCCGCGAGGCGGGCGGGTCAGGCGCGTCGGCGAGGCACGCCGGCGAGGCGGGCGGGTGCGGCAGCCCAGCGGCACGGGCCGGTAAGCCACGTGCACCAGGCGGGCGGGTCAGGCAGGTCGGCGGGGCAAACCGGCGAACTGGGCCGGCGAGCCGGGTTGACGGGGCGAGCCGGCGAGCCCGGCCGAGCGCTCTACGCGGGCGTCAGTGCCCCATACCCAGGCCGCCGTCGACCGGGATGACCGCACCCGAGATGTAGGCGGCGTCGTCTCCGGCCAACCACGTCACGACACCCGCGACCTCGTCGGCCGAGGCGAAACGTCCGGCCGGGATGTTCTTCTTGTACTCGGCCTGGGTGTCGGCGGGCAGTTCCGCCGTCATGTCGGTCTCGATGAAGCCCGGGGCGACGACGTTGGCGGTGATCCCGCGGCCACCCAGCTCGCGCGTGAGCGACCGCGCGAAGCCGACGAGAGCGCTTTTCGACGCCGCGTAGTTGATCTGGCCGGCCGAGCCGTACAGCCCGACGACGCTCGAGATGAGGATGACGCGACCCCAGCGCGCCTTCAGCATGCCCTTCGATGCACGCTTGACCACCCGGAACGCCCCGCCGAGGTTGGTGTTGACGACGCTGTCGAAGTCGTCCTCGCTCATGCGCAGCAGCAGGGTGTCCTTCGTGACGCCGGCATTGGCGACGACCACGGCGATCGGCCCGAGCTCGGCCTCCACCTGCGAGAAGGCGGCGTCGACGGTCGCGGCGTCGGTGACGTCGGCGCGGACCGTGAGCGTGCCCTCGGGCCCCTCGCCGGAGCGGGCGGTGACGGCGACCTTCCACCCCTCGGCCACGAAGCGCTCGGCGATGGCGCGACCGATCCCCCGGTTTCCTCCGGTGACGACGACGACGCGGTCCTGGGACATGGTGAGACTCCTGTGCGGGCGGGGACGGAACCGCCCCAGCCTACCGACGGCGCGGCGACGAGACCGCGAACCCGCGTGCGGCGGGGGTTTGACAGGGGCCGACGGCCGCTGGAACGCTGAGGAGGTCCGCGACGAAAGGGATACCGTGAGCGACGACCGTACGACCGACCCGAACCAGCCCACGCCCGACTCCGGTGCGTCCGCGACGGGGCCCGAGACGACGGCGTCGCCGAACGGCTACCCGGTGGCGCCGCCCGCCCCCGCGCCGGGGGAAACGGCATCCTCCTCGTCCGGGACTCCCTCGTATGGGGCGCCGTCGTACGGGGCTCCCTCGTACGGAGCACCGTCGTCTGGCGCACCCTCGCACGACGCGCCCTCGTACCCCGCCCCGTCCTCCGGAGCACCGTCGTACGACCCGTCATCCTCCGGTTCCGCCGCCGCCGCGTACGGATCCGCGAACTCGACCTACGGAGCCCCCGCGTACGGCTCCTTCGCCCCCGGGACCTCGTCGTACGGCGCGGCCACGCCCAGCACCTCCGGCCAGAGCGACACCGCCTACGCGTCCGGCGCCTACACGTCCGGCGGGTACGGCTACGCGATGCCGGCGCGCACGAACACCCTCGCGATCGTGTCGCTGATCGCGTCGATCGTCGGCGTGTTCGTCCTGCCCGTTATCGGTCAGATCGTCGGCATCGTCACCGGGCACATGTCGCTCTCGCAGATCAAGGCGCGCGCCGAGAAGGGTCGCGGCCTCGCGGTCGCCGGCCTCATCGTCGGCTACGTCACACTCGCCCTGGGCGTGCTGCTGCTCGTCTTCTTCATCATCCTCATCCAGGCGGCGATCGGCGAGACCAGCTCCGGCTACGGCGTCTGACGCGACCCGCCCCCATCGCGTCGGGTTCCCCTCGCGCGGATCCGCACGACCCGCCTCCTCGAGTCGGGTTCCTCTCGGGCGGATCAGCGCGAGCGGCCCCCATCGAGTCGGGGACCCGAACACCCCCCGGGGCCCACGCCCGGGAACGCCACGCGCAGCCCGTCCCGCCCCGCGCCGACGCGGCCCCCGGCACTCGTTGTCACGACGTCGAGAAGTCGTTCCGCCACCCGACCCTGCGCTCTCGCTGCGGGCGTACCCTGAGACCACTGTGAAGACAAACCGCGCCCAGTCTGCGACGTCGCTCCCGAAGGCACCCCGGGAGGACGCCGACAACCGCTTCGCCAAGTACATGGTCATGATGGGGATCCGCATCGCGTGCTTCATCGCCATGGCGGTCGTGCAGCCCTACGGCTGGTACACCTTCGTCTTCGCCGCCGGCGCCATCTTCCTGCCGTACCTGGCGGTGATCGTCGCCAACGTCGGACAGGACGCCGCCCAGACCACGGCGATCAACCCCGAGCGCGCGATCGAAGCGCCCCGGCCCGCCGCGCCGACGGTCGCGACATCCGACGAGCCGCTGGTCATCCGCATCGCCGAGACCCCGCGGCTGGACGCCCCGCGCGATCCGCGTCCGTGACGGACGACGCCTCCGCCGAGTGCTCGCGGGCCGGATGCCGTGACACCGCCGCGTGGACGATCACCTGGCGCAATCCCCGCATCCACACCGCCGATCGCCGCAAGGTGTGGGTCGCGTGCGACGAGCACGTCGGGTACCTGCGGGAGTTCCTGCGCGCACGCGACTTCCCCGTCGAGGTCGGAGCTCTGACGGACGGTCACGCGTGAGCGCGACCGGCGGGTCGACCAGCGCACGCGCGACGGTCGCGGCACCGGACGCACGCGCGACGGGTCAGGCACCGGTCCTGCACGCACAGGCCGACGCACCTCCCGGGCACCCCACGGGTGGGACCCGCGCCGCCGGCGACGTACCCTTGAGAGCGTGGCCCGGGAAGACGACGTGAACGTGCGCGACGCGCGCTTCCGCGACGCTGCCCACCCCGCCCCGCGTCGCGAGATGCCCGCGGCCGGCCGCTGGGCGATCTACATCGGCGTCGCGATCCTCTTCGCCGTCGCGTGCGGGTTCCTCTCGCACTGGCAGTTCTCGCGCAACGCGGAACGCAGCGAGCAGCTGCAGCTCGTCGCCGACAACTACGACGCCGCCCCCGTGGCGCTGGGCGACCTGCTCGCCCCGGGTGCCGAACTCGCCCCCCAGGACGAGTGGCGACCCGTGCGCATGGAAGGCAGCTACCTGGCCGACGAGCAACTGCTCGTCCGCAACCGCGCGCACGGAGGGTCCGCCGCCTACGAGCAGCTCGTGCCGTTCCGGCTCGACGACGGCCGGGTCTTCCTCGTCGATCGCGGTTGGCTCCCGCCGGGCAATCAGCAGGCCGCTCCCGACGACATCCCCGCTCCCCCGGCCGGCGACGTCGTCGTCGAGGTGCGGCTGCGCCCGGGCGAGGCGGCCCCCTCGTCGGGTCGCAGCGCGGAGGCCGGGCAGGTGCCCACCATCAACCTGGGCCTGGTCGCCGAGCAGACGGGTCCCATCGAGCCGGGTGCCTACGGGCTGATCATGTCCGAGACGCCCGCGCCGGCGTCCGCCCCGTTCACCGTCGACCCACCGAGCGACGACCCCGGACCGTACCTGTCGTACGCGGTCCAGTGGATCCTGTTCGCCGTGATGGGGTTCGGTTTCATCGGGTACGTGATCGTCAACGAGTGCAAGCTCCGCCGCGAGGACGCCGAAGACGAGGACGACCTCGACGTCGTCCCACCCGCGGCCCTCGTGCAGACGGCCGACGCCGGCCGCCGCCGCGTCGACCCGGTCGCCCTGCACCGCGCGCGCAAGCGCCCCCGCGATCGCGACGCCGACGACGAGGACGCCCTTCTCGACGCGCGCTGATCACACCGTCACCGTGCGAGCACGTGCAGCGTGACGCTCGGCGACAGCGACGACTCCTCCAGCCGCGAGGGACTCCAGTTGTTCATCTTGGCCGGGTCGGCCCGTCCGATCGACACCCACCGGTCGCCGTCGATCTGCGCCGTGGCATCCCGTTCGCCGCAGTCGACGCTCGCGACGCCGCGGCCGCGTTCCGCGTCGTAGACCACGGCCAGGCAGAGCTCCCCCTCTTCGCGGCGCCCGAGATACACCGAGGCGTCGTCGACGGTCGCGATGAAGCGGACGGATGCCGCCTCGAGACCGATCCACGTGCGCCCGTCCGACAGGAGGGACGACGACAGATCCTCCTCGGTCTGCGCGTATCCCTCCTCCGGCAGCAGCTCGCCACCGCCGCCGATGTCCGCGGACCGGCCCACCGCGAGACCGGCGACGAACGCCGCGGCGGCGATCACCGCGGCCGCACCCACCATGCCGGGGCGAAGACGTCGCCGACGGGACCCGGGGGCGGGCGGGGTCGCCGCGGCATCCGGCTGCGCCCCCGTCCGCGGTTCCGCCGCGATGGTGCGGGCGTCCCGTTTCGGTCGAGCTCTCGCCCGGGCGTCGGACCCGTCGATGCCGGCAGCCGGTTCCCACCGAGGTCGCGCCTCGACATCGGATGCGAGGATGCCGGCATCCCCCTCGTCGGACGACGGCACGACGCGCCCGGATGCTCGATCCTCCAGCGTCCGCAGCCGTCGCAGGGTCGCGTCGTCGACGGGGTGCGCGGCCGCACCGTAGACGCGGGACTGCAGGGTCGCCAGTTCCGCGCGCTCCGGCACGGTCAACCCGGGACGACCTCGGAGATCCGTCATCCGACGATGCTCCCACGGATCACGCGGCGAGCACGGGGTTCGACGCCGAGAGGACGACGGCGCGCTCGTCCCGAACGGACGACGGCGCGCACGGCGAGCTCGTCCCGAACGGACGACGGCGCGCACGGCAAGCCCGTCCAGAACGGGCGACGGAACGCACGGCGGGCCCGTCCCGAACGGGACGACGGCGTGCGCCTTCTCGCGTCGGAACGGGCCGTTCCGGATCCCGCGCCCCGATCAGGCCAGGGTGATGAGGTCGGCGTAGTCGCGACCCCAGATGTCCTCGACGCCGTCGGGCAGGATGAGCACGCGCTCGGGGTTGAGCGCCTCGACGGCGCCCTCGTCGTGCGAGACCAGCACGACAGCGCCCTCGTAGTGCGCGAGGGCGCCGAGGATCTCTTCGCGCGACGCCGGGTCGAGGTTGTTCGTGGGCTCGTCCAGCAGCAGCATGTTCGCCGACGACACCACGAGCGTCGCGAGCGACAGACGCGTCTTCTCGCCACCCGACAGCACGCCCGCGGGCTTGAGCACGTCGTCGCCGACGAACAGGAACGATCCGAGCACCTTCCGCGCCTCGGTCGCGGTGATGTGCGGAGCGGCCGACATCATATTGTCGAGCACGGAGCGACCCACGTCGAGGTTCTCGTGCTCCTGCGCGTAGTAGCCGATCTTCAGGCCGTGGCCGGGCTCGAGCTGACCGGTGTCGGGCTTGTCGACCCCCGCGAGGATCCGCAGCAGCGTCGTCTTTCCAGCGCCGTTCAGACCCAGGATGACGACGCGCGAACCGCGGTCGATCGCCAAGTCGACGTCGGTGAAGATCTCGAGCGAGCCGTACGACTTCGACAGACCGGACGCCATCAGCGGCGTCTTGCCGCACGGTGCGGGCTTGGGGAAGCGCAGCTTCGCCACGCGCTCGTCCTGACGCACGTCGTCCAGGCCCGAGAGCATCTTCTCGGCGCGCGCGACCATCTGGTGCGCGGCGGCGGCCTTCGACGCCTTGGCACCGAAGCGCGCAGCCTGCAGCTGCAATGCCGTGGCCTTCTTCTCGACGTTGGCGCGCTCCTTCTTGCGGCGCTCCTCGTCGGCCACCCGCTGGCGCAGGTAGTTCTTCCAGTTCATGTTGTAGACGTCGATGACCTGGCGGTTGGCATCCAGGTAGAAGACGCGGTTGACCGTCTCGCCCACGAGCTCGACGTCGTGCGAGATGACGATCAGGCCGCCCTTGTACCCCTTGAGGAACTCGCGCAGCCACACCACGCTGTCGGCGTCGAGGTGGTTGGTCGGCTCGTCGAGGATCATCGTCTGCGCGTCCGAGAACAGGATGCGCGCGAGTTCGATACGGCGCCGCTGACCACCCGAGAGCGTCTTGAGGGGCTGATCCAGGATGCGGTCCGGCAGCGAGAGGTTGTGGGCGATGGATGCCGCTTCGGCCTCGGCCGCGTAGCCGCCGGCGGCCTCGAACTGCTCGGTGAGACGGGCGTACTTCTTCATCGCCTTGGCGGCGATCGCGGCGTCGTCGTCGCCCATCGCCATCGAGGCCTCGTGCATGCCGAGGGCGAGCGAACCCAGGCCGCGGGCGTCGAGGATGCGCGTGCGCGCCAGCATCTCGGGGTCGCCCGAGCGGGGGTCCTGCGGCAGGTAGCCCAGTTCTCCCGAGCGGTCGACGCCGCCGTTCGAGGGCAGCAGGTCGCCGGCGAGCACCTTGGTCAGCGTCGTCTTGCCGGCGCCGTTGCGCCCGACGAGGCCGATCTTGTCGCCGTCGGACACGCGGAAGTCCACGTCGGACATGAGCACGCGGGCACCCACGCGGATCTCGAGGTCGTGCACGGCGAGCACAGCGAACGTCCGTTCAGTCGGGGAAGGAGGAGCGGCCGAAGACTGGCCAGCCACCCAGTATAAGCCGCGCCCCTGCGAGCCCGCCGACAGCCCGTCGCGGGCGTCCCGCCCGCCGCCGGCGCGAGCCGCTCCGGCACCCGGGATGCCGCTCGCGGGCACCACGAACATCCCGCGCCTCGAGTGTCTCGGCGTCGAGACGAACCGGCGGGCCGGGGGCGTCCGGGTTTGCGTTCTCACCCGGAGCCTCACGTAAACTAAGCCTATCCTTACCTAACACGCAGGAGGCTCTTCGTGTCCCGATACCGCGCCCTGACGGCTCTCGCCGTCGGTTCCGCCCTCGTCCTGACCGGCTGCGCCGGCACCTCGGCCGCCCCCGGCGACCAGGAGGCCGCGTCCGGCGACGCCGGTTTCCCCGTCACGATCGAGCACGCCCTGGGCGAGACCACGATCCCCGCCGCGCCGAAGCGCGTCGTCACCGTCAGCTGGGGCAACCAGGAGGCCGCCCTCGCCCTCGGCGTCGTCCCGGTCGCCATGCCCAAGGTCACCTGGGGCGACGAGGACGGCGACGGCATGCTGCCCTGGGTCAAGGACAAGCTCGACGAGCTCGGCGCCGAGACGCCCGTCCTCATGGACGAGACCAACGGCTTCGACTACGAGGCCATCGCCGACGCCCAGCCCGACGTCATCCTGGGCGCCTACTCGGGCATGACGCAGGAGCAGTACGACACCCTCAGCAAGATCGCCCCCGTCGTGGCCTATCCCGACATCGCCTGGGGCACCACGTGGCAGCAGATGACGCTGACGGATGCCAAGGCCCTGGGCCTCGAGGACCAGGCCGAGGCCCTGGTCTCCGACCTCGAGAAGCACGTCACCGACACCGCCGCGCAGTACACCGCCCTCGCCGGCAAGAAGTCGCTGTTCACCTACATCGACCCGACCGACCTCAGCACCGTCGGGTACTACTCCACCAAGGACCCCCGCGCGACCTACCTCGACGAGCTCGGCCTGACGCCCTCGTCCGCGGTCGAGACCTCGAGCGCCTCGGGCGACACCTTCTGGTTCACCGAGAGCACCGAGAACATCGAGAACTTCTCGGACGTCCAGGTCCTCACCGGCTACGGCACCGACGACACCCTCGCGCAGCTGCAGGCCGATCCGCTGTGGTCGCGCATCCCCGCGATCGCGAACGGCGCGGTGGCGTTCCTGCCCGACAACACCACGATGGCCGCGGCCGGCAACCCCAGCCCGCTGTCGATCGGTACGACCTGGGGCGACGAGTACATCGCCCTGGTGGGAGCGGCCGCCGAGAAGGCCGCGTCCTGATGACCGCCCTCGACGCGTCGGCGCGATGACCGCTCTCGCTGCGGCATCCACCGTCCCCGGCGACGCCCGCGTGCGTCGCTGGGGACGGCGGCGCGTCGTCGGCCTCACCGCCCTGGTCGTCGTCCTCGTCGTCGCCGCGGTCCTCTCGGTGACCTTCGGCGCCCGCGACGTGACGGCGTCCGACGTCTGGGCGGGGCTGACCGGTTCGAACGACACCGCCTCGGCCGCGGCCGTCGCCAAACGTATCCCGCGCACCCTGTTGGCGATCCTGGTGGGCGCGGCCCTCGCCGTCTCGGGTGCGGTCCTGCAGGGCGCGACCCGCAACCCGCTCGCCGACCCGCAGATCCTCGGCATCAACGGCGGAGCCGGCCTGGCCATCGTCAGCGGCATCGCCTTCTTCGGCCTGAGCTCGCCCTCGATGTACATCTGGGTCGGCATGCTCGGCGCCGCGGGCGCGGCCGTGCTCGTCTACGCGATCGGCTCCCTGGGCTCCGGCGGCGCCACCCCCCTGCGGCTCGCCCTCGCCGGCGCCGTCACCGCGGTCGCCTTCAGCTCGTTGACGAGCGCGATCCTGCTGCCGCGCACCGATGTGATGAACGTCTTCCGCTTCTGGCAGATCGGCGGGGTGGGTGGCGCCACCCCCGAGACCGTCGGACAGGTGCTGCCCTTCCTGATCGTCGGCCTGATCGTGTGCCTCGCCAGCGCCCCCGCGCTCAACACCCTCGCGCTCGGCGACGAGCTCGCGGCGGGCCTCGGCGCCCGTGTGCGCACGGCGCGCCTGATCGCCACGGCCGGCGCCGTCGTCCTCTGCGGCGCCGCGACCGCCGTCGCCGGGCCCATCGGCTTCGTCGGGCTCGTCATCCCCCACATGCTCCGCCTGATCGTCGGGGTCGACCACCGGTGGCTCCTCCCCGTCTCGGCCCTGGGCGGGGCGGCCCTGCTCACGCTCGCCGACGTCGTCGGGCGCGTGGTCGCCCGCCCCGAAGAGATCGAGGTCGGCATCGTCACCGCCCTCATCGGCGCCCCCTTCTTCATCGCGCTCGTGCGCCGGCAGAGGATGCGTGCCCTGTGACCACCGCTCCGTCCCGTCCCGGCCTCCTCCCGTCCTCCTCACCCGACACCCTGGCATCCGTCGTCTCCGGTCGGCGCCGACGCCGTCGTCGGTGGACCCTGGTCACGGCGGTCCTCGCCACGCTGGTGCTGGTGTCGTTCGCCCTGAGCCTCATGCTCGGACAGACCTTTTACTCCCCCGCCGAGGTGTGGGGCGTCCTCACCGGTCAGCGCGTCGCCGGCGCGTCGTTCACCGTGGGCGAGCTGCGCCTGCCCCGCGCGATGACCGCCCTGCTCACCGGCCTGTGCTTCGGCATGGGCGGCGTCGTGTTCCAGACGATGCTGCGCAACGCCCTCGCGAGCCCCGACGTGATCGGCATCAACACGGGCGCGAGCGCGGCCGCGGTGATCGGCATCGTCGTCCTCGGCTGGGGCGAGACCGCGGTGTCGTTCCTGGCGATGGGCGCGGCCCTGGTCGCCGCGCTGGCGATCTACCTGCTGTCGTACCGCGACGGCAGCTCGGGCGCGCGCCTCATCCTCGTCGGCATCGGCGTCGCCGCGATGTGCCAGGCGGTCGTGTCGTACGTCGTCGCGCGCGCCGCGCAGTACGACCTGCCCGCCGCGATGCGCTGGATCACCGGCAACCTCAACGACGCCACGTGGGATCGTGCCCTGCCCGTCCTGTTCGCGGTCCTCGTCCTGGGGCCGGTGCTGCTCGTGCTGTCGGGCCGCCTCGAGATCCTGCGCATGGGCGACGACACCGCCGCCGCCATCGGCCTTCCCGTCGAGCGCAGCCGCCTGCTGCTGATCGTGGCGGCCGTCGGTCTGCTGGCCTTCGGCACCGCCGCGGCGGGGCCCATCGCCTTCGTGTCGTTCCTGGCCGGACCGATCGCCGTCCGGCTGCTGGGTCCCGTCGGCTCGCCCGTGCTGCCCGCGGGGCTGATGGGGGCGCTGCTCGTCCTCGTCGCCGACTTCGCCGCGCAGTACGCGTTCGGCACGCGCCTGCCCGTCGGCGTGATCACCGGCGTGCTCGGTGCGCCCTACCTCATCTTCCTGCTCGTCCGCAGCAGCCGATCCGAAGGAACGTCGCTATGACCCCCCGCGACACCGCGCCCCGCCCGACCGCACGCACCGAAGGGATCTCGCGATGACCGCCGAGCGCACGCTGAGCGCCGAGGGCGTCACCCTCGCCTACGGAGACCGCACGATCGTCGACACGCTCGACCTCTCGCTGCCCCCCGGTCGGGTCACGGCGATCGTCGGCGCCAACGCGTGCGGCAAATCGACCCTGCTCAAGGCCATGGCGCGTCTGCTGTCCCCGAGCGCGGGCCGGGTGCTGCTCGACGGCAAGGCCATCCACCGGATGCCGACCAAGCAGGTCGCCCGCGTGCTCGGCCTGCTGCCCCAGTCGCCGGTCGCTCCCGACGGGATCGCCGTGTCCGATCTCGTCAGCCGGGGCCGGCACCCCCACCAGGGCGCCCTCTCGCGGTGGACGCGGACCGACGACGACGCCGTCGCGCGAGCACTGGACGCCACCGACACCTCCCACCTCGCCGACCGTCACGTCGACCAGCTCAGCGGCGGCCAGCGCCAACGCGTCTGGATCGCGATGGCCCTCGCGCAAGAGACCGACGTCCTGCTGCTGGACGAGCCGACGACGTTCCTCGACATCAGCCACCAGATCGACGTGCTCGACCTGCTCACCGACCTCAATCGTGAACGCGGCACGACGGTGGCCATGGTGCTCCACGACCTGAACCTCGCGGCGCGCTACGCCGATCACCTGGTGGCGATGGCCGCGGGACGCATCGTCGCCGCGGGCACGCCCGTCGAGGTGCTCACCGAGGACACGGTGCAGGAGGTCTTCGGCCTGCGCAGCCGCGTCGTGCCCGACCCGCTCACCGGCCGCCCGATGATCGTGCCGATCGGGCGCCACCACACGGTCGTGGACGAGGCGATCAGCGCGAGCTGATCGCGCCCGACCGAGCGCCCTGCCCACGGTCGTGGACGGGACGATCAGCGCGAGCTGATCGCGCCCGCCTGAGCGCCCTGCCCACGGTCGTGGACGGGACGACCGCTCATCATGCCCGATCAGGCGCTCCACGACCCGAAAAGCCGGCCGGTGCCCGACGACCGCGAACGCCCCGCACGGCTCGGCCGCGCGGGGCGTTCACCAGGATCCCGGCCCCGCCGTCACGCCGTGCGCTCGACCTGACCCTCTCGCCAGTACCCCATGAAGGCGACGCGCTTGCGGTCGACGCCGCAACCCTGCACCAGCAGGCGCCGGAGCGTCTTGACCATCTGCGACTCCCCCGCGATCCACGCGTAGAACTCGCCCTCGCTGTCGTCGGGGCTGTCCCACAGCAGGTCGACGTCGAGGTCGATGTCCTCGAGCTCCTGGGGACGCGGCGCCGCGGCGCGCGAGAGGACGGCTCCGGATGCCGCGGTCCACGCCTCGACGGCCTCGATCAACGCCTCGCCGTGGGGCCGGGTGCCGCGGGGCACCCACGTGATCGGAAGGGCGCCGGGTGCCAACGGCAGGGCGTCGTCGATCGTCGGCACCTCGACGAAGGCGTCGACGACGAATCCGGCGCCGACCCCCTCGAGGATCGCGCCGATGGCCGGGGCCGCGGTCTCGTCGCCCGCCAGCAGCAGACGCTGGGCGGTACCGGGGTGGAAGTCGATGCCCTGAGCGGACTCGGGGCTGCGGGCGTCGGGACCCACGATCAGGATGCCGTCCCCCGCCGCCGCGTTCTCGGCCCAGCTCCCCGCGGGACCCGCGTCGTGGTGCAGGACGAAGTCGATGTCGAGCTCGAGCGCCTCGGGGTCGATGCGGCGCACGGTGTAGGTGCGGAACGGCATGCGCTCGGCATCCGGCAGGTCGCGCCACCGCGTGTACCACTCGCCGTTGTCGATCGCGTCGGGATCGTGCTGGCCGATGTCGCACAGCCGGCCGTCGGCGCCGGGCAGCACGAGCTTGACGCGCTGATCGCGTCGATCGGTGCCGAACACCTCGAAGTCCGGGCAGGTGAAGGTCACGCGGGCGAAGTGCGGCGACAGGCGCCGCGCCTCTTTCACCACGGCGACGTACGGGCGGTAGGCGGGACGCGTGGCTGTCTTCACTCGCTAAGGATATCCTTACCTATCCTCGGATGCCAGAATCCGCGGCCGACATCGCCCACCGTCGAGCTACTCGCGGCGCTCCCCCGCGAGCCGGCCGATCCGCTCGATCGCCTCGCGCAGCACCTCGGGGGCGCACCCGACGTTGATGCGCACGTGGCCGATCCCCTCGGTGCCGAACAGCGGACCGTGGTGCAACGCCACCTTCGCCTCGCGGCGGATCAGCGGAGCCGGGTTGTCGCCCCAGCCGTACGCCGACACGTCCACCCACGCCAGGAAGCCGGCATCCGGGAGTCGATAGCGGGCCCGCGGCAGGTGCTCCGCCAGCAGGTCCGCGAGCAGCCGGCGGTTCTCGTCGAGAGCCGCCAGCAGCCCCTCCAGCCACTCGTCGCTCTCGGCCGCGAAAGCCGCGCGGTTGGCGATGACGCCGAACAGGCCGGCCCGCCACTCGACCTCCCACGGCAGACCCCTCACGACGGTCGCCGTCCCTTCGGCGCCCGTCACGATGACGGCGCACTTCAAGCCGGCCAGGTTGTACGCCTTGCTCGCGCTCGTGACGGCGTAGCCGACGGCGGCCGCCTCGGGAGCGGCATCCAGGAACGGCGTGAACACCGCCGGGGCGTGGACGAGGGGCGCGTGGATCTCGTCGCTCACGACGCTCGCGCCGTAGTGCGCGGCGAGGCGCGCGAGAGCCGCGAGACTCTCGCGGGAGTGGACCGTGCCGGTGGGGTTGTGCGGGTTGCACAGCAGCACCGCGCGCGCCCCCGCGGCCAGGGCGCTCTCGATCCCCGCGAGGTCGAGGCTCCAGCGCTCTCCGTCGTCGACGAGCGGCACGCGCTCGACGACCGCTCCCGCCTCTTCGACGGTGTCGTAGAACGGCGGGTAGACGGGCGGGGTCACCACGACCCGGTCCCCCGGCCTCGTCACGGCGCGCAGCACCTCGACCACGCCCATCATGACGTCGCCCGTCCACCGGATGCGCGAGGGGTCGACCGTCCAGCCCCAGCGGCGTTCCGCGTAGGCGGCGAAGTCGAGGTCGATCCCGGGTCGCGGCGGCGTGTACCCCGTGTCGCCGATCTCGACGGCGCGGTGCAGGGCGGCCGTGATGGCGGGGGCGAGCGGGAAGTCGGTCTCGGCCACGAACATCGGGATGACGTCCTCGGCGTACGAGCGCCACTTCGTGCTCGAGCGCTGACGCAGAAGGTCCAGGGGCAGGGCCTGCAGAGGGGTGACGCTCACCCTCCGAGGCTACCGGCCGGCGCCGCGCGGTCCCCGGGGACGGTGACACATCCCGTCACGCGCCTCATCGGCGGAAGGTCCCCATGCCGTGCTCGTCGAAGTACTCCAGCACCAGGGTGCCGTCGGCCGAGAACGTCGCCTGCGACACGGTGCCCTCGGTGGCGTTCTCGCCGGTCGGGGCGAACGTGAAGACATCGCCGTCCCAGGGCGAGAGCGTCCACCGGCCGGTCGGGCCCAGCGCGAGCTGCAGGGCGCCGTCCTGCACCCGCACGGTCGCGTCACCGAAGTAGTCGTTGCGGTACACCCCGGCGTAGTCCTCGAGGGCGGCCGGGGGCGCGGCATCCGCGCGTCGTTCTTCTCCGGCGAGCTCGCCCATCGGCTGCGCCATCTGCGCGAAGACGTTCATGTACAGCGCGAGCCAGTCCTGACGCGGTGCGCCGTACTGGGCGATGTCGGCGAAACGCCCCGCGATGCCCTCGGCGACGCCGTTCGCCTCTCCGTCCGACAGCACGACGATGCCGAGGTCGGCCGCGGGGAGCATCTTCACCGTCGTGCCGGTTCCCAGGCGGAAGGCACCGGAGTGATTGACGTCGACGAGCCCTCCGGCCGTCGTGGTGACGTTGAAGCCGTACCCGTAGAAGCCCGCCCGCTGGTCCATCGTCGACTGCGCGGGATCGCGTCCGGTCATGATCTGCGGGGTGACCGCGGGCAGCAGCGCTGCGCGGCTGACCAGCGCATCGTCGCCGGCCCCGGCGGCGAGGACCATCGTCATCCACCGCGCCATGTCGGTGACGCTCGAACTGACCCCGCCCGCCGGCGACTGCGCGTCGGGCCGGCGCTGCTCGGGCGTCACGACCCACGTCCCGTCCACGCGCTGGTGCCCCATCGCACGGTTCTCGCGCCCCGCGAGGTCGGCGAACCGCGACGAGGTGTCGTCCATGCCGAGGGGACCGTAGATCAGACGCTCCGACAGGTCCGCCCAGTCCTCGCCCGCCGCCGCGGCGACCGACTCGGCCGCGGCCGTGATGTCGAAGTTGCCGTAGGCGTACGTGCTGCGGAACCCCCCGAGCGGCACTGCCCGCAGTCTCTGCAGGACGGCCGCGCGGTCGTAGCCGATCTCCTCGAGATCGTCGCCGGCGTGCTCGTACAGGCCCGAGCGGTGCGCGTACAGATCGGCGATCGTGAGGTTCTCGCTCACCCAGGGGTCCGACAGCGCGAACGAGGGCAGGTTCTTCTGCACCGGGGTATCCCACGTGATCAGTCCCTCGTCGATCGCGCGCGCCACCACGGTCGCCCCGATCGACTTCGACACGGATGCCATCGCGAACACCGTGTTCTCGTCGACCGGCTCGCCGGTGTCGAGGTTTCGCACCCCGTACCCGCGCGCGAAGACGGTCTCTCCGCCGTGCACGACGGCGACGGCCACCCCGGGCGTACCGGTGGCGTCCATCGCGGCCCGCACCGAGGCGTCGATGTCGGCGACCGCGGCGTCGATCGTGGCATCCGTCACCGATGCGAGCGCGTCCACGCGGGGGTCGGTGGCGACGGGGGCGGGGCTCGCGTCGGCCGCCGGGAGGGCGTCGGGAGTGCACCCGGATGCCAACGGCGCGACGAGCAGCAGAGGGATCAGGCCCGCGGCGATCCGGGTGGCGCGCGTACTCATGCGCGCAGTGTGCCAGCGCGGATCGGACGACGGCAACGGAGGGCGGCCGAGTGTTGCGGATTCGCAACGCGCCGGGATCCGGTACCCGCAGACGACGAACGCCCACCCCCGAGGGGATGGGCGTTCGAGACGTCTGGTCTCAGATCGCGAAGCCGAGCGCGCGCATCATGTCGCGGCCGTCGTCGGTGATCCGCTCAGGACCCCACGGCGGCATCCACACCCAGTTGATGCGGAAGCGGTCCACGACGTTGTCGAGGGCTTGAGCGGTCTGCTCTTCGAGCACGTCGGTCAGCGGGCAGCCGGCCGAGGTGAGGGTCATGTGGATGACGAGCGCGTCGTTCTCGTCGTCCCAGGCGAGGTCGTAGATGAGGCCGAGGTCGACGACGTTGATCCCCAGTTCGGGGTCCATGACGTCTTTCAGGGCCTCGGTGACCTCGTCGTACTTCTCGGGAGCGAGGGTTGCGGTCATGTAACGATCCTACGCGTCGATCGGCGTACCGGCCTCGAGGAAGCGGTCGTAACCCTCTTCTTCGAGTCGGTCGGCGAGCTCGGGCCCGCCCTCTTCGACGATCCGTCCCTTGACGACGACGTGGACGAAGTCAGGGCGGATGTAGCGCAGGATGCGGGTGTAGTGCGTGATGAGCAGCACACCGAGGTCGGTCTGCTCCTTGGCGCGGTTGACACCCTCGGACACGATCTTGAGCGCGTCGACGTCGAGGCCCGAGTCGGTCTCGTCGAGCACGGCGATCTTCGGCTTGAGCAGCTCGAGCTGCAGGATCTCGTGACGCTTCTTCTCGCCGCCCGAGAAGCCCTCGTTGACGTTGCGCGACGCGAACTTGGCGTCCATGCGCAGGTTCTCCATGGCGCCCTTGACGTCCTTGGTCCACGAGCGGATCGCGGGGGCCTCGCCGTCGATGGCCGTCTTGGCCGTGCGCAGGAAGTTGGTGACCGTGACACCGGGGATCTCGACCGGGTACTGCATCGCGAGGAAGAGGCCGGCGCGGGCGCGCTCGTCGACGCTCATCTCGAGCACGTCCTCACCGTCGAGCGTGATGGAGCCGCTCGTGACGGTGTACTTGGGGTGGCCGGCGATCGTGTACGCCAGGGTCGACTTGCCGGAGCCGTTGGGGCCCATGATGGCGTGGGTCTCACCGGTGCGCATCGTGAGCGTCACGCCGTTGAGGATCGGGGTCGTACCGTTCTCCGTCTCGACCGTCACGTGGAGGTCGCGGATCTCGAGGACAGACATGGGGTTCCTTACTTAAAGAAGTCTTCGGGTCGTGGGGGCGCGGCTCAGGCCGTCGCCTTGGTGACGGTGGGATCGATGAGCACGTCGCCGGAGTCGATCACGACCTCGTACACGGGCACCGGCTCGTAGGCCGGGAGGTTCAGCGGTCGACCGGTCGTCAGCGAGAAGGCCGAGCCGTGGGCCCAGCACTCCAGCGTCTCGCCCTCGACGAAGCCGTCCGACAGCGAGATGTCGCCGTGCGTGCAGACGTCGCCGATCGCGTGGACCTCGCCGTTGCCGTCGAGCACGACCGCGATCGCGACGCCGTCGATCTCGACGCGTCGGGCCTCGTCCTGCACCAGTTCGTCGAGAGCGCACACGCGCGTGGCGCTCACGCGGCCGCCCCCTCGGCCAGCTCGCGCTCGATGGCCTCGATGAGCTCGCTCTCGAGCTCCGGGATGCCGATGCGCTGCACGATCTCGCTGAGGAAGCCGAGCACGACCAGACGGCGCGCCTCGTCCTCGGCGATGCCGCGGGCCTGCAGGTAGAACAGCTGCTCGTCGTCGAAGCGACCCGTGGCGCTGGCGTGGCCGGCGCCCTGGATGTCGCCCGTCTCGATCTCGAGGTTCGGGATCGAATCGGCGCGGGCGCCGTCGGTGAGCACCAGGTTGCGGTTGGCCTCGTACGAGTCGGTGCCGGTGGCATCCGGTCCGATGAGGACGTCGCCGATCCAGACGCTGCGCGCGCTCTCGCCCTGTAGCGCGCCCTTGTAGAGCACGTCGCCGACGGTGTGCGGACCCTTGTGGTGCAGGTAGACCTGCGACTCGAGGTGCTGACCCGCGTCCGAGAACGACAGACCGTACAGGCGCCCCTCGGCACCCGCGCCCGACAGCTCGACCGAGGGGTTCACCCGCACGACGCCGCCGCCGAAGCTCACCACGACGTGCGTGAGCTTGGCGTCGCGGTCGACGCGGGCCTGGTGCGACGAGGCGTGGATCGCGTCGTCATCCCACTTCTGCACCGACACGACCGTGAGATCGGCGCCGTCGCGCACGATGATCTCGACGTTCTGCGCGTGCTGGGCCGAACCCTCGTGACGCAGCACCACGGTGCCGCGCGAGTGCTGCTGCGCCTCGATCACGACGTGGGCGTGGGCCAGCCCGCCCGTGCCCGTCAGGCGCACGACGATCGGCTCGTCCAGCTCGACGTTCGCGGGGATCCGCAGCAGCGGAGCCTCGGTCTCGTGCGTCCAGGCGAGGGCCGCCGGCAGGTCCTCGGGGCGGAAGTGCTCGCCGCGCGGGGCGTCACCGGCGGCCAGACGCAGCTGCTCGACGGCCGCGGGGGCCTCGACGTCGACCGTCATGATGCCGGTCGGGCCGGCCTGGTCGACGAACAGCGGCGCGAGCCGGTCGATGGGGCTGAGCTTCCAGTTGACCTCGCGACCCGTGGGGGTGCCGAAATCGGCCGGGTCGAAGGAGGTCGCCCGCTCCGAGCGCGTCTGCACCGGAACGAGGGATGCCACGAGGGCGGCCGGGTCGATATGACCTTCGGCGGCTGCGGGGGTCTGCGTCGCAGTCGTCATTTAGCCTACGGATCCTTCCATGCCCATCTCGATGAGCTTGTTGAGTTCGAGCGCGTACTCCATGGGCAGCTCGCGGGCGATCGGCTCGATGAAGCCGCGCACGATCATGGCCATGGCCTCGTCCTCGGGCAGGCCGCGGGACTGCAGGTAGAACAGCTGCTCCTCGCTGACCTTCGAGACCGTGGCCTCGTGGCCCAGCTGCACGTCGTCGACGCGGATGTCGATCGCGGGGTAGGTGTCGCTGCGCGAGATGGTGTCGACCAGCAGGGCGTCGCAGCGCACCGTGTTCGCGGAGTGGTGCGCATTGGCATCCACCCGCACTTCTCCGCGGTAGCCGGCGCGGCCGCCGCCGCGGGCGATCGACTTCGAGACGATCGAGGACTGCGTGTGCGGCGCCATGTGGATCATCTTGGCGCCGGCGTCCTGGTGCTGACCGGGACCGGCGAAGGCCACCGACAGGGTCTCGCCCTTGGCGTGCTCGCCCATCAGGTAGATCGAGGGGTACTTCATCGTCACCTTGGAGCCGATGTTGCCGTCGACCCACTCCATGGTGGCGCCCTCGTGGGCGACCGCGCGCTTGGTGACGAGGTTGTACACGTTGTTCGACCAGTTCTGGATCGTCGTGTAGCGCACGCGGGCGTTCTTCTTCACGATGATCTCGACGACGGCCGAGTGCAGCGAGTCGCTCTTGTAGATCGGCGCCGTGCAGCCCTCGATGTAGTGCACGTAGCTGTCTTCGTCGGCGATGATCAGGGTGCGCTCGAACTGCCCCATGTTCTCGGTGTTGATGCGGAAGTACGCCTGCAGCGGGATCTCGACGTGCACGCCCTTGGGGACGTAGACGAACGACCCGCCCGACCACACCGCGGTGTTCAGCGCGGCGAACTTGTTGTCGCCGGCCGGGATGACCGTGCCGAAGTACTCCTCGAAGAACTCGGGGTGCTCGCGCAGCGCCGTGTCGGTGTCCATGAAGATGACACCCTGCTGCTCGAGGTCCTCACGGATCTGGTGGTAGACCACCTCGGACTCGTACTGCGCGGCGACGCCGGCGACGAGGCGCTGACGCTCGGCCTCGGGGATGCCGAGCTTCTCGTAGGTGTTGCGGATCTCTTCCGGAAGGTCTTCCCAGGTCTGGGCCTGCTTCTCGGTCGAGCGCACGAAGTACTTGATGTTGTCGAAGTCGATCTCCGACAGGTCGGCGCCCCACGTGGGCATCGGCTTCTTGCCGAAGAGCTGGTAGCCCTTGAGGCGCGTCTTGAGCATCCACTCGGGCTCGGACTTCAGAGCCGAGATGCCGCGGACGACCTCTTCGTTGATGCCGCGCTGCGCGATGGCGCCCGCCGCGTCGGTGTCGTGCCAGCCGAACTCGTATTGCCCCAGGCTTTCGAGCTCTGGTCGGTCGATGAGGACATCGGACATGGTGATCACTCTCCTTCTCGGGCCACAACGGTGTCATCCGCCCCGACATTCCGGACTCCGGTCGAAGTCCCAGGTTCGTCGCTGGTGGGCCCGCTCGAAGGCGCTGGCTGCGCGCCTAGACTGTGTCTCGTGCGGTTCGCGTGAGCGCTGCACACGGACCCTTCGATTCTACAGGCAACACCCGCTCCCGGCATGGCAGGCCCGCTCTCCCGAACGCCGGGAACGTCCCGACGCCAGGAAGCCGTACGCATGCCCTCCGCCCCGTCCTCCCCCACCTCGTCCCGCGTCCCCGCGGTGCTGCGCCGGCTCGGCGCCTGGTTGCCCACCCGGGTCGACCGCCGGGTGCGGGTCTTCGCGTGGCTGTCGTTCGTGGCCGAGGTGCTCATCATCGGCACCGGCGGGGCGGTGCGCCTGACCGGTTCGGGCCTCGGCTGCCCCACCTGGCCGCGGTGCACGCCCGACTCCCTCGTGAACACCCCCGAGATGGGCATCCACGGGATCATCGAGTTCGGCAACCGCACGCTGACGGGCCTGGTCGGCATCCTGGCCCTCGCCGTCGTCGTGATGGTGTGGCGGATGCGCCACGAGCGTCGCGTGCTGTTCGTCCTGGCGCTCGTCGTGCTCGGTGGAATCGTGGCCCAGGCGCTCGTGGGCGGCGTCACCGTGCTGACGGGCCTGAACCCCTTCATCGTCGGCTTCCACTACGTCGCGTCGGTGTCGCTGGTGGCGGTCTGCGCGGCCTTCCTGGTGCGGATGTATCAGCCCGCCGGTCCCCGCCGACTCGCCGTACCGCGCTGGTTCGCGGGTCTGGTGCACGCGACCACCGCGGTGCTCGCCCTGACGATCGTGTTCGGAGTGCTCACCACGGGCGCCGGCCCGCACTCCGGTGACGAGGCGTCGGTGCGCAACGGCTTCGACGCCCAGGTGCTCGAGCACGTGCACGCCTGGCCGGGGTACGCCCTGTTCGCCCTGACGCTCGCGGTCGTCGTGATCGCCTGGCGCCGCGGCCTGCCTGTCCGCCGCTGGGCGACCGCGCTGCTCGCGGTCGAGCTGGTGCAGATCGCCGTCGGCCTCTACCAGGCGCGCAACGGACTGCCCGAGCTGGCCGTCGGAACGCACATGGTGCTCGCCGCCCTCGCCGCCGCGACGATGACCGTCGTCGTACTGCGACTGAAGCAGCCGACCGCCGTCGAACCGTCGGCGCCGGAGCGCGAGCGGATCGCCGCGCGCGGCTGACATCACCCCGCCGCGCGGTCGACTCGGACGCCCTTATACGCTCATAGGGCATTCATCGGCGACCCCTAGGCGGCATGGACGCGGGTAGGTCAGTCTGGTCGTTCCGGGTGCCCCTGCGCCCGGAACCGTCCCGCCGTCCCCCACGACGGGACCCCGTCCGGCTCCCCGCCGGAAGATGAAGGAGTGATTCCATGCAGACCCGTCCCCGCCTGGTGACCAGCATCCCGTTCTGGGTTCTCGTCGTCGCCTCCGTGGCCGCCATCGCCGGAGGACTCGCGATCGTCCTGAACGGCATCGACGCGATGGAGCAGGTGCTCAACGACCCGAACGCCACCGTTGTGCAGGTCTACGTCGGCCAGTCGTGGGTCGTCGTCGGTGCCGCCGTCCTGGGTGCCGGTGCGATCGGCATCGCCCTCGCGCTCGCCCTCGCCGCCGCGACCGCGCTCGTGCGCCGTCCCGATGTCGCGGTCGAGACCATCGACTGGAACAGCGACGACGAGACCGCCCCCGAGGCCTTCGGCGCCGCCCCCTACACCGCGGCGTCGACCACCCCCGCCACGACCGCGACCCCGCTCGCCGTGGAGGATGCCGATGTCGAGGTGCCCTCGACGGCCCCCGCTCCCCCGCAGGCCGCTGCCACGCGCCACGACGAGCCCCGTCTCGACACCGGGGACGACGCCACGCGTCGCTGACCCCGCGTCGCGAAGGCGCCCGCTCCCGCATCGGGGGCGGGCGCTTTCGCGTACCCGGCTGCCGTTCCCGCCGCCGCGCGCGTGTCGCCGCGCTCCCTGGGCCGCATCATCGGCGCCGAAACGTCGCCCAACACCCTCACCCGCGCCATTCGGCGCCACCGAAAAACCCCGCACCGCGCGCACCGCGCTTCATCGGCGCCGAAACGTCGCAAAACGCCCTCACCCGCGCCATTCGGCGCCAGCGAAAACCCCGCAACGCCCACTCCGCGCTTCATCGGCGCCAAAACGTCGCCCAGCGCCCTCACCCGCGCCATTCGGCGCCAGCGAAAACCCCGCAACGCCCGCACCGCGCTTCATCGGCGCCAAAACGTCGCCCAGCGCCCTCACCCGCGCCATTCGGCGCCACCGAAAACCCCGCACCGCGCGCACCGCGCTTCATCGGCGCCGAAACGTCGCAAAGCGCCCTCACCCGCGCCATTCGGCGCCAGCGAAGACCCCGCAACGCCCGCGCCGCGCTTCATCGGCACCAAAACGTCGCCCGCGCCCTCATCCGCGCCATTCGGCACCACCGAAAACCCGCAACGCCCGCGCCGCGCTTCATCGGCGCCGAAACGTCGCCCAACACCCTCACCCGCGCCATTCGGCGCCAGCGAAGACCCGCGCGGGTGCGGCGCCGCGGCGGCATCCCGGAACCGTGGGCGGGAACACGACGACGCCCACCTCCACGAGATGGGCGTCGTCGGGAGTGCTCAGAACGGCAGCAGCGGATCGACGGCGATCGCGACGAAGAGCAGCGTCAGGTACGTGATCGACGCGTGGAAGACCCGCATCGGCCGCGGCTCGCCGCCGCGCACGGCACGCGAGTACAGGCGGTGCGACTCGTAGATGAACCACCCGCCGAACACGAGGGCGGACACGGTGTAGACCAGGCCCATCGGCGCCACGGGGATGAGCAGGAGCGAGCACGCGACCGTCGCCCAGGCGTAGAGGATGACCTGCAGCCCCACCTGCGAACCGCTGCGGGTCGCGCCGAGCATGGGCACGTCCACGCCGTCGTACTGCGCGGCGTACTTCATCGACAAGGGCCAGTAGTGCGGCGGGGTCCACAGGAAGACCAGCGCGAACAGGATGAACGGTGCCCACGACAGCGAACCCGTCACCGCCGACCAGCCGATCAGCACCGGGAAGCAGCCCGCGATGCCTCCCCAGACGATGTTCTGCTCGGTGCGGCGCTTGAGGATCATCGTGTAGATGACGACGTAGAAGAAGATCGCCGCCGCCGACAGCGCTGCGGCGAGGGGATTGGTGAACGCCCACAACCACACGGTCGACACCACGGCGAGCGTCCACGCGAACGTCAGCGCGCCGCGCGGTGACACCTCGCCCGTGACGAGCGGACGGTTCTCGGTGCGCTGCATGTGCGCGTCGATGTCGCGGTCGAGGTACATGTTGAACGCGGCCGCCGAGCCGGCGCTCAGCGAACCGCCGATCACCGTGGCGAAGATCAGCCAGAGGTTCGGAAGGCCGCCCTGCGCGAGGATCATGACCGGAACGGTGGTCACCAGCAGCAGCTCGAGGACGCGGGGCTTCGTCAGAGCGACGTAGGCCCGAAGGGTGCGTCCGACGGAGCGGCGATCGGTCGTCGCAATGACGTGCGACGTCGTCGAGATGTCCATCGTCCCCCGGGGTAGCGCGTATATATCCCTCCGATTCTATGCCATCCCCACCACACGCCCGGCCGCCTGTCGACCCCCCGTCACGAACGGCAACGGGGTCGGCCTATCTCGCTATGCTGGCGAAGAACGCGCGCCCCGCGCCGACACCCCACCCCCCTCCCACTCCTACGGTGGCGAGCGCGGACGTCGGATCGTGAACCGGGCGCAGGATCGAGAAAGGCACCGTGTTGTCGGACTTCGAATGGGACGAGATCGATCGGCGCGCGGTGGACACCGCACGCATCCTGGCGGCTGACGCCGTCGAGAAGGTGGGCAACGGCCACCCCGGAACCGCCATGTCGCTGGCCCCCGCCGCGTACCTGCTGTACCAGCGGGTGCTGCGCCACGACCCGGCCGACACGCACTGGCCCGGCCGCGACCGCTTCATCCTCTCCGTCGGTCACTCCTCGCTCACGCAGTACGTGCAGCTGTACCTCGGCGGCTTCGGCCTCGAGAAGAAGGACCTCGAGGCCCTGCGCACGTGGGACTCGCTGACCCCCGGCCACCCCGAGTACGGACACACCGCGGGCGTCGAGATCACCACCGGCCCGCTCGGCCAGGGTCTCGCCTCCGCTGTCGGCTTCGCCTACGCCGCCCGCTACGAGCGCGGCCTGTTCGACGCCGAGACCCCCGCCGGCGAGAGCCCCTTCGATCACTACGTCTACGTCATCGCGGGCGACGGCGACCTGCAAGAGGGTGTCACCAGCGAGGCCTCCTCGCTGGCCGGCCACCAGGAGCTCGGCAACCTCATCGCGATCTACGACTCCAACCAGATCTCGATCGAGGACGACACCAACGTCGCCTTCACCGAGGACGTGCAGAAGCGCTACGAGTCCTACGGCTGGCACGTGCAGACGGTCGACTGGAAGAAGACCGGCGAGTACGTCGAGGACGTGGCCGCGCTCAACGCCGCGATCGAGGCCGCCCAGGGCGAGACGGCCAAGCCCTCGCTCATCATCCTCAAGACGATCATCGGCTGGCCCTCGCCCGGCAAGCAGAACTCCGGCAAGATCCACGGCTCGGCCCTGGGTGCCGACGAGCTCAAGGCCACCAAAGAGGTCCTCGGCTTCGACCCCGAGGAGCACTTCGCCGTCGCCGACGAGGTCATCGCCCACACGCGCAAGCTGGTCGAGCGCGGCGAGGCCGCCAAGGCCGACTGGCAGCAGAAGTTCGACGCGTGGGCCGCCGCCCACCCCGAGCGCAAGCAGCTCTGGGACCGTCTGCAGGCCCGCGAGCTCCCCGCCGACATCGCCGATGTCCTCCCTGCCTTCGAGGCCGGTAAGGACGTCTCGACCCGCGCCGCCTCGGGCACGGTCATCAACGCCCTGGCCGCCGAGCTCCCCGAGCTCTGGGGCGGTTCGGCCGACCTCGCCGAGTCCAACCTGACCACGATCAAGGATGCCAAGAGCTTCATCCCCGCCTCGTGGTCGACGCACGAGTGGTCGGGCGACCCGTACGGCCGCGTGCTGCACTTCGGCATCCGCGAGCACGCGATGGGTGCGATCCTCAACGGCATCGTGCTGCACGGACCGACCCGTCCGTTCGGCGGGACGTTCCTGATCTTCAGCGACTACATGCGTCCCCCGGTGCGCCTGGCCGCACTCATGAACATCCCGACGATCTTCGTCTGGACGCACGACTCGGTCGCCCTCGGCGAGGACGGCCCGACGCACCAGCCCATCGAGCAGCTGGCGACGCTGCGCGCGATCCCCAACTTCGCCCTCGTGCGTCCCGCCGATGCGAACGAGACGTCCGTGGTGTGGCTCGAGCTGCTGCGCCGCACGGCCGGCCCCGCCGGTATCGCCCTGACGCGTCAGAACATCCCCGTCTTCGCCCGCGGCGAGGGCGCGGCATCCGGTGACGAGTTCGCCTCGGCCGAGGGTGCGACGAAGGGCGCGTACGTCCTGGCCGAGGCCAAGAACGGCGAGCCCGACGTGATCCTGATCGCCACCGGCTCCGAGGTGCAGCTCGCCGTCGAGGCGCGCGAGACGCTCGCGGCCGAGGGCGTGCACGCCCGTGTCGTGTCGGCCCCCTCGCTGGAGTGGTTCGCCGAGCAGGACGAGGCGTACCGCGAGTCCGTCCTGCCCTCGTCGGTGAAGGCGCGCGTGTCGGTCGAGGCCGGTTCGGCGCTCAGCTGGCACGGCATCGTCGGCGACGCCGGACGCTCGGTCGCGATCGAGCACTTCGGCGCCTCGGCCGACTACAAGACCCTTTTCCAGAAGTTCGGCATCACGGCAGAGGCCGTCGTCGAGGCCGCGCGCGACTCGCTCGCCGCGGCGAAGAAGTAATCGAAGGAGAACGACAAGCATGAGCACTCCTACCGCAGACCTCGCCGCTCAGGGCGTCAGCATCTGGCTCGACGACCTGTCGCGTCAGCGCATCCAGTCCGGCAACCTCGCCGAGCTGATCGAGTCCCGCAACGTCTCGGGCGTCACCACCAACCCGACGATCTTCGCCGGCGCCCTGTCCAAGGGCGAGGCCTACGAGGGCCAGGTCCGGGAGCTCGCCGCGGCCGGTGCCGACGTCGACGAGGCGATCTTCTCGATCACCACCGACGACGTGCGTGACGCGTGCGACATCTTCCTGCCCGTCTTCGAGGCCACGAACGGCGTCGACGGGCGTGTGTCGATCGAGGTCTCGCCCGACCTCGCGCACGACACCGAGGGCACCGTCGCGCAGGCGAAGGACCTCTCGGCCCGCGTGGACCGCAAGAACGTCCTGATCAAGATCCCGGCGACCAAGGCGGGCCTGCCCGCGATCACCGAGGTCATCGGCGCCGGCATCTCGGTCAACGTGACGCTGATCTTCAGCCTCGAGCGCTATGAAGAGGTCATCGACGCCTACCTCGCCGGCGTCGAGAAGGCGCACGCCGCCGGTCACGACATCTCGACCCTGCAGTCGGTCGCCTCGTTCTTCGTGTCGCGCGTCGACACCGAGATCGACAAGCGTCTCGCCGCCATCGGCACTGACGAGGCCGCCGCCCTCAAGGGCAAGGCGGGTATCGCCAACGCGCGTCTGGCGTACGAGCTCTACGAGAAGAAGTTCTCGGAGGACCGCGCGAAGAAGCTCCTGGATGCCGGTGCCACGGTGCAGCGTCCGCTCTGGGCCTCGACGGGTGTCAAGGACCCGGCGCTCCCCGACACGCTCTACGTCACCGAGCTCGTCGCCCCCGGCACCGTGAACACGATGCCCGAGAAGACGCTCGAGGCGACCTTCGACCACGGCGAGATCGTGGGCGACACCGTCACCGGCGCGTACGCCGAGGCGCACGAGGTCTTCGACCGTCTCGCCGCCGCGGGCGTGGACGTGGCGGACGCCACGCAGACGCTCGAGGACGAGGGCGTCGAGAAGTTCATCGCCTCGTGGCACGAGCTGCAGGACACCGTGAAGACCGCTCTGCAGGCCGGAAGCGCCCAGGCCGCGAAGTGAGCTTCGCCGTCAAGGCCACGGGCCACGCCTTATCGATCGTCGACGCGGAGCTGCCGGCGCTGACCGGCTCGCTCATCGCGTCGGGGATCACCGCGGGCGACGCGAGCCTGTGGGGCTCCGCCGCCGAGGACGAGGCGTCCCGTCGGCTCGGGTGGGTGCGGGCGGTCTCCGTCTCGCGCCCGCTCGTGCCCGAGATCACGGCCCTGCGCGACGAGCTCGTCGCGCAGGGCGTGACCCGCGTCGTCCTCGCGGGCATGGGCGGCTCCTCGCTCGCGCCCGAGGTCATCGCGCAGTCCGCGGGCGTCCCCCTCGTGATCCTCGATTCCACCTCCCCCGCGCAGGTGCTCGCCGCGATCGACGGCGACGCCGAGTCCGGTGGACTCGAGCAGACCGTGCTGGTCGTCTCGAGCAAGTCCGGGTCGACGATCGAGACCGATTCGGCCCGTCGGGCGTTCGAGGCCGCGTTCCGCGACCTGGGCATCGACCCCGCGTCGCGGATCGTCGTGGTCACCGATCCCGGCTCGCCCCTCGCGCTCGAGGCCGACGCCGCCGGGTACCGCGTGTTCCTCGCCGATCCCGAGGTGGGCGGCCGCTACTCGGCGCTCACCGCGTTCGGGCTCGTGCCCGCGGGACTCGCCGGTGTCGACATCGACGACCTGCTCGACGAAGCGGATGCCACTCTCCTCGAGGTCGCGATCGACGCCCCCGAGAACCCCGCGCTCGTGCTGGCGGCGGCCATCGCCGGAGGCGGCGCCAACCGACGCGACAAGCTGGGCCTGGTCGCGGACGGCACACACCTGATCGGCCTGCCCGACTGGATCGAGCAGCTCGTCGCCGAGTCCACCGGCAAGCAGGGCACCGGCATCCTGCCCGTCGTCCTGCTGCCCGTCTCGCCCGAGCTCGAGTCGAAGCCCGCCGACCTGCGGGTCGTGCGCTTCGTCGACGATGCGAACGCGTTCCACCTGTTCGAGCGCCACACCGACGAGGTGCTGGTGAGCGGATCGCTGGGCGCGCAGTTCGTCGTGTGGGAGTACGCCACCGCGATCGCGGGACGCCTGCTCGGCATCAATCCCTTCGACCAGCCCGACGTGGAGTCCGCCAAGCAGGCGGCGCGCGGTCTGCTCGACGCGCAGCCCGCGCCGACGGCTCCCGCCCTCGTCCTCGACGGTGTCGAGGTGCGCGTGTCCGATCCCGCCCTGGCCGCGGGGGGCACCCTCGCGAGCGTGCTCGACGCCCTCTGGGCGCGCGTGCCCGCGGACGGGTACGTCGGCATCCAGGCGTACGTGGACCGTGACGAGCTCGCCCAGCTCTCCGGTCTGCGCGAATTGGTGGCCGCCGACTCCGGTCGACCCACCACCTTCGGGTGGGGACCGCGCTTCCTGCACTCGACCGGGCAGTACCACAAGGGGGGACCCGCAACCGGCGTGTTCCTTCAGATCCTCGAACGCACCGACGTCGACCTCGAAATCCCGGGGCGACCGTTCACGTTCGGACAACTCATCCAGGCACAGGCCGCGGGAGACGCGAGCGTGCTGGCGGAGGGCCACGGCCGCCCCGTCGTCACGCTGACGCTGACCGACCCGCAGGTCGAGGTGCTCTCACTCTTCGAGGCGGCACAGTAAGCATGGTCGTAGAGATCACACCGGGTCACAATCCCCTGCGCGACCCCGAGGATCGCCGTCTGAGCCGGATCGCGGGGCCCAGCGCCCTCGTCATCTTCGGCGTCACCGGCGACCTCTCGCGCAAGAAGCTCATGCCGGCGGTCTACGACCTCGCCAACCGCGGTCTGCTGCCCCCCGGTTTCGCCCTGGTCGGCTTCGCCCGTCGCGACTGGGAGGACCAGGACTTCGCCGAGGTCGTCTACGAATCGGTGAAGAAGTACGCCCGCACCGAGTTCCGCGAAGAGACGTGGAAGGAACTGCTCGAGGGCATCCGCTTCGTGCAGGGCGAGTTCGACGACCCCGAGGCGTTCCGCCGCCTGCGCGACACCGTCGACAAGCTCGACACCGAGCGCGGCACCATGGGCAATCACGCCTACTACCTCTCGATCCCGCCCAAGGCGTTCCCTGTGGTCACGGCCCAACTCAAGGAGTCGGGTCTGGTCGGCGACCAGGCCGACGGCGTCAACGGGTGGCGGCGCGTGGTCATCGAGAAGCCCTTCGGGCACGACCTCGCCTCGGCTCGCGAGCTGAACGAGTCGGTCGAGAGCGCGTTCCCGGCGGACTCGATCTTCCGCATCGACCACTACCTCGGCAAGGAGACGGTGCAGAACATCCTCGCGCTGCGCTTCGCCAACGAGCTCTACGAGCCGATCTGGAACCGCAACTACGTCGATCACGTGCAGATCACCATGGCCGAGGACATCGGCGTCGGCGGTCGCGCGGGGTACTACGACGGCATCGGCGCGGCGCGCGACGTCATCCAGAACCACCTGTTGCAGCTGCTCGCCCTCACCGCGATGGAAGAGCCCATCAGCTTCAACGCCGCCGACCTGCGCGCCGAGAAGGAGAAGGTGCTCGCCGCCGTGCGGGTGCCCGAGAACCTCGCCGAGGCGACGGCGCGCGGACAGTACGCCGGCGGGTGGCAGGGCGGCGAGAAGGTGCTCGGCTTCCTCGAAGAGGACGGCATGAACCCCGAGTCGGTCACCGAGACGTTCGCGGCGATCAAGCTCGAGATCAACACGCGACGCTGGTCGGGCGTGCCGTTCTACGTCCGCAGCGGCAAGCGCCTCGGCCGTCGCGTGACCGAGGTCGCCGTGGTGTTCAAGCGCGCCCCGCAGCAGCTGTTCTCGCGCAGCCAGACCCAGGAGCTGGGTCAGAACGCGCTCGTCATCCGCGTGCAGCCCGACGAGGGCGTGACCATCCGCTTCGGCTCCAAGGTGCCCGGCGACGGCACGCAGGTGCGCGACGTCACGATGGACTTCGGCTACGGGCACGCGTTCACCGAGGCCAGCCCCGAGGCCTACGAGCGTCTGATCCTCGACGTGCTGCTGGGCGATCCGCCGCTGTTCCCCCGGCACGAAGAGGTCGAGCTCAGCTGGAAGATCCTCGACCCGATCGAGGAGTACTGGGCCGCGCAGGGCGGTCCGCTCGAACAGTATTCGCCCGGGTCGTGGGGGCCGGCATCCGCCGATGAGCTCCTCGCCCGCGACGGCCGCACCTGGAGGCGCCCGTGATCATCGATCTGCCCGACACCACCGTCAGCGCGATCTCGAAGAAGCTCGTCAGCGTCCGCGAAGAGGGCGGCGCCGTCGCCCTCGGCCGTGTGCTGACGCTCATCATCGTCACCCACCACGGTGCCGAAGAAGAGGTCATCGAGGCCGCCAACGACGCTTCGCGCGAGCACCCGATGCGTGTGATCGCCGTGCTCCTGGGCGACAGCGACGAGGAGCCCCGGCTCGACGCGCAGATCCGCGTGGGCGGCGACGCGGGGGCGAGCGAGGTCGTCGTCCTTCGCGCCCACGGCGCCGCAGGATCGAACGCCGAGAGCCTGGTCACCGGCCTGCTGCTGCCCGACGCGCCCGTCGTCGCCTGGTGGCCCGCCGAGGCCCCCGCCGACCCCTCGCGTTCCGAGATCGGCCGCATCGCGCAGCGTCGCATCACCGACGCGTCGTCGCAGCCGGATCCCGCCGCGTGGGTGGCGCAGCTGGGCGAGCACTACTCCCCCGGTGACACCGACTTCGCGTGGACCCGCGTGACCCGCTGGCGCGAGCAGCTCGCCGCGGTGCTGGATCAGCCTCCGTTCGAGCCCGTCACGGCGATCGAGGTGCGCGGCGCGTCCGACTCCCCCTCGACGGCGCTGCTGGCCGCCTGGCTGGGCATGAAGCTCGACGCCCCCGTCGACTACGCCTACCTGCCGACCGACGAGTGGGCCAGCGGCATCAAATCGGTGCGACTGACCCGTCCGAGCGGCGACACGCTGCTGGAGCGTCCCGAGGCCGGGGTGGCCGTGCTGACGCAGCCGGGCCAGCCCACGCACGATCTCGCCTTCCCGCGTCGGACGCTGCGCGAGTGCCTCGCCGAGGAACTGCGGCGGCTCGACCCCGATCTGCTCTACGGGCGCGTCATCACCGAGGGCCACGACCTGTTGCTCGCGGCGAGCGAGAAGGGCGCCTCGTGACCGAGAACGGCGCCGTCAAGCAGGTCATCATCAAGCCGGATGCCGACGCCCTCGCCTCGTACGTGGCGACGCGCTTCATGAACCGCGTCGTCAAGCGCGTGGCCGAGGGCAAGCGCATGCACGTCTGCCTCACGGGCGGAACGATGGGCGGCGCGGTGCTGCGGACGGCAGCGCGTGACGAGCGGGTGTCCGACATCGACTGGTCGCTGGTGCACTTCTGGTTCGGCGATGAGCGCTTCGTGCCGCGCGACAGCGACGACCGTAACGAGAAGCAGGCGCGCGAAGCCTTCCTGGACCACCTCGACATCCCCGCCGAGAACATCCACACGGTCGCCTCGAGCGAGGACGGGATCGACCTGGATGCCGCCGCCACCGCCTACGCCGACGAGCTCGCGCAGTTCGCCCCGTCGGACCGGGGCGATGCGGGCCCCTGGCCGTCGTTCGACATCTGCTTCCTGGGCGTCGGACCCGACGCGCACATCGCCTCGCTCTTCCCGGACCGCCCCGAGATCTCGGTGACCGATCGCGCGGTCGTGGCCGTGCGCGAGTCGCCGAAGCCGCCGAGCGAGCGCGTCTCGCTGACGCGTCCGGTGATCAACTCCTCCAAGCGCGTGTGGATGGTGATCGCCGGCGCCGACAAGGCGGCCGCCCTCGGCCTCGCCCTCGCGGGGGCGAGCTATCAGAGCGTCCCCGCGGCGGGCGCGAAGGGACGTCGGCGGACGGCGTTCTTCGTCGACGAGGTCGCCGCCGACCAGGTGCCGCCCCAGCTCATCGACCGCGAGTACTGAGCGCGGCGGAGCGAACGAAGGACCGGATGCCATCGGCATCCGGTCCTTCCGTCTCTCCGCCCAGCACAGCCCGGCGGGGCGAGCGGTGTCCTTCCGACGACCCGAGGGGCCACCGCCCTATCCCGTCCACCGCGACCGGGAACACGAAAGGGCCGGATGCCATGGCATCCGGCCCTTCTCGTCTTCATCGCCCGCGGGGACGGCGGAAGAGGGTCACTGTCCGCGACGCTCGCGCAGCTGCTGCAGGGCGTCGTCGAGGAGCGAAGCGGCCTCGTCGTCGGTACGGCGCTCCTTCACGTAGGCGAGGTGCGTCTTGTAGGGCTCGGCCTTGGCGAGGGCCGGCGGGTTTGCCTTGTCGCGACCGGCCGGAAGACCGGAGTGCGGGGAGTCGATCGTCTCGGGGATCTCGTCGTCGGGGATGCCGGCGGCGAAGTAGCGCACCGTCTCGTTGCCGAGGGCGTCCCAGTACGACACGGCCACGCGGTCCGCGTGGAAGCCGTGATCCTGCTCGCCCATGGGGCCCGCGCCGACGCGCGAGCCACGGATGGCATTGCCGCCAGTGGCCATGTCAGATCTCCGCGAATTTGGTCAGCAGACCGAGACCGACGATGGTGACGAACCACACCAGAGCCAGCACGATCGTGAATCGGTTGAGGTTGCGCTCGGCCAGACCCGACGAGCCGAGGGCGGAGCTCATGCCGCCGCCGAACATGTCGGACAGACCGCCGCCGCGACCCTTGTGAAGCAGGATGAGCAGGGTCAGCAGGAGGCTGGTGATGCCCAGCAGCACCTGCAGGACGAACTCGAGAATCTGCACTGTCGAAGCCTTTCACAGCGATCGGGTCGACCGCACAAGCATCAAGTATACGGGGAGGCGTCTCGGACGCACGGAAGCCCGCGGCGTCGTGCCGCGGGCATCCGTGGGGGCGTCAGACGCCGACGTGCTTCTGGAAGCGGATGATCGCCGCGAACTCGTCCACGACGAGGCTCGCACCGCCCACCAGCGCACCGTCGACGTCGGGCTCGCGCATGAAGCCGGCGATGTTGCCCGACTTCACCGAACCGCCGTAGAGCACGCGGGTACGCGCCGCTGCGTCGGCACCGAGCTTGTCGGCGACGACCGCGCGGAGCTTCGCGCAGACCTCCTGGGCCTGGTCGGGCGTCGCCGCCTGTCCAGAGCCGATGGCCCAGACCGGCTCGTAGGCCACGACGATGTCGGCGTCCGCCGACACGCCCTCAAGGGCGACGTCGAGCTGACCCACGGGAACGGCGCTGGCACCGAACTTCTCGAGGTCCTCCGAGGTCTCGCCGACGCAGATGACGGGAACCAGGCCGTGGCGCAGGGCCGCCTGCGTCTTGGCCGCGATGACCTCGTCGGTCTCGTGGTGGAACTGCCGACGCTCCGAGTGACCGATGATCACGTAGCGCGCGTCGAGCTTCGCCAGGAACTGGCCCGAGATCTCACCGGTGTAGGCGCCCGAGTCGTGCGCCGACAGATCCTGACCGCCCAGGGCGAAGTCGATCTTGTCGGCGTCGAGGAGCGTCTGCACCGTACGCAGGTCGGTGTACGGCGGGAAGACCGCCACCTCGACACTGCCGTTCTCGTGCTTGGCCTCTTTCAACGTCCAGTGCAGCTTCTGGACGAACGCGACCGCCTGCAGGTGGTCGAGGTTCATCTTCCAGTTGCCGGCGATGAGAGGGGTTCTGGTCACACCCATCCGAGGACCTCCAGTCCGGGGAGCTTCTTGCCTTCGAGGAACTCCAGGCTCGCGCCTCCACCGGTGGAGATGTGGCCGAACGCGTCGTCCGCGAAACCGAGCTGACGCACGGCCGCGGCGGAGTCGCCACCGCCCACGACGCTGAGGCCGTCGACCTCGGTGAGCGCCTGGGCGACGGTCTTGGTGCCGGCGGCGAACGCGTCCATCTCGAACACGCCCATGGGCCCGTTCCAGAAGACGGTGCGCGAGCCGCGGATCGCGTCGGCGAAGATCTCGGCCGTCCGCGGACCGATGTCCAGGCCGAGTCCCGAGGCGCCGAAGTCGGTGGCCTCGAGCGCGTCCGCGTCGGCCACGACGTGCTCGGCGTCGGCCGAGAACGAGGCCGCGACGACGGCATCCACCGGCAGGACGATCTCGACGCCGCGCTCCTTCGCCGTGGCGAGGTAGCTCTTCACGGTGTCGATCTGGTCCTTCTCGAGCAGGCTCGAGCCGACCCGGTGGCCCTCGGCGACGAGGAAGGTGAACATCATGCCGCCGCCGACGAGGAGCTTGTCCACGCGCGGGAGGAGGTGCTCGATGACGCCCAGCTTGTCGCTGACCTTGGAGCCGCCGAGGACGACCGTGTACGGGCGCTCGGGGTTCTCGGTCAGACGGTCGAGGACCTCGAGCTCCTTCTGGATGAGCAGACCGGCGGCCGACGGCACGAGCTGGGCGAGGTCGTAGACGCTCGCCTGCTTGCGGTGCACGACGCCGAAGCCGTCCGAGACGAGGGCGTCGCCGAGTTCGGCGAGCTCCCGCGCGAAGGCCTGGCGCTCGGACTCGTCCTTCGAGGTCTCACCCGCGTTGAAACGCAGGTTCTCGATCACGGCGATCTCGCCGTTCTCGAGTGACGACACGGCATCCCGAGCCGACTCGCCCACCGTGTCGCGCGCGAACGCGACCGGCTGGCCGAGCAGCTCGGACAGGCGCTGCGCGACCGGCTCGAGGGAGTACTTCGGGTCGGGCGCCCCGTCGGGGCGGCCCAGGTGCGAGCACACGACCACACGCGCGCCGGCGTTGATCAGTGCGTTGAGGGTCGGCAGCGACGCGCGCACGCGGCCATCGTCCGTGATGACGCCGTCCTTGAGGGGGACGTTCAGATCACAACGGACGATGACGCGCGTGCCGGCGAGCGACCCCAGCGAATCGAGGGTGCGCAGAGCCATGGAGTGTCAGAGACGCTCGGCGACGTACTCGGTCAGGTCGACGAGACGGTTCGAGTAGCCCCACTCGTTGTCGTACCAGGACGACACCTTGACCAGGTTGCCGCTGACGTTGGTCAGCTCGGCGTCGAAGATCGACGAGTGCGGGTTGCCCTGGATGTCGCTCGAGACGATCGGGTCCTCGGTGTACTGCAGGATGCCGTTGAGGCGACCCTCGGCGGCGGCCTTCTTGTAGACCTCGTTGACCTGGTCGACGGTCAGGCCCTCGGTGGGGGTGACGATCGTGAGGTCGACGATCGAGCCGGTGGGGACCGGCACGCGGTACGAGGAGCCGCTCAGCTTGCCGTTGAGCTCGGGCAGCACCAGGCCGATGGCCTTGGCGGCACCGGTCGAGGCGGGGACGATGTTGATCGCCGCGCCACGGGCACGACGCAGGTCGCCGTGGGGGCCGTCCTGCAGATTCTGGTCGGCGGTGTAGGCGTGGGCGGTCATCATGAAGCCGCGCTCGATGCCGAAGGCGTCTTCGAAGACCTTCGCCAGCGGGGCGAGGCAGTTCGTGGTGCACGACGCGTTCGAGATGATGACGTCGGTCTCGGGGTTGTAGGTCTCTTCGTTCACGCCCATGACGATGGTGGCGTCGTCGCCGGTGGCGGGAGCGGAGATGAGGACCTTCTTGGCGCCGCCCGCGACGTGCTTCTTGGCGTCTTCGGCCTTGGTGAAGCGGCCGGTCGACTCGATGACGATGTCGACACCCAGCTCGCCCCAGGGGAGGTTGGCGGGGTCGCGCTCTTCGAAGACCTTGATGGTCTTGTCGCCGACGGTGATGGAGTCTTCGGTGTACGAGACGTCCTCGGACAGCACGCCGCCCACGGAGTCGTACTTCAGCAGGTGCGCGAGGGTCTTGTTGTCGGTGAGGTCGTTCACCGCCACGATTTCGAGGTCGGCACCCTGCGCGAGAGCCGCGCGGAGGTAGTTGCGTCCGATACGGCCGAAGCCGTTGATTCCGATCTTGACGGTCACGGAATATCTCCTGAATCAGTTGTGCGCGAGAAGCGCGTGATTGCGGTATTCGCTGGCGGACAACGGCGTCCCGGCGGGGTGTCCCACCGGGACGCCGCACCGTTTACGACAGTACCAGCAGACCCGCGGTCTTCTCGCGGGCGGCCGCGAAGCGGTCCTGGGCGTCGGCCCAGTTGGCGATGTTCCAGAACGCCTTGACGTAGTCGGCGCGGACGTTCTTGTAGTCGAGGTAGTAGGCGTGCTCCCAGACGTCGAGCAGCAGCAGCGGAACGGTGCCCGCGACGATCTGGCCCTGCTGGTCGAAGAACTGCTGGATGACGAGGTTCTCGCCGATCGAGTCCCAGAACAGCCCGGCCCAGCCCGAGCCCTGCACGCCGAGGGCGGCGGCCGTGAACTGCGCGCGGAAGGCGTCGAACGAGCCGAACTGGTCGTCGATGGCGGACTCGAGGTCGCCGGTGGGCTTGTCGCCGCCGTTGGGCGAGAGGTTCGTCCAGAAGATCGAGTGGTTGGTGTGACCGCCGAGGTTGAACGCGAGGTCCTTCTGCAGGCGGTTGATGTTGGCGAAATCGCCCTTCTCGCGGGCTTCGGCGAGCAGGTCGAGGGTCGTGTTCGCCCCGTTGACGTACGTCTGGTGGTGCTTGCTGTGGTGCAGCTCCATGATGGTCGCGCTGATGTGCGGCTCCAGCGCGGAGTAGTCGTAGGGCAGTTCGGGCAGCGTGTACTTCGCCATGTTCTCTACTTCCGAATCGGGCGCTGCCCGGACCTCTGCGCCGGAATGACATGCCGAGGATCGAGCAGCGAGGGTGACGTCTTCATCCTATTGAGGACCAACGCGGCACCCACGGGGTTGCTTCCCCGGATGACGGAAGGTAGCGACCCGGGCGCGTCGCGCGCTGCCCGGTCCAGGGTGGTCGCACGCGGTCCGGGATCGTCGCACGCGGCCCGGGCGGTCGCACGCGGCCCGGGCGGTCGCACGCCCCCGGGGCGGGACGCCGGGACGCGGCATCCGCGATCCGGGACTCAGTCGTCGGCGCCCACGGGGACCGCCGCCTCGGTGCCCGGGATGCCGTCGGCCTCGGCCTTCTTGTCGGCCATGGCGAGCAGGCGGCGGATGCGTCCGGCCACGGCGTCCTTGGTGAGGGGCGGGTCGGCGTGGTGGCCGAGCTCGTCGAGGCTCGCGTCGCGGTGCGAGAGGCGCAGCTCGCCGGCCTGCTGCAGGTGGTCGGGCACCTCGTCGCCGAGGATCTCGAGCGCACGCTCGACGCGCGCGCAGGCGGCGACCGCGGCCTGCGCCGAGCGCCGCAGGTTGGCGTCGTCGAAGTTGACCAGGCGGTTCACGCCCGCGCGCACCTCGCGGCGCTGGCGCATCTGGTCCCACTCGCCGGCGGTGCGACGCGCACCCATCTCGTAGAGCGCGCCGCGGATCGCCTCGCCGTCGCGCACGACGACGCGGGGGACGCCGCGCACCTCGCGGGCCTTGGCGGGGATGCCGATGCGGTGACCGGCGCCCACGAGGGCCATCGCGGCTTCGGACGAGGGGCACGAGATCTCGAGAGCCGCCGAACGACCGGGGTCGCTGAGCGTGCCGCTGGCGAGGAACGCACCGCGCCAGATGGCGCTGAGGTCGGGGCGCGAACCGGTCGTGAGCTTGTTGGGCAGGCCGCGCACGGGGCGACGGCGCTGGTCGAGCAGGCCGGTCTGTCGTGCCAGGGTCTCGCCCGCCTCGATGACGCGGACCGCGAAGTGCCCGCCGGTGCGTCCCCCGGAGCCCTGCACGTGGTGCAGCTCGGGGCGCACGCCGTACAGCTCCATGAGGTCGCGCGCGACGCGACGGGCGAGGATGTCGGAGTCCAGCTCGGCCTCGACGGCGACGCGATTGGCGATGGAGTGCAGACCGCCGGAGAAGCGCAGGAGGGCCGTGAGTTCGGCCACGCGCGCGGTGGGGCGCGGGTCCCGAACGGTGATGAGCTCGGCCTTCACATCGGCGGTCAGGGGCACGGTTCTCCTCGGGTGGGGGCGGCGGGGACGACGTTACAGCCTACTCGCGACCGAGGTCGCGGTGAGCCACGCGTACGGCCACACCCGGAACATCGGCCAGACGTGCAGCGAGCTCGCGCGTCATCACGACCGACCTGTGCTTACCCCCCGTGCACCCCACGGCCACCACGGAATGCCGCTTGTTCTCGCGCTGGTAGCCCTCGAGGACGGGCCGGAGCGCGGCCGAATACGCGTCGAGGAACTCAGCCGCGCCCTGCTGTTCCAGCACGTATTCCCGGACTCGGGGGTCCTCGCCGGTCAACGCGCGCAGGTCCTCGCTCCAGAACGGGTTGGGCAGGAATCGCATGTCGGCGACGAGGTCGACGTCGGGCGGCAGCCCGTATTTGAAGCCGAAGCTCATCAGCGTCACCGTGTGCCGCGCCGCCCCCTCTTCGCCGAAGAGGGCGACCGTGCGCAGCGACAGCTGATGGACGTTGAGCGTCGAGGTGTCGATGACGACGTCCGCCGCCTCGCGCATCGGTGCGAGGCGGTCGCGTTCCCGTCGGATGCCGTCCAGGATGGTCCCCTCGCCCTGCAGCGGGTGCGGGCGGCGCACCGCCTCGAAACGGCGGACGAGCACCGCGTCCGAGGCGTCGAGGAACACCGTGCGCACCTGGCGGCCCGCCTGCAACGAGCGCATCGCCTCGGGCAGATCGGCGAAGAGCGTTCGTCCGCGCACGTCGACCACCACCGCGACCCGGGGCACCGCTCCCCCGGCGAGCTCGGTGAGCTCGAGCAGAGGCCGCAGCATCTGCGGGGGCAGGTTGTCGACGACGTACCAGTCGAGGTCTTCGAGGGCGTTGGCGACCGTGGATCGCCCGGCCCCCGACATGCCCGTGACGATCAGCACCTCACCTGGCTCGTCTCGTGCCGGTTCCATGGTGATCAGCTCCCGTCGTCCGCCCCAGCCTACCGAGCCAGGTGGGTGTGGATGGCCTCGGCGAGGGTCGGTCCGATGCCGGGGAGCACCGTGATCTCGTCCGCTGTCGCGTTCTTCAGGGCGGACACCGACCCGAAGTGCCGCAGCAGCGCCTTGATGCGCGCGTCCCCCAGGCCGGGCACCTCTGCCAGGACGCTGGTGATGTCGCGCTTCCGGCGCTTGCGCTGGTGCACGATGGCGAAGCGGTGGGCCTCGTCGCGCAGGCGCTGCAGCAGGTACAGGGCCTCCGAGGTGCGCGGCAGGATGACGGGGTACTCCTCGCCCGGCAGCCACACCTCTTCGAGGCGCTTGGCGATACCGCACAGCGCGATCTCTTCGTGCCCCGCATCCGCGAGCGCTCGCGCGGCCGCGGCGACCTGCGGCTGACCGCCGTCGACGACGAGCAGCTGCGGACGGTACGCGAAGCGCGGCCGCTTGCGCGCCGTGACGACGTCGCCGTCGGCGGTGGCCTCGTCGGAGTCGGGGTCGGCGACGATCGCGCCGTTCACCGTCTCAGGCTCGATCTCGTCCGGACGGTCGAGGTACGCCAGGCGCCGGGTGAGCACCTGGTACATCGAGTCGGTGTCGTCGGTGGTCTCGGCCACGCCGAACGAGCGGTACTGATCCTTGCGCGGCAGCCCGTCCTCGAACACGACCATGGATGCCACGACGTTGGTGCCCGACAGGTGCGAGACGTCGTAGCACTCGATGCGCAGGGGCGCCTCGGTCATGCCGAGAGCCTCCTGCAGGTCGGTGAGCGCCTGCGATCGGGCGACGTAGTCGCTCGTGCGCCGCGTCTTGTGGAGCATCAGCGCCTGCTGCGCGTTCAGGGTCGCCGTCTTGAGCAGGTCGGCCTTGCGTCCCCGCTGGGCCACCTGCAGGGTCACCGGGCGGCCCCGCCGCTCGCGCAGCCAGTCCTCGAGCTGTTCGGCGTCGTCGGGCAGCTCGGGCACCAGAACCTGCCGGGGGATGTCGGTGGCATCCGCTTCTCCGTAGGTTCGCTGCAGCACCTGATCGACGAGCTCCGCTCCCGAGATGTCGATCTCTTTCTCGATCGTCGTCGCCCGCACGCCGCGCACGCGACCGCCGCGCACGACGAAGTGCTGGACGGTCGCGGCGAGTTCGTCCTCGGCGATGCCGAAGAGGTCGGCATCCGTGTCCGAGGCCAGCACGAGCGCGCTCTTGCCGAGCACCGCATCGATCGCCTGCAGCCGGTCGCGGTAGTGCGCGGCGGACTCGTAGTCCATCGCCGCCGAGGCCTCTTTCATGCGCGCGGTCAGTTCTCGCGTGAAGCGCTGGTCGCCGCCCGACATGAACGCGACGAAGTCGTTGACGACGGCGCGGTGCTCCTCGATCGAGACCTTCATCGAGCACGGTCCCCCGCACCGGCCGATCTGTCCGGGGAAGCACGGTCGCCCCGAGGCCATCGCCTTCTTGTACGACGAGTCGCTGCACGTGCGGATCGGGAAGACCTTGATCATCAGGTCGATCGTGTCGTGCACGGCCCACACCTTGGGGTACGGACCGAAGTACTTCGCGCCCCGGATCTTGGGGTTGCGGGTCACGATGACGCGCGGCGCCTCGTCAGCCAGGGTGATCGCCATGAACGGGTACGACTTGTCGTCGCGGTAGCGCACGTTGAAGGGCGGATCGAACTCCTTGATCCACATGTACTCCAGCTGCAGGGAGTCGACGTCGCTGGGGACGACGGTCCACTCCACGCTGGAGGCCGTCGTCACCATGCGACGCGTGCGCTCGTGCAGCGAGTGCAGCGGGGCGAAGTAGTTCGACAGGCGCGCGCGCAGATTTTTCGCCTTGCCGACGTACAGCACCCGTCCCTCGGCGTCCCGGAACCGGTAGACCCCCGGGTTGGTGGGGATCTCGCCGGCCTTGGGGCGGTAGGGCAGCTGGGACATCCGTTCTCGGGATGCCACGGCTCAGCCCGCCGCGCCCACGAGCTCCCGCTCGGCGCTGCCGGCGTCCGAGGCGGTATTGCGCTGCGCACCGGTGCGACCGGTCTCGAGGAGCTCGGCGAGGAAGGCGCCCGTGTGGCTCTCGGTCACCTTGGCGACCTGTTCCGGGGTGCCGGTGGCCACGATCGTGCCGCCGCCCGCGCCGCCCTCGGGGCCCAGGTCGATGACCCAGTCCGAGCTCTTGATGACGTCGAGGTTGTGCTCGATGACGATGACCGTGTTGCCCTTGTCGACCAGGCCGTTGAGCACCTTGAGCAGCAGCGACACGTCTTCGAAGTGCAGACCCGTGGTCGGCTCGTCGAGGACGTAGATCGAGCGGCCGTTGCTGCGGCGCTGCAGTTCGGTGGCGAGCTTCACGCGCTGCGCTTCTCCGCCCGAAAGCGTCGTGGCCGACTGCCCCAGACGCACGTAACCCAGGCCCACGTCGACGAGCGTGCGCAGGTAGCGGTGGATCGCCTGGATGGGTTCGAAGAAGTCCGCGGCCTCCGAGATCGGCATCTCGAGCACCTCGGCGATGTTCTTGCCCTTGTAGTGCACCGACAGCGTGTCGCGGTTGTAGCGCTTGCCGTGGCAGACCTCGCAGTCCACGTACACGTCGGGGAGGAAGTTCATCTCGATCTTCAGCGTGCCGTCGCCCGAGCACGCCTCGCAGCGGCCGCCCTTGACGTTGAAGCTGAAGCGGCCGGCCTGATAGCCGCGCACCTTCGCCTCGGGCGTCTCGGCGAAGAGGCTGCGGATGCGGTCGAACACACCCGTGTAGGTCGCCGGGTTGGAGCGCGGCGTACGCCCGATCGGCGCCTGGTCGACGTGCACGACCTTGTCGAGGTTGTCGAGGCCGGTGACCCGCGTGTGCTTTCCCGGCACGCGGCGCGCGCCGTTGAGCTTCGAGGCGAGGACTTCGTACAGGATGCCGTTCACCAGGGTCGACTTGCCCGAGCCGCTGACGCCGGTCACCGAGGTGAGCACGCCGAGCGGGAAGTCGACGGTGACGTTCTGCAGGTTGTTCTCGCGCGCGCCGACGACCGTGACCTGTCGCTTCTTGTCGATCTTGCGGCGCTTCTTGGGGGCCTCGATCGCGCGCCGTCCCGAGAGGTACGCGCCCGTGAGCGAGGCCTCGTCGTCGAGCAGCTGGGCCAGGGGCCCCGAGTGCACGACGTTGCCACCGTCGACGCCCGCGCGGGGTCCGATGTCGACGACCCAGTCGGCCGCGTGGATGGTCTCTTCGTCGTGCTCGACGACGATCAGCGTGTTGCCGAGGTCGCGCAGCGTCTCAAGGGTCTGGATGAGGCGACGGTTGTCGCGCTGGTGCAGACCGATCGAGGGCTCGTCGAGCACGTACAGCACGCCCGTGAGCCCGGAACCGATCTGGGTCGCCAGGCGGATGCGCTGCGCCTCACCACCCGAGAGCGTGCCCGCGGCGCGTCCGAGACTCAGGTAGTTGAGACCGACCTGCAGCAGGAAGTCCAGGCGCGCGCGGATCTCGCGCAGGACGGCGGCGGCGATCGTGGCCTCGCGGTCGGTGAGGGTGAGCTGCGAGAAGAACTCGCGGGCGTCGGCGAGACTCATGCGCGAGGCCGCCGCGATCGAGGTGTCGTCGACGAGGACAGAGAGCACCTCGGGCTTGAGACGGTCGCCGTCGCACACGGCGCAGGGGACCTCGCGCAGGTACTCCGACCAGCGCTGGCGCTGGGCGTCGGACTCGGCCTGCAGGTACTGGCGCTCGATGTAGGGCACGACGCCCTCGAAGCCCGACGAGTACCGCATCTCACGGCCGTAGCGGTTCTTCCACTTGACGGTGACCTTGTAGTTCTCGCCGCGCAGCACCGCCTGCTGGACGTCTTTCGACAGCTTCTTCCAGGGGGTGTCGAGCGAGAAGTCGAGGTCGCGGGCCAGGCCCTCGAGCAGGCGCTCGTAGTACTGGAACAGTCCCTTGCCCTGGGTCGTCCACGGCAGGATCGCACCGTCGCGGATCGACAGCTCCTCGTCGCCCAGCATGAGGTCGACATCGACCGACATGCGGGTGCCGAGCCCCGAGCAGACGGGGCACGCGCCGAAGGGGGCGTTGAACGAGAACGTGCGGGGCTCGATCTCGGTGAGCTGCAGCGGGTGACCGTTGGGGCACGCGAGCTTCTCGGAGAACGACTGCCAGGCGTCGTCGCCCTCTTCGTCGACGTAGTTGACCTGCATGATGCCGCCGGCCAGCCCCATCGCCGTCTCGACCGAGTCCGTCACGCGGCTGAGGATGTCTCCGGATGCCACGAGCCGGTCGACCACCACGGCGATGTCGTGCTTGTAGCTCTTCTTGAGGGTCGGCGGCTCGGACAGCTGAATCAGTTCTCCGTCGACGACCGCGCGGGCGTAGCCCTTGGCGCTGAGCTCTTTGAAGAGGTCGACGAACTCGCCCTTCTTCTGCGTCACGACGGGGGCGACGATCTGGTAGCGCGTGCGCTCGGGCAGCTCCATGAGCTGGTCGGCGATCTGCTGGATCGTCTGACGCTGGATGCGTGCTCCGCAGTCGGGGCAGTGCGGCACGCCGATGCGCGCCCAGAGCAGACGCATGTAGTCGTGGATCTCGGTGATCGTTCCGACCGTGGAGCGCGGGTTGCGGTTGGTCGACTTCTGGTCGATCGACACGGCCGGACTGAGGCCCTCGATGAAGTCGACGTCGGGGCGGTCGACCTGGCCGAGGAACTGCCGCGCGTAGGCGCTGAGCGACTCGACGTATCGGCGCTGCCCCTCGGCGAAGATCGTGTCGAAGGCGAGGCTGGACTTGCCCGAACCGGACAGACCGGTGAACACCACGAGGGAATCGCGGGGGATGTCGAGGTCGACGTCCTTGAGGTTGTGGACTCGGGCGCCCCGGACGCTCAGCTTGCCGCTGTTGGCGGAATTCGCGGTCGACGAGGGCTGGGCGATGGGAACGATGGGCACGTGTTAAGTCTAGGTCGACCCTCCGACATCGGCCCCGGGTTCGCCGGGAGCGCACGTGTGTGCGAGGGTGCGCGGCGACCGACGGGTCCAACCGCGACGCTGCGGAGCGATCGGGGGCCGGAGCCGCGCTCAGTCCCGCGGGGTTCCGGCGAACGGCGCCAGGCCGTCCCGTAGCGCGGCCAGGTCCGCCTCGTCGACGCCGACGCGCTCCATGATCGCGCCCGGCACCCGCAGTGCCTCCACGCGCAGGGCGCGGCCCTCGTCGGTCAGGTCGATGTCGAGGACGCGCTCATCCTGGGCGCGGCGCGCGCGCACGACCCGCCCCTGCGCCTCCAGTCGCTTGACGAGCGGCGACAGCGTGGCGGGCTCCATGGCGAGTTCGGCCGCCAGCGCCCCGAGTGAGCGCGGCGCGCTCTCCCACAGCGCCAGCATCACCAGGTACTGCGGGTGGGTCAATCCGAGCGGTTCGAGCACCGGCCGGTAGATCGACACCACATTGCGTGCGGCCGTGACCAGGGCGAAGCACACCTGGTTCTCCAGCTTCAACGGGTCGTCCACGGCATCCCTCCGCAATTAGTTAGTACACTAATGATCATGACACGAAAGGATGCCGACCGCCCGCCTCTGCGCGAGCGCGTCCGCGAGGCCGGTGGGTGGTACCAGTACCTGAACACCCGTCTGATCCGCGTCGCCGGCCCCGCGTCGGTGGGCCCCTACGAGACGACGCCCGAGCCGGTGCGCACCGAGCGACCGTGCCCCCTGTGCGGCCACCCGATGTCGGCTCACGGCGTCGACCGCTCGGGCCCGAAACCGCTCCTGCACTGCCCCTGACGCCGGCACCTGACGCCGGCACCTGACGCCGGCACCTGACGCCGGCACTTGACGCCGGCGACGAGGTCGGCGCCGCATCCGAGGCGGGCGCGGCCGCCCCGATGCCCGGCTCAGGCGTGCCCGGCGCGTTCCATCGCGCGCAGCTCCTTCTTGAGGTCCTGGACCTCGTCGCGAAGTCGCCCCGCGAGCTCGAACTTCAACTCGCCGGCCGCGGCCAGCATCTGCTGCGTCAGGTCGGCGATCGTCGACTCGAGCTGATCGGCACCCTCGGCCGCGATGCCCGTGCGGCGCAGCTGCGGTGTCGGCGACTTGCCCTTGCCCGCCTTGTCGTTGCGTGCCAGGAGCTTCTTCGTGTCGGTCGCCTCTCGCGCCAGGACCTCGGTGATATC
>NZ_QDFT01000014.1 GCF_003075375.1 Microbacterium testaceum | reverse complement strand
GCCCGGTGTCATCCCKGCAACGCCCGATCCCGGCGTTGCCGGGATGACACCGGGCAGCGTGGGGGACCCGTTGAGCGGGCCGTCCGGTGTCGGGCTCGGCGGGATCGATCCGAGGTCGATGGGAGGTCTGGGGCCCAGGTCGGCGTGCGGCACGTCGAGGGGGAAGGGGCCGTACTCGCCCGGACCCTCGTTGCCGCCCGAGAATCCGCCGCCGCCCGGCTGAGTCCCGGACGACCCACCGGTGGGGGCCTGCGCGAATGTCGGTGCACCGGAACGCGTCCCACCGCTCGTCGCTCCGTCGCCCCACGGCGTCCCATCGGCCGCGGACTCGGGGGCATCCTGACTCTCGCGTGTGCCGCTGAACTGGGGCGGACTCGGGAGGGGGATCTCGTCCATCTCCGTGGCGTGAGTCGACATCGCTCGAGCGGCGGCCTCCTCGCGTTGATTCGCGAGGTATCCGTTGATCGCAGCGGCGGCACCTTCTCCCGAGAGGAACGCGACGGGCCCGAGGACGAGCGTCGCCCCCACCGTCGCCCCGCGGACGGCCGCAGCTTGTCCCTCCGTCATGCCGCCCTGGGGAAGAGTGGCCAAGGATTCACGCGCACGTTCCCGAACGGAGTTCGCCTGAGAGATGGCGACCGCCGCGCTGACCTGGATCCAGTTGATCTGCTCTTGGACCTCGGTGGCGGTTCTGGAGAAAGCAGCGCTCGCTGCGTCCCCCGCCTCGCCCACCACACCGGGATTCTCAGCGACCTTCTGCAGCACCTGTTTCAGCGACTGCAGTCCGGTGAGCAGCGGGAGCCTTCCCGGCATGTCCCAGGCGCCTCCCGTTTCGGCGAAGTCGATGAGACGCTGTTCGTTGGGTCCGGTCATGGTGTCGTCCCCTCTCGGGTCTTGCGGCGTTGGCGAGTGATGACGAGCACGGTGATGATCCCGGCGACCAGGACGAGGACGACGAGGAGTCCGACGCCGCCGACGACCAGGGGCGTCAGGTCGAACGGTGCCTGCTGAACGGCACCCCGGTCGAAGGTGTTCCGGGGCTCGTTCTGCGATTCCGGGGCGACGAACCCCTCCGCCCGGGCCTGAGAGATCTGTTCCGCCGAGGGCATGCCGAGCTCTCGTCCCATCAGGGGGGTCTCATCGGGGTACTGCTCCGGATCGACGGTCAGCAGGGTCGGCAGCCACGCGGCACCGTACCCGTACCCGTCATCCGCGCGTACGGGCTCGTGAACGGTTCCGTTCGTGCTCGAGATCAGCGCGTGCACCAGCTGATTGCCCGTGGCCTGCGGGTACTTCTGCGCCGCGAGCGCGAGCATCCCCGCCACGATCGGTGTGGCGAAAGAGGACCCCGCGGCGTTCTTCGTCTGAGACCAGTCGCCGTTGGCTCCGACGTTGGGCAGGTTGTACCCTGCTGCGACGACGGTGGTCTCGGGCACGACGAACGGTCCGCCGTCGAGCTTCTCCTGCAACTCGCCGTCGCGGTTGACCTGGCTGACGCCCACGATGCCGTTCATCGAGGCGATGTCGGTCGCGGGATCGGCGATCTCGGAGGCATTCGGCTCCGAGATCACGACGGCGACACCCCGCGCGAGGGCGTAGGCGACGACGGGGGCATCCTGCTCCTGCGCAGCCGTTCCGTACGACATGCTGATGACCTGTGCGCCGTCGTCGACGGTGGCCTTGATGAGCGTCCCGAAGGGGGTGAGGCGATCATCGGTCGGCTGTGCGCAGCTGGGCGCGTCCTCGGGCCCGAGCCCGTAGAACGTCACCTCGGCGTCGGGAGCGATTCCGCGCACTTCGCCCGCTCCGGTGCCATTGCCGATGAGCATTGCGACCATCGTGGTGCCGTGGATGGACGCCGGGTCGGCGACATCGGTGACCGGCTCGGATCCCGTCGTGCAGACGCGCGTCTCGGATATCGAGAGGTTCCGACCTGCGAAGACGGGAAGATTCGGATTCATCTGATTATCGATGACCGCCACCTTGACGCCCGCGCCCGTCAGCCCCGCGGAGTGCGCTGCGCCGACGCCGTAGGTGTCGGCCCACCACTGCGCGTCGTTGCCGGCGGCATTCGCGGAGGAGGGTGCAAGGGGCATCAGCACCACGGCTACCGTCGCCGCGGTGGCCCAGACCGAGAGTCGACGCCGGGCGCGTCTCATCGGGGGAGCTCCGCCAAGAAGGCGCTGGTGCCGCCGCCGCCCGTCGACGTGGAGCCCGTCGACGTGGAGCCCGTCGACGGCGCCGGCTGCGACGCGGAGTCGATGACCGAGAGCGCCTGCTGCGCGTCGGTCGCGTTGATCGCATCGCGTTCTTGCAGGGCGCCGACCGCGTGAGAGAGGATCTGGGCGTTCTGGACGACCCACGCTCGCACCCCGTCGATCTGCGATGACAACTCCCGCGCACGCTGTTCCAGCCGTCGGGTGAATTCCGCTGAGGTGTCTTCGGCGGCGTTGCCGTCGACCTGCCGGATGACGGCGGCGGCCGGGATCTCTTCGGGCACCTCGGTCAACAGCACCACGTTGTGCTGCGCCTGGTCGCTGTCGTAGCCGATCGGACCACTCATGGAACTCCTCGTTTCGGGAAGCGGGGGGCTGAAGGGGAAAGCGGCCCGGGGCGGACCGCACGAACCGGCGGCCGCCGAAGCGGCCGCCGGTTCGGGGGACTCAGACGAAGCGGCCGGCGGCGGACTTGTCGGTCGAGGTGTAGCCCTGGGCGATCTCGTCGGTCTTGCCGGCGATCTGCTGCAGGAGCTCGTTCAGGCGGGTGATGGACTGGGTCCACTGGGCCTGGGCCTGGTCGTAGGCGACCTGCGCCTCGCCGTCCCACGAGGCGCGCAGTGCGCCGACCTGGGACTCGAGCTCGTCGAGACGGGTGCGGATGCCGGAGGCGCCGTTGCGGATCTGACCGGAGAGGGCGATGACCTGCTCGGGACGAACGGACATGGACTGCATGGGGGTTCCTTCTTTCGAGTCGAGCGGGGTCAGCCGAGCAGCGAGCCCAGGTTGCCGATGGTCTGCTGGTGCGACTCCTCGGAAGCCGCCTGATCGCGCTCGGTGCCGCGGAGGGCGTCCTCGAGCGTGACGAGCACGTTGTTGAGCTTGGTGGTCTCTTCGTTCCAGCGCTGCATGAGCTGGGTGTACGAGCCGGCGGCGGCGCCGGTCCAGAAGCCGGCCACCTGGTCGAGCTCGGTGCGGACCTTGCGGACCTGCTCGTCGATACCCGACTTGGCGGTGTTGACCGCCTCGGCTCCGCGACGAAGCGCACCCTCCTGGGCTGCGATAAGATCTGCCACGTCTGTCTCCTCGATGTTCCTCCGGGCGCGCCCGGGCGTTGGGGATCTGTCGTCCGCCCGGGATCACTGACCCGGGACGGCGTCGATGGAGGAAATCGGAGCCCCCACCGGCCATCGACGTTACGTAATCCCGAAGAAGAACGACAACCCCCTGTGGATATTCGAAGATGACAAAGTTCTCATCTTTATCCCCGGTGGGGTGAGGAAAGACGAAAGGCCCGCTCGGGTGGCGGCTACGCTGGTGCGGTTGCCGCCCGGGAGGCGGTGCGCAGCACAGGCGAGGGGGAGCGGTGAGCGCGGAGATCACGCGGGGGCGGCGCGTCGCCCTGATCGACGGCGAATCCCGCCTCGATCTGGTGGTTCCTCTGCACGCTCGCGTCGACGACGTCCTGCGCGCCGCCGGTGCGGCGATGCAGCCGGGTGCCCGGGTGGTCGGTATCGCCGGTCGCGAGGTCCCCCGCCCCACGGCGATGTCGGCTCTCGAAGACGGCGTCGTCCTCGTCGTTGTGGATCCCTCGATCCCCCCGCCTGGGGAGGAGAGGCGCGCGGCGATCGCTCGCGCGGCGACGCGCGTCTCGGCCGCGTGGGCGGTCCTGGCGGCGGGGGGTGGCATCCTGGCCCTCATCCGCGTGCTGGGGGGCGACGCTCTGCCCGGGCAGGTGCGCGGGATCGTCGGCGTGGTGGCCCTGGTCGCGGCGCTGCTCGCCGCGATCGCGGTCGGGCTGCGCGCCCGCCCGCGCACGGCGACGCTCGCTCCCGTCGTCGGCGTGGTCGCCCTCGCGTTCGGCGGGGGGATGGCCGTCGTCCCCGACCTGCCGGCGTCGACGACGCTCGTCGCCGTCTTCACGGGATTGCTGGCGTCGGCGGTGGTCGCGGGCGTCCTCGGCGTCGTGGGTCTCACCGACGCGCTGCGCGCCCAGAGCCGCACGGCCACGATCGTCGCGGCGGTCCTCGCCGCGATCTGGGGAGTGGCCCTGCTGCTGCACCTCGACCCCTCCGCGCCGGCCGCCGTGACGTTGGGTCTGGTCCCCGTCGCGCAGCGCGTGCTGCAGTCGAGCCTCGTCGACGTCGCCCCCGGCACGTTCATCGACTACGACCGCTTCCAGAGCACCCGGTGGACGGTGCGCCAGGCCCTCCCCGACGAGGTGCGGACGATCGAGGCCGACGACGCCGACGCGCTCGTGGCGCGCTCGACCGCCCGCCTCACCGTGGGGACGGTCCTGCTCGTGGCCGCGGGCTCCGCGAGCGCGTTCGCCGCGATCCCGACGTTCGCGGGCGACGGCCCCGTCGTCCTCGGCGGCCGGATCGCCTTGGCATCCACCGTCGTCCTCTCTCTGCTGCTGAGTTCGCGGCGCAGTACCGTCCCGTTCCTGCGCTGGGTCGCCCGCGCCGGGGCGGTCGCGGTGGTGGCCGCAGCGGTAACGGCTCTCCTGCCGGTGTTCACGCCCGACCTCCTCGTGCTCGTCGCCGGACTGCTCCTCCTCGGAGGACTGGGCGCAGCGCTGCTGGTGGTCCCGGTGGGGCGGGGGCTGCGCTCGCTCGGGTGGTCGCGCACGGGCGACGTCTTCGAGGCGCTCGTGACGGCTCTGTCGCTTCCGGCGGGCCTGCTCGCCGCCGGGGCGATCGAGATCGCGCGTGCGATGATGGCGACATGACGCAGACGCCGCCGTTCGGCGCGCCCGCGACCGTGGGGGTGCGCGTAGGAGCCTTCAGCGTCGATGCGGCCCTGGTGGTCATCGCCGCGGGCGTGGCATCCCTTCTCGGCTCCCCGGTTCTGGGGGCCGCGGTCGCCGCCGAGGCACTGCTGGGCCTGTGGATCCTGCAGGCGCGACGGGGAGCGACCCCGGGCGCCCTGCTGTTCGGTCTGCGCGCGTCGCGCGTCGAGGCCCCGGTCGTGCCGGGTGCCGGACGGGCTTTCGTGCGTGGCGCATTGGTCGTGCTCGGAGGGCTGGTCCTCGTGGCCGGTGCCTGGGTGGTGGTGGCCTCGGCGGCGTTCGACCGCTCCGGCCGGCGCCGCTCGTGGGCCGATCGCGCCGCCGGGACCGTCCTGCTGGCGGTGCCGCGCACGAAGGGCGGGACGGATGCCGACACCCCCCGCGCCCTGGCCGAGCCCACCGTGCACGCGCGCTCCGCGACCCCGCGCGAACCCCTGCGCGTCGACGCCTCCGCCGCCGCCCTCCCCGACGCCCCGGCGTGGGGCGAACCGCTCGTCGCCCTCGAGTCCCGGACGGTGGCCGGGGAGCGCCCCGTCGCCCCCTCCGCCGTCGCGTCGGTCGGGGGAGCGCAGTTGCTGGTCATCTTCGACACCGGCCAGCGCGCGCAGTTCGCCCTGCCCGCGGCGGTGCTGTTCGGCCGCGCTCCCGTCGCCGAGCAACCCGGCGATGTCGTCGTCGCCGTCGACGACCCCGACCGCCTCATCTCGAAGACCCACCTGCGGCTCGAGCACGACGGCGACACGGCGTGGGTCATCGACGCCGGATCGACGAACGGATCCGAGCTCATCGACGACGACGGCACCGTCCACGTGCTGCGGCCGGGATCGCGCACCCTTCTCGAGGACGGCACGCGCGTGCGCCTCGGCGAACGCATCTTCACCCTCAGCCGCTTGATCGGAGGTCCGGTGTGAGCACGGGTCCGCGCATCGCCCCGCCGTCTCTTCCCGACGGGCGCATCGTCGTCCAGCCCCCGCCCGAGCTCGTCCCGAACGAGGGCGGCAGCGGCATCCTGACCTCGCTCCTGCCGATGCTGGGAAGCGTGGGCGCGATCGTCATGGTGACCATCTCGAACAGCGGTCCGACGGGCTTCCTGATCGGCGGCATGTTCCTGCTGTCGTCGCTGGGCTTCGTCGCGGTCAACGGCTGGCGGCAGCGCGCGCAGCGCAACGCCCAGGTGCTCGGCAACCGTCGCGAGTATCTCGCCTACCTGTCCGATCTGCGCGACACGGTGCGCGTCGCCGCGCGCAAGCAGCGTCGCCACGGCGGATGGATCATGCCCGCGCCCGCCGCCCTGCCGTTCATCGCCGAGGAGCGCTCGCGCGTGTGGGAGCGGCAGCCGGGCGACCCGACGTTCCTCCTCGCCCGCATCGGCGTGGCCGACCAGCCGCTGAGTCTCACCCTCGAGGCGCCGGAGCTGCCGCCGCTCGCCCAGCTCGACCCCGTCGCCGCCTCGGCCGCGCACCGCTTCATGCTCACGCACGAGATCCAGCGCGACCTGCCGCTCGGGTTCCCCCTCGCCGACTACGCGCGGATCGAGCTCGTCGGCTCCGACGACGAGGGCGTGCGCAGCCTGGCGCGTTCCCTCGTGGCGTCGGCGGCGACCCTGCACGACCCCGAGGACGTCGTCATCGCGGTGCTCGCGGGGGCCGCCCAGACGCCCGCATGGGACTGGGTGAAGTGGCTGCCGCACGCGATGTCCTCGCGCGTGCAGGACCGACTCGGGCCCGCGCGGATGATCGCGGCATCCATCGACGAGCTGGTCGACATGCTGCCGCCGCAGCTGTCGTCGCGCCCCCGTTTCAGCCCCGGAGCGGCCGTCACCCCGCACGTGATCCTCGTGGTGGACGGAGTGGATGCCACCACCGGCGGCGCCCTCGCCGGACTCGAGGGTGCGCAGGGCGTCACCGTCATCGACCTGCCGACGCGATGGGACGAGCTCGACGACCCGGTCGTGGCCCGCGTGGCCCTGGCCGACGCTCCGGCGCCGTCGCCGCAGGGACGCCGGAACGCTCCCGCCCCCGCGCTCGCCGAATTCATCGACGGCGCGGGTCGCGCGCAGACCTTCGTCCCGGATGCCATGAGCATCGCCGAGGCCGAGGCGACCGCGCGTCGGCTCATGCCGCTGCGCCCGGCGCCCATGGTCGTCGTGGACGCGCCGACCACGCAGGGGCAGGCGGAGCTGACCGAGCTGCTCGGCCTTCCCGACGTCCGCGCCGTCGACTTCGACCAAGCGTGGACGCCGCGCCTCGAACGCGACCGCCTGCGCGTGCCCATCGGCCAGCAGCCCTCGGGTGCGCCGCTCGTGCTCGACCTCAAGGAGTCGGCATCCCAGGGAATGGGTCCGCACGGCGTGATGGTCGGAGCGACCGGATCGGGTAAGTCCGAGGTGCTGCGCACCCTCGTGCTGGCGCTCGCGATGACGCACTCGCCCGAGCAGCTCAACTTCGTCCTCGTCGACTTCAAGGGTGGTGCGACCTTCGCCGGCATGGCCGAGATGCCGCACGTCTCGGCCGTCATCACCAACCTCGGCAGCGAGCTCGCGCTCGTGGACCGCTTCCAGGACGCGCTGCAGGGCGAGGTCGTGCGCCGCCAGGAGCTGCTGCGCGCCGCGGGCAACTTCGCCAACGTCGGAGAATACGAGGCCGCCCGCCGCGGGGGCCGGACCGATCTGGCTCCGCTACCCGCGCTGCTCATCGTGGTCGACGAGTTCTCCGAGCTGCTGACGGCCAAGCCCGAGTTCGTCGACAGCTTCCTCAACATCGGCCGCGTCGGCCGCTCGCTGCACGTGCACCTGCTGCTCGCCTCGCAGCGTCTCGAAGAGGGAAAGCTGCGCGGCCTCGACACCTACCTGTCGTACCGGATCGGTCTGCGCACGTTCTCGGCATCCGAGTCCCGCACGATCATCGGCACGGCCGACGCCTACACGCTGCCGCAGGAGCCGGGCGTCGGGTTCCTCAAGAGCGACACCGAGAACCTCGTGCAGTTCCGCGCCGCCTACGTCTCGGGTCGCCCACGCGGCCTCGCCGGCACGAGCGTCGACAGCCTGGGCGCGCCGATCTCGGGTCCCGCCCGCGTCCAGGTCTTCACCGCCGCGGCCCAGCCCGACGACGAGGAGGAGCGGACGGATGCCGCGCCCGCGGCGCCCTCGACCCCGGTCGCCGAGAAGCGCTCCACGTTCCAGATCGCCGTCGACCGGATGAAGGACCGGGGCCCCGAGGCGCACCAGGTGTGGCTCCCGCCGCTCGCGGAGCCCACGCCGCTGGACCAGCTCATGCCCGACCTCGCCGAGGATCCGGCGCTCGGGCTGGTGTCGCGCAGATGGAGGGATGCCGGTGCCCTCACCGTGCCGATCGGCGTCGTCGACATCCCGCTCGAGCAGCGCCGCGACCACCTCACCGTCTCGCTCGGCGGGGCGGCGGGTCACGTCGCGATCGTCGGCTCCCCGCTCAGCGGCAAGTCGACACTCGCGCGCACACTCGTGTCGGCGCTCGCGCTGACCGGCACCCCGCGGGAGCTGCAGTTCTTCGTGCTCGACTTCGGCGGCGGCGGGTTCACCGCGATGCAGCGCCACCCGCACGTGTCGGGCGTGGCCACGCGCACCGAGCCCGAGGCCGTGCGCCGCGCGGTCGCCGAGGTCGAGGCCGTGCTCGACGCCCGCGAGCAGTACTTCCGCCGCAACGCCGTCGACTCGATGGACACCTACCGCTCGCGGCGCCGCGAGGGGCGCCTGGACGACGGTTTCGGCGACGTGTTCCTCATCGTCGACGGATGGTCGACCCTGCGCAGCGAGTTCGAGGCGCTCGAGGCGCGCGTGCAGACGATCGCCGCGCGTGGTCTGAGCTTCGGCGTGCACGTCGTTGTCACGGCCAACCGGTGGCTCGAGATCCGCGCGAACCTCAAGGACCTCATTCAGACGCGACTCGAACTCCGCCTGGGCGACCCGACCGACTCCGACGTCGACCGCAAGCAGGCCGCGAACGTCCCCGTCGGTCAGCCCGGACGCGGCCTCAGCGCGACCTCGTTGCAGATGCTCACGTCGGTTCCGCGCATCGACGGCTCCGACGACCCGGCGACGATCGCCGACGGCGTGAGCGACATGATCGACCGCGTCTCGGCCGCGTGGCGCGGCGAGCCCGGTCCCAAGCTCCGCCTGCTGCCCGAGCTCATCTCGCTCGACGAGGTGCGGTCCCTGGCCGAGCCCGGCGACCCCCGCATGCTGCTCGGAATCGAAGAGGCGCAGCTGTCGCCCTTCGGCGTCGACCCGCGGGTCGAACCGCACCTGTTCGTGTACGGCGACTCGGGAACGGGCAAGTCCTCCTTCCTGCGCGCGGTGGCGAAAGAGATCCAGCGCCTCTACACCCCCGCCGAGGCGAAGATCTTCGTGGTCGACTACCGTCGCGCGCTGCTGGGCGAGATCCCCGACGATTACCTCGGTGCGTACCTCACCTCGCACGACCTGGCCACGGGCGGCATGAACGACCTCGCCCAGTACTTCTCGACGCGCATCCCCGGTCCCGATGTGACGCCCACGCAGCTGCGCGAGCGCAGCTGGTGGAAGGGGGCCGAGGGGTTCATCCTCGTCGACGACTACGACCTCGTCGCCACGAGCCAGGGCAACCCTCTGGCGGTGCTGCAGCCACTGCTCGCGCAGGCCGGCGACCTCGGTCTGCACGTCATCCTGACCCGCCGCTCCGGCGGGGCGAGCCGCGCGGCGTACGACCCGATCATCCAGCGCTTCACCGATCTGGGCGTGACCGGCATCCTCCTCGGCGGAAACCCCGAAGAGGGGGCTCTCATCGGCCGGGTCAAGCCCGAGCGGGCGGCGCCCGGGCGGGCGCAAATCGTCAGCCGCGAACACGGTCTGGTGGCGTCGCAGCTGTCGTTCTCGCCGTCCACGCACTGAGTCGCCCCTCCTCCCCACCGCCCCGGTCGTCCTCGTCGCACACCGGGGCGGTGTCGGTGTCGGCGGCCCGGGTTACCGTGGAGGGGTGACTCATCCCGGCGCCGCCTCCGAGTCGTACGCCGACGCACCGCCCGAGTCGTACGACATCCCCGACGACCCCTATGCGGGCGCCGATTGGGACCCCGACCTGTTCGCGCCGCCCGAGGACTTCGACGCGCCGCCGCCCCCGGTCGACCCCGCCTCCGCCTTCGCGCGGGCGGCGGCTGCCACCGGGACGGCGCGCGAGCTGCCCGCCGTGCGCGACTTCACCGGACACGACCCGCGGGCGGTGCTGCACGAGGTCTACGGCTACGACGCCTTCCGCGGCGATCAGGCCGACATCGTGCAGCACGTCGTCGACGGCGGCGACGCCGTGGTGCTCATGCCCACCGGTGGCGGCAAGAGCGTCACCTACCAGGTGCCCGCCCTGGTGCGCCCGGGTACCGGCCTCGTCGTCAGTCCCCTCATCGCGCTCATGCACGATCAGGTCGAGGCGCTCATCGCCAACGGCGTGCGCGCCGGCTACCTCAACTCCACCCAGGCGCCCGCCGAACGGCAGGCCGTCGAGCAGGCCTACCTCGCCGGCGAGCTCGACCTGCTGTACGTCGCCCCCGAGCGGCTCAACGGCGCGCAGACCCTCGGTCTGCTGTCTCGGGGGCGGCTCAGCGTCATCGCGATCGACGAGGCGCACTGCGTGTCGCAGTGGGGTCACGACTTCCGCCCCGACTACCTCGCCCTCGGCGACCTGGCCGACCGCTTCCCCGGGGTGCCGCGCATGGCGCTCACCGCCACGGCCACGCCCGAGACCGCGCGCGAGATCGTCGAACGTCTGCGCCTGCGCGACGCCCGCGGCTTCGTCGCCAGCTTCGACCGGCCCAACATCCAGTACCGCATCGACGCCAAGGTCGACCCGCGTCGCCAGCTCGTGCAGTTCATCCGCTCGCAGCCCGAGGGCTCCGCCGGAATCGTCTACGCCCTCAGTCGCAAGACCGTCGAGCAGACCGCCGCGTACCTGGCGTCGCAGGGGCTCGACGCCCTGCCGTACCACGCCGGTCTCGACGCCTCGGTGCGGGCGGCGCACCAGTCGCGCTTCCTCCGCGACGACGGCGTGATCATGGTGGCGACGATCGCGTTCGGTATGGGCATCGACAAGCCGGACGTGCGCTTCGTCGCCCATATCGATCTGCCCAAGTCGGTCGAGGGCTACTACCAAGAGACCGGGCGCGCGGGCCGCGACGGCGACCCCTCGGTGGTCTGGATGGCCTACGGCCTCGGCGACGTCGTGCAGCAGCGGCGCATGATCGATCAGTCGCCGGGCGATCGCTCCTACAAGCTGCGTCTCGGTCAGCACCTCGACGCCATGCTCGCGCTGTGCGAAACGGTCGGATGCCGCCGGCAGAACCTGCTCGATTACTTCGGCCAGCGCTCCGAGCCGTGCGGCAACTGCGACACGTGCCTCACGCCGCCCGACACGTGGGACGGCCTGATCGCGGCGCAGAAGCTGCTGTCGACGATCGTGCGCCTGCAGCGCGAGCGCGGACAGGCGTTCGGCGCCGGGCACCTCATCGACATCCTGCGCGGCGCGAAGACCGAGCGGATCGCCCAGCAGGGGCACGACCGCCTCAGCACCTACGGCCTGGGCGCCGATCTGTCCGATCAGGACTGGCGCAGCGTCATCCGCCAGCTGCTGGCGCGCGGCATCATCGTCGCGCAGGGCGACTACGGCACCCTCGCGCTGAGCGAGGCGTCCGGCGGTGTCCTGCGCGGCGAGACGCCCGTGCCGCTGCGGCGCGACGCGCTCGGCCGCACCGGCGGCGGCGGGGGTTCGAGCCGACAGCGCAGATCGAGCGCCGACGACGTGGCGGCCGGCGACCGCGACCTGTTCGAAGCGCTCCGCGCCTGGCGCGCCGAGAAGGCGCGCGAGCAGGGCGTACCCGCCTACATCGTGTTCGGCGACGCGACGCTCCGCGCGATCGCCGCCGCCCGCCCGGCATCCATCGGCGACCTGGACGGCATCACCGGCATCGGCGCCAAGAAGCGCGAGGCCTACGGCGACGGCATCCTGACGGTGGTCGCGGCGAACTGACCCCGCGTTCCCGCTCGCGCCCACGCCGCGCTGCGCCGCGCCGCGCTGCGCTCCGCTCCGGTGCGCCGCGCCGCGCCGCGCTCCGCTGCGCGGGTTGCTCGCGCGGGCCGCGCGGCGGCCCCGGGGCGCCGAGACTGCATCTGGCTGACAAATCGGTTGCAGGATGTCACCGAGTTGTCAGCCAAGTGCAGTCTCGCGTCCCCGCGCGGGAGCCCGGGACCGGGCGAGCGCGGCGCCGGACGAGTGCGGCACCGTGCGCGGCACCGTGTGCGGCACCGGGCGAGCGCGACATCGGGCGCGGCGCTGCGCGTACGCGCGCCGAGCCGATCGGCGCTCAGCGCGCGCACGGGAATGTTGACCACCCACAACGACCCCGCGCTTCGACGGCACGGACCGTTGTGGCCAACGCACAGGATGTTTGAGCGGTCGTTGTGGGACACCTACCGTGGTGGCATCCCTTTGCAACGTCGAAAGGTGCCGAAATGACCGACGCCGCCGTCCGTCCCACCACGCCCGCCACGAGCACGCGCACGCCCGTCGGGGGTGCGCCCACCGCGCCGCACTCCGCCGCCGAGGCCGCCGAGGCCCGCATCGACACCGAGCGGGTCACCGATCTGCTGCTCGGCACGTGGGGCCACATCCGGCGCGAGGCGCGCGAGATGATCAAGGACCCGGCGCTGTGGCGCGACGACAGCCTGGGCATGGACGCGCACCGCGAGCGCACCCTCAGCCAGCTGCACCTGCTCGTGCAGAACAAGGCGGTGCACCGGGCGTTCCCCAAGCGCCTCGGCGGCGAAGAGAACAACGGCGCGAACATCGCCGGGTTCGAAGAGCTCGTCGCGGCCGACCCCAGCCTGCAGATCAAGTCGGGCGTGCAGTGGGGCCTGTTCGGTTCGGCCGTGCTGCAGCTGGGCACCCGCGAGCACCACGACAAGTGGCTCCCCGGCATCATGAGCCTCGAGATCCCCGGTGCCTTCGCCATGACCGAGACCGGTCACGGCTCCGACGTGTCGGCGATCGGCACGACCGCGACGTACGACCCCGAGACCGAGGAGTTCGTCATCCACACCCCCTTCCGTGGGGCGTGGAAGGACTACCTCGGCAACGCCGCCGTGCACGGCAAGGCCGCGACGGTGTTCGCCCAGCTCATCACCGACAACGTCAACCACGGCGTGCACTGCTTCTACGTGCCGCTGCGTGACGACGAGGGCAACTTCCTCCCCGGCATCGGTGGCGAGGACGATGGGCTCAAGGGCGGGCTGAACGGCATCGACAACGGCCGCCTGCACTTCGACCAGGTGCGCGTCCCCCGCACCAACCTCCTCAACCGCTACGGCGACGTCGCCGCCGACGGCACCTACTCGAGCGACATCGCCAGCCCGGGTCGCCGATTCTTCACCATGCTCGGCACCCTCGTGCAGGGCCGCGTCTCGCTCGACGGGGCCGCCGCGTGGGCGTCGGCGATCGGCCTGACCATCGCGATCACCTACGGCAACCAGCGTCGGCAGTTCGACTCCGGCAGCGGTACCCCCGAGGTCACGCTGCTCGACTACGGCAAGCACCAGCGTCGTCTGCTGCCGCGCCTGGCGACGACCTACGCGCAGATCTTCGCGCACGACGAGTTCCTGCAGAAGTTCGACGGTGTCTTCAGCGGCCGCCTCGACACCGACGCCGACCGCGAAGACCTCGAGACCCTCGCCGCGGCGCTCAAGCCCCTGTCGACCTGGCACGCGCTGGACACCCTGCAGGAGTCGCGCGAAGCGTGCGGCGGCCAGGGCTTCCTCTTCGAGAACCGCCTGGTCGGCCTGCGCGCCGACCTCGACATCTACGTCACCTTCGAGGGCGACAACAACATCCTGCTGCAGCTCGTCGGCAAGCGGCTGCTCGCCGACTACGCGCGACAGTTCAAGGGCAAGGATGCCAAGCAGCTCGCCGCGTTCGCGGTCGGGCAGACCGCGGGCAAGCTGTTCCACGGTGCGGGCATGCGCCAGCTCGGTCAGGCCGTCACCGACTTCGGTTCCACCGCCCGCTCGGTCGAGCGCGGCCTGCGCGCCGAGCAGCAGCACGAGCTGCTCGCCGGTCGCGTGCAGCAGATGATCGCCGACATCGCGGGGCGGCTGCGTCCGGCATCCAAGCTCTCCCGTGAGGATGCGGCGGCGCTGTTCAACGAGAACCAGGCCGAGCTCATCGAGGCCGCCCGCGCCCACGGCGAGCTGCTGCAGTGGGAGGCGTTCACCGACGCCATCAACCGCATCGATGATCGCGACACCCTGAAGGTGCTGACGTGGCTGCGCGACCTGTTCGGCCTGCACCTCATCGAGAAGCACCTCGCGTGGTACTTGATCAACGGGCGCCTGTCGACGCAGCGCGGTGCGGCGGTGTCGAGCTACATCGACCGCCTGTGCCGTCGCCTGCGCCCGCACGCGCAGGACCTCGTCGACGCGTTCGGCTACGGCCCCGAGCACATTCGCGCCTCGATCGCGTCGGGTGTCGAGGACGACCGCCAGAACGAAGCCGCGTCGTATTACGCCGCGCTGAAGGAGTCGGGCAACGCCCCGGTGCCCGAGAAGAAGCCCGCCCGGTAACGGCATCCGCCCCCTCGTCCGAAACGAGAACAGGGGATGCCACCGGAACAGGCCGATCCGTCGAGGGTCGGCCTGTTCTCGTCTCACCGGCCTGCTGCCGTGCCGCACCGGGACGTGATGTCGGAGCCCCCGCCTAGCCTGGAGGCATGAGCGACCTCGTGACCGGAGCCGACGGTGTCGCGCGCTGCGCGTGGGCGGGCACCGACCCCGAGTACCAGCGGTACCACGACCAGGAGTGGGGCACGACACTGCGCGGCGACCGCCCGCTGTTCGAGAAGATGAGCCTCGAGGGATTCCAGGCGGGCCTGGCGTGGATCACGATCCTGCGCAAGCGGCCACGATTCCGCGAGGTCTTCCACGACTTCGAGCCGGCCACCGTCGCCGCGTTCGGCGCCGACGACGTCGAGCGATTGCTTCAGGATGCCGGCATCATCCGCCATCGCGGCAAGATCGAGGCCGTGATCGGCAACGCACGTCTCGTGGCGGGCATGGCCGAGGGCGAGTTCGACGCCCTGATGTGGTCGTTCGCCCCCGCCGCGCACACACCGCCCGCGACGTTCGCGCAGGTGCCGGCCGTGACCCCCGAGTCGACCGCGATGAGCACGGAGCTGCGTCGCCGCGGGTTCCGCTTCGTGGGACCGACCACGATGTACGCGCTGATGCAGTCCTCGGGCATGGTCGACGACCACGTCGCGGGCTGCTGGCGCGCCGCCGCCTGACGCACGGGTAGACTGGGGGTCTCGGAGCGATTCGCTCCGGCGCGTCGTCGAACGCACCGGCCCCCTTTCGTTGGGCCTTTGACCTTCACGGCGAACGGATGCGCCACCCGGCGCCTTCGCCCATGCAGCCGCAGCATCGCGGCATCCCGAACCGCCGTGCGCCAGTGCGCCGCGGCAGGAGTTTTCATGACGTCCCAGACTTTCGCCGACCTCGGCGTGCCCGCCCCCCTCATCGACGTTCTCGCCGCCCAGGGCAAGAACGAGCCCTTCCCGATCCAGGCCGACACCCTGCCCGACACCCTCGCCGGCCGTGACGTGCTCGGTCGTGGAAAGACCGGCTCGGGAAAGACCCTCGCCTTCTCGCTGCCCCTCGTCGCGCGCCTCGCCGCCACGACCGACCGCCGCCGGGGTCGCAAGCCCCGCGCGCTCGTGCTCGCCCCCACCCGCGAGCTCGCGAACCAGATCGACGAGGTCATCAAGCCCCTCGCCGCGGCGTTCCAGCTGACCACGACGACCGTCTACGGCGGCGTCAACCAGAAGCGTCAGGTCGACGCGCTCGCCGCGGGCGTCGACATCCTCGTCGCGTGCCCCGGCCGCCTCGAGGACCTGATCGGTCAGGGCTTCGCGAACCTCGGCGACGTCGAGATCACGGTGCTCGACGAGGCGGACCACATGGCCGACCTCGGCTTCCTCCCCGGGGTCACGCGTCTGCTGTCGCGCACGCCCGCAGACGGTCAGCGTCTGCTGTTCTCGGCGACGCTCGACAACGGCGTCGACAAGCTGGTCAAGCGGTTCCTGCGCAACGAGGTGCTGCACTCGGTCGACGAGGCGCACTCGCACGTCGCCGCGATGACGCACCATGTCTTCGCGCCCGCCGACGCCGACGCCAAGAAGGACCTCGTGCAGACGCTCGCCTCGGGCACCGCGCGCCGCATCCTGTTCATGCGCACCAAGCACCAGGCCAAGAAGCTGGCGAAGCAGCTGACCGCCGCCGGCATCCCCTCGGTCGATCTGCACGGCAACCTGTCGCAGCCGCAGCGCGACCGCAACCTCGCCGCCTTCGGCGACGGCCGCGCCAAGGTCCTCGTCGCGACCGACGTGGCCGCCCGCGGCGTGCACGTCGACGGCGTCGAGCTGGTCGTTCACGTCGACCCGCCCGTCGAGCACAAGGCGTACCTGCACCGCTCGGGCCGCACCGCGCGTGCCGGCACCGCCGGTGACGTGGTGACGATCATGCTCCCCGAGCAGCGTCGCGACACCCTCGACATCCTGCGCAAGGCGAAGATCTCGGCCACCCCGCAGCCCGTCACGCCCACCTCGCCCGAGGTCGTTGCGCTCGTCGGCGAGGTCGCCCCCTACGTCAAGCCCGAGCCCGTCGTGGCGCAGCCGCAGGGCGGCGGACGCTCGCAGGGCGCCAACGCGCAGCGCAAGCGCGCCGCGCGCACCCCGGGCCAGGATGCCGCGGCCCCCGCCGCCGGTGGCGGTCGTCGCCGTCGCGGTCGGGGTGGCAGCGGCCAGGGCGCCGAGGCTCCCGCGGCCGCCGCGCACGCTCCGCAGGGCGGCCGGGGTCAGGGCCAGCGTTCGGCCGGGGCCGGTCGCGGCCAGGGCGGCGGGCAGCGCGCCGGAGCCGGCGCGGGCACCGCCCGTCCGCAGGGCGCTGGGCGCTCGGCATCCGGTACCCCCACGACCGGCATGGTCGTCGGCGGCGCGCGCAACCCGCGCACCAACCGTCGCGCCCAGGGCTGATCTTTCGTCACGGTGCCCCCGCGGACTCGTCCGCGGGGGCACCGTCGTACGCGGCCCGGGCCGTACGTGCGTGCCGTACGCGCGTGCACAACGGCGGGCGCCGGGGCCGGCGCGCCGTGTGCGCGGCTCGGTGTGCGGCGTGTCGGCCGTTGCGCCCGCCGTTGTGCACCGGGCCTGCACGGGACCGCGGCGCACTGTCGCCGGTGTCGGAGGGGTGCGCCACACTGGTGACGACCCCGAGGAGGCGCTCATGGCCGCACCCGACACCCACGACGTCATTCGCGTGCGCGGTGCGCGTGAGAACAACCTCCAGAACGTCGATCTGGACGTGCCGAAGCGCCGCCTGACCGTCTTCACCGGTGTCAGCGGCTCCGGCAAGTCGTCCCTGGTCTTCGGCACGATCGCCGCCGAGTCGCAGCGGCTGATCAACGAGACCTACCCCACCTTCGTGCAGCAGTTCATGGGCGAACTCTCCCGCCCCGATGTCGATGCGCTCGAGAATCTGAGCGCCACGATCCGCGTCGACCAGGAGCGCATGGCGGCCAACGCCCGCTCGACCGTCGGCACGGCCACCGACGTGCACGCGATGCTGCGCGTGCTCTTCAGCCGGATCGGCCAGCCGCACGTGGGCTCGTCGCAGGCGTTCTCGTTCAACGTGCCGTCGATCTCCGGCGCCGGGGCCGTCACGCACACGACCGGGGCCAAGAAGGGCACGAGAGAACGCCGATCGTTCGAGATCACGGGCGGCATGTGTCCCGAATGCGAGGGGCTCGGCCAGGTGAGCGACATCGATCTCGACCAGCTCGTCGACATGACGCTGTCGCTGAACGCCGGTGCGATCCGGGTGCCCGGCTACACCGCCGATGGGTGGATGGTGCGTGTCTTCAGCGAATCCGGCTTCTTCGACCCCGACAAGCCCGTTCGGGACTTCACCGCGCGAGAACGCGACGACTTCCTCTACAAAGAGCAGGTCAAGGTGCGCATCGCCAACACCAACATGACCTACGAGGGTCTGGTCCCCAAGGTCACGAAGAGCATGCTGCAGAAGGATCGCGACGCGCTCCAACCTCATGTCCGGGCGTTCGTCGACCGGGCGGTCACCTTCGTCGCCTGCCCCGCGTGCGCCGGGACCCGCCTCAACGACGGAGCCCGATCGTCCCGCATCGGCGACGTCAACATCGCGGATGCCGCGGCCATGCAGATCACCGATCTCACCGCCTGGGTGCGGGGGATCGACGATCCCACCGTCGCGCCCCTCGTCCAGGGGCTGCGCGACACGCTCGACGCCTTCGTCCACATCGGGCTCGGCTACCTGTCGCTCGACCGTGCGAGCGGCACCCTCTCGGGCGGCGAGGCCCAGCGAACCAAGATGATCCGCCACCTCGGATCGAGCCTCAGCGACATCACCTACGTCTTCGACGAGCCCACCGCGGGGCTGCACCCGCATGACATCCAACGGATGAACGAGACGCTGCGCCAGCTGCGAGACAAGGGCAACACCGTGCTGGTCGTCGAGCACAAGCCCGAGGTCATCGAGATCGCCGACCACATCGTCGATCTCGGTCCTCGCGCGGGCCGCGAGGGCGGCACGGTGCAGTTCGAGGGCGACGTCACCGGGCTCCGCGCGTCCGGCACCCTGACGGGACGCTTCCTCGATCATCGCGCGCACCTCAAAGACACCGTCCGCGTGGCGTCCGGCTCGATGCCGATCCGCGGCGCGACACAGCACAACCTGCGGGGCGTCGACGTCGACGTCCCACGCGGCGTCCTCACGGTGGTCACCGGAGTGGCGGGATCGGGCAAATCGTCCCTCATCCACGGCAATCTGCCCGCCTTCGACGACGTCGTGGTCGTCGACCAGACCGCCATCAAAGGGTCGCGTCGCAGCAGCCCGGCGACGTACACCGGCATCCTCGACGCCGTGCGCGCCGCCTTCGCCAAGGCGAACGGCGTCAAGCCCGCCCTGTTCAGCGCCAACAGCGAGGGAGCGTGCCCCGCGTGCCGCGGACTCGGGGTGATCGTCACCCAGCTGGGGTTCCAATCGACGGTCGAGACCGTCTGCGAGCTGTGCGAGGGCACGGGGTTCTCCGACGACGTGCTCACCTACACGCTCGACGGAAAGAACATCGCCGAGGTGCTGGCGATGTCGGTGGGCGAGGCATCCTCCTTCCTCACGAAGGGTTCGGCGGCGGCGGTCCTCGGACGCCTGCGCGACGTCGGCCTGGGATACATCACCCTGGGGCAGTCTCTGAGCACGCTGTCGGGCGGCGAACGTCAGCGGCTCAAGCTCGCGATCTCGATGTCCAAGCCGGCGGCGGTGTACGTCCTCGACGAGCCCACGACGGGTCTGCACATCGCCGACATCGACACCTTGCTTCGACTGCTGGATCGATTGGTGGATGCCGGCAACAACGTCGTCGTCATCGAGCACCATCAGGCGGTCATGGCTCACGCCGATTGGATCATCGACCTCGGGCCCGGCGCCGGGCGAGACGGCGGGACGATCGTCTTCGAGGGCACGCCCGCCGAGCTGGTCTCGGCGCGTTCGACGCTCACGGGCGAGCACCTGGCGCGCTACGTCGGCGCGTGACGCGCTGGCGCGCTACGTCGGCGCGTGACGGCCCTGGCGCGCTACGTCGGCGCGTCGAGAGGCGTTCCGCGGTCCGTCCCGACCACGCCGCGGTCGGTGAAACGACCCCGACGAGGCGAAGAGGTCGTAGACGACAGCGACGCGACCGATGGCCGTTCGCCGCGCGCGTTCAGCCGCGCGAGGGCACGGCCGCGTCGTGCAGATGCCGCTCGCCGTGCGACAGCACCTTCACGATCACGCCGCGACGCCGCAGGTCGGCGACGGCACGGTTGGCGTCCTCGCGGGTGAGCCCCAGGGCGTGGATGCTCGCCACGACCAGGACGTCACCGTGGGTGAGGGTTCCGAAGAAGCGGTCCAGACGGTTGGCCCAGCCCTCGAGCGTTTCGGGTGCGGGATGCCGGAAGCCCTCGATCGGCACGCCGAACCGCGTCAGGTCGTCGCGCTGCTGCTTGACGGTCGGCATGTCCGGGCGCGAGACCACCAGACCGACCAGGCGCGAACCGGCGGGGCGAGCGCGCCACCAGTCCCGGTCGCTCTGCAGCTCGGTGAAGCACCGCGGGCACTCGGCCGCCGCGTGCTCGATAGAGACGTGAGCGCCCTCGGCGGAGCCCGCGGACGAGGGCAACGTCGGTGTCGAATCGCTCATGGGAACCTCCGCGACCATTGTGCCCCACGGTCCTGCGAAAGCGCCCGGCCGATCTCCCGGGCCCGCGGCTCGATGCGAGCCGCCGACCCGGGCCGGGGCTCAGTGCGCCGAGTACCCGCCGTCGACCAGGTGGTAGCTGCCCGAGATGAACGAGGCGTCGTCGCTCAGCAGGAACAGCGTGAGGGCCGCGACCTCGGTGTCGCTGCCGAGACGTCCGGTCGCGTGCTCCTTCTCGAGGTGGGTCAGCGCCTCGGGCGAGAGGCTCGCGCGGACGAGCGGCGTGTCGATGAAGCCGGGTCCGACGGCGTTCGTGCGCACACCTTGGGCCGTGTACTCCAGCGCGGCGACCTTGGTGAGCCCGACGAGGGCGTGCTTCGCGGCCACGTAGGCGGCGCTCTGCGCGATTCCGACGGACCCCAGGACGGATGCCATGTTCACGACCGCTCCACCCCCGGAGGCGACGATGGCGGGCAACTGGAACTTCAGGCCGTAGAAGACGCCGTCGAGGTTGATGGCGCGTACGCGGTCCCAGGCGTCGACGTCGTAGTCGCCGATGGGTGCGGCCGGACCGCCGATACCGGCGTTGTTGACGGCGAGGTGCAGTCCGCCGTAGGTCTGCTGCGCGAAGTCGACGGCCGCCCGGGAGTCCTCCCAGTTCGCGGTGTTCTGCACGAACGTCGCGGCGGTTCCGCCCGCCTCGGTGATCTGGCGGCTGACGGAGTCGGCGGCATCCCGATCGATGTCGGTGACGACGACCGAGGCGCCTTCGGCGGCCAGTCCGCGGGCGATGGCGGCGCCGATCCCGCTGCCGGCACCGGTGACGAGGGCGACCTTGTGGGTGAACCTGCTCATGGGTGATCTTCTCTCCGGCCGTCGAGTCACCGCGGCTTTCGCGGCGACCGCATGCACGTGAATGAAAACCCGGGCCGGTGGTGGCCTATTCCACTCAGTCGTCCTCGCCGTCGTCGATGCGCAGTTCCAGGCTCAGCTGATCGGCGTCGAGCTCGGCCAGCGCGTGTCGGAGCGCCGCGGTGCTGTAACGACCGTCGCGGCCCAGCGCGTGCAATCGCCGACGCATCGCCTCGATCGACGCCAACCGCAGTTCCAGGAAGTCGCGGACGCGCGCCGACGCGTCGTCATCGGGCGGCTGCGTGAGCCGCGCTCCCGCTCGCTCGACTAGCTCAGCGGGGAAGGTGCCGCCGTCGCGGCGCGTCAGCGAACCCGCTCGGACCGCCGCGATCGCGGCATCCCGCAGCTCCCCGTCCAGGGCGCGCTGCTCCTCGCGCGACGGCCCCTCGCCGCCCTCGCCGGCCAGACCCGCGGCGCTGACGACGCGCGACAGGGTGAGGCCCTGCAGGACCAGGCTGAACAGCGCGACGAGGAACGCGACGAAGATCAGCAGCGGACGAAGGGGGCCGAGATCTTCGGGCAGCGTCTGAGCCGCGGCCAGCGTCACCACGCCGCGCATGCCCGCCCAGACGATCACGGTGCCGTGTCGCGCCCCGAGCGGGGTGTCGCGGTAGTAGTCGAGGTCGGCCATGGTGCGGGCGATGCGCGTGCGCATCCAGCCGACGCGACGCGCGGTGCGCGCGGGGTCGGCGGCCCGCGCGCCGAACTGCTCGGGCGACTCGCGGTACGCCTGCTCGAACCGGTCCAGACGTTCTTGCGCGCCCGTCACGCGATGCGCCTCGCGCAGACGCCGGCGGCTCCGCCGACCCTGCACCCAGATGAGCGCCGACACGTACAGGGCCCGCACCGCGAGCACGATGCCGAGCGCCGAGAGCGCGAGCCACGCGGCGTGCCAGAGCCCCTCGTCGGCGCGGACGTTCGCGATGACGATGTCCTTGAGCTCGAGGCCGAACACCAGGAAGACGCCGCCCTCGAGGATCAACTCGACCGTCCGCCAGTTCAGGCGGTCGCTGATGCGCTGCTCGGGGGTGAAGCGCCGGGCGGCGCCCTGTCCGGTGACGATGCCCGCAACCACCGCCGCGACCAGGCCCGATCCGCCCAGGTGCTCGGTCGGCAGGTAGGCGATGAAGGGCACCGTGAAGCTCAACGCCGTGTTGGCGGCCGAGTTGGACACGCGCTCGCGGACCCGCAGGTTGACCCAGCCGACGACCGCTCCCACCGCGAGGGCGACCACGACCGCCCAGGCGAACGAGGCCAGGGCGTCGCCGAAGGCGAATCCGGATGCCACGGCCGCCGTGGCCGTGCGCAGCAGCACCAGCGCGGTGGCGTCGTTGAGCAGGCTCTCGCCCTCGAGCAGGGTGACGACGCGCGGCGAGATGCCCAGGCGTTTCGCGATCGAGGTGGCCACGGCATCCGTGGGACTGAGGATCGCCCCCAGCGCGATGCCGAGAGCCAGCCCCAGGCCGGGGATGACGGCCCAGAAGAACAGGCCGAGGACGATCGAGCTGAAGACGACGAGCAGCACCGACAACCCCGCGATGGGGGCGAAGTCGCGGCGGAACTCGACCGCCGGCAGCTGCACCGCGGCCGAATACAGCAGGGGCGGCAGCACACCGACCAGGATGATCTCGGGATTCACCGCGAACGGCGGGATGAACGGCAGCAGGCTGACCCCGGCGCCGATGGCGAGCAGGATCAGGGGACCCGCGATGTTGAACCGCGGTCCGATGACGGTGGCGAGGGCGACCACCACCACACCGGCGATGACGACGATGAGCGGATCGATCACCCTCCGAGGCTAGCCCTCGGTCTCGACCCGCCGGGAGTCGGTCCCGGGTCAGGACTCCGCGCGCACCGCCTCGGCGACGGCACGCAGGCCCGTGAGCGTCTCGATGAAGCTCGTCGACAGCGGAGACAGGCCGATCCGCAGGCCGTGCGGGTCGCGGTAGTCGGGGATGACGTCGTCGCGCCACAGCCGTGCCGTCACGGCCCGCATCGCCGGGTGCGACAGCGTCACGTGGCCGCCGCGCTCGGCCGCGTCGCGCGGAGAGGCCAGGCGCACCCCCAGAGGGCTCAGGATGCCGTCGGCCACCCGGATCGCGAAGTCGGTCAGGGCGACGGACTTCGTCCGCACGGCGGCGATCCCGGCGTCCTCGAGCAGGTCGAGGGTGTCCTGCATGGCGATCATGGCGAGCACCGGCGGCGTCCCCGAGAGGAAGCGGCGCATGCCGTCGGCGGGTCGGTAGACCGGGCCCATCGAGAAGACGTCGGCGGCACCCATCCATCCTTGGACGGGCTGCACGAGCCGGTGCTGGTGCCGGGAGGCGACGTAGGCGAAGGCGGGGGAGCCCGGTCCGCCGTTGAGGTACTTGTAGGTGCAGCCGACGGCGAGGTCGGCGCCCCACGCGTCCAGATCCATCGGGACCGACCCCGCCGAGTGGCACAGGTCCCACAGCACGAGGGCGCCGGCCTCGTGGGCGATCGCGGTCAACCCCGGCCCGTCCGCCAAATATCCGGAGCGGTACGACACGTGGCTCAACAGCACCACTGCGGTTCGCGGTCCGACCGCGGCGCGGAGCAGGTCGGCATCCACCCCTCGCGAGGTGTCGACGTCCACCCAGACGACTCGCGCTCCGCGTTCGGCGGCGATGCCCTCGACCAGGTAGCGGTCGGTGGGGAAGTCGTCGCGTCCCACGACGATCTCGACGCGATCGGGGTCGGCAGCGGACTGCGCGTCGAGCGCGGCCCGCAGCAGCTTGTACAGCAGCACCGTGGTCGAATCGCCGATCACGGTCTGGCCGGATGCCGCGCCCAGCGCGATCGCCCCGATGCGGTCGCCGATCGCGAACGGGAGCTGCATCCACGCCTCGTCCCACCCGCGGATGAGGCGGCCGCCCCACTCGTCCGTCACGAAGCGCGACAGCCGCTCGGCCGTGGCGCGCGGGGGACGACCGAGCGAGTTGCCGTCGAAGTACACCAGCGCGCTCTCGGCGCCGACGAACGCGTCGCGGTGGCGGGCGAGCGGGTCGGCGGCGTCGAGGGAGGCCGCCTCGGCAGCCAGGCCGTCGTCGGCATCGCGGTGGTGCGGGATTTCGAGCCGGTCGACGGATCCGAAGTCGGGGGAGGGGTCAGTCGACACGGGCGAGCTCCTCGGTGGCGACGACCGTGCCGCGGCTGAGCCACGTCGCGAGGTCGTCGGGATGGGTGGGCGCGGGGCCCGGGATGAAGGTCGACAGGCCGGCCGTCGGGGCGGCGGCGGGCCAGGGGTCGCTCAGGGCCTCGATCAGGCGGTCGCCGCGGACGCCCGCCTCGTGCAGGGCCAGCAGTTCGCGGCGGTTGAGCCCCACGGGCAGGTCGCCGTTGCCGAGGTCGGTGCCGTAGAGCACGCGCCCCCCGCGCGCCGCGAAGGCCCGCAGGTTGGCGATGGCGCGATCGCGAGCGTCACCGCGGTGAATGTCGAGCGTCGAGATCCACGCCTGGCCCGCGGCCACGGCGCGAGCGAGCACGCGCCGCGACAACGGGGCGTCTGCGGGGGTGTGAGCGAGGACGTCGACGCCGGCGTCGATCGCGCGTTCCACCTGACCGGGGCCCTGCGCGTGCGCCACCACGGCGAGCCCGCGGGCGCGGGCGGCGGCGACGATGGCCGTGAGGGTCGGGTCGTCGGGCACGGGTCCCGCGTCGGCGTGCAGGGCGACCTTGATGACCGCGGCCCCGGCATCCGTTTGGGCGTCCACCGCCGTGCGCGCCCCTCCGGGTACTCCCGGGTGCGACGAGGCGTCGGTCACCTCGCACACGATGGACGCGGGCGCCCACGACCGACCCTGCGGGTACCCGCCGGGCACGGTCAGAAAGGCGCCCGCGTATCGCACATGAGGGATGCCGTCGCCCCGCCGCGCGAGGTGAACGGGGTCACCGCCGAGGTCGACCACCGCGGCGATCCCGCGCCGCGCGAACGACGACGCGTCGATCAGGTGCAGGTGCACGTGATGGTCGACGAAGGGAGGCAGGGCTGTGCCGGCCTCGGCGGTGAGGGACCGCCGGACGGGCCACGCGGCGGCGAGGGTCACGGGGACCCGATCAGATCAGCGAGAGCTCGCGGAGCTTGGCCTCGACGTCGGCGTTGGAGGGCTCGACGTGGTGGCTCGAGTCGGGGTAGACGACGACAGGGATGCTCGTGCGACCCGAGATCTCTTTCGCGACGTCGGCCGCGGCCGGGTCGGCGACGAGGTCGACGTATTCGTAGTCGATGCCGAGCTCGTCGAGCTGCTTCTTGGTGCGGATGCAATCGCGGCACCAGTCGGCGCCGAACATGCGGATCGTTGCGTCGGAGGACATGGTCCCAGCCTACGCCGCCCCGTCCGGACGGGCGCTGGATGCCGGGGCCCCGGGCTCAGGCGGTGACTTCGTCCTCGAGGGGCTCGACGGCACGGACGGCGCGGCCGACGCGGCTCTTCTTGGGGGCGTAGACCACGAGCGCGTGGAACACGAAGCGCACCACGAACGCGGCGATGAGGGTGAGAGCGGCGGCGATCACGCTGGGCATGTGCGCCTGGCTCACGAGCACCCAGATCACGGGGATGCGCACGATCGCCTCGATGCCGTTGAAGGTGAACGACTTGATGAACCGGTGGCGCATGAGCCCGGACTCTTCGCGCATGTCGGCGAAGACCAGGTACTCGAGGGCGAGGAAGTTCGCCACGATCGTGATGATGCTCGCGATGACCGCGGCGACCAGGTACTGCACGCCGAGCAGCTGCAGCCCGCCCATGATGAGCAGGTTGGCCACGGCGCCGAGACCGCCGACGAGGGCGAACGCCGACATGCGGCCGAAGCGCAGCATGGTCAGCTGCGTGAGGAAGCGCATGCCCTGGCTGAACGAGGCCTTGGACTCGCCGGCGAATCGGGGGGCGAACGAGAAGGGCACCTCGGCGACGCGCATCTGCTTGCGGGCGAGGATCTCGAGCAGGATCTTGAAGCCGCGCGGACGCAACGTCTCGACCTCGAGGGAGTCGCGGTGCACCAGGAAGAACCCGGTCATCGGGTCGGAGCAGTTGTGCAGCTTCTTGGGGAACATCGCCTTGGTCAGCAGCGTCGACGCGCGCGACACGGCGGTGCGCACCGCATTGGCCAGGCCGTCCGAGGTGCCGCCGGCGATGTAGCGGGATGCCACGACCACGTCGGCGTCGCCCTCTTCGGCGCGGGCGAGCAGATCGGCGATGACCTCGGGCGGGTGCTGCAGGTCGCCGTCCATGACGACGCAGCGGTTGCTCTCGGCCGCGCGGATCCCCTCGACGACGGCGCCGCCCAGACCTCCGACGGGGTTGTCGCGGTGGATCAGGCGCACCGGGATGTCGGCGGAGGCGGCGACGGCGCGGATGACGTCAGGGGTGTCGTCGGTGGAGTCGTCGACGAAGATGACCTCGACCGCGCGACCGGTCAGCGCGTCGGACGTCCGACGGACGAGTTCGGCGACGTTCGGACCTTCGTTGAAGGTCGGAACGATGACGGAAAGGTCCATGAAATGCTCGCGTTTTCGTCGATAGCCAGAAATACACAGCGTAGACCGGCCGACGCGTGCTCGAATTGGGATTGTGGAGCAGTTACCTGGGAGCTAGCGGGTGTTCACCCCAGCGCCCGGTGGGAACCGATCTGCGATCCGCGGAAGGACGGGGGCGAATCACCCGATCTTCGCTGCGAGCTCGTCGACGGTCGTGCCGTAGTTGATGCGGATGACGGGCAGCGCCAGTTTGTCGGTGCCGATGCGCACGTATCCGGGTTCAATGGTACGTCCTAGTTCGAATCCCGCCTGACGAACGCCCTCTTTCGTCCTTTCGTCGTAGTGTCCGAACGGGTAGGCGACGACCTCTTTCGCCCCCAGGATCTGCGCCGAATGCTCGAGGTCGGCGGCGATCGTGGCGGCGTCGTCGTTGACCATCCGGCCCTTGCCGTTCGGCCCCGCGCGGTGCATGTCGTGGCTGTGCGATCGCTGCAGCACGAAGGGATTCGGGGTCGGCTCGGTGCGGGCCGAGGTGATGACGAAGGACGTCGTCAGCAGTTGACGCTGCGCCACGATCGGGGCGGCCCACTGCAGCCAGGTGGAGTCGGCATCGTCATCGGTGATGACGACGGAGTGCTTGGGCAGGAAGAGGGCGCCGTCGATGAAGGCACTGATCTCGTCCCAGGTCGGCAGGTAGAAGGCCCCCTGCTGGATGTGCGCCATCTGCGCATCGAAGTCCGGCACATACACGTAGTTGCCGCGCAGCCAGTTGTCCTCGCCCTCGGGCTTCTGCGTGAACTGGTGGTACATGAGGATCGGGATGCCGGCATCCTCCGCCGCGTTGCGCTCGGGGGTCGTCCACCCCGCGTGCAGCACGCGCTCGCGCGCGGTGCACGCGACGAGATCGGCGCCGTTGATCCGGGCGGCGGTGGTCAGGGCGCCGGCGTCGTCGGCGGTGTCGTACCACCCGGCGAAGACGCGCCCCGCGGTGCGCGGGATCGGCAGCGACTGGTAGCGGGAGCCCTCGGACTCGAGCAGGGGGTCGAGGGCGATGCCGTCGCCCGCGAACGACACCGCGCACGCGTGGGGGTCGGTCGAGCCGGCCAGCAGCTTCTGCGCCGGTGTCAGGGGCGTGGGCGTGGGAGTCGGCGTCGCGCTCGGGGTGGCGGGCGCCGCGACGTCGACGTCGGGCGTCGGCGCCTCGGGGCGGGTCAATGCGAACGCCGTCACGGCTCCGGCGATGAGGGCCACGGCCAGCGTCGCGACCAGGGTGCGGCGCGCGCGGACGCGCTGCGAGGCGCGCCGACGGCGCTGGGCTCGGGTGGTCGTCATGCTGCCTCGGGTTCGGGTGGCGAGTGCCGCGATCCTATCCGGGCCGCGAAACGCACTCCCGAACCCGTGAGCGCGAGTCGCGTGGTGAGAAGGGTCGCCAAGATAGAGGCATGATCCGCATCGGCATCGTCGGCACCAGCTCCATCTCCGCGCGTCTGGCCGAGGCGGTCGCCGCCGTCGACGGGGTCGAGATCACTCGGGTCGCCTCGCGCGACCTCGCCCGCGCCCGCGCTTTCGCGGACGAGATCGGCGCACCGGGCACCGCGGCGGGCCTGACCGCCCTGCTCGCCGCCGACGACGTCGACGCGGTGTATCTCGCCAGCCCCAACGCCGTGCACCGTGCGCAGATCGACGAGGCGGTGGATGCCGGCATCCCGGTGCTCGTCGAGAAGCCCGCCGTGCTGTCGGGCGACGATTGGGATGCCGCGGTCGCCCGCGCCCGCGCGCGGGGCGTCGTGCTGCTCGAGGCGATGCGCACCGCGTACGACCCCGGTCTCGAGGCGGTGCGCACACTCCTGCCGCGGCTGGGGACGATCCGTCGCGTCGCGCTGCGGTACGAGAAGCGCTCGGCCCGGTACGACCAGGTGCTCGCCGGTGAGCAGACCAACATCTTCGACCCCGCGCTCGGCGGCAGTGCCCTGCGGGATCTGGGGGTGTATCCGCTGCACGCGCTCGTTCGACTGTTCGGCGTCCCGCGGAGCCTGCACGGCGTCCGCGTGGGGATCGCGGCGCACACCGACGGGGCGGGCAGCGCGCTCGCCGCGTACGACGGCTTCGTCGCAGACGTGGCGTGGTCCAAGATCACCGACACCGGCCTGCCGAGCGAGATCCAGGGCGAGGACGGCACGCTCGAGATCGATGCGATCGACGCCCCGCGCCGTCTCGTGCTCACGCCGCGGGGTGGCGCCCCCGAGGTGACGTTCGTCGAGGCGCCGTCGAACCCGATGGTGGGCGAGGTCGCGTTCTTCCGCGACGCGATCGCGGGGCGCGACATCGTCGCCGACCACGAGGCGACGTCCCGGACGCTGCGCCTCGTCGACGCCCTGCTCGACGTGCCGCTGTCGTAGGGTTCACCCGTTGTTTCCCCCACGACGGGAGGATGCGGGGATGCAGACTCCGACCGTGCCGCGCGCGGGAACACCCGGCGAGGTCTTCCTCGCGTTCCTGCGGCTGGGCGTCACGTCGTTCGGGGGTCCGGTCGCCCACCTGGGCTACTTCCGCGACGATCTCGTCGTTCGCCGTCGGTGGATGGACGATCGCGCCTACGCCGACCTCGTGGCGCTGTGCCAGTTCCTGCCCGGCCCCGCCTCGAGCCAGGTGGGGTTCGCGATGGGACTGCAGCGCGCCGGCGCCCTCGGGGCGCTCGCGGCCTTCGCCGCGTTCACCCTGCCGTCCGCGATCCTGCTGGTGGCGTTCGCCGCGGGTGCCGCGCTCGTCGCCGGTCCGGTCGGCGAGGGGGTGCTCGCGGGGCTGAAGATCGTCGCCGTCGCGATCGTCGCGCACGCGGTCTGGGGCATGGCACGGACGCTCACGCCCGACGCGCGTCGGGCCGGGATCGCCGTGGTGGCGCTGGCGATGGCTCTGCTGCTGCCCGCGGCGCCGGGGCAGCTCGGGGCGCTGGGCGTCGGCATCCTGGCGGGGGTTGTGCTGCTGCGCGGGATCGAGGAGTCGTCGCCGACGACGCTGCCCCCCTTCGGCATCCGGCGCGGCGTCGCGATCGCCTGCCTGGCGCTGTTCGTCGTGCTGCTCGTGGTTCTGCCGGTGCTCGCGGCGACGACCGGGTCGGGCGCGGTGGCCCTGGCCGATGCGTTCTCCCGCGCGGGGGCGCTGGTCTTCGGCGGCGGCCACGTCGTGCTGCCCCTGCTGCAGGCGGGGGTCGTCGAGACCGGCTGGGTCTCGGCCGAGGCGTTCCTCAGCGGTTACGGCGCGGCGCAGGCGGTGCCGGGACCGCTCTTCACCTTCTCGGCCTACCTGGGCGCCGTCTCGAACGTGGGACCCGGGGGAGTCCTCGGCGCGGGCCTCGCCCTGGCCGCGATCTTCCTGCCCGGCTTCCTCGTGCTCGTCGGCGTGCTGCCGTTCTGGGACGCCGTGCGCGAGCGACCCCGGGTGCGCGCGGCGATGCGCGGCGCGAACGCGGCGGTCGTCGGCATCCTCGGCGCCGCTCTGTACACCCCCGTGTTCACCACCGCGATCACGGGGCCGGGTCCCCTGCTGCTCGCGGCCATCGGTTTCGTGCTGCTGACGGCCTTCAAGGCGCCCGCGTGGGCGGTCGTCATCCTGGGTGCCGCGGGGGGCGTCGTGCTCGCCTTCACCTGAGCGGCCGCCGAGAGCCGGTGTCGCCATGGGTGACACCGCGTCTCACCGGTGCCAGGATGAGCGCACGGCGACGACGCCGCCCGCGTTTTCGAGGGAGAGAACCCGTGTTCCACAGCCCGTACCCGAGTATCGAGATCCCCGACCAGAGCATCTACGACTACCTCTTCGCCTCGCTCGACGAGCCCGACCTCGACCGCGTCGCCCTGGTCGACCCCTCCAGCGGCGCCGAGACGACCTACCGCACGCTGCGCGCCCACGTCGACGCGTTCGCGGGCGCGCTCGCCGCGCGCGAGGTGGGGGTCGGCTCGGTCGTGGCGATGCTGTGCCCGAACGTCCCGGCCTTCGCGACGGTGTTCCACGGCATCCTGCGGGCGGGGGCGTCGATCACGACGATCAACTCGCTCTACACCGCGCACGAGATCGAGAACCAGCTGAGGGATGCCGCCGCCACCTGGCTCGTGACCGTCTCGCCCCTGCTGCCCCAGGCGTCGGCCGCGGCGCAGGCGGCGGGCATCGCCGACGACCACGTCATCGTGCTCGACGGCGCCGAGGGTCACCCCGACCTGCGCGCGCTGCTCGGCGAGGGACGCACACCGCCCGAGGTGTCGTTCGACCCGGCCACCCACGTGGCCGTGCTGCCGTACTCGTCGGGGACGACGGGCGTGCCCAAGGGCGTGATGCTGTCGCACCGCAACTTGGTCGCCAACGTGCACCAGTGCCGACCGATCATCGAGATCACGCCCGATGACCGCGTCCTCGCGGTGCTGCCGTTCTTCCACATCTACGGCATGACGGTGCTGCTCAACCTCGCGCTGCGTCAGCGCGCGACGCTCGTGACCATGCCGCGGTTCGACCTGATGGAGTTCCTGCGCGTCGTGCAGGATCACCGCTGCACGTTCCTGTTCATCGCGCCGCCGATCGCGGTCGCCCTCGCCAAGCACCCCGCCGTGGACGGTTTCGACCTCTCGAGCGTGCAAAGCGTGTTCTCGGGAGCGGCTCCGCTCGACGGCGAGACGGCCGAGACCGCGGGCCGGCGCATCGGGGCGCGGTTCTACCAGGGCTACGGCATGAGCGAGCTCAGCCCCGTGTCGCACGCCATCCCGGCGGACTCGGGCTTTCCGGTCAGCTCGGTCGGCGTACTCATCCCCGGCTGCGACGCCAAGCTCGTCGACCCCGAGACGGGGGCCGAGCTCGAGCAGCACGGCGACGACGGTCTGACCCCTCCCGGCGAGATCTGGGTGCGCGGGCCCAACGTCATGCTCGGCTACCTCAACCGCCCCGACGCCACCGCCGAGACGCTGGATGCCGACGGGTTCCTGCACACCGGCGACATCGGCGTGCACCACGTCGACGGCTACTTCACGATCGTCGACCGGCTCAAGGAGCTCATCAAGTACCACGGCTATCAGATCGCCCCGGCCGAGCTCGAGGCCCTGCTGCTGTCGCACCCGAAGATCCAGGATGCCGCGGTCATCGGCGTCCGCGACGACGAGGGCGAAGAGATCCCCAAGGCCTTCGTCGTAGCCGCACCCGACGCCGGCCTCACCGCCGAGGACGTCATGACGTTCGTCGCCGGTCATGTCGCCCCGCACAAGAAGGTGCGACGCGTCGAGTTCATCGAGGTCGTGCCGAAGTCGACGTCGGGCAAGATCCTGCGCAAGGACCTGCGCGCGCGCGAGGCCGTATGAGAACGCCGAAGGGCGGGGCGTCGTCGTGACGGCCCCGCCCTTCGGCGTCTCAGCATCCCCCTCGTCCCACTTTTGGCGGTGTGTGTCCCACTTCTGGTCGGTTGGAGCCCTGTCGGCCGACCAAAAGTGGGACATGGATGCCGGATGCGTCCTCAGGGGGTGAGCAGGGCGCCGGTCTGCGCGGCGGCCTCGTCGGCGGCGGTCTCCTCGTCCTTCTTGGTACGACGCTCGTCGGCGGCCTCTTGCAGCGCCGACTTGGCGCGCAGCGGAGGCGTGCGGAAGAACAGCGCCAGCACGAAGGCGAGCAGCACCACGCCCATCGCCGTCCAATAGACCGTCGTCGCGGACGAGTTGAAGCCCACGAGGAACGGTTTGGTCAGTCGCGCGTCGGCGCCGACCAGGAACGAGGTGTCGTCCAGCGTCGAGCCGCCCACAGCGGTGCCGCCGTCGCCCGAGGTGAAGCGGTCGGTCAGGGTCGTCGCGACCTGGTCCACGAAGGCGGCGCGGTCACCGGCGTTCGAGAAGTCCAGGCTCACGGATCCGTCCGAGCCGACGCGAGCGACGGGGACCTGCTGCTGGATCTGCGCGGCCGCCGCCGAGGTCGCCTGCGCGATCGCGGCCTGGGTCGCCTGCGCCTGCGCGGCGGCCGGGAGCTGCCCGGCGGCGACCTGCGCGGCCACGGCCTGGGTCGCGGCATCCCGAGCCTGCTGCACACCCTGCTGGACCTGCTGGGTCACCGCGTCCTCGGTCTGCGTCACGATCGGGGTGTAGATCGCGTCCATGATCTTCTGGTTCGCGGGAGCCGACGAGACAGTCGGATCGAAGGCCGCGTCGAGGGCGTCGGTGAGGGTGCCGCGGTCCGAGAAGGAGCCGATGATGTTCGAGGGCATCAAGGTGAACAGCAGCGACAGCAGCACCGCGGTGCCGAGGGTTCCACCGATCTGACGGAAGAACGTCGATCCGCTGGTGGCCACGCCCATGTCGCGCACGCCCACGGAGTTCTGGCTCGCGATCGTCAGCGTCTGCATGAGCTGACCCAGGCCCAGGCCGATCACGAGCATGGCGATCGCGACGTGCCAGTAGGGGCTGTCGTACTGCAGGAACGTCAGCAGGAAGAAGCCCAGCGACATCAGTGCGGTGCCGAGGATCGGGAACATGCGGTAGCGGCCGGTGCGCGCGATGATCTGACCGCTCGCGATCGACGCGATCATCAGGCCCAGGATCATCGGCAGCATCTCGAAGCCGCTCTCGGTCGGCGTCGAGCCGAGCACGAGCTGCAGGTAGAGCGGCAGGGTCAGCATCGCGCCGAACATGCCGAAGCCCACGAGCACGCCGATGATCGTGGCCATCGAGAAGGTGGGGGAGCGGAAGAGCTTCAGCGGGATGAGCGCGTCATCCTTCATCTTGGTCTCGGCGATGACGAAGGCCAGGATGCCGAGGGCCCCGACGACGTAGCAGGCGAGGGCGATGGGCGAACCCCAGCCCCACTCGCGTCCCTGCTCGGCGACGAGCAGCAGCGGCACGAGGGCGACGATGACGGTCGTCGCGCCCCACCAGTCGATGCGCACAGAGCGGCGCGGCTGCTGCGGGATGTGCAGGAACCGCCAGACGATCGCCAGCGCCGCGATGCCGATCGGGACGTTGATGAGGAACACCCAGCGCCAGCCGGTGATGAAGAGGATCTCGCTCGCGCCGGCGAAGATGCCGCCGACGAGGGGGCCGATGACGCTCGAGATGCCGAATACAGCGAGGAAGTAGCCCTGGTACTTGGCGCGTTCGCGCGGGGCGAGGATGTCGCCCATGATGGCCAACGGCATCGACATCAGGCCACCGGCACCGAGGCCCTGGATCGCGCGGAACGCGGCCAGCTCGGCCATCGACGTCGAGAAGCTCGCGAGCACCGAGCCGACGATGAAGATGACGATGGCGATGAGGAACAGCGGACGCCGACCGAAGATGTCGGAGAGCTTGCCGTAGATGGGCGTCGAGATCGTCGAGACGATCAGGTACGCGGTCGTGACCCACGCCTGCAGGCTCAGCCCCTGCAGGTCGTCGCCGATCGTGCGGATCGAGGTGCCGACGATCGTCTGGTCGAGCGCGGACAGGAACATGCCGGCCATGAGGCCGAAGATCACGAACATGATCATGCGGTGCGTCATGACCGTGTCGGTGGTGCCGGTGTGCGCGCGCCGGCTGCGGGTGATGTCTGACATCTGTCCTCATCGAGAAAGGCGAGGCTCGGTCGCGTGGGCCGGGCGTCAAGTATTTGCTGAAAGTCAACAAATAGTAGCGCTGTCCGGTTGCGCGGCGTAACCACCGGCCGCTGTGCGAACGCTATGCGCGCGTCGCGGGGCGCGCGTCGGGCGTGCGCGCGGTCACGAGAACAGGGCGGTGTATCTCACACAGGGCGATTGCGCCGCAAGCGGCCTGATCTGGTCGCGCATCCTGTTCTCGTGACAGGAAGGGCGGGGGATGCCGACGCAGAGCGGCGTCCGGCAAAAGCAAAACCCCCGCCATGTAGAAGCTAGGCGAGGGTTTCTGGGATCACTGTAATGATGATCCGTGTGGCTCCGACGGGCGTCGATCCCGTGACCTCACGATTTTCAGTCGTGCGCTCTACCAACTGAGCTACAGAGCCGAGCGGCATGTCTGCCGCTTCCTAAGCGAAAGGCCTTCTCGAAAGAAGGCCCGTCGCTGTGGAGCGACCCTGACGGGACTTGAACCCGCGACCTCCGCCGTGACAGGGCGGCACGCTAACCAACTGCGCTACAGGGCCATGCATTTTCAATTGTACTTCACCGGAAAGTGACCCCAACGGGATTCGAACCCGTGCTACCGCCGTGAAAGGGCGGCGTCCTAGGCCGCTAAACGATGGGGCCGGATGAGCCTGAAACCTTGCGATTTCATCCTCGCTTGCCGACGACCGAGCCTACTTCACATCTTTCGAGATTGCCAATCGGGGGCGTGGCGTTCTGTCGTCCGCGCGTGTCGCGGTCCAGAATCAGTAGTTAACAGCGGGACTCGCCCTGTTGTCCGTGTGACTCGTGTTGCTACTGTGGGCCGAGTTGCGACCGGTGAGATGAGGTAGTCCCGTGACGCTCGAGCGCCCCGAACAGACAGACGACTGCGGCTGCGCGCCCACTGCGAGTGAGCAGCGGCGCCTGTGGCCCACCTTCGACCGACGCCACGCGCTGAAGCTCGGCGCTCTGGGCGCCGTGGCCCTCGGTGCGTTCGGGGGAGCGGCATCCGGAGTCTTCTCCCCGGCCGCCGCTGCCGACTACCCCTCGTGGGCCGACGTCGAAGCCGCCAAGGCGAACGAGGCGGCCAAGGCCGGCGAGATCTCGCGCATCCAGGGCCTGATCGCGGGGCTGCAGTCCGAGGTCGCCCGCACGCAGGCCGAGGTGCAGGCGCGCTCCGACGAGTACTTCGCCGCCCAGCAGGCCTACCAGGACGCCGACTACCGCGCGCAGCTGCTGCGCCAGCAGGCCGACGCCGAGGCGGCCAAGGCGACCGACGCCGCCAACAAGGCGGGCAAGGTCGCCGCCCAGCTCTACCGTTCGGGGGGTGACGACACCTCGCTCAATCTCTTCTTCGCCGGTTCGGCCGCGAGCGCCGACGACCTGCTCGCCAAGCTCGGCACGATGGACAAGCTGCTCGAGCGCAACCGCTCGGTGTACGCCGCGGCCGTGTCGGCGCGCGACAGCGCCAAGAACCTGAGCAGCCAGGCCGACGATGCGACCGCCGAGCGCGAGCGTCTGCGCGTGACCGCCGAAGAGAAGATGCAGGCCGCTCAGCAGGCCGCTCAGGCCGCGCAAGAGGCCCTCGCGGCGCAGCAGGCCAACCAGGCCGTGCTCGAGGCGCAGCTCGCCGCTCTGCAGGACACCACGGCCAAGACCGTCGCCGAGTATCAGGCCGGGGTCGAGGCCGAGCGCAAGGCCCGCGAGGAGCGCGAGCGTCGCGCCCGCGAAGAGGCCGCCGCCCGTGACGCCGCCGAGCGCGCGCGCCGCGAGCAGGAGGCCCGCGACCGGCAGGCCGCGGCTGCCTCCAACAGCGGCGGCGGTGGTGGTGGCGGCGGCGGCGGCGGTGGCGGCGGAAGCGTCAGCGGCGGCGGCTGGGCGCGTCCGTCCTCGGCCTACACGTCGTCGGGCTACGGCCCCCGCTCCGGGCAGTGCAACTCCAGCTACTGCGCGAGCACCTGGCACCTGGGTCTGGACTTCGGCGCGAGCTGCTGGTCGCCGATCTACGCCGCGGCCGCGGGTCGCGTGACGTACGCCGGTGTCAACGGCGGCTTCGGCAACTACATCCGCATCCAGCACGACGACGGGTCGGGCACCGGCTACGGCCACATCGTCAACGGCGGGATCTACGTGTCGTACGGCCAGCGCGTCGAGGCCGGGCAGCAGATCGCCGCGACCGGACAGACCGGTAACTCCTTCGGATGCCACCTGCACTTCGAGGTCTACCCTCCCGGCGGCGGCACGACCGACCCCGCTCCGTGGCTGCGCGCCCGCGGCGTCTCGGTCTGATCGAGAGCACGAGAAAACCCCCGGTCCACGGACCGGGGGTTTCTTCGTCTGCGCGGCAGGTCAGAGCGTGTTGGGCGCTTCGCCCTCACCCTGCGTGCGGGTCTGCTCGTCGTGCTCCTCGAAGCGCGTGAAGGCCTCGGCAACCAGACGCTCGGCCTCGGCGGCATCCGCCCACTCGTCGACCTTGACCCACTTGTTGGGCTCGAGGTCCTTGTAGTGCTCGAAGAAGTGCGAGATCTCCTTCTTGGTCCACTCGTCGATGTCGCCGACGTCCTGGATGTGGTCCCAGCGGGGGTCCTTCGCGAGCACCGCGACGACCTTGTCGTCGCCGCCGGCCTCGTCGCTCATCTTGAGCACGCCGACCGGGCGCACCTTGGCGAGGATGCCGGGGTGCAGGTCGCGGTCGAGCAGCACGAGCACGTCGAGCGGGTCGCCGTCCTCGCCGAGGGTGTTCTCGAAGAAGCCGTAGTTGGCCGGGTAGCCGAAGACCGTGTAGAGAATGCGGTCGAGGTAGACGCGGCCGGTGCCGTGGTCGACCTCGTACTTCACGCGGCTGCCGCGGGGGATCTCGATGACGGCGTCGTACGCGCCCATACTCGTGCTCCTTAGATCTGTGGATTTCCGCGGCCCAGCCTAGTCGGAGAGGCCTGGCGGCGAGAGGCGCGGCGACACGCGGGGGCCCGCCGCTAGCGTGGAGGGATGGATCACCGCCCGGGCCTGGACCCCGCCGTCGCCGAGGTGCGCCGCGCCGTGCGCACGGCGCTCGACGGACGTACGGGAGCGGTCATCGTGGCGCTCTCGGGCGGAGCCGACTCGCTCGCCCTCCTGGCGGCGACCGCGTTCGAGGCGGGGCGGGCCGGCATCCGGGTCGAAGCCGTCGTCGTCGATCACGGTCTGCAGCGGGGATCGGATGCCGTGGCCGCGCGGGCCGTCGAGACGGCGCGTGGGCGCGGCATCGACGCGCGGGTCGTGACGGTCGAGGTCGCGGTGAAGGACGGTCCCGAGGCCGATGCACGTACCGCGCGGTACGCCGCACTCGCGCGGGTGGCGTCCGAGACCGGCGCCGATGCGGTCCTGCTGGGGCATACGCTCGACGACCAGGCCGAGACCGTGCTGCTGGGTCTCGCGCGCGGGTCGGGCGCGACGAGCCTCGCCGGCATGCCGACCGAGCGGCGGGATGCCACCGGCCCGGCCTGGGTGCGACCGCTGCTGGCCGTGCGCCGCTCGACGACCGTCGCGGCGTGCGCCGCCGAGGGGCTCGCGCCGTGGTCGGACCCCCACAACGTCGATCCCGCGTTCACGCGCGTGCGGGTGCGCGAGCGCGTGCTGCCGGTGCTCGAGGCCGAGCTCGGGCCGGGCGTGGCCGAGGCTCTCGCGCGCACCGCCGAGCAGTTGCGCGAGGATGCCGCGGCCTTCCAGGACATGATCGACGAGACGATCGAGGACATCGTCGAGCACGCCGAGGCGGGGATCTCGATCTCGGTCGCCGCCCTCGCGGCCAACCCCGCGGCACTGCGCAACCGGATCGTGCGATACGTCGTCGAGAGCGAGTTCGGCGTCTCGCTGACGCGCGCGCAGACCCTCGAGGTCGCCCGTCTCGCCGTCGACTGGCGCGGGCAGGGCCCGATCGACCTGCCGTCGTGCGTCGCGCGGCGGGTGGGCAACCGCATCGAGATCGTGGCGCGCGAGCGCGGCTGAGGCGGGGTTATGCGGCGACGCGGCGGTGGCGGGACTCGACCAGCGCCATCGCGGTGATCGACACCAGCGCGACGATCGCCAACCCGATCGTGAGCAGCGCCAGTCCGTCGAAAAGAAGCCACTCGGCGAACACCCCGCCCAGCACGTTGCCCAGCAGGTAGCCGGCGCCGACCACGACGGAGTACGCGCCCATGATCAGCCCGCGGTCGTCGCGGAACTCCGCCGAGATGTCGCTCAGGTGCGTCAGGGCGGCCGGGGTGAAGCCGGCCTCGAGGAACACCCCCACCATGACCAGCGGAACGGCGACGAACCAGGGGGCGCCGCGGTTGGCCAGCATCAGGCCGACCGAGGCGATCAGCGCGCCCGACACGGTGACGAAGAGCACCGGGACGGTGGGGAGGCGTCCGATGAAGAACGCCCATGCGACGATGCACAGGCTGAAGAACAGCACGTAGACCCCGAGCACGAGCGACAGCCCCGCCTCATCGCCGCGGAACGCCCCGGGGAAGAGCTGCCCGTCCGCCCGCACGTCACCGGCCAGGACGAAGGTGATCTGCGACGTCACCCACGTGCCCAGGATCGCGTTCACCGCGATCCACGCCGGAAGGAACGCCAGCAGCCGCGGCTGCACGAGTACGCGGAGGCGATCCGGGAGCGACGCGCGGGAGGGAGGGGTCCGGGAGACCGTCGCCGGCCGCAGGAACGCCAGCACCAGCAGCGCGGCCACGACATAGACCGCGGCGAGGGCGACGAACGTCCAGAGCCCGAGCGCGCCGTAGAGCAGCGGTCCCGCGACAGCGCCCAGGGCGATCCCGCCCGACGATGACAGCTCGTAGAGGCTCGTCACCCGCCCGCGGCGTCGGGGGTCGCCGTCGCTCGCGTCGGCGAGGAGCCCGAGTGTCGTGGGCGCCGAGATCGCCGCTCCCGCGCCGTCGAGCAGCCGCGACGTGCCGACGATGACAACGACGAGAGCGATCGACGGTGCCGTCGCGATGAGCGACGCTCCGGGCGTCAGCAGGATGCCGACCGCGGCGAGCAGCGGCGCCGCGACGAGGAAGACACGGCGTCCGCGCCGATCGCTCGCCGACCCCGCGACCGGTGCGAGCACCAGCTCGGCGAGGAAGCTCACACCCGACAGGATGCCGAGCAGCAGCGGCCCCACCGACGCCCCCTGTCGGGAGAGCTCGACGAAGTAGGACCCCAGCGCGAGCGCGCCCGCGGCCGACGCGGTCCGCAGCAACAGCTGCGCCACGATGACGGCGCCGGTGCCGCGCGTGCGCGCCGTGGACGACGGGGTGGAGGTCATCTGTTCCCTTCCGGCTGAGCTACGGAGGCCGACGCTACCCGCTCGCGGAGGCGCTCGGCCGGACCGGGGCGCGGCATCCGGAATCCGGCGACGTAGACTTCTCCAATGCGCGCGGCCGACATCTCCGACGACATCAGCGAAGTCCTCCTCACCGAGGAGCAGATCCACGGCAAGCTCGCCGAACTGGCGACGCAGGTCGTCGCCGACTACGAGGGCCGCGAGGTCGTGCTCGTGGGCGTGCTCAAGGGGGCGGTCATGGTCATGGCCGACTTCGCCCGTCACCTGCCCGTCCACGTCTCGATGGACTGGATGGCCGTGTCGTCGTACGGCGCGTCCACCCGCTCGAGCGGTGTGGTGCAGATCCGTAAAGACCTCGACACCGACATCACCGGCAAGCACGTGCTGATCGTCGAGGACATCATCGACTCGGGCCTGACCCTCAGCTGGCTGCTCGAGAACTTCGCCTCGCGCGGGGCCGCCTCGGTCGAGGTGCTCGCGCTGCTGCGCAAGCCCGACGCCATGAAGGTCGAGGTCGACTGCCGGTACGTCGGTTTCGACATCCCCAACGACTTCGTGATCGGCTACGGACTCGACTACGCCGAGCGCTACCGCAACCTGCGCGACGTGGCCGTGCTCGCGCCCCACGTCTACTCCTGACGCGTGCCGCCGGGGGCGCGGCATCCGTTCCCCGTACGCCCTCGACGAACGCACAGGCCCGGCATAGTCCTGCCGCGTTAGCCTGATGCGACCGCATTCTGCGGAGGATCACGAAAGGGCTGGGCTCGCCCACCATGAATTTCAAGAAGATCACGCGAAATCCGATCGTCTACGTTCTGCTGGTCGGTCTGCTTCTGGTCATCGGTTTCTCCCTCATGTCCAACCTGAGCGGACCCCGCCAGGTGTCGACCAAAGAGGGCCTCGAGCTGCTCAAGGGCGGCACGGTCACCCAGGTCGTGACGAACGACCCCGATCAGCGCGTCGACCTGAAGCTCTCCGCGCCCTTCGAGGGCGCGAACGACGTGCAGTTCTACTTCGGCCAGGCCCGCGCCGACGAGGTCGCCAGCGCGATCGACGCCGCGGCCCCCTCGGACGGCTTCAACGACGTCGTGCCCAAGCCCAGCTGGTTCGACGGGCTCATCGGACTGCTGCTGCCCCTGATCCTGCTCGGCCTGCTGTTCTGGTGGCTGCTCTCGAGCGCGCAGGGCGGCGGCAGCAAGGTCATGCAGTTCGGCAAGTCGCGCGCCAAGCTCGTCACCAAAGAGACGCCCACCGTGACCTTCCAAGACGTGGCCGGCTCCGATGAGGCGATCGAGGAGCTCGACGAGATCAAGGAGTTCCTCAAGGACCCCAAGAAGTTCGAAGAGGTCGGCGCCCGCATCCCGAAGGGCGTGCTGCTGTACGGCCCTCCCGGAACCGGTAAGACCCTGCTGGCTCGCGCCGTCGCGGGCGAGGCGGGCGTGCCGTTCTACTCGATCTCGGGTTCGGACTTCGTCGAGATGTTCGTCGGCGTCGGCGCGAGCCGCGTTCGCGACCTGTTCAACCAGGCCAAAGAGAGCTCGCCGGCCATCATCTTCATCGACGAGATCGACGCCGTCGGTCGCCACCGCGGCGCCGGCATGGGCGGCGGTCACGACGAGCGCGAGCAGACGCTCAACCAGATGCTCGTCGAGATGGACGGCTTCGACCCCAAGGTCAACGTCATCGTCATCGCGGCGACCAACCGCCCCGACATCCTCGACCCCGCCCTGCTGCGTCCCGGCCGTTTCGACCGTCAGATCGGCGTCGACGCGCCCGACCTCAAGGGTCGTCAGCGCATCCTCGAGGTGCACGGCCGCGGCAAGCCCCTGTCGGACTCGGTCGACCTCGAGGTCGTCGCGCGCAAGACGCCCGGCTTCACCGGCGCAGACCTCGCCAACGTCCTGAACGAGGCCGCGCTTTTGACCGCCCGCTCCAACGCGCAGCTGATCGACAACCGCGCGCTCGACGAGGCGATCGACCGCGTCATCGCCGGCCCCCAGCGGCGCACGCGCGTGATGAAGGACAAAGAGAAGCTCATCACGGCCTACCACGAGGGCGGTCACGCGCTCGCGGCGGCGGCGATGAACCACACCGACCCCGTCACGAAGGTCACGATCCTTCCGCGCGGCAAGGCGCTGGGCTACACGATGGTGCTGCCGCTCGACGACAAGTACTCCGTCACCCGCAACGAGCTGCAGGACCAGCTGACCTACGCCATGGGCGGTCGCGTCGCCGAAGAGATCGTCTTCCACGACCCGACCACGGGTGCGTCCAACGACATCGAGAAGGCGACGAGCATCGCCCGCAAGATGGTCACCGAGTACGGCATGACCAACGAGGTCGGCCCGGTCAAGCTCGGCTCGTCGTCGGGCGAGGTCTTCATGGGCCGCGACATGGGCCACGGCCGCGACTTCTCGGAGCGCATCGCCGAGCGCGTCGACGCCCAGGTGCGCGCGCTCATCGAGCAGGCGCACAACGAGGCGTACCAGGTCATCAACGACAACCGCGAGGTGCTCGACCGCCTGGCCCTGGCCCTGCTCGAGAAAGAGACGCTCGACCACCTCGAGCTCGCCGAGATCTTCAAGGACGTCAAGCGCCTGACGCCGCGCCCGCAGTGGCTGTCGTCGGGCGACCGTCCCGTCTCGACGCTGCCTCCGGTCGACGTGCCCCGGCGCCCGCAGCACGCCGGCGTCGCGGCGGCGACCGAGGCCGAGGCGCAGGCCGCGCCCGCGGCGCAGCCCCGTCCGAGCGGACAGACGCGCCCGGCCACCGCCTGAGGCGCCGTGGCCGTCGATCGAGAACGCGTCGCCGCGCTGGTACGCGAGCTGCTGGAGGCGATCGGGGAGGACCCCGATCGCCCCGGTCTGCGTCAGACCCCGGTGCGCGTCGCGGACAGCTGGGCCGAGTTCTTCTCGGGAGTGAACCAGGATGCCGGTGCCCCGCTCGCCCACACCATCTCGGTGTCGCGGGGGCCGGCGCCCGACACCCTGCCCTCCGGGGCGGTGATGCTGCGCGACATCGCGTTCCGCTCGATGTGCGAGCACCACCTGCTCCCCTTCCGCGGCCGCGCCCACGTGGCGTACCTGCCGGGCGAAGAGGTGGTGGGTCTCGGGGCGCTGCCGCGCGTCATCGACATCCTCGCGGCGCGCCCGCAGGTGCAGGAGCGCCTCGGTGAGCAGGTGGCCGACGCGATCGCGACGGCCCTGGACGCCCGCGGCGTGCTCGTGGTCCTGGATGCCACGCACGAGTGCGTCACGATGCGGGGCGGTCGTCAACCCGACGCCTCGACCGTGACCATCGCCGCGCGGGGCGTCTACGCCGAGCCGGTCGCCCGCGCCGAGCTGGTCGCCCTCATCGGAGCGCGCGCGTGACCCTGATCATGGGGATCGTGAACGTCACCCCCGACTCCTTCAGCGACGGCGGTCGCTACCTCGACCCCGACGTCGCGATCGCCCATGCGCGCCTCCTGCGCGCGCAGGGCGCCGATCTTCTCGACATCGGCGGAGAGTCGACGCGTCCGGGTGCTCAGCGGGTCGCACCCCGCGTGGAGCAGCAGCGCGTCCTGCCGGTCGTCGAGGCGCTGGCATCCGAGGGGGCCTTCGTCAGCATCGACACGATGAACGCCGCCACCGCGGTCGCCGCGGTGCGCGCCGGTGCGCGCCTGGTCAACGACGTGTCGGGCGGGCTCGCCGACCCCGACATGCTCACGGCCATGGCCGAGACCGGTGCCGACATCGCTCTGGGCCACTGGCGCGGCCCGTCCGCCGAGATGTACGCCCGCGCCGACTACGCCGACGTCGCCCGCGAGGTGGCCGACGAGCTCGACGAGCGCGTCGCCGCCGCCGCGGACGCGGGCATCGACGCGTTCCGCATCGTCGTCGACCCGGGCATCGGCTTCGGCAAGCGCGGCGCGCAGAACTGGCAGACGCTCCGCGCGCTTCCGGCCCTCACCGCCCGCGGGCACCGCGTGCTCGTCGGCACGAGCCGCAAGCGCTTCCTCGCCGAGACGCTCGGCGAGGACGTCGACCTCGCCCGCCGCGATCTGGCCACCGCCGTGACGAGTGCTCTGGCCGCCGGAGCCGGCGCGTGGGCCGTGCGCGTGCACGATGTACCGACCACCCGCGACGCTCTCGCCGTCGCCCGCGCCTGGGAGTCCTGATGGATGCCGCCGACCGAATCACCCTGACGGGGGTGCGCGCCTTCGGCTATCACGGGGTGTACCCCGACGAGAAGCGCGAGGGCCAGGAGTTCGTCGTCGACGCCGTGCTGGAGCTCTCGTTGCGCCGCGCCGCCGAGACCGACGACGTCGTCGACACCGTGCACTACGGCGAGCTCGCCGAGCGCCTGGTCGCCGTCGTCGAGGGGGAGCCGGTCGACCTGCTCGAGACGCTCGCCCAGCGCCTCGCCGACGACGTGATGAGCGACACCCGGATCGACGCGGTCACCATCACGGTGCACAAGCCGCAGGCTCCGATCACCGTGCCGTTCGGCGACGTGTCGGTCACCATCGCCCGGGGGCGCTCGTGAGCGTCCGGCTGGCGCACGGCATCGGCGAGGCGCCGAGATCGACGCCGGTGCGCGCCGTGGTCGCCCTCGGTGCGAACCTGGGCGAGCGCGCCGCCACCCTCGAGGCGGCGTTCGACGAGCTGCGCCACCTCGCGCTGACCTCGGACGTGCGGGTGTCGACGCCTCTCGAGACGATCGCGGTGACGCTCGACGGCGAGGACGAGGATGCGCCCCGCTACCTCAACGCCGTCGCGGTGCTGCGGACCCGCCTGGCCCCGGCCGAACTGCTCGCGTCGCTGCACCGCATCGAGGCGCGCCACGGCCGTGTGCGCCGCGAGCGCTGGGGCGACCGCACCCTCGACCTCGACCTGATCGCCTACGGAGACGAGGTGATCCGGCGCGACGACCTGGTCGTTCCGCATCCGCGCGCTCACGAGCGCGCGTTCGTCCTCGCGCCGTGGGCGGATGTGGATCCGGATGCCGAGATCCCCGGCCGCGGGCGCGTCGTCGACCTGCTCGAAGGGCTCCGGCGATGAAGCGGACGGGGGCCGGCATCCTGATCATCGCCCTCGTGATCGGCGCGGTGGTCGGGTTCGTCGTCGACACGATGCTCACCGCGATGGGACGGACGACCTTCTCGCCGGCGGCGAGCCTGCCCACGATCCTGGTGCTGCTGGGGGCCGTGGTGGTGGTGCTCGCGATCCCGATCTTCCGCGCCTCGCGGGGGCGCAGCGGTCAGCGCATCGACCCCTTCCGGGCACTGCGCATCGCGATGCTCGCGAAGGCCTCGTCGCTGCTGGGCGCCGTCGCGGCCGGATTCGCGGCCGGTCTGCTGGGGTTCCTGCTGACCCGACCGGTGACGCCGTCGATAGGCTCGATGGGATCGATCATCGCGACACTCGCGGCCGGCGCCGTGCTGGTCGTGGCGGGACTCGTGGCCGAGCAGCTGTGCACCATCCGGAAGGACGACGATGACGACACCCCCGGGAACACCCCCGCCGGACCCGTCGGGGCCTGAGCCGGACGCCGGCGTTCCGCCGGTGGCGGGTACCGTGCCGGGCGCCGGCGCTCCTCTCGTGGCGGGTGCCGTGCCGGACGGGGCTGCTCCGTCCGTGGCGGGTGCGGCGCCGGACGCGGGTGCGCTCGGGACGCGGACGTACGACCGGATCCTCGAACCGCGCTCGCCGCGCCGCTTGCCCCTGGGCGACGGGACGTGGCACCAGCTGGCGCGCGCGTACGTGCGGGTGCAGCTCATCACGCAGGGCGCGGTGCTGCTGGCCGTGCTCGCCGTCGCCGTGATCGTCCAGACCTGGACCGGGTTCGTCTGGCACTGGATTCCCGCGGGCGTGGTCCTGTCGGTGACGCTCGTGGGGCTGCTCATTACTCCGCGTCAGGCGCGTTCCTTTGGCTACCAGCTGCGGCGGGACGACCTGGTGTTCCGCCGCGGCATCCTGTGGCAGCGCGTGGTCGCCGTTCCGTACGGGCGCATGCAGCTCGTCGACATCACCCACGGACCGCTCGACCGCGGCTTCGGCATCGCGCAGCTCAAGCTCGTGACCGCCGCGGCGGCGTCGGGTGTGACCATCCCGGGTCTGACGCAGGAGGCGGTCGAGCAGCTGCGCGACACCCTGGTCGCCGTGGCCGAGACGCGCCGGACGGGCCTGTGAGCGATCCGGCCGCCGGCACCGGTGCGCCGCCGCGCGCCGTCGTGCGCTCGCCGTACAGCGACGGCGAGTGGCACCGCCTGCACCCGCTGACGCCGCTGCTGCGCGGGGGACTGACGCTGCTCGTCGTGATCGGTGTGATCGTGGCGAACCTGCGCGAGCGCCTGATCGAGCTGTTCTTCCCCGTCTTCACCGACCTGCCGCCGGGGGAGTTGCCGCCCGACCCCGTCGATTTCCTGTTCGCGAACAACCTGATCCTCATCGCCGGCGGGATCACCCTCGGGGTGCTCGTCGTGCTGCTCGTGCTGTTCCGCCTGTCGTGGAGGTTCCACACTCTGCGCATCGGCGACGACGACGTCGAGGTCCGCTCCGGGGTGCTGTTCCGCACGCATCGGCGGGCGCCGCTCGACCGCGTCCAGGGCGTCAACCTGACGCGCCCGATGATCGCGCGACTGCTCGGTCTGGCCAAGCTCGAGGTCGTCGGCGCGGGCCTGGACGCGAACGTCCGGCTCGAATACCTCTCGGGCAAGGATGCCGAGGCCATCCGCGGCGACATCCTGCGCCTCGCGTCGGGCCGGCGACTGGCCGAGGCGCGGGCGAAGGACGGCGAACGCGGGTCGCTCGTGCGCCAGGCGGCGGATGCCGTGGGCTCGGGGCTGCAGCAGCTCGTCGACGGTGAGGATTTCGGCGACGCGGAGCCCGAGACCATTGTCCGCATCCCGATCGGCCGTCTCGTGGCATCCCGTGTCCTGAGCGGATCGACGCTCGTCCTCATCGCCCTGGTGGGGGGTATCGCGGTGGCCGCCTCGGTCTCGACGCTGTGGCTGCTCTTCACCGTCGTCCCCATGTTCCTGGCGTTCGGTGCGTACTACGTGCGGTCCATTGCGCGGGGGCTGCGCTACTCGATCGCGCCGACCCCCGACGGGGTGCGCGTCACGTTCGGGCTGTTCACGACGGTGTCCGAGGTCGTTCCCCCGGGGCGGGTGCACGCGATAGAGGTGCATCAGCCGCTGCTGTGGCGTCCGTTCGGATGGTGGGCCGTCTCGGTCAACCGTTTGTCGGGTCGCTCGTCGACGGACACCAGCACCGACCAGTTCGCCGCCGTCCTGCCCATCGGCACGCGCGACGACGTCGAACGCGTGCTCCGGATCCTCGCCCCGGGTCTGTCGGCCGAGGAATGGACACTCGTGTTCCGGGACGGCATCCTGGGTCCGGTGGACGACGATCCCTACACGACCACCCCGGCTCGTGCGCGGTGGCTGCGGCCGCTGTCGTGGCGGCGCAACGGCGCCCTCGTGACGGCCGATGCCCTGCTGCTGCGCCACGGATGGGTGCGGCGCTCGCTCAGCATCCTGCCCCTCGCCCGCCTGCAGTCGGTCGGGATCCATCAGGGCCCGGTGGCGCGGGCCCTGGGCACGGCGACGGTCGTCGGCCACGTGATCGCCGGGAGCGTGCAGACCGCGGTGGGTGCACTCGACCGCGATGACGCCGTCGCGCTCTTCGAGAAGACGGCGCACGCGGCCGTCGTCGCGGCGGCGGGCGACCGCAGCCACCGGTGGGCCGGATGAGCGGCCGCGACGGACGTCTGGGCGTCGGCGTCATCGGCGCGGGCCGGGTGGGGCCCGTCATCGGTGCGGCCCTCGCGGGAGCCGGGCACGCGCTCACCGGCATCACCTCGGGATCGGACGACGACCGCGTCGAGGCCATCCTGCCGGGACTGCCCGTCCTCGCCGCCGACGAGGTGGTGCGCCGCAGCGAGCTCGTGGTCATCGCCGTCCCGCACGATGAGATCCCGGGGCTCGTGGCAGGGCTGGCCGACCTCGGCGCCTGGCAGCCCGGGCAGCTGGTGCTGCACACCGATGCGGGGTACGGGGCGCGCGTGCTCGACCCGGCGGCTTTGCGCGGGGCGATCCCCCTCGCGATCCACCCGGCCATCTCGTTCACGGGAGCGTCGTCCGTCGACCTGCGACAGCTCGCCCAGGCGTACGCCGCCGTCACCGCCCCGGGGCCGGTGCTGCCGATCGCGCAGGCCCTCGCCGTCGAGCTCGGGTGCGAACCGGTGGTCGTCGCCGAAGAGGACCGGCCGACGTACGCCGAGGCCATCGCGACGGCGACGGAGTTCTCGCGCTCGATCGTGCGGCAGAGCTCCGAGCTGCTGACGCGTGTCGGCGTCGACAACCCCGGCGGGTACCTCTCGGCCCTCGTCCGCTCCACCGTCGACCAGGCCCTCGCCGAGGGAGCCGGCCGGAGCGTGCGTGACGGCGACGCTACGATCGACGGATGATCCGCACCCTCGACGATCTGCGCACTCGACTCGGCGAGATCCGCGGCGCGGACCGACCCACCGACCGTCCGCGCGTCGCGCTCGTCTCGACGCTGGGTGCGCTGCACGACGGCCACGTCGACCTCATCCGCGAGGCGCGCGAGCGCGCCGACATCGTCGTCGTCTCGACGTTCGTCAACCCGCTGCGCTTCCGCACGGCCGATGAGACCGCCGCCTACCCGCGCTCGCCCGAGGCGGACGCGCGCGTGCTCGACGAGCTGGGCGTCGACGTGGTCTTCGCCCCGTCCGCGGCGGAATTCCTGCCCGCGGGCACGGCCACCACGCGGGTGTCGGCGGGTGACGTGGGCCTGCGGTACGAGGGACGGGTGCGCCCGTTCTACTTCGACGGCGTCCTCACCGTCGAGGCCAAGCTCTTCCACCTGATCGCGCCGGACGTGGTCGTCTACGGGGAGCGCGATCCGCAGCGCATCTTCTTGGTGCGACGCATGGTGCGCGATCTCGACTTCGCCGTCGAGGTCGTCTCGGTCCCGACCGTGCGCACCGAGGACGGTCTGCCGATCTCGAGTCGCGTCGCCCTGCTCGACGAGGCGGATCGCCGCGCCGCTGCCAAGCTTCCGCGCGCGCTCGAGGCGGCGGCATCCAATGCGGACATGGGCGTCGACGCCTGCATCGCCGCCGCGCAATCGTCGCTGATGGGCGAGCAGCGCATCTCGCTGGAGTACCTCAGCGTGGTCGATCCCGCCACGTTCCTGCCCGTCGACGAGGGCCACCACGGCCGGGCTCTGGCGCTGATCGCCGCGACCGTGGGTGGGCACCGCTTCATCGACAACGCCGAGATCTCGCTGCGCTGAGGCGGAGCCGGGGCGGCGCCGGCCGATCGGGCGGGGGTGCGCGCCGCGGAGCGCTCGGACGCGCCGAATAGAATGGGCGAGACCCCGAGGAGCTTGACGATGACCGACGCGCCCGCGAACGACGCCGCCGAACCCACCGAAGACGAGGTCTTCGAGCAGAAGGCGGTGCGACTGGCCAAGCGCGAGCGTCTGCTCGCCGAGCGCGTCGACGCCGCCGGTGGCGCCTACCCGGTCTCGGTGCCGATCACCACCACCATCCCCGAGCTGCGCTCCCGCTTCGGCGACCTCGAGGCCGGGGCCGAGACGGGCGAGACGGCGGGTGTCGCCGGACGCGTGGTGTTCAGCCGCAACACCGGCAAGCTGTGCTTCGCCTCGCTGCAGGCCGGCGACGGCAGCCGGATCCAGGCGATGGTGTCGCTCGCCAACGTGGGCGACGAGTCGCTGCAGGCGTGGAAGGAGCTCGTCGACCTGGGCGACCACGTATTCGTCTCGGGCGAGGTGATCTCGAGCCGTCGCGGCGAGCTGTCGATCATGGTGAGCGAGTGGACGATCGCGGCGAAGGCCGTGCTGCCCCTGCCCAACCTGCACTCCGAGCTGAGCGAAGAGAGCCGCGTCCGCAGCCGCTTCCTCGACCTCATCGTGCGCGACCGCGCCCGTGAGACGGTCCTGGCCCGCGCCAAGGTCAACGCGAGTCTGCGCCGCACCTTCACCGAGCGCGACTTCGTCGAGGTCGAGACGCCGATGCTGCAGGTGCAGCACGGCGGCGCGAGCGCCCGTCCGTTCACGACCCACTCGAACGCCTTCGACACCGAGCTGTACCTGCGCATCGCCCCCGAGCTCTTCCTCAAGCGCGCGGTCGTGGGCGGCATCGACCGCGTCTACGAGATCAACCGCAACTTCCGCAACGAGGGCGCCGACTCCACGCACAGCCCCGAGTTCGCCATGCTCGAGGCCTACCAGGCCTACACCGACTACAACGGCATCGCCGACCTGACGCAGACCCTGATCCAGGATGCCGCGATCGCCGTCGCCGGTTCGACCACCGTCACGTGGGCGGACGGCACCGAGTACGACCTCGGCGGCGACTGGGACCGCATCTCGATGTACGACTCCCTGTCGGCGGCGTCCGGGCGCGAGATCACCCCGCAGACCCCGGTCGAGGAGCTGCGCGCGTTCGGCGCCGAGCAGGGCGTGGACGCACCCCCGCACGAGACGCACGGCAAGTGGGTCGAGGAACTGTGGGAGCACTTCGTCAAGGGCGGGCTGACGCGTCCCACCTTCGTCATGGACTTCCCCGTCGACACCAGCCCCTTGGTGCGCGAGCACCGCTCCATCGAGGGCGTCGTGGAGAAGTGGGACCTCTACGTCCGCGGCTTCGAGCTGGCCACGGGGTACTCCGAGCTGGTCGACCCCGTGATCCAGCGTCACCGCTTCACCGAGCAGGCCAAGCTCGCCGCGCGCGGCGACGACGAGGCCATGCCGATCGACGAGGAGTTCCTGCGTGCTCTCGAGCACGGCATGCCGCCCACGGGCGGCATGGGCATGGGGATCGACCGCCTGCTGATGGCGATCACCGGGCTCGGAATCCGCGAGACGATCCTGTTCCCGCTGGTGAAGTAGGGCGTTCGTACACCCACTCCGGCAGCTGTCCGGCCGACACCAGCGTGAGCACGATCTCGCTGAGACCGTGCCGTGCGTCGATGCGCAGGGCCCGTTCGGCGTAGGTGGCAGCGTGACTGGCGCGGCCGCCCGCCCACGCGAGCCACGCGCAGGCCGCGAGAGGTCCGGGTCGACGGTCCTCCGGCGTGAGCGCGGCCACCCGCCGGCACGCGTCGAGGCCGGCACGCAGTCGCGACGGGTCGGGCAGGGCGCCCTCGCCGTACAGGGGACGCGCGAGATCCGGAGGGATCGGCGTGCCGGTGCGGTACTCCGTCTGCGCGTGCAGGACGGCATCTCCCGTCGGGAGATCCGTGGCCCACTGCACCAGGGCGACGTCGCGCAGGGCCGGGCGCTCGAGGCAGAAGCCGAGGGCCGCCAGGTGGCCCAGACCGAGCTGGTCGGTCGGCGTCGACGCGATCCGTTCGAACAGCGCCGGCGGATCGCCGATCCCGGCCACGGCCTCGTCGATCCGGGCGCGACGCGCGGGGCCCACGCGTCGCCGCGCGGAGGTGCGGTGCAGCGCGACTTCGACATCGTCGAGGAGTCGGCCGAACGCGCGGGCCGACTCGGCGTCGACGTCGGGCAGGGCCGCGGCGGACGTCTGATCGGGGTGCACCTCGACGCCGTCGACGGTCGGCGCCGGGTGAGCCGCGATCTCGGCGAGCGGGTGGATCGCCGCCGGCTCGAAGAAGCTGGCCCACCCGTCCGCGCCGACCACGAGGGCGTCGACAAGGCGTAAGCCGCAGATCTGCGCGCGGGAGCGCACGGCATCCACGAATCCGAGATGCGGCAGCCCCGCCGCGAGCGGGGCGTCCGCGTAGACGACGATCGCGACACCGTCGGTGCGGCGCACCTTGCAGGCCATGCCGATGACGGTCGAGGCCAGCCCGTCTTCGGCGGCGTCGCCCTCGGGCGGCAGGTCCACGCGCATAGCCCCGAGGGACTGGTTGCCGTCGAAGGGCACGATGACGAGGCTCTGCCGGGGCGTGCATTCGAGCAGGTGGGGGACGACGGACAGGAACGCGGACGACGAGGTGGCGCGGACGATGGTGGTGGTCATGGGTCGAGAATGGCCGCACCGCCGTATCGTGCGCGGAGCCCGATAGCTCGACGGTGGATGACTTCGCCGCTCGACCGGGTGGGGAGGAGTCGTCCGGGGCGGGCGCCCAGACACCGCGGGTATCCTTGAGGGCATGGACGAGACCTGGACCGCGATGCTGTGGGCGATTCTGCCGACCCTCGTCGTGTCGGTCGTGTTCTTCTTCATCCTCCGCAACGTCATCCGCATGGACCGCACCGAGCGCAAGGCCTACGCCCGCATCGAGGCGCAGGAGCGCGCCAAGCGCGGCCTCCCGCCCGCGGCTCCCGCCGGCGACGGCTCCGCGAACTGACGACCGCGACCTCTGTCCGAGGTCGTCGCTACGCTGGGTGCACAACCCGCCCAGGAGGATCCGTGTTCACCGCCACGTTCGACGCGAGCTGGCTCGTCATCACGCTCTTCGTGGTCGACCTCGTGGTGCGCATCGCCGCGATCATCATCGTGCCGCGCAATCGCCGCCCCACCGCCGCCATGGCCTGGCTGCTCGCGATCTACTTCATCCCGTTCGTCGGCGTCCTGCTCTTCCTGCTCATCGGAAACCCGCGCCTGCCGCGCAAGCGCCGCCGCAAGCAGGCCGACATCAACCACTACATCCACGACACGAGTGCGTCGCTCGATTTCGGCACGCTGCGGCCGAACGCCCCCCAGTGGTTCCGCTCTCTCGTGCAGCTCAACCGCAACCTGGGGGCCATGCCCATCGCGGGCGACAACGCCGCGACCCTCATCGCCGACTACCAGCAGAGCCTGGATGCCATGGCCGACGCGATCCGCCAGGCGAAACGGTACGTGCACGTCGAGTTCTACATCCTGCAGACCGACGACTCGACCGACAACTTCTTCCGCGCGCTCGAAGAGGCGGCGGAGCGCGGCGTGGTCGTGCGTGTGCTCCTCGATCACTGGGCCAACCGCGGCAAGCCCCGCTACAAGCAGACCCTGCGGCGCCTGGACGCGATGGGGGCGCACTGGCACCTCATGCTGCCCGTTCAGCCGCTGCGCGGGCGCTACCAGCGTCCCGACCTGCGCAACCACCGCAAGCTCCTCGTCATCGACGGCGACGTGGCCTACATGGGCTCGCAGAACGTCACGGACTCGTCGTACAACCTGCGCCGCAACATCCGCCGCGGCCTGCACTGGGTCGACCTGATGGTGCGGGTCGAGGGCCCCGTCGTCGCGAGCATCAACGCGGTCTTCCTCTCGGACTGGTACAGCGAGACCGACGAGACCCTCACCGACGAGATCGACCTGTTCTCGGTCACGTCCGGCCCGGGCGACCTCGACTGCCAGATCGTGCCGTCGGGCCCCGGCTTCGACTTTCAGAACAACCTCAAGCTGTTCCTCGGCCTGCTCTTCGCGGCGCAGAAGCGCATCATCATCGTCAGCCCGTACTTCATCCCCGACGAGGCACTGCTGCTGGCCATCACGACCGCCTGTCAGCGCGGGGTGCACGTCGAGCTCTTCGTGTCCGAAGAGGGCGACCAGGCGATGGTCTACCACGCGCAGCGCAGCTACTACGAAGCCCTGCTACGCGCGGGGGTCATCATCTGGATGTACCGCAAGCCGTTCATCCTGCACAGCAAGAGCGTCACGATCGACGACGAGGTCGCGGTCATCGGCTCGAGCAACATGGACATGAGGTCGTTCGGTCTCAACCTCGAGGTCTCGATGCTGGTGCGGGGCGAGGAGTTCGTCCGCGACATGCGCGCCGTCGAGCACACCTACCGCACCCTCAGCCGCCAGCTCACGATCGAGGAGTGGCGCCGCCAGCCGTTGCGCTCCACGATCCTCGACAACCTCGCGCGCCTCACCTCCGCGCTGCAGTGATCCGGCGCGGCGTTCGCCGTCGGCATCCAGGATTCTTCGGCATCATGGATGCCGAACCCGCCCCCCGGAGGTCCGCATGTCCCGTCACCGCCTGACCCTCATCGGCCTGCTCGGCGCGAGCCTGCTCGCCGCCGGCGCCCTCACCGGCTGCGCCTCGGGAGCGGCCTCCGCCCCTTCATCGTCGACACCGGATGCCGTCACCTCGGCCCCGGGCGCCGACATCGCGGCCGCGTGGGTCGACGCCGGTCGCGCGATCGCGGTCGTGACGTACGGCAGCTCGTCGTGCGTTCCCGTGGTCGAGGGTGAGCCGACCGTCGCGAACGGCGTGGTCACCGTGACCCTGGCGGACGCGCAGCGCGACGCGTGCACGCGCGACATGGCGCCTCGCGCCACGCTCGTGCCCCTTCCGGCGGGGGTGGATGCGGCGCAGCCGCTCGCCGTCACCGTGTCGGGTGCTGTCGAGGGCAAGACGCGTCTGGACGCCCTCGCGAGCGTCCCCGCCGCGCCGACCGATCTGACCGCCAGCGCCGGCTGGGTCGACCGTTCGATGGTGGCGATCGTGACGTACGGCAGCTCGGGGTGCGTGCCGACGGTCGAGTCGGTGACCTCGCAGGGCGAGACCGTCGAGGTGCAGTTCGCCACGCCGCCGGCCGACCAGATCTGCACGATGGACTTCGCGCCCCGGGTCACCCTGGCCGACATCGGCCGCGAGGCGGGTCAGGGCGAGGTGTCGCTCGTGCTCTCCGGCGGCGGGGTGCAGGTCGCCGATCCGGTACCCGTGCTCGGAACCCGCTGACCGCTCCTCCCCACGGGGCCGTTCTGCACCGGATGTCCTGCGGCGCGCGCCGCCCTGGAGGAAGTGGTCCAGCATGCGGGGATGGCGGTCGGATCGTTTCCCCCGGAGCTCGGCTCCCGTTTCAGTGTCGGCGCGGCTCGTCGGTCGGGCGTGACGGCCGGGCGGCTCCGCTCCGCTGAGCTGCGTCGTCCGTTCCACGGCGTACGAGAAGTGGATGCCGAGGAGCCACGCACTCATCTCGATCTGATGCTCGCGTACGCCACGCGGATGTCCCCGCACGCGTTCTTCAGTCACGGCAGCGCGGCGACGGCGTGGAACCTCCCCCTTCCCACGGCGCTTCGGCTCGACCAGGTGCACGTGTCGGTCGCGCAGCCCCGCCGCGCTCCCGACGGCCGTGGCGTGCGGGGACACTCCCTGAGTGCCGAATCGGTTTCGGTGCGAGAGCACCCGGTTCACGGCATCCGTCTCACCTCGCCGGCGACCACGTGGGTGCACCTCGCCCCGGACATCGACCACCCCTACGACCTGGTCGCCCTCGGCGACGCCATCGTCCGCCGGCCGCAGCATCGGCGGGACCCCGAAGCTCTCGGATCGCTCGACCTGCTCGAGGCCGCCGTCGCGGCATCCCGTCGACACGGCGCCCGCGCCTTGCGCGCGGCTCTCGACCGGGTGCGCGACGGCTCCTCATCGCGACCCGAGTCGTGGACGCGACTGCTGCTCGTGGACGCGGGGCTGCCGGAGCCGCGCCCGGCTCACGTCGTGCGCGCGTCGGATGGATCGTTCGTCGCGCGCCTCGACCTCGCGTACCCGGATCAACGTGTCGGAATCGAGTACGAGGGCGAGCATCACCTGCGCGACCGGCGGCAGTGGCAGCGGGACCTGCGCCGCTACGAGCTGCTCGCCGACCTCGGGTGGCGCGTCGTGCGCATCACCTCGTTGGACGTCTTCACCGATCCGGGTCCCTTCCTCGCCCGTGTCGGGCGGCTGTTGGGGTGACGCCGCGGGCTCACGCGCTGCTTCGGTGGCGCTGAAGTGTCGTGGGAGTTCTTCATCGGTGCCATTTGGTGCCGATGAAGGCGGCGTTGCGGGGGCGCGGCGCGTATCGCGCTGCGGTGCGGGGGGCGTGGTTGGTTGGCGTCGAAGTGTTGTGGGTGCTCTTCGTCGGTGCCATTTGGCGCCGATGGAGCGGAGGGGGAAGGGAGGAGGGGGAGGAGGGGGAGAGGGGGGTCAGGGGGCGACGGTGAGGAGGTCGCCGACCTCGCACTCGAGGGCGCGGCAGATCGCGGCGAGCGTCGAGTAGCGGATCGCGCGGGCGCGGTCGTTCTTGAGCACCGAGAGGTTGACCACCGAGACGCCGACCAGCTCGCTCAGCCGCGTGAGCGTCATGCCCCGAGCGGCGAGCAGTTCGTCGAGACGGCAATGGATGCCGGTGGGCCCGTCATCCGCGGCCGCCGGCGTCATACGAGGCCCTCGGTGTCGCGCTGCAGACGGTCGCCCACCGAGAACACCGTCCCGGCGAGGGCGACGACGAATGCGAGGCCGAAGAGCACCGGCAGGTCGATGGTCTGCACGAGTCCGCGTTCGTAGGTGCGGTCCGAGATCCAGGCGAGGGCGCCGTTGGCCACCATGTTCTGGAAGAACGGCACGCCCGCGACCCCCACCAGCGAGACGATGCCCGCCGCCGAGACGAGGGCGGTGTGTCGTCGGCTGAAGATGCGTCCGCGCAGGATGCCGACGACCAGGATCAGCAGCAGAACCACCACGGTCACGACCGTCGCGGCGAAGAGCACCTGCGCGATGACGAGCGCGCCGAGTGAGGCGATCGGCAGCTCCGGGGCGACGACGACACCGCTGCCGAGTTCGACGCTCACGGGGGCGCCGTCGGGGCCGAGCGGAGCCTGGGCGACAGTGTCGAGGAAGGGGGCTGCGACCCGCACGTCGCGGTTGGGCAGGGCGGCGACGATGTTCACCGTGCTCTGCACCACCGCCCACAGGGCCAGGCCGACGCCGAGCACGACGAAGAAGAGCATGCCGGCGGTGTCGCCGCGAGAGAGGATGCGCGAGGAAGGTCCGGGGGTGGCCATGATCGCTCCTTATCGATGATCGTTGTTATCGGTTGTCGATAACGTAACGACAGTCGTTGGGTTCCGCAAGACCCGTCGCCGCGACGGTATGCCCACGGCGAACACGGGTCCCTGGCTCGCGGCCGCTGGTTACTCTCGATGTACGGCGCGCGGAGGCGTGCCTGTCAGCCCATTTCTGGAGGGACTGAGATGTTCGAGAGATTCACCGACCGTGCCCGTCGTGTGGTCGTCCTCGCCCAAGAAGAGGCGAAGATGCTCAACCACAACTACATCGGCACCGAGCACATCCTGCTCGGGCTGATCCACGAGGGCGAAGGTGTCGCCGCGAAGGCGCTCGAGTCCCTCGGCATCTCGCTCGACGCCGTCCGCGAGCAGGTGCAGGACATCATCGGGCAGGGGCAGCAGCAGCCGACCGGCCACATCCCCTTCACGCCGCGCGCGAAGAAGGTGCTGGAGCTGTCGTTGCGCGAGGCCCTGCAGCTCGGCCACAACTACATCGGCACCGAGCACATCCTGCTCGGCCTCATCCGCGAGGGCGAGGGCGTCGCGGCCCAGGTGCTCGTCAAGCTGGGTGCCGACCTGAACAAGGTGCGCCAGCAGGTCATCCAGCTGCTCTCGGGGTACCAGGGCAAGGAGCCCGCGGGCGTGGCATCCGGAGCCGGAGAGCAGACCCAGGGCGCCGCCCAGGGCGGTTCGGCCGTGCTCGACCAGTTCGGTCGCAACCTCACGCAGGCCGCGCGCGACAACAAGCTCGACCCCGTGATCGGGCGCGAGAAAGAGATCGAGCGCGTGATGCAGATCCTGTCGCGCCGTTCCAAGAACAACCCCGTCCTCATCGGCGAGCCCGGTGTCGGAAAGACCGCCGTCGTCGAGGGCCTCGCGCAGGCCATCGTCAAGGGCGACGTGCCCGAGACGCTGAAGGACAAGCAGGTCTACTCGCTCGACCTCGGCTCGCTCATCGCCGGGTCGCGTTACCGCGGTGACTTCGAGGAGCGCCTGAAGAAGGTCACCAAAGAGATCCGCACGCGCGGCGACATCATCGTCTTCATCGACGAGATCCACACCCTCGTGGGTGCCGGTGCTGCCGAGGGCGCGATCGACGCGGCATCCATCCTCAAGCCCCTCCTCGCCCGCGGAGAGCTCCAGACGATCGGTGCCACCACGCTCGACGAGTACCGCAAGCACTTCGAGAAGGACGCCGCTCTCGAGCGCCGCTTCCAGCCGATCCAGGTGGCCGAGCCGAGCCTGCCCCACGCGATCAACATCCTGAAGGGGCTGCGCGACCGCTACGAGGCGCACCACAAGGTGCAGATCACCGACGGCGCGATCGTCGCCGCCGCGAACCTGGCCGACCGCTACATCAGCGACCGATTCCTGCCCGACAAGGCCATCGATCTGATCGACGAGGCCGGCGCCCGCCTGCGTCTGTCGATCCTGTCGTCGCCGCCCGAGCTGCGCGAGTTCGACGAGAAGATCGCCAAGGTCCGCGAGCAGAAGGAGCAGGCCTCCGAGGAGCAGGACTTCGAGAAGGCGGCCTCGCTGCGCGATGAGGAGAAGTCGCTCCTGGCGGAGCGCCTGCGCCTCGAAAAGCAGTGGCGCTCGGGCGACGTCGCCTCGCACGCGGTGGTCGACGAGGGCCTGATCGCCGAGGTGCTCGCCCAGGCGACCGGCATCCCGGTGTTCAAGCTCACCGAGGAGGAGTCCAGCCGCCTCATGTTCATGGAGAAGGCCCTGCACCAGCGGGTCATCGGCCAGGAAGAGGCGATCGCCGCCCTGTCGCGCACGATCCGTCGTCAGCGCGCCGGCCTCAAGGACCCGAAGCGTCCGAGCGGCTCGTTCATCTTCGCCGGCCCCACCGGTGTCGGAAAGACCGAGCTCGCCAAGGCGCTCGCCGAGTTCCTCTTCGACGACGAGGGCGCGCTGATCTCGCTCGACATGTCGGAGTTCGGCGAGAAGCACACCGTCTCGCGGCTGTTCGGTGCCCCTCCCGGGTTCGTCGGCTTCGAAGAGGGCGGCCAGCTCACCGAGAAGGTGCGCCGCAAGCCGTTCTCGGTCGTGCTCTTCGACGAGATCGAGAAGGCGCACCCCGACATCTTCAACTCGCTGCTGCAGATCCTCGAAGAGGGTCGCCTGACCGACGGTCAGGGACGCGTCATCGACTTCAAGAACACGGTGATCATCATGACGACGAACCTCGGTTCGTCGGCGATCGCCGGTGGACCGGTCGGCTTCCAGGTCGAGGGCAGCGCCCAGACGTCCTACGAGCGGATGAAGGGCAAGGTCGACGAGGAGCTCAAGCGGCACTTCAAGCCCGAGTTCCTCAACCGCGTCGACGACGTGATCGTGTTCCCGCAGCTCAACAAGGACGAGCTGCGCCAGATCGTCGGCCTGTTCGTCAAGCGTCTCGCCGACCGTCTGCTCGACCGCGATATGACCGTCGAGCTGTCGGACGACGCCAAGGACAAGCTGATCGAGATCGGGTTCGACCCCACTCTCGGTGCGCGTCCCCTGCGCCGCGCCATGCAGCGCGAGGTCGAGGACCGTCTGAGCGAGAAGATCCTGCACGGGGAGCTCGAGTCGGGCGACCACGTGAAGGTCGGCGTCGAGAACGGACAGTTCACCTTCGACAGCGCTCCGCGCGGCGACAAGGTCGCGATCGGGGTCGGAACGGCCGGCGAGATCGCCGCCACCCCCGACACGCTCGCCGGCAGCTGACCGCCTAGCGAATGAAGGACCCGGATGCCACGGCATCCGGGTCCTTCGTCGTTGCGGCGTACGCTTGTCGGATGACCTCTTCCGCGCCGTTCGTCGTCCGCCCCGCCGGAACCGCCGACGTCCGCCGCATCCACGAACTGCTCGAGCCGTTCGTCCAGAAGCGCATCCTGCTGGGCAAGGACCTGGTCGTGCTGTACGGCTCGGTGCAGCAGTTCGTCGTCGCCGAGGTCGACGGCGTGGTCATCGGCTGCGGGGCGCTGCACGTGATGTGGGACGACCTCGCCGAGATCCGCACGCTCATCGTGCACGAGGACTGGCTGCATCACGGCGTGGGCCGGGCGATCGTCGAGGTGCTCGAGGACCGCGCCCGCGAGCTGGGCGTGGCGCGGCTGTTCTGCCTGACCTTCGAGGTCGACTTCTTCACCCGGCGGGGGTTCGCCCCGATCGGCGAGCAGGTCGTCGATCCCGACGTCTACTCGCAGCTCGTCCGCAGCCCCGACGAGGGCGTCGCGGAGTTCCTCGACCTGGCCCACGTGAAGCCGAACACCCTCGGCAACACGCGGATGCTCAAGCAGCTCTGACCGACCCCGCTCGTGCGGGCGGCGACGCCCCCGGGCCGTGTCAGCGCACCCGGCAAAGAGCTGAACGCGCGCGCCGCGGGAAAGGCTCCCGTCCGGGGCGCCTACCCTGGAACCATGACCGATGCCCCCCGTAGGCGGAGGCAGTCCCCGGCGGTCTACCGTCGACGCCGTCTCGCGGCCGGGCTTCTCGCCCTGCTCGTGATCGGCCTCGTCGTGTGGCTCGTCGCGGCTCCGCCGTGGCGCTCCGCCCCGACCGCGCAGGAGACCCCCGCGCCCGTCGCGAGCGCCTCCCCCGTCGCCCCCGCCCCGACCTCGCCCGCGTCCTCGTCGCCGTCCCCCACGGCGTCGCCGTCGACCCCCGCAGGCCCCGTGGAGTGCGGACCGAGCGAGATCACGGTGGACGCCCTGTCGGACAAGGCCGAGTACGCCCAGGGCGAGAACCCCCAGCTGTCGATCCGCCTCACCAACTCGTCGGCGACCGCCTGCACGATGAACGTCGGCACGAGCGCCCAGTCCTTCACCGTCACGAGTGGTTCCGACGTGTGGTGGCGCTCGACCGACTGCCAGACCGAGCCGAGCGACCTCGAGGTCACCCTTGAGCCCGGTCAGACGGTCTCGAGCTCCGCGCCGCTGACGTGGGATCGCACGCGATCCTCGGTCGGCTCGTGCGGGAGCGAGCGCCCCTACGCCCCCGGCGGCGGCGCGACCTACCACCTGAGCGTGTCGATCGGCGGCATCCCGTCCGCGGGAACGGCGTCGTTCGTCCTGCGCTGACGCATCTCTGCCCCGGCGCCGGCTCACCGCACCCGTTCGGGGCGGGATCCTGCGTTCGGGGCGTTGTTCCTGCGCCCCGAACGGACGAACGCGCCCCGAACCCGGGCACGCCCTTGACGGGTAGGACTGAGGGGCGGATGCCACGGCATCCGCCCCTCGTTCTGCCGTTCAGGAACGCCGGTCGCCGAACACCTCTCCCTCCATGGCGTCGTAGCCCTCTTTCTGCGGGTCGCCGTGCAGTCCGCCCGAGAGGGCGTACTCCTCTTCGGGCGAGAGCACGAGGCGGTGACGGCCGTAGACGGCGAAGCCGATGAAGATCACCGCGTACACGACGATGATCGCGACGATGGCGAGCAGGTAGGCCGGGTTGAGCAGCAGTCCGAAGAACACGACCGCGGCGATGACGGCCGCGGAGTACGCCCCGAACAGGCCCCACGGGCTCTTGTACGGACGCACCGCGTTCGGGAACTTCCGCCGCAGGACGATGAACGCCACCATCTGCAGGAAGTACGCCAGCACCGCTCCCCACACCGCGATGTTCAGCACGATCGCCCCGGCGGGGCTGGCGTTGCCCCCCGCGGCCTGCACCACGACCAGGGCGAGGAAGCCCAGAACGGCGCCGAAGACGAGTGCGACCCAGGGGGTCTTGCGCGCGCCGGTGAGCGACAGCCAGCGCGGGTAGTACCCGGCCCGCGAGAGGGAGTACATGTTGCGGCCGTAGGCGAACATGATGCCCATGAGGGATGCCAGCAGCCCCACGAGCGCGAGGAGCGACAGCAGGGCCGCCGCCTGATCGCCGACCATCGCGCGGAAGCCGTCGAGCAGGGGCTCGAGCGAGCCGCCGGTCTCTTCGGCGCCGAGCACGCCGGTGTTCAGGAACAGCACGATGAGACCGGTGACGATGAGGGTGCCGCGGGCCCAGAGGCCGGCGCGGGGGATGTCGCGGGCGGGGTCGTGCGACTCCTCCGCCGCGAGGGGGAGCTCTTCGATGCCGAGGAAGAACCACATCGCGAAGGGCAGGGCGAGCAGGATCGAGCCGACGCCGAAGGGGAGGAACTCGGAGTTGCCGTCGGTGGGGGCGATGTTCCAGAGCGAACCCCAGTCGAAGGCCCCCGTCATGAGCGACATCGCGCCGAAGACGACGATGATGCCGATCGAGATGATCGAGACGACGATCGCGAAGCCGAACGAGATGTTCGCGCCCGCGGCGTTGAGGACGATGAACAGGGCGTAGAGGATGATCCACCAGACGAACGCCGGGAGGCTGACGCCCGTGAGCAGTTCGAGAGCCGAGTCGGCGTACTGCCCCGAGAAGTAGACGACGACGGCGGTCGTCGCGACGTATTCGATCGTCTCGGCGAGACCCGTCGCCAGACCGCCCCACGGCCCCATCGCCGAGCGGGCGAACGAGTAGGCGCCGCCGGTGTGCGGCATCGCCGCCGCCATCTCGCCGATCGAGAAGGTCAGACCGTAGTACATGACGACGAGGATGACGAAGGCGATGAGCATGCCGCCGAAGCCCGCGAAGCCGATGCCGAAGTTCCAGCCCGAGAAGTCGCCCGAGATGACGGCGGCGACGGCCAGGCCCCACAGGCCCCAGACGCCGGCCGACCGTTTCAGGGTGCGTTTCTCGAAGTAGGCGGCGTCGGTGGCGGTATAGGTGGCTCCAGCGACCTTTTTGCGGGAACTGCTCGAGGTGGACATGTGACCTCCGGAAGGATGCGGGCAGGCTTCGGGCTCGCCTTTGCGCAAGATCATGGCCCGCTATTGGTCGACCTGTCTACCTTTGGCGTGTAAGTTCCTCGTTACGTCCTTCGTCGCGGAGGGCGACGAGAAGGCGAGAGGGACACCATGGCGGGCAATCTCACCACCGCAGAGCTGAACGCCGCGATCGACGCGGGAGACATCGACACGGTCGTCGTCGCCTTCCCCGACGCGCAGGGACGGCTCGTCGGCAAGCGCGTCGCCGCGCGATTCTGGCGCGACGAAGTGCAGGGTCACGGCGCCGAGGCCTGCAACTACCTGCTGTCGGTCGACGTCGACCTCAACACCGTCGACGGCTACGCGATGTCGAGCTGGGAGAAGGGCTACGGCGACATGCTGCTCGTGCCCGACCTCGACACGCTGCGCCGCATCCCCTGGCAGCCCGGCACCGCCCTGGTCATGGCCGACCTGGCGTGGGAGGACCGCGCCGCCGTCGTGCAGTCGCCGCGCGGCATCCTGAACGCCCAGAGATCCCGGCTGGCCGAGCGGGGACTCACCGCCTACGCCGGAACAGAGCTCGAGTTCATCGTCTTCGACGACTCGTTCCGCGGCGCCTGGGCCAAGGGCTACACCGGGCTGACGCCGTCCACCGACTACAACGTCGACTACAACCTGCTCGCCACCACGCGGCTCGAGCCGCTGCTGCGCGACATCCGGGTCGGGATGGACGGCGCCGGCATGTACTGCGAGGGCGTGAAGGGCGAGTGCAATTTCGGCCAGCAGGAGATCGCGTTCCGCTACGCCGAGGCGCTCGAGACCGCCGACAACCACACGCTCTACAAGAACGGCGCGAAAGAGATCGCCGACCGCCACGGCAAGTCGCTGACGTTTATGGCCAAGTTCAACGAGCGCGAGGGCAACAGCTGCCACATCCACCTCTCGGTGCGCGGCGACGACGGCGCCGCGGTCATGGCCGGAGACGGTGAGCACGGCTTCAGCCCGCTCATGGAGCACTGGATCGCCGGCATCCTGGCCACCCTGCGCGAGTTCACGCTGCTGTACGCGCCCACGATCAACTCGTACAAGCGCTACGCGAAGGGGTCGTTCGCGCCCACCGGCGTCGCGTGGGGCGTCGACAACCGCACGTGCGCGCTGCGCGTCGTCGGCCACGGCTCGTCGCTGCGCGTCGAGAACCGCGTCCCCGGCGGAGACGTGAACCCCTACCTCGCGATCTCGGCGATCATCGCGGGCGGACTGCACGGCGTCGAGAACGAACTCGCCCTGCCCGCCCCGCTCACCGGCAACGCCTACGCGGCCGGCGTCGACACCCTTCCCACGACCCTGCGCGAGGCGGCGCGGCTCTTCTCGGAGTCGTCCATCGCCCGCGCCGCCTTCGGCGACGAGGTCGTCGAGCACTACCTGAACCAGGCGCGCATCGAGGTCGAGGCCTACGACGCCGCCGTGACCGATTGGGAGCGGGTGCGTGGTTTCGAGCGCCTCTGATCCGAGCAGGACCCCCGTCGTGGGGCTGACGACCTACCTCGAACGCGCGAAGCAGGGGGTCTGGGACGTGCGCGCCTCGTTCCTGCCGCAGCAGTACTTCGACGCGGTGACCGCCTCGGGCGCCACGGCCGTGCTGCTGCCGCCGCAGCCGCGCGCCACGCAGGCCGCCGCCGCGGTGCTCGACGGGCTCGACGGGCTGATCCTCACCGGCGGGCTCGACGTGCAGCCCGAGCTCTACGGCGCCGAGCGCCACCCCGCCACCGACCCCGCGCGCGCCGACCGCGACGAATGGGAGCTCGCCCTGCTCGCGGGAGCGCGGGAGCGCGGCATCCCGGTCTTCGGCATCTGCCGCGGGCTGCAGCTGATCAACGTCGCCCTGGGCGGGACGCTCCACCAGCACCTGCCCGAGGCGCTCGGTACCGAGCGATACCGCATCGGCGGGGGCGTGTTCGCCGACAACACCGTAGAGGTGGATGCCGACACCCGGCTCGCGGGTCTCGTCGGCGCCGGGGAGCTCGGCGTCCACAGCTACCACCACCAGGGCGTCGACCGCGTCGCCGAGGGGCTCCGGGTCACCGCGCGCACGGACGACGGGCTCGTGCAGGCCGTCGAGCTGCCGGGAGAGGACTACCTCGTCGCCGTGCAGTGGCATCCCGAGGAGAATGCCGAAGACCGACGGTTGTTCCTCGGCCTCGTCGCCGCGGCCGCGCGGTACCGGGCCGCCCGCACCTCCTCCGAGCCCCAGGGAGTCCCCGCATGAGCACGTTCACCGTCACGAACCCCGCCACGGGGGCACCCATCACCACCCTCGAGCGCGCCGACGTCGCCGAGGTGGACGCCGCGGTCGCCGACGCCGTGCGCGCGCAGCGCACCTGGGCGGCGCTCGCCCCCGTCGCCCGCGCCGACGCTCTGCGCGCGTTCGCGCGGGTCGTCGAGGCGCACGTCGACGAACTCTCCGCGCTCGAGGTGCGCAACTCCGGCCACCCCATCGGTTCGGCCCGGTGGGAGGCCCAGCACGTCGCCCAGGTGCTCAACTACTACGCCGGCTCGCCGGAACGCCTGATCGGCTCGCAGATCCCGGTCGCCGGGGGCCTCGACGTCACCTACCACGAGCCCTACGGCGTCGTCGGGATCATCGTTCCGTGGAACTTCCCGATGACCATCGCCGCGTGGGGCTTCGCCCCCGCGCTCGCCGCGGGCAACGCCGTCGTGCTCAAGCCCGCCGAGCTGACCCCGCTCACCGCCGTCCGCCTCGGCGAGCTCGCGCTCGAAGCGGGTCTGCCCGAGGGGCTCTTCCGCGTCATCGTGGGATCGGGTTCGGTCGTCGGGCAGCGCTTCGTCACGCACCCCGACGTGCACAAGGTCGTCTTCACCGGCTCAACCGAGGTGGGCACCGAGGTCGCCGCGGGATGCGCGCAGCTGCTGAAACCCGTCACGCTCGAGCTCGGCGGCAAGAGCGCCAACATCGTCTTCGCCGACGCCGACCTCGAGAAGGCGGCGGCGGGCGTCCCCGGTTCGGTCTTCGACAACGCCGGCCAGGACTGTTGCGCGCGCAGCCGCCTGCTCGTCGAGCGCCGCGTGTACGACCGGTTCCTCGAGCTGCTCGAACCCGCCGTCGCCGCGTGGAGGGTCGGCGACCCCCACGACGAGTCGACCCAGATGGGGCCGCTGATCTCGGCATCCCATCGCTCCATCGTCCAAGGCTTCCTCGACGGGGCCGACGTGGCCTTCCGCGGTTCGGCGCCCGAGGGGGACGGCTTCTGGTTCGCCCCCGCCGTGGTGCTCGCCCAGCCCGGCGACCGCATCGCCCGCGACGAGGTCTTCGGACCGGTCCTGGCCGTGCTGCCCTTCGAGGACGAAGCGGATGCCATCCGCCTCGCCAACGACACCGCTTACGGTCTGGCGGGGTCGATCTGGACCGAGAACCTGGGCCGTGGCATCCGGGTCTCCCGCGGGGTGCGCAGCGGCGTCCTGTCGGTGAACTCGCACTCGTCGGTGCGGTACTCGACCCCGTTCGGCGGTATGAAGGCCTCGGGACTCGGTCGCGAGCTCGGACCGGATGCCGCCGAGCACTTCACCGAGACGAAGAACGTGTTCTACGCCACCGAATGACCCCCTCGTCCCACTGATGACGGTCCTCGTCCCGCATTCGGCCGGTCTCGAGGCCCCACACCAGCCATGAGCGGGACGAGGTCCCGCGCGAAAGGAACACCCGCACCATGACCATCGACCTCACCCAGCGTCTGCGCGACCGCGTCGCCATCGTCACCGGCGGCGCCAGCGGCATCGGCCTGGCCACCGCCCGGCGCTTCGCCGCCGAGGGCGCCCGCGTCGTCATCGCCGACCTCGACGAGACCACCGGAACCACTGCCGCCGAGGCGGTGGGCGGGGTGTTCCGGCAGGTGAACGTCGCCGACGAGGATTCGGTGAACGCCCTCTTCGACGGCGTCGCCGCCGACCTCGGCAGCGTCGACATCGCCTTCAACAACGCCGGCATCTCGCCTGCGGACGACGACTCCATCGAGACGACCGAGCTGCCCGCCTGGGACCGCGTGCAGGACGTCAACCTCAAGAGCGTCTACCTGTGCTCGCGCGCGGCGCTGCGGCACATGGTGCCCGCCGGTCGCGGCTCGATCATCAACACCGCCTCGTTCGTCGCGCTGCTCGGCTCGGCCACATCGCAGATCTCGTACACCGCGTCCAAGGGCGGCGTGCTGGCGATGACCCGCGAGCTCGGCGTGCAGTTCGCCCGACAGGGCATCCGGGTCAACGCGCTCTGCCCCGGGCCGGTGAACACGCCGCTGCTGCAGGAGCTCTTCGCGAAGGACCCCGAGCGCGCGCAGCGCCGCCTGGTGCACGTACCGATGGGCCGGTTCGCCGAGCCCGACGAGATGGCCGCGGCGGTGGCGTTCCTGGCATCCGACGACGCCTCGTTCATCACCGCGACCGCGTTCGTCGTCGACGGCGGTATCACCAACGCCTACGTGACGCCGCTCTGATCCCCGACATGACAGGCTGAGGCGGTGAGCGAGGCGCCCCTGGACGACCTGCGGCGGGCCGTCTACCGGCCCGTGCGCAGCGGCAACGCGCTCGAGGACACCACGGCCCGCATCGTGCAGACGGTGCGTCTGGGGCTCGTCGCCCCGGGGGAGTCGCTGCCCGCCGAACGCGAACTCGCGGCGCTGTACGGCGTCAGCCGCGACACCGTCCGCGAGGCGATCCGCGAGCTCGCCGACGCCGGTTGGCTCGAGACGCGGCGCGGACGGTACGGCGGCACCTTCGTCGTCGACCCCGTGCCGCGTCCGTCGGAGCCGGCGGTGGTCTCTCCCGCCGAACTCTCGGACGTCATCTCGTTGCGGGGCGTGCTCGAACCCGGCGCCGCGTGGGCCGCGGCCGGTCGCTCGCTGTCCGCCGACGAACGCGACGTGCTGTGGGCACGGCACGAGGCCGCCGCGCACGCCGGGGGAGAGGACTACCGCCGCCTCGACACGCTGCTGCACCTGACGATCGCGGAGCTCGCCGGCATCCCCTCGCTCGTTCCCCTCGTGGCCGACAACCGCGCGCGCGTGAACGCCTGGCTCGACACCTTTCCGCTGCTGCCGCGCAACATCGACCACTCCACGTCGCAGCACGCCGCGATCGTGTCGGCGATCCTGGCGGGCAGACCGGATGCCGCCCACGCCGCCATGCGCGACCACCTCGCCGGATCCGAGTCGCTGCTTCGCGGATTCCTGGCCTGATCGCTCCGCCGGATTAGGCTCGGAGGATGGCCGGGAGCAAGAAGCGCAAGGGGAAGAAGCACGACATGGACTTCAAGAACACCGCGCTGACCGACGCCCTGCAGACCCAGGACATGGCGGCGATCGCCTTCGCGCTGCGGCACGGACCGACGGTGGTGCCGCTGATGACGCCGGGCGACGCCGACAACCCGCTGAGCGTCGGCGAGGTGTGGACCTACCGCGCCCCCGACACCGGCCAGGTCGCCCTGCTGCTGTTCAGCGACGCCGCGCACAAGCCCGAGACGCTCCCCCCGCACGTGGCGCTGCAGTCCCCGCAGTGGTTGCGGTCGTTCCTCGGAGCGCACCAGGATGCCATCACCACGGTCTTCATCGACATCGCCGGGCCGCACCCCATCCAGGCAGCGCCGGCCGACCTCATCGCCGCGCTCGACGCCTGAGGGTTCGCGGGCCGGGTGCGGTGGCCGGGTCTTGCCGCGTGCACAGTTGCGGGCTGGGGTGGTGGCCGGGTCTGGCCGCGTGCACAGCTGCGGGCTGGGGTGTCGACATGCCGGGGCGGGAACGGCCCAACGCGGCGTGTCGCGTCGAATCCCGCCGTTGTGCTCGACAGGCACGGCCGGTTCGCGGCGGGGCGTCGGTTAGTCACCCCGGCCGGTCCGGGTGCGGTGGCCGGGTCTTGCCCCGTGCACAGTTGCGGGCCGGAGTGTCGACACGCCGGGGCTGCGACGGCCCAACGCGGCGTGTCTCGTCAAGTCCCCGCCGTTGTGCTCAGCAGGGACGGCTGGTTCGCGGCGAGGGGGAGGGCTCGTCGGTTCGTCACCCCGGGCGGTCCGGGTGCGCCGACCGGGTGCCGTGGGGCGCGGTGCGAGCACAACGGCGGGGCGGAGTGACGACACGCCGAGACTGGATCGCCGGGTCCGACTGTTTTCGACACGGCCCGCCGTTGTGCACGCACGTTGCCGTGCGGCCGAGCGGTGGTGGGCGACGCTCGACTGCCCGTCGACCCCGGCGGGGTGAAAAACCCGAGTCGCGCGGGTGAGGGACTCGTGGAAGACTCGACGGCATGGAGTACCTGATCGCCGGTGCCGTGTGCGCCGCCGGACTCGTCATCCCCGCCGTGCTGGGGATGACCTCCCCGCACCGCCGTCGCCGCTCGGCGCCTCCCGGTCGCTGAGTCCGACGGGCTCGAGACGCCGCACCGCGTCCGGGTGCCGCACCGTGTCCGGTCGCACCGTGTCCGGACGCCGCACCGCGTCCGGATGCCGCACCGTGTCCGGGTGCCGCACCGTGTCCGGGTGCCGCACCGTGTCCGGATGCCGGGTCGCGTCCGGATGCCGCACCGCGTCGGTACCTCGCCCCGCGCCGGAGCGTCGACGAAGTGCCGACCGCGCCCGGATGCCGCGTCGGGGCGCCGCTCCGCTTCGGGTGTGCCGCGTGCTGCCGACCGCTCAGAACCCCGGTTCGCTGTCGTCGCGGGGCACGCCGCGCACCTGCAGCTCGTTGAGCGCCTGCGCGAGCTTGCGCGACGAGGCGTCAAGCACCGTGTGGTAGCCGAGCCGCTTGGCCTCGGAGGCGCGCTGCGCGGCCTGGGTGACGTTGCGGATCTCGCCGGTCAGAGTCAGCTCGCCGATCGCGGCGAGCCGCTTGGACACCTTGCGGTTCTTCACGGCGTTGGCCACCGCGATCGCGATCGCCAGGTCGGCGGCCGGTTCGACCAGGCGGACGCCACCGACCGTCGAGACGTACACGTCGCGGTCCGACAGGGTGAGACCCATGCGGCTCTCGAGCACCGCGAGCACCATCGCGACGCGCGAGGAGTCGACGCCGTTGACGATGCGCCGCGGGTTGGGGGCCGTCTGTCGCACGGCGAGAGCCTGGATCTCGACGGGAAGTGCGCGCCGCCCCTCCATCGCGATCGTGACGCACGTGCCCGGCTCGGGCTCGCCGTGGCCGAGGAACAGGGCACTGGGATCCGCGACCTCGGCGATGCCGGTGCCGGTCATGTCGAAGCACCCGACCTCGTCGGTGGGGCCGAAGCGGTTCTTGAGCGCACGGACGAAACGCAGCGACGTCTGCCGGTCTCCCTCGAAGTGGCACACCACGTCGACGAGGTGTTCGAGGATGCGGGGGCCGGCGATCGAGCCGTCCTTGGTGACGTGGCCGACGAGGATGATCGGGAGCCCGCGCTCTTTCGCGACGCGGATGAGGGCGGATGCCACCTCGCGCACCTGGGCGGGTTGACCGGCCGCGCCGTCGCTGTGCGCCGACGACACCGTCTGCACCGAGTCGACGATGAGCAGGCCGGGCTCGACCTCGTCGATGTGGCCGAGGATCGTGGCCAGGTCGGTCTCGGCGGCGAGGAACAGCTCGTCGTGCAGGGCGCCGGTGCGCTCGGCCCGCAGGCGCACCTGCGCCGCGGACTCCTCGCCGCTGGCGTACAGCACGCGTCGTCCGGCCCGGGCGCTCTGCGCCGCGACCTCGAGCAGCAGCGTCGACTTGCCGACGCCGGGCTCGCCGCTCAGCAGGATCGCCGCGCCGGGCACGATGCCCCCGCCGAGCACGCGGTCGAACTCGCCGACGCCGCTCGTGCGACGCGGGGCGTCTTGCGTGTCGATCTCGGTGATGCGCCGCGCCGCGCGCGCCGCCCCCGGCGCGACCGGCGTGATCGAGCGGACGATGCCCGTCTGCTCGGCCGCCTCGACGACCGTGCCCCACGACTGGCACTCGCCGCAGCGCCCGACCCACTTGACCGTCGTCCATCCGCACTCGGTGCACCGGTAGGGCGCGGGGGCGGTTGCAGGACGACGGGATGCCATGGCTTCAGGCTACGCGGGGCCTCCGACATCGCCGCGCCGGGGCATGGCATCCCTCGTCCGTCGACGGGCCCGCCGCGCGGACGGCTCAGTCGTGCAGCGACTGCGCGACCGTGGCCAGAGCGTCGGCGGAACGGCGCAGCAGCGTCAGCTCGGCGTCCGAGAAGGGGGTGCCCGCCAGCGGCACCGCTCCGCGCGCCGACACGATCGACGGCACCGACAGAGCCGTGCCGCTGATGCCGTGGAAGTCGTCGAGCACCGTGCTGACCGGCAGGATCGCGTGCTCGTCGCGCAGGACCGCCTCGACGATGCGAGCGCTGGACAGTCCAATGGCGTAGTTGGTGGCACCCTTGCCCTTGATCACCTTGTACGCCGCATCGCGCACGTCGACGGCGATGGCATCCAATTCCTTCTCGTCGAAACGGGAACCGTCGGGAAGGTCGAATTCGGTGATCGGCGCCGACCCGATCGTGGCCGTCGACCACAGGGGGAACTCGGTGTCGCCGTGCTCGCCGACGATCCACGCGTGCACGCTGGAGGTGGCGACGCCCGCGCGCTGCGCGATCTTCCAGCGAAGGCGAGAGGTGTCGAGGACGGTGCCCGAGGCGAAGATCCGGGATGCCGGCAGCCCCGTCCTCTCGTGAGCGAGGACCGTGAGCACGTCGCACGGGTTCGTGACGATGACGTACACCGCGTTCGGCGCGACCTCGAGCAGCTTCGGCATCATGTCGCCGATGATCCGGGCGTTGGTGGCGGCGAGTTCGGTGCGCGTCTGCCCCGGGTTCTGCTTCGCGCCGGCGGTGATGACGACGACATGCGACCCCTCGGCGATCGACACGTCGGCACCGCCCGTGATGTCGCTCGAACCGGTGAACTGCGTCCCGTGCGCGAGGTCGAGCACCTCGGCCTCGACCTTCTCGGCGGCGATGTCGTACAGGGCGACGTGCCGGGCCGACCCGCGGATGAGGGCCGCATAGGCGACGCTCGCGCCCACGCTCCCCGCGCCCACGACCGTCAGCTTGGAGTTCTCGATCACGCTCATGGCTCGATCCTGGCAGCGGCCCCGGGCGGCATCCAGCGCGGTGGCTCGACGGTGGAGGAATGGATGCCGCCGGCGCCGATTCGCGGCATCCCGCAGAGTGTCGTAAGCTTGTCCGCGGTGACGTGTCCGAGCGGCCGAAGGTGCAACACTCGAAATGTTGTGTAGGTTCACCCCTACCGTGGGTTCAAATCCCACCGTCACCGCACTTTGGGCGCATAATCACGCGAGATTGTCAAAATCCGCGTGATTATGCGCCCTTTTTAGTTGTTGCGCTCCCCTGAATATGTGTACAAGATGTGTGTACATAAGCGCGATTGGGGGGCGCAATGACGACGGACGACGTGGGGGCGGCGGACCGAAAAAAGCACGCGGCACATAAACGGCAGCCGCGGCGCGCGATCTGTGGCATGGGTAGCGTGCATGTGCGGGAGCTTCCGGCTCCGAATGGCGGTGTGTACACCTATTACCGCGCGGTGCGCCGCATAAAACTCGGAAGCAAAACGGTGACCGTTGCCGTGCAGCGTAAGACCGCTGCTGATGCTGCACGCGCACTCGAAGAAGCAGTCACGCGAAAGCGCGTAGCGTATGGCCAACTTGGGCCTGAGCATTTGACCGTGCCAGAGGAGCTTTCCTACGTCACGGTGAGAGATGTGATGGCAACGTGGCTCGAAACCAAGAACGACGACGGTGACCTCGCGTGGCAGTCGTACCGCATGTATGACAGCCGCATTCGCCAGCACATACTTCCGGTTTTCGGTGACGAACCAGTCCGAACCCTCACCTACCCGAAGCTTCGAACATTCTTCAAGGACACGCTTCCCGGTAAGGGGTTAGGCGATAGCAGCATCCGGCAGGTGCATATCGCCTTGAAGGGGGCGCTCAATGTCGCTCAGCGCGACGGCATCATCCTTGCGCATCCGATGGTGGGCATCAAAGCTCCCGATGGGCGCAAGAAGCGCACCACCGAAGAGGTCAAAGAGCTTCGCCAGGCGGCCAAATACCTCAACCGCTACCTGCTCGCAGAAGCAGAGAAGATCGGTGAAAGCGCCCGCTGGCTGCTCGCCATGGTCGGCATTCGGCAGTCGGAGGTGCTGGGCATGACCGATGACAGCCTCGTCACGAGAAGGAGCGGTAACACTCGCACGCGCCGAGTGGTGATCTCGCACCAGCTCGCCCGTGTCGCGGGTGAGCACGGGTGCGGCGAATGGGACGCCAAGCTCGGCGCATTCCCCTGCGGTCGCAAGACCCGTGGGTGCACCAACCCGAAGTCTGAGGCCTACTGGGCGCTCGTGAAGACGAAGTCGGAGAGTGGTGTGCGAGAGATCGTGATACCCGAGCATGTATGGCAGGTGCTAGTGACCCACCGGGCTGCGCAAAGCAAGCTTCGACAGGACCCCCTCTTCAATCCAGTGGCGGGCGAAGGCCTCGACAAGCTGCTTTTCACAGTCGGTCCCCCGACTCTACGCAAGGACGGCAACCCTCGCACCAAGAGCTACCTCGGGCAGCCGCGCTACGGGCAGCGCGACCGCGAACAGCTTTACGGCATGATCGAAGCTTTCAAGAAGGACAGCGGGCTGACCGTGCATAGCCTGCGCCACGTCGCCACCACCATGCTCATCGAGGCGGGCGCATCGCGAGAAAGTCTCGTGGCGACCATGGGATGGAGCGAGAAGGGCGCGGACCAGCAGATCGCCACCTACTCGCACAATGACCGGGCAAAGCGGGCAGCAGGCGACGTGTCGGTGTTCTTCGACATGTTCCACCCTGCGCCGGTGGTGGCACCGCACCAGAACGACGACCCGACGGAGGTCGTGCCCGATGATGATGAGCCTCCAGCATCGCTCCAGACAGTCTCACGCTAAGCAGGCGCAGCCCCATGATGGCGTACGCGGTAGCCGCATGCACTGGAGAATGTTGCTCGAAGCTGTGGAGAACCACCTAGCCACGCCCGAGCCTGCACGGCTACTCAGACGCATCTCAGGGCAGTCGTAGCGGTTGGTTGTGGAGCGGCTGAGGGCCGTTCATAGTGGCCGCTCATGGCACATATCGACGCTCCCGCAGCCCCCACGCTCGAAGACTGGCACGCCTTGCGCGACTGGGCAGCCAACGAACTGGAGAAGCGCCGCGAGGATGCCCGGCGTGAGGTGCCGCTGTACGCAGCTTCGCGCATGGAGGCGCACGCAGCGGTGC
>NZ_QDFT01000013.1 GCF_003075375.1 Microbacterium testaceum | reverse complement strand
GTCCGCAACTCCGGCGAGTTCATCGGCTTCGACCAGTACGCGTGGGTGCTCTCGCAGCCCAAGTTCTGGATCGCCCTGCGCAACACCTTCAGCATCTTCCTGCTCTCGAGCGTCCCGCAGCTGATCATCGCGATCTTCATCGCCGCGATGCTCGACCAGAACATCCGCGCCAAGACCTTCTGGCGCATGAGCGTGCTGATCCCGTACGTGATGGCCCCCGTGGCCGTCGCCCTGATCTTCAGCAACATGTTCGGCGACCAGTACGGCGTCGTGAACACCACGCTGCAGAACCTCGGGCTGCCCGCGGTGCCGTGGCACTCCGACGCCTTCGCCAGCCACATCGCCATCGCCACGATGGTCAACTTCCGCTGGACGGGCTACAACACCCTCATCCTCCTCGCCGCGATGCAGGCCATCCCGCGCGAGTACTACGAGGCGGCCACCGTCGATGGGGCCGGCAAGATCCGCCAGTTCTTCTCGATCACCCTGCCGAGCCTCAAGCCGACGCTGATCTTCGTCATCATCACCGCCACCATCGGCGGCCTGCAGATCTTCGACGAGCCGCGCATGTACGACCAGTACGGCACGGGTGGCGCCGACAACCAGTGGCTGACCGTCACGCTCTGGCTCTACAACGTCGGATGGGGCGAGTGGAACTTCGGCCGGGCCGCCGCGCTCGCGTGGATCCTGTTCCTCATCATCCTGGCGATCGGGGCGATCAACATGGTGGTCACCCGCTCGCTCGTCCGCGACGACGGCACGCGCGATCCCCGCACCCGTCGCGAGCGCCGCGCTCGGGCGCGGGCGGCACGGGAACGACTGCGGACGGATGCCACGGCCCCCGCCCGTGACCGACACGACACCCTGAGGGCCGCCGCCGCACGCGCGACCGCCGCCGGAGAGGAGACGACGCGATGACCGTCGCAGGCGCAGCCCCCATCCCCCTCGCGGAGGTCGGCATCCCGGCCGAACCGCGCCGTCGCCGCCCGCGTCCCGTGCGCGGATCGCGCCCCGGCTGGATCGTGTACGCCAGCCTCGGCGCCGTGCTGCTGGCCAGCGTGTTCCCGTTCTACTGGTCGCTGCTGATCGGCTCGGGCGACTCCTCCACCATCCGCGACGCCAACCGCTCGTGGATCCCCGGCGGGAATTTCTTCGCCAACGCCGCCGCCGTGATCGGCGACCCCGCGGTCAACTTTTGGCCCGCGCTGCTCAACTCGATCATCAGCTCGGGGCTGATCGCGGCATCCGTCGTCTTCTTCTCGACCCTCGCGGGCTGGGCGTTCGCGAAGCTGCGGTTCCGCGGTGGTCCGTGGCTGCTGGTCTTCGTCGTGGGCACGATGGCCGTGCCGATGCAGCTGGGCGTGGTGCCCCTGTACATCCTGTTCAGCGAGCTGGGCTGGACCGGTCAGCTGGGCGCCATCATCATCCCCGCTCTCACCAGCGCGTTCGGGGTGTTCTGGATGACGCAGTACCTGCGACAGTCGGTTCCCGACGAGCTGATCGAGGCCGCGCGGGTCGACGGGGCGAGCTCGTTCCGCACCTTCCTCACCGTGGGGGTGCCCGCCGCCCGGCCCGCCGCGGCCATGCTGGGCCTGTTCACCTTCGTCAGCGCGTGGAACAACTTCTTCTGGCCGTTCATCGTGCTCGACCGCCAGAACCCGACGCTGCCGGTGGCCCTGTCGCTGCTGCAGTCCAACTACTTCGTCGACTACTCGATCGTCCTCGCGGGCGTGCTGCTGTCGACGATTCCGCTGCTGCTGCTGTTCGTCTTCGCGGGCAAGCAGCTGGTCAGTGGCATCATGCAAGGGGCGGTCAAGGGATGACCCTCGCGCCCACGGAAGGAACCCGATCCATGTCCACCACCCGCTCGTTCCCCGACGGCTTCCTCTTCGGCGCCGCGACCGCGGCCTACCAGATCGAGGGGGCCGCCTTCGAAGACGGTCGCACCGCTTCGATCTGGGACGCGTTCAGCCGCGTGCCCGACGCCGTCATCAACGCCGACAACGGCGACGTCGCCTGCGACCACTACCACCGCTACGCCGGCGACGTGCAGCTGATGAAGCGCCTGGGGCTGCAGACCTATCGCTTCTCGACGTCGTGGTCGCGCGTGCGCCCCGACGGCGGCGCGCTCAACCCGAAGGGCGTGGACTTCTACAAGCGCCTCGTCGACGAGCTGCTGGATGCCGGCATCCTGCCCTGGCTGACGCTGTACCACTGGGACCTGCCGCAGGCGCTGCAGGACCGCGGCGGGTGGACCGTGCGCGAGACGAGCGACCTCTTCACCGAGTACGCGCTCGACATGCACGACGCCCTCGGCGACCGCGTCGACGTGTGGACCACGCTGAACGAGCCGTGGTGCTCGTCGTTCCTCAGCTACACGGCGGGCGCCCACGCCCCCGGGCACTACTCGCAGGCCGAGGGCATGCTCGCCGCGCACCACCTGCTGCTCGGGCACGGCCAGACCGTGCGTGAGCTGCGCGCGCGCGACAGCTCGCTCAACCTGGGCCTGACCCTGAACCTCACGGTGGCGGATGCCGTCGACCCGGCGAACCCGGCCGACAGCGACGCCGCGCGTCGCATCGACGGCCAGTTCAACCGGTGGTTCCTCGACCCGGTGTTCCGCGGGTCGTACCCGGCCGACATCGTCGAGGACTTCCGCTCCGCCGACGCCGAGGCGGTGGACCGCTGGCACGAGGCCGTGCGTCCCGGCGACCTCGAGGTCATCTCGACGCCCATCGACTCGCTGGGCGTGAACTACTACCACGGTGAGCTCGTCGGCGGGACGGCGCCCGACGTCGACCCGCCGGCGGGCGACGCGCCCACCACGCGCCCGATCGGCAAGCCCTTCCCCGCGCACGAGAACCTCTACTGGCACGACCGCGGACTCTCGCGCACCAACATGGGGTGGGAGGTGCAGCCCGAGGGGCTCACGCGCCTGCTGCGGCGGGTGAGCGAGGAGTACTCCGCCGAGGCGGGGGTGGCGCTGTACGTCACCGAGAACGGGGCCTCGTACGACGACGAGGTGGTCGTCGAGGACGGCGAGACCCGCGTCCACGACGCGGATCGCGTGGAGTTCGTCGAGGCGCACCTGGGTGCGGTGCTGGATGCCGTCGACCACGGCGTCGACGTGCGCGGCTACTTCTACTGGTCGCTGATGGACAACTTCGAGTGGGCCTGGGGATACGCCAAGCGCTTCGGCATCGTCTACGTCGACTACGCCACGCAGGAGCGGACCCTGAAGGACTCGGGTCGGCAGTACGCTCGCATCATCGCCGAGCGTGCGCTGACCGTCGTTCCCGCGGTCTAGGCCCTCGGCGTCGGGCCCGAGGAGGTAGTGATGGAGCTCGCACCCGCGCGCGGAACCACCACGATCGAAGAGGTCGCCGCCCGGGCCGGTGTCTCGCGCTCGACGGTGTCACGCGTCGTGAACGGGTCCACCGCCGTCTCCCCGTCCGCCCTCGAGGCCGTGCGCCGCGCGATCGACGAGCTGCAGTACGTCCCCAATCGCGCGGCGCGCTCCCTGGCGAGCCGGCAGACGCGGGCGATCGCCCTGGTGATCCCGGAGCAGACCGACCGGTTCTTCGGCGATCCGTTCTTCGCCTCGATCGTCGCGGGTATCAGCGAGGTGGTCGGCGAGTCCGACTACATCATGAACATGCTGATCGCGAGCGACGACGCCAGCGCGAAAGCGCTCGCGTACCTGCGGGGCGGCAGTGTGGACGGCGCGATCGTGGCGTCGCACCACACCAGCGACACCTTCCTCGACCGCGTCGCCGACGTGGTGCCCGTCGTGTACGGCGGGCGCCCCAACCGCGTGCGCGCCGACGACTATTACGTCGACGTCGACAACGTCGAGGGCGGACGTACCGCCACCGCCTATCTGCTCGCCCGCGGACACCGCCGAATCGGCACGATCTCGGGTCCGTCGGACATGCCCGCCGGCATCGACCGCCTGCAGGGGTTCCGCGATGCGATGGCCGACGCGGGGCTCGAGCCCGCGGTGGTCGAGAACGGCGACTTCACCGAGATGGGCGGGGCGCTGGCGATGAACCGCATCCTCTCGGCCGGCGTCGACCTCGACGCCGTCTTCGTCGCGAGCGACCTCATGGCGCGCGGCGCGTACGCGGCGCTGCGTGAGAAGGGCGTCGAGCCCGGTCGCGACATCGCCGTGATGGGCTTCGACGACTCCGCGGTCTCGACGGCGTTGACCCCGGCGCTCACCACCGTGCGTCAGCCGTCGCTCACGCAGGGGCGGCACATGGCATCCGTTCTTCTCGACATCCTCGCGGGGCGACCCGCGGCGCACGCCACGATCCTGCCCACCGAGGTCATCGAGCGCGGCTCGGCCTGACCCGCGCCGGGCCCCTCGGCGTCACGAGAACAGGGGATGTCACCAGAACAGGCCCTCGGCGCCCGGATCCGCCTGTTCTCGGCGCCGCAGCCTGTTCCGGTGACGCCACGGGCTCAGCGCGCGTCGGGAAGCGGCTGCTGGTACACGTCCGGCACGTCGTCGCCGTCGGCATCCACTTCTTCGGCGAGAGCGAGCTGCTTGTAGCGACGATTGCGCACCAGCAGCACGCTCGCCGCGAAGACGGATGCCAGCAGCGAGGCCGCCATGATCGCGATCTTCGCGTCGTCGGTGTGGGGGGAGCCCGCGGGGAAGCTGAGCTCGGCGATCAGCAGCGAGACGGTGAAACCGATGCCCGCGAGCAGGCCGACCCCGGCGAGGTCGATCCACTTGAGCGCCGGATCGAGACGCACCTTGGTGACCAGGGTGAGCAGGCGGACTCCGAGCAGGATGCCGACCGGCTTTCCGAGCACGAGTCCGGCGACGACGCCGATGGTCACGGGGTCCATGAGGGCCCGCACGACGCCCTCGCCCCCGCCGACCGCGACGCCCGCCGCGAAGAAGGCGAAGATCGGCACGGCGATGCCGCTCGACAGCGGGCGGAAGCGGTGCTCGAACTGCTCGGCGAGGTCCATGCCGTGGTGCTCGGGCTGACGCTTCGACGCCGCGACGGGGATCGTGAAGGCGAGAGCGACGCCGGCGATCGTGGCGTGCACGCCCGAGGCGTGCAGGAACGCCCACGCGGCGAAGCCGATCGGCAGCAGCACGACCCATGCACCCCAGGCGTTGCGCGCGAACCAGGCGCGGGCGCGGTGGGCGATGACGCCGTAGACGACGACCAGCAGCGCGAAGACGGCGAGGGGGACGAGCGAGATGTCGGTGGTGTAGAAGATCGCGATGATGGCGATGGCGATCAGGTCGTCGACCACGGCGAGGGTGAGCAGGAAGATGCGCAGGGGGCCGGGCAGGTGCGATCCGACCAGGGCGAGCACGGCGACGGCGAACGCGATGTCGGTGGCCGTGGGGATCGCCCAGCCGGCCAGCAAGCTCGGCTGCGTGTGCACGATCGCGACGTAGATCAGGGCGGGCACGGCCACGCCCGCGAAGGCCGCGGTGACGGGCACGATGGCGGTCTCGAAGCGGCGCAGGCTGCCGACGACGATCTCGCGCTTGAGCTCGAGGCCGACCATGAAGAAGAAGACGGCGAGCAGGCCGTCGGCCGCCCACGACCCGACGCTCAGCTCGAGATGCCACGGCTCGTACCCGAACCGGAAGTCGCGCAGCGCGAAGTAGGAGTCCGCCGCGGGGGAGTTCGCCCAGATGATCGCCGCGATCGCGGCGACCACCAGCAGCATCCCGCCGACGGATTCGCGACGCAGCAGCGTCGTGACGCGGTGGACTTCGCGGTAGCCGGGCCAGCTCGGCGCGCGGGTGGTGTCGTGGCTCATGAGGCCTCCTCAGGGGTCGATCGACAGAATGTCGACCAGACTTCCCGACGCACCAACCTCCATTCTATCGCGCCGCTCTTGCGTGAACGCCGAACGCGCACGCCCCCCAACGAGCGTGCGCGTTCGACGGTCGGTCAATCAGGCCGACACGGTCGCGGGCTGCTTCACCACCAGGCGGTCGCCGTCCCAGCCGACGGGCAGGGGGTCGGTGATGCCGCCGACGAACGTGCCGTCGGGACCGACGTTGCGGAAGGCGAGCAGCTGCCACGCGCCCGCGCGATCCTGGATCAGACGGCCGACGTACAGGTCGTCGTCGGTGATCGGTGTGGCGGCCTCGATGTCGAACGGGCCGAGCACGTCGTCGGCGGGGACCGCCCACACCGCGCCGCGCGGGTGGCGCTCGCGCACGGCATCCGTCGCCTGAGCGGGCATGCACGAGAACAGCAGCACCGCGCGACCGTCGACCTGTTCGACCTGGGTCACCTCGAGCTGACCGAAGCCCTGCTCGGTGGGCGCGCTCACGGGGGCCTGCAGCTCCCACGTCTCGAGGTCGGGCGAGGTCGCGTGCGCCACGACGCCGCGGCCGTTCAGCGGACCGTGCGTCGCCCGGGCGGTGACGTACATGTGCCAGCCGTCGCCGGCCGGGTCGGCGAACACCCACGGGTCGCGGAAGGCCTCGTCGTGCCACTCGGTGTTCGCGAGACGCTCGTACACCTCGCCGTCGGCTTCGAGGACCGGGTTCGCCGTGTTCTTGTGCCACGTGTACAGGTCGGAGCTGGTGGCGTAGCCGACCCGCTGCACGTTGCGCCCGTCCTCGGCGAGACGCGAGCCCGTGTAGAAGAGGAACCACGTGCCGTCGGCGCGTCGCACGGTCGAGCCCGTCCAGGTGGCGAGGGCGTCGAAGTCGTCGGCTCCGCCGCGGACGAGGGCATCGGCGACGCGCTCCCACGACACCAGATCGGTCGAGACGGCGTGGCCGACGGACGCCCGGTAGTGGCGGTCCTCGGGGTCGTGCAGCGCGCGCGAGGCGTAGAGGAAGAACAGGTGATAGCGGTCGCCGTCGTCGGCGAACCAGAAATCCCACACGTAGGAATCGGCGAGGTCGAACACGTCAGGCACTCTCTTTCACGGCAGCATCGCGCTGCAGGTCGTCTCGGGTCGGGGGGTCCATCCCCTCGCGCCCGACCGTGATGGCGGCGGCCGCCGCGGCGCGGTCGAGCAGGGGGCGGAGGGTGTCGGCATTCGCGGAGCGCACGCTCTCGCGGAGCGCCGCGGTATCGCCGGCGAGATTCAGGACGCCGTCCAGCAGCGCGCCCATGAAGGTGTCGCCGGCGCCGACGGTGTCGACCACGCGGGTGGGCACCGCCGGGACCTCGACGCTCGCTCGCGCGGTGACGGCGAGGGAACCGGCATCCCCGTCGGTGATGACGACGAGTCCGGCGCCCAGGGCGATCCATTCGCGGGCGACGTCGACCGCGGCGACACCGGCAGAGAGCCAGGCGACGTCTTCGGCGCTCGCCTTGACGATGTCGCTCACCGCAACGAGCGCCTCGACCCGCGCCCGTGCGTCGGCGACCCCGCCGGTCAGGGCCGGGCGGATGTTGGGGTCGTAGCTGATGAGGGCCGTCGGACGCGCCCGCTCGGCAGCGGCGCGCACCTCGTCGGCGCCGGGCGCGAGCGTCGAGGCGACCGACCCGGTGTGGAAGATGCGCGCGGTCGGCACCTCGACGGGGGCCGGCAGGGTCCAGTCGATGTCGAAGACGTACGTGGCGTCGCCGCGCGCATCGATCGTCGCGGTGGCCGTGGCGGTGCGGACGGGCCTGCCCGCGGAGTGCAGGGCGACCCCGGATGCCGACAGCCAGTCCTCGAGGACGCGCCCGCGCTCGTCGTCGCCGACGCGCGCCACCAGGGCGGCCGCGCGGCCCAGTCGCCCCAGGGCGACGGCGACGTTGGCGGGGCTCCCGCCGGGGCGCTCGGCCGCCCCGGCGGAAGTGGTGACGATGTCGATGAGTGCTTCTCCGAGCACGACGACATCGAGCGGTGCGCTCATCCCTTGACCCCCGAGGCGGCGATGCTGCTGACGAACGCGCGCTGGAAGACCAGGAACACGATCAGCACGGGGAGGGTGATGAGCGAGGTGTAGGCCATGACCTCACCCCAGGCGGTGTTGAGCTGGAAGAAGTACTGCATGCCGACCATGACGGGACGCAGGTTCTCTTTCTGCACGACCATGAGGGGCCAGAGGTACTGGTTCCACGCGGGGAGGAAGGTGAGGATCGCCACGGTGGCGAACGCCGGTCCCGACAGTGGCACGATGATGCGCCGGTAGATGGTGAACCAGCTCGCGCCGTCGATGCGCGCGGCCTCGTCGAGCGACTGCGGGATCGTGGAGAAGTACTGCGCGAAGAGGAAGATCGAGAACGCGTTCGCGATGAACGGCACGATCTGCACCTGGTAGGTGTTCAGCCAGCCGAAGTCGTACTTGAGCACCCCGCCCTCCATGACGAGGGTCGGCAGCTGGTTGACCCAGTAGACCATCGGCACCGCGATCGTCTCGAACGGGACGATGAGCGTCGCGATGATCAGCGCGAGCACGACGACGCGGCCCTTCCACCGCAGGCGCGACAGGGCGAACCCGGCGAGCGAGTTGATGATCAACCCGAGCCCCACGGTGAGCACCGTCACCAGGATCGAGTTGAAGAGGAACTGTCCGACGGGAACACGGTCGAACACGCCGAAGTAGTTGTCGAGGCTGATGTCGCCGGTGGGCAGGAACGCCGCGGGCGAGTTGATGTCGCGCAGGATCTGGGCGTCGGGCTTGAGGCTCGACACGAACATGAACACCAGCGGGAAGAGGAAGAACACCGCGAGGATCGACATCGCCACGTAGGTGAGGATGCGGCCGCGCCGCCCCTCGGACGAGCGGGTGCGCTGCCGCGCGGGCGGGGTCTGACGCGCGGGGCGCGCGGCGCGCCGGGGGCGCTCGAGGATGCCGGTCATGTCAGTTCTTCTCTCGGGTCAACCAGCGCTGGATGAGCGCGATGATCAGCACGGCCACGAAGAACAGGAGCGAGATCGCGGCGGCGTAGCCGATCTCCTGCTGCTCGTAGCCCTTGCGCACCGCATGGAACACGACGGTCGACGTCGAGTTGAGGGGACCGCCCTGCGTCATCACGTCGACCTGGACGAAGAGGCCGAGGGCGGCGATCGTGATCGTGACGAGGACGAACACCATGGTCGGACGCAGGCCCGGCCAGGTGACGTTGGTGAACTGGCGCCAGCGGCTCGCGCCGTCCATCCGTGCCGCCTCGTAGAGCTCCTCGGGGATGGTCTGCAGCCCCGCGAGCCAGATGATCATGTGGAAGCCGACGGCCTGCCAGATCGACAGCACGATGATCGCCCCGAGCGCCGTGCTCGGGTCGTTCAGCCAGTCGGCGCCCTTCAACGCCCCGAAGGTGACGGCGTCGATCATCGAGTTGATCAGCCCGTCGCTCTGATACATGAAGCGCCAGAGGATCGACACCACGACGATCGAAGTGACCACGGGGATGAAGAAGACCACCCGGAAGAACGTCGTGCCGCGCAGGCGCTGGTTGACCAGCACCGCGAGGAACAGGCCCAAGCCGGCCTGGACCGGCACGACGACCAGCGCGAAGAGGAAGGTGTTCAACGCCGACTGCAGGAAGACCGGGTCGGCCGTGAACGCGCGGAAGAAGTTGTCGAGACCGACGAAGCGCGGCGGGTTCGGCGAGATCAGGCGGGCGTTCGTGAACGACAGCGTGAACGCCAGCAGGACGGGGACGATGAGGAAGAGCAGGAGCAGGACGGCGGCGGGGGCCATCATCGCCAGGCCCGCCCACGTCTCGCGTCCGCGCGAGGAGCGGAAGCGGCTGAGGGATCGGCGCGGCTGCTTCGCCGCGGCGACCGGAGGAGACACGGTCATCAGGTTCTTCTTTCGCGGGTCGCGGTGGGGGTCCGAAGCGGACCCCCACCGCTGGGCGCGGCGTTACTTCGCGCCGTAGCCGTCGTTGGACTCGATGTTGGTGTCGATCTCGGTGACCGCGGCATCCAGGGCCGACTGCACGTCGGCGCCGTTCATGATGTCCTTGGCCGCCGTCTCGAACGTGGTCGAGATCACCGCGTAGGCGGGGGTCTCGGGGCGCAGCACGGCGTACTCCTTCGAGAACTCCGCGAACGGACGCAGGGCGCCGTCGGTGGAGTTGAAGTACTTGGACGCCTCGGTGGCCGCCTCGGTGGCGGGGATCACGAGCTGCTCGTCGGCGAACTGCGTGATGTACTTGTCGTCGAAGCTGAACTCGAGGTACTGGCGAGCGCCGTCGGCATCCGCGCAGGACGACGAGATGCCCCACTGCCACGAACCGCCACCGATCTTGGGGCCGTTGCCGAGGTTCGGCGGGGGCAGGATCAGCAGGTCGTCACCGACGGCATCCACCGCGGCCAGGCCGTTCCAGACGCCGGTGTAGCTCAGGGCCACCTTGCCGTCGACGAACTCCTGGTTGCCCACGGTGCCGCCGCTGTTGGCGTACCCCTTCTTGAAGAGGTCCTGGAACCAGGTGCCCCACTTCACGGCATCCGGTCCGTTCAGGGTGCCGTCGGCCGACAGCATCGTCGAGCGGTCGATCAGGTCACCGCCGAAGCTCTGCAGGAACGGCGAGTAGGCGTAGGGCCACCACTCGCCCTTGTCCTCGGCGCCGATGTCGATGGGGGTGTCGTAGCCCGCGGCCTTGAGGGTCGCCAGCGCCTGGTCGAACTCGGACTCGCTCCACGGCTGTTCGGTGCTCGGGATGCGGATGCCGTTGGCATCCAGCACCGACTTGCGCGCGAAGATGCCGAGGGCAGCGTCCCAGTACCCCGCGGAGTAGATCTCGCCGTTGTACTTTCCGACCGCGGTCGGGAGCAGCTTGTCGGTGATGTCGCTGGAGATGTTCAGCGGCTGCAGGTAGTTGGCCCACGCCCAGTTGGGCATGATCGGGCCGTCGAGGTCGAGCAGGCAGGGCAGGTCTCCGGACGCGGCCGCGGCGACGATCGCGTCGTTGTACGCGCCCTGCGGGAACGACTCGGTCTTGACCTCGTACTTGTCCTGCGAGGCGTTGAAGTCGCTGATGATCTTCTCGTAGACGGCGAGCTCGGCGGGGTTTCCGGCCGAGTGCGTCCACATGGTCAGGACGGTGCGACCGTCTTCGGTCGTCGTGCTGCCCTGGCCGGCCTGACCGCAGCCGGTCATGACCAGCGCGGCAGCGACGCCCATCGCGGCGAGCGGGATGAAGGACTTCTTCATCGTGTTCCTTTCGGTGTACGACGACATCGCTGTCGCCATCGTGAGGGGACGCCGGGTGGCGTCAGTCCGCGGCCCGGGGTTCCCGCGCGCTGCCGAGGTGCGCGGGAGGACCGACGGAAGCCCGACGAACGATCGGGCAGTCCATGAGGTGGGGGGAGGAGGGGTCCGCCTCGCGGAGGCCGAGGGCGACCTCCATGGCCCAGCGGCCCATGGCCGCGTGGGGGAGCGAGACGGTGGTCAGCGGGGGATCGAGCTCGGCCGCGACCAGCTGCTGGTCGTCGTAACCGACGATCGACAGGTCTTCGGGAATCCGGATGCCGTGACGGTGCGCCCACATCACGACGCCGGCCGCGATGCGGTCGTTGAAGGCGAAGATGCCCGTGGGACGCTGCTCTTCCGGCAGGGCGAACAGCTCGGTGACGGCGCGCTGGCCGCCGGCTGCTGACGTGGGCGCGTAGACGTGCAGCGCGGGATCGGGGGTGATGCCCGCCTCGCTCAGGACGTCGCTGTACCCCTGCAGGCGCAGCTGGGCGGCGACGGGGCGGTCGTCGTCGCCGTCGTCGATGTACGCGATGCGGCGGTGTCCCGCGTCGAGGAGCTCCTGCGCGGCGGCGCGGCCCCCGGCGTAGTCGTCGGGCACGACAGCGGGGTAGCCGCCGCCGTCGGGGCGGCAGTCGAGGAACACCGTTCCGGCCGGGAGCCCCGCGGGGGCGGGCAGGACCCGGTGGTACATCGAGGCGTAGACCATGCCGTCGACGCGGTGGTTGACGAGGGTCGAGATCGCGTCGGACTCGATCTCGGGGTGGCCGTCGGTGTCGACGAGGATGACGAGACGCTCGTTCTCGCGCGCCACCTCTTGCGCGCCGGCGAGCATGCGGCCGGCGAAGGGGGTCGTGGCGATGCGGTCCGATACGAGGCCGATGGTGCCGGTGACGCGAGTGCGCAGGCTCCGGGCGATCGGGTTGGGCGAGTAGCCGACCTCGTCGGCGACCCGGCGCACGCGCTCCTTGGTCTCGTCGGAGATGCGGGACTCGGCGTCGTTGAGCACGAGCGAGACGGTCGCGGGAGAGACGCCCGCCGCTTTCGCGACGTCGGCGAGACGCACTCGAGTCATCGCTCCACCCTCCGTTGGATAATCGATTTACCTTGCTGATAAACCGATTTATCAGCGACCGAGATCAGTGTGAGGTCTGGGGTGCTGCGGTGTCAAGTAACGGTCGGGTCACGACAGGCGTCGCCCGTCGGGGCGTGGCAGTCCGCGCCGTGTGCGTTCGCGCCGCGCTGGTCCGGGCCACGTCCTTGCGCGGCGTGCCCGTGCCCGAGCCCGTGCCCGCCCGCGCCGCACTGTGCCGCACCTCGCTGTGCCGTGCTGAGCCCGTCCACGCCGTGCCGCGCGGTGCCTTCCCCGTCTGGGCGGGTCGCGGCATCCCGTGTCCGGGGGCTCCGCCGGCCGCGACATCACGTGAAACGGACGTACGCACATGACCTTGCGTGTGCGTTCGTCCACTTCACGTGATCTCGCCGGGGCGGGGCGGGCCGGGCCGGCGTGCGGATGCCGTCGGCGTAACGCCGCGCGGGTGGCGGCGCGTCGGGTTCGAAGCCCGCGGGGTCCGCCGGGCGGGCGCCGAGACCGCACGCACCGGACGAGACCGCACGCGAGTGTCGTCACGGGCGTGCGGTCTCGGCGGACGGGTGCGGTCTCGGCACCCGCCCGCCCGGCGGCCGGCCCCGGCGTCAGGCGGGGTCGCCGCCGAGCGGGCCGACCGCGGGGATGGGGCCGCCGTCGTCCGCGCCGGTCCGGCGGGCGCGGGCGATCGCGTTGCCGAGGTGGTAGATCACCAGGGCGGCGACCGAGCCGAGCACGATCGCGCCGAGCTGGAAGTCGCCCCACTGCATCGTGAACCCGGCGATCGCCAGCACGAGGGCGACGGCGCCCGTGTACTGGTTGACCGGGCGCGAGAAGTCCACGCGGTTGTCGACCCAGATCTTTATGCCGATGATGCCGATCAGGCCGTACAGCGCGGTGGTCACACCGCCGAGCACCCCCGGCGGGATCGTGTTGAACACCGCGCCGACCTTGGGCGACAGGCTCAGCACGATCGCGGTCAGACCGGCGACCCAGTACACCGCCGTGGAGTACACGCGGGTCGCGGCCATGACGCCGATGTTCTCGCCGTAGGTGGTCGTGCCCGAGCCGCCGAAGGCTCCCGCGAGCGTCGTGGCGGCGCCGTCGGCGATGAGGGCGCGGCCCGTGGAGCGGTTGGCCGTGGCATCCGTCATCGCCGCGACACCGCGCACGTGCCCGACGCTCTCGGCCACGAGCACCAGGACGACGGGCAGGAACATCGCAATCACCGACCACGTGCCGGCCGACGCGAAGTCGGGGAATCGGAACTCGGGCAGGCCGACCCACGGGGCCGCCTCGACCGCCGCGAAGTCGATGAGCGTCTCACCCGTCGACAGCTGGATGACGACGGTGGCGACGTAGCCGACGATGACGCCGAGGAAGATCGAGATCCGTCCCAGGAACCCGCGGAACAGCACGCTGAAGAGGATGACGGCGACGAGCGTGATCGTTCCCGGCAGCGGCTGCACCTGGAAGTTCGACCACGCCACCGGCGCGAGGTTGAAGCCGATCAGCGCGACGATCGCGCCCGCGACCACGGGCGGCATGACCTTGTCGACCCACCCGAGGCCGGCGAACTGCACGACGAAGCCGATCGCCATGAGCAGCACACCCACGGCGACGATGCCCGCCAGGGCGGAGCCCCCGGTCGCGTCCATCGTCGTGGCGGCGGTGATGGGCGCGATGAACGCGAACGACGACCCGAGGTAGCTGGGGAGGCGGTTGCGCGTCACGAGCAGGAAGAGCAGCGTGCCCACACCCGAGAACAGCAGCGTCGTCGACACCGGGAACCCGGTGAGCACCGGCACCAGGAAGGTGGCGCCGAACATCGCGATGACGTGCTGCAGGCCGATCGCGATCGTCGCACCCCAGTTGAGTCGTTCGCCCGGGGCGACGACCGCCCCCGGTGCGACGGTGCGCCCATCGCCGTGCATTTTCCAGCGGAACATGTGTCTCCTCGAGGGGGATGGATGCCGAGACCGCACGCGTCTGCTGAGAGCGCAGGCCCTCGTCGTTAGAAACGTGCTGTTTCGGCGAGCGGGTGCGGTTTCGCCGTCAGATGGTGAGAGGGTCGTGCGGTCAGGCGGTGAGCAGGCGCAGCAGGGTCGCGTAGCGCTCGCGCGTGCGCTCGACGATCTCGGCGGGCAGCGCGGGCGGCTCGCCGGTCTTGTCCCAGTGCGCCGCGAGCCAGTCGCGGACGATCTGCTTGTCGAAGCTCGCCATGCGCTCGGCCGGGGTGGTGCCGGTACGCCAGGACTCGGCATCCCAGTATCGGGACGAGTCCGAGGTGAGCACCTCGTCGGCCAGCGTCAGCACGCCCTCGGCGTCGAAGCCGAACTCGAACTTCGTGTCGGCCAGGATCAGGCCGTGCGCCTCGGCGGTGGCGGCGGCGCGGCGGTAGATCTCGAGCGAGAGGTCTCGCAGCGCGGTGGCCGTCTCGGCGCCGACCAGTTCGACGGAGCGTTCGAAGGTGATGTTCTCGTCGTGCTCGCCCATCGGCGCCTTGAACGCCGGCGTGTAGAGCGGCTCCGGCAGGCGGTCGCCGTCGCTGAGCCCCTCGGGGAGCGGGATGCCGCACACCGTGCCCGACACGCGATACTCGGCCCACCCCGAACCGGTCAGGTAGCCGCGCACGACGCACTCGATCGGCTGCATGTCGAGCGAGCGCACGAGCATCGCCCGCCCCTGCACGGCATCCGGGATCACCGAGATCGCGTCGTCCGAGGCGAGCACGTGGTCGGGCGCGAGGTGGTTGGGGATGCCCGGACCGCCGTCGGCTCCCGCGAGCTGATCGAACCACCACAGACTCAGCGTGGTCAGCAGTTCGCCTTTGTCCGGGATGCCGGGGGCCAGCACGTGGTCGAAGGCGCTGACGCGGTCGCTGGCCACCACGAGCAACCGCGCGGGGGCCGCGTCGTCGGCGGTGTCGGCGGGCACGTAGAGGTCGCGAACCTTGCCGGAGTAGACGTGTCGCCAACCGGGGAGCTCGAGCGGGGGAGCGGAGGTCACCCGCTCATTATCGCGGGTGCGCGCGGGCGGCGCGGGCGCGGATTCTGTCACAGGCGGCTTCGCGGCGCCTGCCCCCGGGGCGCGCGCGGGGCCCTGGCTAGCCTGGAACGTATGACCGAGGCAGCCCCCGACACCGCGGCATCCGTCGATCCCCACGCGGGGAGCCGCCATCAGACCATCCGCGGCTGGGTCTTCTGGCCCGCCGCCGCGATCGCGCTCGCGTTCATCGCCTTCGCGCTGTTCTTCCCCGCGGCGGCCGAAGCCACCTTCGACGCGGTGCAGACGACGATCGTGTCGACCTTCAACTGGTACTACGTGCTGATCGCGGCGTTCTTCGTCGTGTTCGCCCTGGCGATGGGCTTCAGCCGGTTCGGCAACATCAAGCTCGGCCAGGACGACGACGAGCCCGAGTTCTCGACGATCTCGTGGTTCTCGCTGCTGTTCGCCGCGGGAATGGGCATCGGCCTGGTGTTCTACGGGGTGAGCGAACCGCTCAGCCACTTCATCTCACCGCGTCCCGGAGTGACCGGCACCCCCGCCGAGCTCGCGCAGCAGGCGATGTCGCAGACGTTCCTGCACTGGGGCGTGCACGCGTGGTCGATCTACGTCGTGCTGGGTCTCGCCCTCGCCTACGCCTTCCACCGTCGCAAGCGTCCGCGCACCATCCGCTGGGCGCTCGAGCCGATCCTCGGCGCCCGTCTCGTCCAGGGCGGCTGGGGCAACGCCGTCGACGTGGCGGCCCTCGTGGGCACGCTGTTCGGTGTGGCGACCTCGCTGGGGCTCGGCGTCATCCAGATCAGCGCCGGACTCGACTTCCTCGGCGTCGTGCCGCCGTCGATCATCAGCCAGGCGATCATCATCGGCATCATCACGGGCTTCGTGCTGTTCTCGCTGCTCTCGGGCGTGGGCAAGGGCATGAAGTGGCTGTCCAACATCAACCTCGTGCTCGCGGGGCTGCTCATGCTGTTCCTGCTCTTCGTCGGGCCCACCGAGTTCCTGCTGCGCGACGTCGTGCAGTCCATCGGAAATTACATCCAGAGCTTCGTGGGGCTGTCGTTCACGGTCAGCGCCTACGCCGGCGACGACGGCGTGGCGTGGCAGGGCGCGTGGACGGCGTTCTACTGGGGCTGGTGGATCTCGTGGGCGCCCTTCGTGGGCATCTTCATCGCGCGCATCTCGCGCGGCCGGACGGTGCGCGAGTTCGTGGTCGGCGTGATCCTGGTGCCCACGCTCGTCGGCATCCTGTGGTTCACCGTCCTCGGTGGCACCGCGATCTACGGCGAGCTGACCGGGACGGCGTCCCTCGCCGGTCCCGACGGATCGGTCGACGTGTCGACGGCGCTGTTCCAGATGCTCGAGGGGGTGCCCGGCTCGGCGGTGCTGATCGTGGGCTTCCTCATCTTGATCGCCGTGTTCTTCGTCACCTCGGCCGACTCGGGTGCCCTGGTGATGAGCATGATCGCGACCGGCGGCGAAGAGGAACCGAAGAACTGGGTGCGCGTCTTCTTCGCTCTGGCCACCGCGGTCATCGCCTTCGCCCTGTTGATCGCGGGCGGGCTCACCGCCCTGCAGACCGCGGCGATCAGCATCGCGCTGCCCTTCAGCCTGGTGCTGCTGGCCATCTGCTGGGCGACCGTCACCGCGTTCCGCCGCGAGATGAAGGCCTACGACAAGGCCGAGCGTGCGCAGCTGCGCGATGCGATCGGCGAGCACTACGGCCTCGAGGTCGAAGAGGCGAACCAGCGCGGCATCTTCGGCCTGCCGGCGCGGTGGCGGCAGCGTCGGTCGGTGCCGGCGGAGCCGACGGTCGCGTCCACGCCCGAGAAGGGCTGAGTCGCGGGTCAGACCGGGGCGGTCGCGCGCTTGAGGATCTCGTCGAGCGAGGCTGGTCGCAGGATCGCGTCGCTCGAGATGAGTGCGAGGCCGATGACCCCGGCCAGGGCGCCCAGGTCGGAGCGCGCGATCACCAGGTCGCGCGTCACCAGCGGTGTCGCGCGCTGGTAGACGCGTTCCCGGATGCCGGACATCAGCACCTCGTCGCACTCGGCGAGCTGGCCCGAGAGCGCGATGGCGCGCGGGTTGAGGATGCTGACGAGGTCGGCGATCGCGTCGCCGATCACGCGTCCGGCGCCGCGGACCCGACGCACGGCGTCGATGTCGCCCCTCTGCACCAGCTCGACGATGTCGCGGACGCCGTGGACCGTCAGCCCCGCCTGGTCGAGCTCGCGTTCGATCGCCCATCCGCCGGCGTAGGCCTCGACGCAGTCGAAGCTCCCGCATCGGCACTCGCGCGCGGGCGACTCCACGATCACCGCGCGCGTGTGACCGATGTCGCCCGCCGCACCCTTGTCGCCGCGGATGATCTGGCCGTTGAAGACCAGCCCGGCGCCGATGCCCGTTCCGAGCTTGAGGGCGATGACGTTGTCGAGGCGGTGGTGCCGGGCCTCGGCGACCGCGCGGGCGTTGGCATCGTTCTCGACGATGACGGGCGCGGCGTAGGCCGGGGAGAACCACCCCGCGATGTCGAAGCGATCCCACCCGGTCATGATCGGAGGGTTCACGACGCGGTGCGCGGCGAACTCGACCGGTCCGGGGACGCCGATGGCGATGGCCCAAACGTCGGCGTCGGGGCGCAGTGATCGGAAGGCCTCGAGGATCGCGCCGAGGACGGGCTCCGGGCCCTCCCACACGTCGATGGCGACCTCGGTCTGCGCCAGGGGGGTTCCGCTCAGGTCGCAGGCCGCGGCGGTGAAGCCGGTCGCGCCGATGTCGGCGCACAGGATCACGGCGCGGTCGGCGCGGAAGGCGAACCGGCTCGACGGGCGCCCGCCGGTGGACTCTCCGCCCTCGAGGGGTTGCAGCAGCCCCGCGGCGGTGAGCGCGGCGAGACGCTGGTTGATGGTCGATCGCGACAATCCGGACAGCGTGATGACGTCGGTGCGACTGAGCGACCCATGCTCGCGGAAGAGTCCGAGCACGTCGCTCTCGTGCGATCCCAGCTCCGTCATCGCGTCACCTCCTCGTCAGCGTGATCACATCGTAACGGAAACCTCAAAGATCCCCATCTTTTGTGTTGTGAGTAATCGAAAGGGGCGCTACATTGACGTTACCGGCACGCAGTGGTGCCCTGATTCGAAGGACAGAGATGTTCCGCACCAACGCTCAGAAGCGCCGCCTCATCTTCCTGGCCGCGCCTGCTGCGGCCCTCGCGATCTCCCTCGCGGGATGTTCGTCCCCCGCCGCCTCCACGGCCGGCGGCTCCGGCTCGTCGTCGATCGCCGCCGTCATCAAGGGACTCGACAACCCGTTCTTCCAGGCGATGCAGGACGGCATCACCGACACCGCCTCGACCGACGGCGTGAACGTCTCGGTGCAGGCGGCCGCCGACACGGCGGACACCACCGGTCAGGCCGACAAGCTGACGACCCTGGCCGGCCAGGACATGGGCTGCTTCATCATCAACCCCATCAGCGGCACGAACCTCGTCCAGGCGCTCGCGCCCATCGCCGCGAAGGGCACCCCGGTCGTCAACATCGACCAGCCCCTCGACGCCGACGCCGCCTCCGCCGCCGGCGTCACCCCCGCCACCTACATCGGCACCGACAACGAGGCGGCCGGCGGCAAGGCCGGCGAGTTCGTCGCGGGCAAGGTCGCCGCGGGCGCCAAGGTCGCCATCATCGGCGGCGTCGCGGGCAACGTCACCAGCGCGGCGCGCATCGACGGCTTCAAGGCCGCGGCGAGCGGCCTCGAGGTCGTCCAGGAGGAAGCCGCCGACTGGAAGCGCGAGCTCGCCCTGACCAAGGCCACCGACATCATCGCCGCCAACCCCGACATCGCGGCGTTCTTCGCGGCCAACGACGACATGGGCCTCGGCATCGTCAAGGCCGTCGAGAACGCCGGCAAGACGGGCCAGATCGTCGTCGTCAGCGTCGACGGCAACAAGGACGCGCTCGAGTCGGTGGCCGCGGGCGGACTGTCCGCGACCGTCGCGCAGTACCCGTTCGCGATCGGACAGCTGGGTGTGCAGGCGTGCGAGGTCGCCGTCAAGGGCGGCACGCTCCCCTCCAACGTGGAGTCCCCGACCGCCCTGGTCACCGAGCAGAACGCCTCGGACGCCATCGCGAAGTTCCCGCAGCCGTTCGAGGAGTTCACCAACCCCCTCGCCGACCTGCTCGGCTGACACCGGCCGACACGCCGGGGCGGAGCGCGCTCCGCCCCGGCTCCCCTTCCCCTTCTTCGAGAAAGTCCGCTCCGTCATGACAACTCCGTTGAGAACGACGACGCTCGACGTTCCCCCCTCCCGCTTCGCGGCGCTGGGACGGGACGCGCGCAGTCTCAGCTTCTGGGCAGAGAACGCCGCCCCCGTCGGGCTCGTCCTCCTCGTGATCGTCTTCGCGATCCTGAGCCCCTCCTTCCTCACTCTCGGCAACATCCAGGCCATGCTCATCGCCTCGGCGATCCTGGTGATCCTGGCGGTCGCGCAGGCCTTCGTCATCACCACGGGCGGCATCGACCTGTCGATCTCGGCCACCATGACGCTCGGCGCGGTCGGCTTCGGTCTCGCGTGGCAGGCCGGTCTGGGCTTCTGGCTGTCGGCCGTCATCGCGATCGTCGCGTCGGGCCTCGTCGGCGTGGCCAATGGTCTGCTCATCGCCACCGGCAAGGTCACCGACTTCATCGCCACCCTCGGAACGCTCTCGGTCGCGACGGGCCTGGCGCTCATCCTCACCCAGGGCAAGCCGATCTCGTTCACCAGCCCCGAGCTGCTGCGCCTCACCGCCGGCTCGATCGGCATCTTCGGCTTCCCGTTCCTCATCGCGGTCGTGATCGCCGTCGTCTTCGGCGTCGTGATGTTCCGCACCCGGTTCGGACTGCACGTGCAGGCCATCGGCGGCAGCGAAGAGGCGGCCGTCGCCAACGGCATCAACGCGGCGCGCGTGCGGATTGCGGTGTACGTGCTCGCGGCGATGCTCGCGGGCTTGGCATCCATCCTCCTCGTCGCCCGCATCGGTGCCGCCGAACCCGCCATCAACACGCAGTACCTGCTCAACTCGATCGCCGCCGTCGTCCTGGGCGGTGTCGCCCTCACCGGCGGCCGCGGGAAGATCGTCGGCCCCGTCCTGGGTGCGCTGCTGCTCACCGCCCTCAGCAACGGACTGACGCTCGTCGGAGTGTCGCAGTTCTACCAGCCGCTCGCCGTCGGTCTCGTCGTCGTACTCGCCGCCCTTCTCACGAGGTTCCAGAAGAAATGACCACTGACATCCCGGGCGGAAACGACATCGTCCTCTCCGCCGAGAACATCACCAAGTCCTTCGGCGGCGTCCACGCCCTGCGCGGCGCCTCGATGACCATGCGGCGCGGCGAGGTCACGGCCCTCATCGGCGACAACGGCGCCGGCAAGTCGACGCTCGTGCGGTGCCTCTCCGGCATCCATCGCCCCGACTCCGGCACCATCACGCTCGACGGCCGCGACGTCCACCTCGACACCCCGCTCGCCGCGCGCGAGCACGGAATAGAGACCGTGCAGCAGAACCTGGCCCTGGTCGAGGATCTGACCGTCTGGCAGAACTTCTTCCTCGGGCGCGAGAAGACGACGGGTTTCGGCCCCTTCCGCTTCCTCGACCGCAAGGCCATGCGCGCCACCGCGCAAGAACTCGTCTCGGACCTCGCGGTCAACGTGCCGCCGGTCACCAGTCGGGTGCGACGCCTGTCGGGCGGGCAGCGCCAGGCCGTGTCGATCGCGCGTGCGGCCGGCTGGGGAGGGTCCATCGTCATCATGGACGAGCCCACCGCTGCCCTGGGCGTGCAGGAGACCGCGCGCGTGGAGGGCATCATCCGCAAGCTCAAGGAACAGGGCGTCGCGGTGCTGCTCATCAGCCACAACTTCGACCAGGTGCTGCGCCTGTCGGATCACGTGTGGGTCATGCGCGGCGGTCTGGCCGTCGCCGAACGTCGTGCCGCCGAAACCGACGGCGACGAGCTCGTCGCGCTCATCACCGGCGCCAAGGCCGCCTGAGACGATGACGCAGCTCTTCGGCATCCACGCGGGTGTGTGGGGGTTCGACTGGAGCCCTGTCGCGGCCGACCGCGCCATCGGTGCGGCGGCCGCCGCGGGGTACGACCTCATCGAGATCCCGGCGATCGACCGCGAGGTGCTCGACGCGGGGGACACGGTGCGGGCCCTCTCGCGGCACGGCATCGACGCCTCGGTGTCGCTCGCGCTGTCGTTCTCGGATGACATCTCGGATGCCGACCCCGCCCGGCGCGCCCGCGGAGAGCACCGCCTGACCGAGGCGATGCACTTTGCCGCCGACATCGGCGCGACCTTCGTCGGCGGGGTGGTGTTCTCGGCGATGGGCCGCTACGACCGCCTGCCCACCACCGCGGCGCGCGAGCGCTCGCTCGACGTGCTGCGGCGGGTCGCCGCGGTCGGCGCGCGGGCGGGCGTGACCCTCGGGGTCGAGTACGTCAACCGCTACGAGTCGAACCTACTGAACACGGCCGCCCAGACGGCGCGGTTCGTCGACGACATGGGTGCGTCCAACGTCGTGGTCCACCTCGACACGTTCCACGCGGCGATGGAGGAGCAGAGCCTGTCGGCGGCCGTCGAGACCGCCGGACGGCGCCTCGGCTACCTGCACGCCAGCGAGAGCCACCGCGGCCGGCTCGGCACCGGGACCATCGACTGGACCGCGCTCCTCGCCGCCCTGGCGGCGGTCGGGTTCGCGGGCCCGATCACGGTCGAGTCCTTCTCGCCCGTCGTCATCGGCGAGACCTCCGCCATCGACATCGGCCTGTGGCATCCGCTCTGGTCCGACCCCGACGAACTCGCCGCCTCGTCGCTCGCCTTCCTCAAGGCGCGGCTGGCCGAGACCGTCGCCTCCTGATCCTCCCCGTTCGACCTTTCACGAAAGAACTCACCTCATGGTCACCAACTCCCTCGGCGTCCACGCCCTCGTCTTCGCGGGCGGTACGACGCCCGACGACATGAGCGTCATCATCGACCAGACCCGCGCGGCCGGGTACGACATCCTCGAGCTCTCGCTCCACGACGCGACCAGCCTCGACGTCGCCGACGCGCGCGCCAAGCTCGAGGCCGCCGGTCTGGGCATCGTGTGCTCCCGCGGCCTCGCCTTCGCAGCCGACGTGTCCAGCGACGACCCGCAGGTCGTCGAACGCGGGGCGAAGCTGCTCCACGACTCGCTGCAGATCACTCACGACCTCGGCGGCACGCACTTCACAGGCGCCCTGTACAGCGCGCTCGGCAAGTACGGGCACCAGTTGAGCGCCGCCGGCCGGGCCAACGTCGTCGCGACCCTGAAGGACCTCGCCGTCGAGGCGCAGGGCAAGGGCATGACGCTCGGGCTCGAGATCTGCAACCGCTACGAGACGAACGTCATCAACACCGCCGCCGACGCGCTGCGCCTGGCCGACGACATCGGCCACGACAACGTCCTGATCCACCTCGACACGTATCACATGAACATCGAGGAGGACGATCTGGTCCGCCCCGTGCACCTGGTGGGAGACCGTCTGGGCTACGTGCACATCGGCGAGAACCACCGCGGCTACCTGGGCTCGGGGCACCTCGACTTCACCGCGTTCTTCCACGCTCTCGCCGACATCGACTACTCCGGGCCCATCACCTTCGAATCGTTCTCGTCGGCGGTCGTCTCGCCGACCCTGTCGAACGACCTCGCCATCTGGCGCAACCTGTGGAACGACGGTCCGGCCCTGGCACGGCACGCCCTCGCGTTCATGTCGATGCAGATCGAAGCGGGTCATGGCGCCTGAGGGGCCTCCCTCGTCCGCCGTCGCCGAACTGGTCGACCGCGTCGAGCAGGCTGCGAGCGCCGCGGGCGGCCGCTACCTGCTCGGCATCGCGGGCAGCCCCGGCGGCGGCAAGACGACCCTGGCCGCCGCGATCGTGGCGGAACTGAACGAGCGCCGCGGCGGTGGGGCCGCGGCGCTTCCGATGGACGGGTTCCATCTGGCGAACGCGTCGCTCGACCGGCTCGGCCGACGCGAACGCAAGGGGGCGCTCGACACCTTCGACGGGTGGGGCTTCCTCGCCCTGCTCGGCAGGGTGCGGCGCGAGACGGACCACACCGTGTACGCGCCGAGCTTCCGGCGCGAGGTCGACGAGGGTGTGGCGGGCGAGATCGCGATCGAGCCGTCGGCGCGCATCGTCGTGGTGGAGGGCAACTATCTGCTCGTCGGCGACGAGCCGTGGGCGGGCGTGCGCGGGGCGCTGGACGAGGTGTGGTTCTGCGACACACCGGCCGAGGAGCGCGAGACACGACTCGTCGAGCGCCACGTGCGGGGAGGGCGATCCCCGCAGGCGGCTCTCGCCTGGGCGCGCGAGGTCGACGGTGTCAACGCGGTCCTGATCGAGGCCACCCGCGAGCGTGCCGATCTGATCGTGTCCGGCGCGACCGGTCGGGTGCTCATCGCCGACTGACCTCCGATGACGAATGCCCCGTGCCCTCCGGCGCGGGGCATTCGTCGTTCCCGCGGTCGCGATTCGCGTTCCCGCAAGTCCCCCCTGGCGGGCGCGGACTGGTCGTTGACTTCTGCCGGGGCGCTCGATCCGTTCGACGGGTTCGCGCCGCGCCGCACAAACGCGTATAGTCCACATGGACTATTCGACATGGACCATGAAGGAGGGGTGGATGCCGGAACACAGCCGTCTCACCCCGGTCGCCGTCATGATCCTCGCGACCCTGCGCGAGGGCGACATGCACACCTACGAGCTCGTGCGCCTGCTGCGCGAGCGCAAGGACGACCGCCTCGTACCCCTGCAGAAGGGCACGATCTACCACACCGTCGCGCGCCTCGAACGCGACGGACTTCTCGCCGAGGTCGGCGTCGACCGCCACGGCAACCGCCCCGAACGCACCACCTACACCCTGCTCGACGCCGGCCGCCAGGCGGTCGAGGAGTGGGTGCGCACCGAACTGCCGCAGATCGAGCGGGCGGCGGACTTCCGCGTCGCGCTCGCCGAGGCGCACAACCTCGAGCGCGACGAAGTGGTCGCCCTGCTCGACCGACGCCGTGCCCTGCTCGTCGCCTCGGCGCACGAGCACCGCACCGGTCTGGACGGGGCCGCCCACCGCGGCGTCCCCGATCAGTTCATGGTCGAGGTGCAGCGCCAAGCCGCACTTCTCGACGCCGAACTCGCGTGGCAGGACGCCCTGCGCGCACGCCTCGTCGACGGCTCCCTCGCCTGGGGTCCCGACGAGATCCCCGAACATCTCACGAAGAACAGCGTCTCGAAGGAGACCACACCATGACCGATTCCCGCGCCGCGTCCGCGGCATCCCCGTCGACGGGGTCCTTCAAGACCCCCGCCAAGAGTCCGTGGCCCGCCCTGTGGGCGCTGGTCATCGGGTTCTTCATGATCCTGGTCGACACCACGATCGTCTCGGTGGCGAACCCCGCGATCAAGGCCGCGCTCGACCCGAACACGAACAACCTCGACAACGTCGTATGGGTCACCAGCGCCTACCTGCTCACCTACGCCGTGCCGCTGCTGATCACCGGTCGCCTCGGCGACCGCTTCGGCCCCAAGAACATCTACCTCACGGGCCTGGCGGTGTTCACCATCGCGTCTCTCGCGTGCGGTCTCGCGCCCAGCCTCGAGGTGCTCATCGCCGCCCGCGCCGTCCAGGGCCTGGGCGCGGCGCTCATGACCCCGCAGACGATGGCCGTCATCACCCGCACCTTCCCGCCGCAGAACCGCGGTGCCGCCATGGGCCTCTGGGGTGCCACGGCCGGTGTCGCCACCCTCGTCGGCCCTCTCGCGGGCGGCCTGCTCGTGGACGGCCTCGGGTGGGAGTGGATCTTCTTCATCAACATCCCCGTCGGTGTCATCGGCTTCGTCGCCGCGGTCATCCTGGTGCCGCAGCTGCCGCGCACGGCGCACAAGTTCGACATCCTCGGCGTCGTCCTCAGCGCGGTGGGTCTGTTCCTCATCGTCTTCGGTCTGCAAGAGGGCGAGCACTTCTCGTGGGCCGCGTGGATCTGGGCGATGGTGATCGCCGGCGTCGTCGTGATGGGCGTCTTCATCTGGACGCAGGGACGCAGCACGGGCGAGCCCCTGGTGCCTCTCGCCCTGTTCACGGACCGCAACTTCTCGGTCGCGAACTTCGCGATCGCGGCCGTCGGCTTCACCGTGACGAGCATGGCCCTGCCGCAGATGTTCTACCTGCAGCTCGCCCGCGGCCTCACGCCCACCGAGTCGGCGCTGCTGCTGGTCCCGCTGGCGATCCTCTCGGGCGTCCTCGCTCCCTTCGCGGGCAAACTGCTCGACCGCACCGACCCGCGGTTCCTCCTCGTCCCGGGACTGCTGCTGGTCGGCGGATCGCTGGGCATCTACGTGGCGCTCATCCTGAACGACGCCCCGATCTGGATGTTCCTCATCCCCTCGGCCCTCATGGGTGTCGGAAACGCGGGCATGTGGGGCCCTCTCGCCACCACCGCCACGCGCAACCTGCCGCCGCGCCAGGCGGGTGCCGGAGCGGGCATCTACAACACGACCCGCACCGTCGGATCGGTCATCGGTTCGGCATCCATCGCCGCGTTCATGCAGGCGCGTCTCGAGGCGAACCTGCCGGGGGCTGCGGATGCCGGTGCCAGCTTCGGTTCGGGAGCGCTGCCGCCGCAGGTGGTCGGCGGGTTCTCGCAGGCCATGGGGCAGTCGCTGCTTCTGCCGATCGTCGTGATCGGTGTCGGACTCATCGTGGTGCTGTTCATGAAGCGCCCCTCGATGATCCGTCCGCACGGCGCGCCCCGCGACGAGGGCCCGGCGCAGCAGACCGCGCAGGCCGCTCCCGCCGCCGCGGGGGAGTAAGCAGGATCACGGATGCCGTCACCCCAAGGGGTGGCGGCATTCGTCTCGAGTGAGCACAAGTGTTACACCGATAACGCGGTGGTACACTCACGGCATGCCGACCAGCCACCCCCGGACGAACATCACGCACACCCCGCAGGTGCGTCACGCCCTCGAGGTCGCGCGGGCGCACTGGCCGGAAGAGGATCGCGACAGCGTGCTCCTGCTGAAGCTCCTGGACGCGGGGGTCAAGACGATCGAGGCGGGCGAGCAGTCTGCTGCCGAGCGCCGTGTCGCCCGTCTCCGGCAGCTCGCCGGCGCGCACACCGAGCTCTACGGACCGGGTTATCTCGATGAGGTCCGCGACGGGTGGAGTGAGTGATCGTCCTCGACGCCGGGGTGCTGATCGGCTTCCTGGACGCGTCTGACGCGCACCATGCTGCCGCCGTGAATCTCATGGAGCAGAACCCGTCCGGTTACCTCGTCCACCCGCTGACGGCCGCCGAGGTCCTGGTCGGTCCCGCCAAGCGGGGCGTGGCCGAACGGGTCTGGCACGACCTGCGCGGCGTCGGCGTCGACGTCACCATCCTCGGTCCCGACGAGCCCCTCGTGCTCGCGCGCCTGCGTGCGCGGTGGGGATTGAAGATGCCGGACACCTGCGTCCTCGCGACCGCCGAGCGAGCCGACGTTCCCCTCGCGACCTTCGACCGTCAGCTCGCGACCGCCGCAGCCGGTGCCGGTCGTCTTCTCTCGCATATCTGATTCCGGGGCTGCTCCGACCTCGATCGACCCGCGGCGCAGTCCGCGCGCGCACCGGCGGGGGATGCCCGCGCGATCGCGGGCACGGCTGTCATACCCGCCGCTCGCAACGAAGCGATCCCACCGGGCGCGCGCCGCGCGTCTCACGCGTCTGCGCTTCGAGCACGTCGAAGCCGGCGGCATCCAGCTCTCGCGTCAGCTCGGCGACGGGCCATCGCCACGCGCGAGTGACGGCGTGGTCGAAGGGCTCGGGGGCTGCGCCGACGAAGAAGCCGAGCAGCAGCTCGCCGCCGGGGCGCAGGGCACGCGCACACCCGCGGAGGGCCACGCCGATCCGGTCGGGGGAGTGATGAATGGTCGAGAACCACGCCAGCACTCCGCCGAATAAGGCGTCCGCGTCGGGCAGCTCGTCGATGCTCGCCACCTCGAAGCGGATGCCGGGGTGCGTCGCGCGCGCGTGCTCCACGAATCGCGGCGCCAGGTCGATCCCGCGGACGTCGAGCCCGCGACCGGCGAGATGCGCCGTCCACTGGCCGGGCCCGCACCCGGCGTCGAGCACGGGGCCGCTCACCTCGTCCGCCCACGCGTCGACGATCGCCCGGTCGACGGGGTGCACGGCATCCATCGTGCCGAGGGCGTCGATGTACTCCTGCGCCCGCGCCTCGTACGCGGCGGTCGTCGAGGTCATCGGCCGAGCGTACGCGCTCAGAATGGAGTCATGAAGATCCGCTTCGCGCGTCACACGGACCGCCTTCCCGAGCTGGTGAGGTTCTACCGGGACGATCTCGGGCTGCCCCTGCGAGGGGACTTCCAGAATCACGCGGGGTACGACGGAGTGTTCTTCGATCTGCCCGGAACCGGCGCGCATCTCGAATTCACGACGGGAGGGGGTCAGACCGCCCCGGCACCGGACCCGGAATCGCTGTTGGTCCTCTACCTGGACGACGAGGCCGAACTCGAGCGGATCGCGGCTCGGCTCGCAGGGCGCGAGACCGTCCCGGCGAACCCTTATTGGCAAGCGAACGCGTCGGCGTTCCTCGACCCGGACGGCTTTCAGATCCTCCTCGTCAGGGCGTGAGTCCCCGGAGTCGGAGGCCCCTCGCGCCTCAGACCTGTGCGACCTTCGACGCGATGTCGGTGCGGTACTGACCGCCCTCGAGGCCGATGCGCTCGAGGCCGGCGTAGGCCGCCTCGCGCGCTTCGGCGAAGGTCGTGCCGGTGGCGACGACGCTGAGCACGCGGCCCCCGGTCGCGACCAGATCGCCGTCGCGCAGCGCCGTCGCGGCATGGGCGACGTGCACACCGTCGACTTCTTCGGCCTCGTCGATGCCGGTGAGCACGCGCCCGGTGAGCGGGGCCTCGGGGTAGCCCTGGCTCGCGAGCACCACGGTGACCGCGGTGGCCTCGGCGAAGGCGGGTCGCGGCTGATCCTCGAGCGTGCCCGACGCCGCGGCCAGCAGCAGCGTCGACAGCGGGTCGATGAGGCGCGGCAGCACGACCTGGGTCTCGGGGTCGCCGAAGCGCGCGTTGAACTCGATGACCTTCACGCCCTGCTCGGTCAGGATGAGTCCCGCGTAGAGCAGCCCGATGAAGGGCGTGCCCTCGGCATCCATCTGCCGGATCACGGGCTCGGCGATCTCGCGCGTGACGAGGTCGACGAACGTCTCTTCATCGCCGAAGCGCTCGCTCAGCCACGGCAGCGGCGAGTACGCGCCCATCCCGCCGGTGTTGGGGCCCTCGTCGCCGTCGCGCAGGCGCTTGAAGTCCTGGGCGGGGCTCAGGGGGGCGACGTGGTCGCCGTCGCTGAGGAAGAACAGCGACACCTCGGGTCCCGACAGGAACTCCTCGATGAGCACCGCACCGGTGGGCAGGTAGGTGTCGGCGTGTGCCAGGGCGGCGTCGCGATCGCTCGTGACGATCACGCCCTTGCCCGCGGCCAGACCGTCGGCCTTGACGACGTAGGGCGCACCGAACTCGTCGAGCGCTGCGGCGACCGTGGCCGCGTCGTGAGCGCGCACGGAACGCCCGGTGGGGACGCCCGCCGCATCCATGATCCGCTTCGCGTACGTCTTCGAGCCCTCGAGCTGGGCCGCGGCCTTGCCGGGACCGAACACCGGGATGCCGTGCGCCCGCAGCGGATCGGCCACGCCGGCGACCAGCGGCGCCTCGGGGCCGACCACGACGAGGTCGATCGCCTCGTCCTTGGCGAAGGTCAGCACGGCGACCGGGTCGAGCGGATCGAGGTCGACGAGGTGCGCCTCGCGCGCGATCCCCGCGTTGCCGGGGGCGGCGAAGATCGCGTGCGACGCCTCTTCGGAGCGCAGCGCGAGGATGATGGCGTGCTCGCGCGCGCCCGAACCGAGGACCAGGATTCTCACGCGGTCAGCCTATCGAGCGGCGCGCCCGGGCTCGGGCGACGCGGTATCGGCTGCGGGCACGCCTTCGGCGCCGGGATGCGCGTGCGTAACCTCCGCGACGTGCGCATCCTCCGTCGAACCGGGCGCCGGCGAGCTGAAGTTGTGCGCATCGCGGAGGATCTGCACGCGCCCCGGCCCGTCCCCGCCGCCAGTAGCGTGGATGCCATGCCCCCTCGCCGCATCGAGACCGGAGACGGTCGCGCCGCCCTCGCCGCCGTCGCCGCGGGTGACGCCCCCCGCCCGGCTCTGGCCACGGCCGTGCGCTACCTGCTGCAGCTGCTCGCCGAGAAGGCCCCGGGCAACTCGGTCGAGATGCGCGTGCCCCCTTTCGGTGCCGTGCAGGTGATCGAGGGGCCCCGTCACACGCGCGGCACCCCGCCCAACGTGGTCGAGACCGACGCCGCGACGTGGATCGCCGTCGCCACGGGTGAGGAGGTGTGGGCGGATGCCGTCACCTCGGGCCGCATCGTGGCATCCGGGGTGCGCGCCGATCTGAGCGCGCTCCTGCCCCTGCGCCCCTGACCCGCCCCTCTTGTCGGCGAGACCGTAGCCGTCGACCGAAACCGCACGCGATGTCCGCCCGGGGCGCGCGGTCTCGACGAGAGACTGCGGTTTCGTCCGGCGTCGCTCGACGCCGAAGAACCCGGCCCACTCCGCGGCCGACGGTGGGACAATATGCGTATGTCCGACCAGCCCGTCCCCGAGCGTCCGGTGTACATCCGCGACGAGATCGAGACCGTCACGGTGCGCCGCGCACCCAAGTACGGCGTCTTCATGCTGGCGGGTGCCTTCCTCGGCATCCTCGCCGCTCTGATCCTCACCGTCGCGATCGACGGTGCCAACGTCAGCCCCTACACGCAGGTCGCCTACTCGCAGCTGCAGGTGTTCGGCTTCACCGCGCTCATCTGCGTCGTGATCGGTATCTCGGTCGCCGCGGTCGCCGCGCTCGTGTTCGAGCGCGTGCTGAACTCCCGGACGCGTCTGGTCACGGTCGACCACGAGCAGTACGAGGTCTGAGCCTCACGCCAATTCGGCGATGATCGGGTGGATCGCGGCGTCGAAGGCCGCGACATCCCCGCGCAGGCCGTCCGTGACCGCGACGGTCAGCGAACCGATCCACCACACTCCGCGTTGCGCCAGCGGCAGCACCTGCACGTTCAGTTCGAACGAGTGCGCGCGTCGTCCCACCGCGCGCTCGTGGGCGGCGATCGCGCTCGCGTAGGCGCGGTACGACACCCCCGGCCGCGCGGCCGATTCCCGCGCGTAACGGTCGTGCGCCAAACGGGCGAAGTCGAGCGCGTCGTCGCCGTGGGGTCGGGCGGCTCTGCGCAGGGCATCGGCTCCGTCGACGGGAAGGGCCACGAGCGTGTCGAAGCCGTCGAGCAGCTCGAGCGGCACGGGCGAGGGGTGCGCCTGGGGCTCGACCGTCATCGCCCAGTACTCGCGCCATTCCCGCTCCAGGCGCGCGTGTTCGGCATCCGATCCATAGGTCGTCAGCGGCGTCGGGACCCGGCGGAGCGACGGCAGTTCTTCGGGGGAGCGGATGCCGAGGACCTGCCGCAGATACAGCGCGACGAGCACCGGTTGCGCCGCGTCCTCGCGGATCACCCACTCCGGCTGACCGCCCGTCATGCAGCAAGTGTAGGGAGGCGCGACGGGGTGCGGGGCGGGCCTTGCGCCGCCGGCCGATACCCGCGCGTGTCCGCCCCGGGTAGTCTGTTCCGGTGGCTTCCGCTCCCCACGAGAACCCCTATTCCGCTGCCGGCGTCGACACCGCTGCCGGAGACCTCGCCGTCGAACTGATGAAGTCGGCCGTGCGCCGCACGCACGGGCCCGAGGTGCTCGGTGGTGTGGGCGGCTTCGCCGGTCTGTTCGATGCCTCGGCCCTGCGCGACTACGCCAAGCCGCTGCTCGCGACCAGCACCGACGGCGTCGGCACCAAGGTCGCCATCGCGCAGGCGATCGACAAGCACGACACCATCGGCGAAGACCTCGTCGGCATGGTCGTCGACGACATCGTCGTGGTCGGCGCGCGCCCGCTCTTCATGACCGACTACATCGCGTGCGGCAAGGTGGTGCCGCAGCGCATCGCCGACATCGTCGCGGGCATCGCGCGCGGCTGCGCGCTCACGGGCACCGCGCTGGTGGGCGGCGAGACCGCCGAGCACCCCGGCCTGCTCGGCATCGACGACTACGACGTCGCCGGAGCGGCGACCGGTGTGGTCGAGGCCGACCGCGTGCTCGGTGCCGACCGGGTCCGCAGCGGCGACGTCGTGCTGGCTCTCGCGTCGAGCGGCCTGCACTCCAACGGCTACTCGCTCGTGCGCCACATCATCACCGGCGCGGGCATCGCCTACGGCGCCGCCTCCGCCGACCTCGGCGGCACCTGGGGCGAGGCTCTTCTCGAGCCCACGCGCCTGTACACCTCGCCGCTGCTGCGTCTGCTCGACGACGGCGCGGTGGGCGGTGGCATCCATTCGCTCAGTCACGTGACCGGCGGCGGCATCGCCGCCAACCTCGCGCGCGTGCTGCCGCAGCAGACGTGGGTCGACGTCGACCGTTCGACGTGGAGCCCCTCGCCGGTGTTCCGCGTGCTGGCCGACATGGGCGACCTCGACCTGACCGCCACCGAAGGCACCTGGAACCTGGGCATCGGCTTCCTCGCGGTCGTCGCACCCGAGGTGGCCGACGCGGTGACCGCCGCGCTGACGGCCGACGGGATCGCCACCTGGCAGGTCGGCGTCGTCCGCGACGGCGCTCGCCCCGAGGGCGAGTACGAGCAGGGCGCCAAGGGCGTCGACGGGGGCGCCGTGCGCCTGGTCGGAACCTACGCGGATGCCGGTCACCCGGCGAACGGAGCGAACTAACACCCCATGTGCGGCATCGTCGGCATGGCCGGGCAGGGCCCGGTCAACCAGGAGATCTACGACGCGCTCCTGCTCCTCCAGCACCGGGGACAGGATTCCACGGGCATGGCGACCGCCGAGTCCAGCGGGGTGTTCCACATCCACAAGGCCCGCGGTCAGGTGCGCGAGGCGTTCCGCACGCGCGACATGCGGGCGCTGCTCGGCGACATCGGCCTCGGCCACGTGCGCTACGCGACCAAGGGCACGGCATCCAACGAAGAAGAGGCGCAGCCCTTCTACGTCAACGCGCCGTACGGCATCGTGCTCGTGCACAACGGCAACCTCACGAACACGCGCGAGCTGACGAGCGAGCTGTTCTCGAAGGACCGCCGTCACCTCAACACCAGCAGCGACACCGAGCTGCTCGTGAACATCCTGGGCTCCGAGCTGCAGTCCGAGATCACGGGCCCCGACCTCGATCCCGCGCAGGTGTTCCGCGCCGTCGCGCGCGTGCACGAGCGCGTCGAGGGCTCCTACGCCTCGATCGCGTTGATCGCGGGCTACGGACTGCTCGCGTTCCGCGACCCCTTCGGCATCCGTCCCCTCATCTTGGGCAAGCGCGCCGCCGCCCAGGTGCCCGGCGGCGAGCCGCGCGACGAGTACATCGTCGCGTCCGAGTCGCTCGTGCTCGAGAACGGCGGCTTCGAGGTCGTGCGCGACGTCGAACCCGGTGAGGCCGTGTTCATCGCGCTCGACGGCACGCTTCACGCCCAGCAGTGCGCCGAGAAGACGATGCTCGCCCCCTGCTCGTTCGAGTACGTCTACCTCGCGCGCCCCGACTCCGTCATGAACGGCGTGTCCGTCTACGAGACGCGCCTGCGCATGGGTGAGCGCCTGGCCGACACGGTGGCCAAGTACACCCCCGCCGGCGCCATCGACGTGGTCATGCCGATCCCGGACTCGGCGCGCCCCGCCGCGATGCAGGTCGCCCGCAAGCTCGGCATCGAGTACCGCGAGGGCTTCTACAAGAACCGCTACGTCGGCCGTACCTTCATCATGCCCGGGCAGGCGGTGCGCAAGAAGAGCGTGCGCCAGAAGCTCAACGCGATGTCGACCGAGTTCCAGGGCAAGAACGTGCTGCTCGTCGACGACTCGATCGTCCGCGGCACCACGAGCCGCGAGATCATCCAGATGGCCCGGGATGCCGGAGCCAAGAGCGTCACGTTCGCCTCGGCCGCGCCGCCGGTGCGCTACCCCCACGTGTACGGCATCAACATGCCCTCGCGACACGAACTCGTCGCCCACGGACGGACGATCCCCGAGATCGCCGAGGAGCTCGGCTGCGACTACCTCGTGTACCAGGAGGTCGAGGATCTGAAGGCCGCCATCATGGAGGGCACCGACCTGGTCGACCTCGACATGAGCTGCTTCGACGGTCGCTACGTGACGGGCACCGTGTCGGACGAGTACCTCGCCTGGGTCGAGGGCAGCCAGGAGTCTTGACCCGCGCGGGAGCGGGTCGGGTCGCGCTCGCCGCGGCGGCCATCGTCCTGCTCGCGCTGACGCTGCGTCTTGCCGTGGCATCGCTGTCGCCCCTGCTGACGGTCATCGAGCGCGACTTCGCCGTGCCCGCCGCGGTCGTCGGGCTGATCGGCATGGCGCCCCCGGTCGCCTTCGCGCTGTCGGGCATGGTCACGCCGGCGATCGAGCGGCGGCTGGGCCTGGAGCGCACCGTGCTGATCGCGGCGACCCTGGGTGCGGCGATGCTCGCGCTGCGCGCCGCGGCGGTCGACGCCGGCTCGCTGCTGGCGGCGACGGCGGGGATCTTCGCCGCGGTGGGGGTGGCGAACGTGCTGCTGCCGACCGTGGTGAAGAAGTACTTCCCCGGCCGGATCGGCCTGATGACGACGGTCTACTCCACGACGATGGCGGTCGCGACCTTCGTCCCGCCGTTGGTCGCAGTCCCCCTCGCGGACGCGATCGGGTGGCGCGGGTCGTTCGCGACCTGGGCGGGCGTTGCCGTCGCCGCGGTGGTGCCGTGGCTCGTCCTCAGCCTCCGTGCCCGCGCCTCGCGGGTCGACACCGTCGAAGAGCCCCGGACGTCTGTGCTGTCGCGCATCGTGCGCGTGCCGCAGACGTGGGCGCTGGTGGTGACGTTCGGAGTCAACTCGTCGGTGGCGTACGCGATGTTCGCGTGGATGCCGCCGCTGCTCATCGACATCGCGGGAGTGGATGCCGCCGAGGCCGGCGGACTGCTCGCGCTGTTCTCGTTCATGGGTCTGCCGGTGTCGCTGATCGTTCCGATCCTCATCGGGCGCATCGGACGCACGACACCGTTCTACGTCGTCGCCGTCGTCACGGGACTGGGGGGCGTGGGCGGTCTGCTCTTCGCCCCCGCGGCGGCGACCGTGCTGTGGGTCGTGCTGATCGGCATCCCGCCCCTGCTCTTCCCCCTCGCGTTGACGCTGTTCGGTCTGCGGACGCGCTCGCACGAGACGACCGTGGCGCTGAGCGGTCTGGTGCAGAGCGCGGGGTACGGGCTCGCGTCGCTCATGCCGTTGACGCTCGGGTTGACGCACGAGATCACCGGGGGGTGGACCCTCGGGTTGATCATCCTCGGGTGCGTCGTCTGCGCCGCGGCACCGGCCGCGGTGGTGATGGCGCGGCGCGAGAGCATCGAGGACGCGTGGGAGAGGCGCACCGGACGCGTCTGGTGACGCGGCATCCGCCGGCCCGACGTGACGTCGCGAGGTGCCTCCGCGTACAGCCGACGACACGCCCGCCGACACGGACGAAGGGCGCCGACGGAATGTCAGCGCCCTTCATCGGGTGTTCCCGCGGGTACGACGAACGCACCGAGCCGCATCAGCGGCGAGGAGTGCAAGAAGAAGGCGTCAGGCCTTCTCGTCTTCGTACTCGTCGCTGTACTGGTCGGCCCACTTGTCGACGTACGCGTCTTCTCCCGCTGCGGGTGCACCCAGTTCGCGCTCGAGAGCCGAGTAGTTCACCGAATAGGTGTCGTACTTCAGCTCACGGGCGATCTTGGTGTTCTTCGCCTTCTGACGGCCACGCCCCATGCGAGACCCCCTCACGATCGACGTCGAGGGCCACACGAGGACCCTGCGTATTGCGGTTCCGGACCGAGCCGGTAAGAGTAGCAGCCAGGATATCACGGCGCATTCCGGCCGAGCCGTCGAGCGGTCGGCGCCCGGCGCCGCCCCCGTGAGAGGACCATCATGACCGATCTGCCCCGCCCCGCCGCCTCCGGGCCCGTGATCGCGGGCGTCGTGCCCGGACAGTCGTCGCGGGTGGTGCGCGAGGCGGCCCGCTACGCGGCCCTCGCGCGCGCCGAGCTGCTGGTCGTTCACGTCGACACGACGCGTTTCGTGGCGTTCGAGGACCCCGACGGGTACGTGCACTCCACGACGGCGGACATTGCGGGGGCAGCCGCCAAGGCGGCCCTCGACGACGTCCGCGCCGCCGCCGAGAAGGTCCTCGCCGGGCACGACGTGACGTGGAGTGCGCGGCAGGAGATCGGCGACCCCGCACTCGCCCTCATCCGTCTGGCCGACGAGACCGGCGCGTCGCTGCTGGTCGTCGGCACGCGTAAACGCGGGATCGGCGAATCGGTGCGCGAGTTCCTGACCGGGTCGGTCGCCGCGCGTCTGAGCCACCGCCAGCGCCGACCGGTGCTCGTCGTCCCGCAGGACGACCCGGTCGGCGCCGACGATCAGCTCCCCTGGGAGTGAAGCCTCACACGCGCATCGCGCGCGCGACCGCGTCGGACGCCTGACGCAGCGCCGCCTCGATCTCGTCGACGCCGGCCTCGCGCAGCTCGCCGCCGCGCGCGACGTGCGCGCGCAGCTCCGAGCGCACGCGACCGCGGAACTCGGTGAGGGCGGCGTCCGCGCGCGACAGCTGCTCGCGGCTGCGCGACCGGGCGTCGTCGACGAGCGAGGGCTGCGCCTGCTCCCGCTCCTCGCGCGAAGCCGCGGCCAGGTCGGCGCGCAGGCTCCGCATCGCGTCGCGGACGCTGCCGCGCACCTCGTCGGCGATCAGTCGGACGCTGTCGGCCAGACCCGCCTGGATACCCTGCAGATCGCCGGAGCGTGCCGCGACCTCGGTGCGACCGGCATCCGTGATCTCGTAAACGGTCTTGCGACCGTCGACGGTCTTGGTGACCAGGCCCTCTTCTTCGAGCTTGGCGAGGCGGGGATAGATCGTGCCCGCCGACGGCGAGTAGGTGCCGCCGGTGCGTTCGGTCAGCGCCTGCATCAGGTCGTACCCGTGGCGCGGAGCCTCGTCGAGCAGGCTCAGGATGTACAGGCGCAGGTCGCCGTGCGAGAAGACGGGGCTCATCACCACTCCTCCTCTCCGGCGAGCTCTTCGGGGCGCAGGCCCGAGATGCCGCGGCGCAGCACCGTGATCTCGCCCGAGACCGTGTTGGCGCGCACGTCGACGAACTGCCCGGCGAGGGCGCCGGTCGAGCCCGTGTAGGTGGTGGGTCCCTTTCCGGAGCGCACCTGGCCGTCGATCTGCACGCGACCGCTGACCGAGCGCGAGACGTAGTTCGCCGCGAGCGAGCGGTCGAGCCGTACGGTCGCCGTGCCGCTGACGGAGTTGAGCGAGATCGACTGCGTGGGTCCCGTCGAGTCGACGAGCATCGCGCCCGAGACCGTGTCGATCGAGGCCTTCGTGATCCGCCCGGTCGCCGCGACGTCGCCCGAGACGCTGTTCGCGCTGAGGGCGCCGTCGAGCTCGCGCACCTGCACGTCGCCCGAGACGGCGTTGAGGTCGACGTCGCCGACCAGACCGTCGACCATGATGTCGCCCGAGACGGTGTTCAGGCGTACGTCGGTGCGCAACCCCGAGACGAGGGCGCTCGCGCTGACGACGCCCAGCGTCAGGGCGACGGTGCGCGGGACGGCGACGCTGATCTCGGCCTTGGGGCCACCGGCGCCGAAGTTGCGGAACACCTCGAGGAAGTTGTCCCACCGCAGCTGCGGGTGATCGATCTCGAGGCGGCCGTCGACCATCTCGATGCGCAGGTCTTTGACCGTGACGCCGTGCACCTCGATGCGGGCGTCGGGCTCGTCGTGCGCGATGACGTCGACCTGGCCGCCGACCAGGCCGATCTTGAGCTCTCGCAGCGCGTCGACGTCGATGACGCGCGTCTCGCCCGGGTGGACGATCCATTTCTCCATGTCTTCCACTCCTTACTCGCGATATATCGCGTTGTTCACCAGTGTCGCGATATATCGCGTTCGCGTCAACCCCCCTGCCGCCGACGCCCTCGCGCTTGTTCTCGTCGCCGGGCCGTCGAACGGCGGCAACGGTGCGGGGGAGCAGGCGCGCCGCAGCGGGGTGGGAGAGGATGTCAACCCTCCGGACGCGCGGAAGACGCCGGTTCTACGGTCGAGGCATCGACGGAAGGAGCCGACCATGCCCGACGGACGTGGCTCGAACAGCCTGAAGGATCCCGAGCTCTACGAGAAGCTCCGCGCCGAGGGCGACTCGAAAGAGAAGGCGGCGCGCATCTCGAACGCGGCGGCGGCGCAGGGCCGCGACAAAGTCGGCGAGAAGGGCGGCCACGCCGAGGACTACGAGGACCGCACCGTCGACGAGCTCAAGAAGCGCGCGAAGGAACTCGGCCTCACCGGCTACTCGAACAAGAAGAAGGCGGAGCTCATCGACATGCTCCGCTCCCACTGACCCCGATGGCGCGGCTCATCCGGGTGCGGCCCTACGAGGACCCGGGCTACCGCCGGGTGCGGTCGGGGTCGGGGTTCCGCTTCGTCGACCACACCGGCGCCGCCGTTCCCGAGAGCGAGGCCGAGCGCGCCCGTGGTCTGGTGATCCCCCCGGCCTGGCGCGAGGTCTGGATCGCGAAGGATGCCAACGCGCACATCCAGGCGGTGGGCACCGACGAGGCGGGACGCCGCCAGTACACGTACCACGCCGACTGGTCGAAACGACAGGACAAGGGCAAGTTCGCCCGGGCCCTGCAGCTCGCCGAGTCGCTCCCGCGGGCCCGCGCGCGCGTGACGCAGTCGCTGCGACGATCCGAGATCGACCGCGAGCGGGTGCTGGCGGTGTCGTTCCGCTTTCTGGACCTCGTCGCGCCCCGCGTGGGCAACGCGCGGTATTTCGTCACGAACGGCAGCCGAGGACTGACGACCCTGCAGCGCAGGGACGCCGTCGTCGAGGGCGACCTGGTCCGTCTGTCGTTTCCGGCGAAGAGCGGCAAGCGGGCCGAGCTGTCGCTCCGCGATGCGGAAGTGGCATCCCTCGTCGACGAACTCGCACTCGGACGCTCGCGCGCCGCGCTGCTGAGCTACAAGCGCGGACGTCGGCGCGTGCCGTTGACCCCCGGCGACGTCAACGCCTACGTGCGCTCGCTCACCGGCGGGCCGTTCAGCGCGAAGGATTTCCGGACGCTGCGCGGCACCATCCTCGCGGCCGAGTCCCTCGCGAAGGCGGGCGCGGTGGGGGGCAAGAACGAACGCAAGAAGGCCGAGCTGGCCGCCGTCCGCTGTGCGGCCGAGGCCCTGGGCAACACCCCGGCCGTCGCTCGCGCGAGCTATATCGATCCCCGCGTCTTCGCGCTCTACCGCAAGGGGCGCACGATGGACGTCGGAGGATCGAAGGATGCCGCGATCAGGCGCCTGATCCTGGGGGAGTGACCCGGGCGTAAGGTGGCGCGGGTGAGCATGTGGCGTGACGTCGTCCTGGTGGCGGTGGGAGGGGCGATCGGCACGGCCGCGCGGGCCGGCCTGACCCTGGCGTTCGGTGCAGACCTCGGGCCCGCCCTGGTGCCGCTCATCAACGTGGTGGGTGCGTTCGCGATCGGCATCCTGTTCGGATGGCGGGCCCGGATGCCGGAGTCCTCGCGCGCGCAGCGCGTGCAGCTGTTCATGGGTACGGGCGTGCTGGGCGGGTTCACCACCTACAGTGCGCTCGCCGTGGAGTCGGCCGACCTGGGCCTGCTGTGGTGGGGTGCGGCGACCGTGGTCGTGGGGACGGCGGCGGCGTGGGGTGGCGTGCTGATCGGTCGCGGGGGGCGCGCGCGGGCCTGACGTTGTCGCGCGGTGCAGAAAGTGGTACAAATGTGCCACTTCGTGACGCGACTTCTCGCGTCGCCCGACCCGGAGGTTCGACGATGAACGCCGCCCCTGAGATCGTCACGCTCGGAGCCCACGTGCTCGACACGATCGTGCACCCCGTCGACGCGATCCCCGAGGGACAGGGCTCGCTCCTGGTCGACGAGATCGTCCTGTCCGCCGCCGGCCCCGCCGGGGGCACCGCCCTGGTGCTGAGCAAGCTGGGAGCCCGCGTCACGACCAGTGGGGCCGTGGGCGACGACGTCGCCGGACGGGTACTGACCGGCCTGCTGCGCGACGCCGGCGTCGACGTCACGCACCTGGTCGCCGGCGATCTGCCGACCTCGGCATCCGTCCTGCCCATCCGCTCCGACGGCTCGCGTCCGGCCCTGCACGTCGTGGGCGCGAACGCGCTCGCCGCGGACACCGTGCCGTGGCAGGCGCTCGCCGCCGCCGAGCACGTCCACGTCGGCGCGCCCGAGCTGCTCGGACCGGAGAACGTCGTCGAGATCCTCGAGCACGCCCATCGCCACGGCGCGACGACCTCTCTCGACTTCCTCATCGGCGGCGACCCGGCCTTCTACGGGCTCATCGAGCCGCTGCTTCCGCACGCCGACTACGTCCTGCCCAACGCCGAGCAGGCCCTGGGCTGGACCGGAGAGACGGACCTGCCCGCGGCCGCCCGCGCGCTGCACGCGGCGGGCGCGAGGATCGTCGCCGTGACCGACGGGGGGCGCGACATCGTCGTCGTCGAGGACGGCGCGGTCGAACGCGTTCCGATCGTCCCGGCCGAACCCGTCGACACCAGCGGAGGCGGCGACGCCTTCTCCGCGGGGTTCGTCTTCGCCCGGCTGCGCGGCGAGGACGCGATCGCCGCGGCCCGCTTCGGTTCCGCCGTCGCCGCGCAGGTCGTGTCCGGCGTCGGCACCGCCCACGGCCGGTACGACGCCGCCTCCATCGACGCGCTGCTCGGCACGGTGGCCCCGTGACGCGGCCCGACGACGACCCGCGCGCCGACATCGCGCGCGCGTGCCGTGCGCTCGCCGCGCAGGGCCTGGTCAAGGGAACGGCCGGCAACGTGAGCGTCCGCGTCGCGGGCGGCATCGCCATCACCGCGACCGGGGTCGTGTTCGCCGAGGCCGCCGTCGACGACGTCGTGATCGTCGGCGATGACGGCCGGATCGTCGCGGGCGACCTCGCCCCCAGCTCCGAGCTCGAGCTGCATCGGGCGGCGTACGCCGACGAGGCCGTGGGGGCGGTCGTGCACACGCACGCCCCCGCCGCGGTCGCCCTCTCGCTCGTCTCGGACCGGCTGCCGTGCGTGCACTACCAGCAGCTTGCGCTCGGCGGCGAGATCGACGTCGTGCCGTTCTCGGTGTTCGGCTCCGCCGAGCTCGCCGCCGACGCCGGACGCGCGCTGGCCGGGGCGAACGCCGTCATCCTCGCTCATCACGGCGCGGTGACGACCGGTCGCGATCTCGCCGAGGCGATCTCCAACACGACCGTGCTCGAGTGGGCCTGCGACATCTACCTGCGGGCTCGCGGGGCCGGAAAACCCGCCGAGCTCAGCGCATCGCAGCAGGCGTCCGTGATCGCCACCGCGGTCGCGACGGGGTACGGCCGCACGCACGGGGTGTGAGATGGATGCCATGACGACCACGACGTTCGCCTCGGTCAGTCCCCTCGACGGTCGAGTCGTCGGCACGCACCCGGTGCACGGTGCCGACGAGGTCGCCGCCGCGGTCGCCCGCGCCCGCGCGGCCGCCCCGGTCTGGCGGGGCCTGGGCTTCTCGGGAAGGAAGCGCGTGCTGCACGCCTGGCGGCGCGCGATCGTCGCCGACCTCGACGGCCTCATCGACACGGTCCGGGCCGAGACGGGCAAGCCACGCGGCGACGCACGGCTCGAGATCCTGCTCGCCCTCGACCATCTGTCGTGGTCGGCGGCGCACGCCCGGCGGACGCTGCGGCGGCGGCGCGTCGCCTCGGGCGTGCTCATGCTCAACCAGGCCTCGAGCCTGGGCTACGTGCCCTACGGCGTCGTCGGGGTGATCGGGCCGTGGAACTACCCCGTCTTCACCCCCATGGGGTCGCTGGCCTACGCGCTCGCCGCGGGCAACGCCGTGGTGTTCAAACCGAGCGAGTACACCCCCGGCGTCGGCGTGTGGCTGCAGCGCGCCTTCGTGCGCGCGGGCGGGCCGGCCGACGCGTTCTCGGTGGTGACCGGCTTCGGCGAGACCGGGGCCGCCCTCTGCCGCGCCGGTGTCGGCAAGATCGCCTTCACCGGATCGACGGCGACGGGCAAGGCCGTCATGGCCGCCTGCGCCGAGACCCTCACCCCCGTCGTCATCGAGGCCGGCGGCAAGGACGCCCTGCTCGTCGACGAGGACGCCGATCTCGACGCGGCTGCCGAGGCAGCGGTCTGGGGGGCCTACTCGAACGCGGGTCAGACCTGCATCGGCATCGAGCGCGTCTACGCGCACACGGCGATCTACGACCGCTTCGTCGCGGCGGTGGCCGAACGCACGGCGGAATTGCGGGCCGGAGCCGACGAGGCGGCTCGGCTCGGTCCCCTCACCATGCCGCGACAGGCCGACGTGGTCCGCTCGCACGTCGCCGACGCGCTCGCGCGGGGCGCGGTCCTCCGGGTCGGCCCGGTGCCCGCGGACGGGTCCACGCTGCAGCCCGTGCTGCTCACGGACGTCGACGAGCGGTCCTCCGCCGTGCGCGACGAGACCTTCGGTCCCACGCTCGTGGTCAATCGCGTGGCATCCATGGACGAGGCCGTCGAGAAGGCCAACGCCGTGCGCTACGGCCTGTCGGGTGCGGTCTTCTCGAAGCGGCGCGGCCGCGATCTCGCGCTGCGGCTGCGCGGCGGGATGATCGCGATCAACGCCGTGATCGCCTTCGCCGCCGTTCCCGCGCTCCCCTTCGGCGGGGTGGGGGACTCGGGTTTCGGCCGCATCCACGGCGCCGACGGACTGCGCGAGTTCACGTATCCCCAGGCGCTCACGCGTCAGCGCTTCCGACTGCTCACGCTCACGACGATGCGGCGGTCGGCCGCCACCGACCGCCTGGTCGATCGCCTGATCCGGCTGCTCTACCGCTGAGCGCGCGCCGCGGCGACGATCACCGCACCGAGCGCACGCGCATGATCACGACCGATCCGAGCAGTCCCGCGAGGCCGCTGGCGAGGAAGAGCCCGGGGAACCCGCCGAACAGCACCACCGCGCCCGCGCCCAGCAGCGGACCGAAGGCCTGGGGACCGGCGAGGGCGATGTTCATGATCCCCACGTCCTTGCCCCGCGTCTCGGCCGAGGGCAGCACCTGCGTGGCCAGCGCCTGATCGACGGCGAAGAAGCAGCCCTGTCCCAGACCGAGCAGCACGGCTCCGACCACCGCGGCCGACTCCGACGGGGCGATCGCGAGCAGCAGCGCGGCGATCGCCTGCGCCGAGCCCGACGCGAAGACGAACACCCGGCGGCGACCGACGACGTCGCTGAGTTTTCCGAGGGCGACGGATGCCACGATCGTCACCGCCATGTAGATCACCGTCGTGAAGACGAGGAAGCCGGTCGGGTCGGCCACTCCCAGCGCGAAGGTGAAGAAGTACAGCAGCATCGTCGTCGCGATGGCGTTGCCGAGGTTGATGAGGACGCGGCTCGCGACCGTCCACGCGAAATCGGGGTGACGACGAGGGTCGACCCAGATCGACGTGAGGATCGTGCGCGGGGTCAGCGGTGCGAGCAGGGCGGCCTCGGTGTCCGTCAGGGGGGCATCGCGCAGGACCAGCAGGAACGGCACCGCCAGCACGAGTGCGCACACCGCGAGAGCGAGGTATCCCGAGGGCGTGGTGGTGAACACCGCGGTCACCAGCACGATCCCCAGCAGGATGCCGAGGGCGTTGGGCGCGGAGATCCATCCCGACACCAGGCCGCGCTGCCCCGCGGGCACCGTGTCGGCCATCACCGCGGTCAGGGCGGCGGATGCCATGCAGAAGCCGATCATGACGGCCGTCCACATCGCGACGGTGCCGAGGGTCGCGGTCTGCACGCCGAGCAGGGCCAGCCCGGTCGAGGCGAGGACGACCCCGCCGAGGATCCACGGGCGTCGTCGGCCGAAGCGGGAGCGGGTGCGATCGCTCAGGGCGCCCACGATCGGGTAGGCGATGACGACGAACGTCCCGGCGACCGCGCTGACCAGCCCGTAGGTGACGAGCGAGACGAGCCAGTCGTCGCTCGCGTGCTGGGCGGCGATCTGCAGGGGAAGGAGCACCTGGACGGGCACGAGCTGGGCCATCCACAAGCCCAGCCAGACCCCGGCGAAGGCGGCGATCCACCCGGCCCGGACGGGGCGCGTGGGCTCGGCGTAGGCAGCCGACGACCCGAGCGGGGTGTCGGCGATCACCGCGCGTCGCCCGCCGGTGCGGCGGCGAGGGTGGCGAGGGCCCAGCGACCGGCATCCGCCACCGCCGTGCGCGCGTCGCGGAGGGCGCCGCACGCGTTGAAGAACCCGTGGATCTGGTCGGCGTGGGTCACGAGGGTCGTGGGCACGCCGGCCGCCTCGAGCTTGCGCGCGTACGCCACCCCCTCGTCGCGCAGCACGTCGAAGCCCGACACGGCGACGTAGGCGGGGGCGAGTCCCGACACGTCGTCGGCGAGAAGGGGGGACACGAGCGGATCGTCGCGTCGGCCGGAGTCGCCGAGGTAGTGCGCGGCGTACCAGTCCATCTGCGCCTCGGTGAGGAAGAAGCCGTCGGCGAAGAGCTCGTACGACCGGTGCTTGCGCGACAGATCGGTGACCGGGCAGAACAGGATCTGGAACGCGGGCGAGCCCTCGGCGTCCGCGCGCGTCACGGCCGACACGACCGCCGCCATGTTGCCGCCGGCGCTCTCGCCGCCGACGCCCACGGTCGACGCGCGGGAACCGAAGCGCGCGGCGTTGTCGCGTACCCAGCGGAACGCGTCGACGCCGTCCTCGAGGCCCGCGGGGAACGGGTCCTCGGGGGCCAGGCGATATCCCACCGACACCACGGTCAGGCCCGAGCTGTCGGCGAGCGTGCGGCAGGTGGCATCCGCGCTGTCGACGGATCCGAGCACCCATCCGCCCCCGTGGAAGTAGACGACGGTCCCGGATGCCGCGCCGTCGGTGCGAGCGCGGTACACGCGCCCGGGGACGGACCCGGAGCGCGTGGGGATGACGATGTCGTCGCGCTGCGCGAGGCGCAGGGTGCTGGCGAAGGTCCACGCCTCGCGCTCGATGTGCTCGCGGGCGGCCTCGACCGGGAGCAGCTCGAATCGCGCGCCCGGTGCGTCGTTCATGACGCGCAGCGAGGCCTGCACCGCGGGGTGCAGCGTGCATCCGTCGACGACGACCGGGCGGCCATTGACGGCGCGCAGGACGACGGATGGCGTCGAGCCGAGGGCGCGTGCCCCCCACCGGAGCGCATGGTCGTGGAGGCGGGGACGGATCATCGCGGAACCCTTCTGTCGATCACTACGGCGGGATCGACTGTGGGCTCACTTTATTGCACAGACGTACCAGTTTCTGTGACGAAATTGTGAAATGACGAGGTCCGGTCGAAATGAGCCGCAGAAAACAGTACGTTTGTCCCACTTAGGCGGGGGACGCGTCCGTCTCGCCCAGCGACGACGTCGCGGCGAGCGTCACGAACCCCACCATCGCGGCGCGCAGGGCGTGCGCCAGCGACTGGAACTGGACCTCTTCGGAACGGGCGATGCGATGCAGGGCGAAACCGTCGATCAACGCGACCACCGCGGCCGCGGCGCGGGGGTCGGTCACGCCGTTGGTGCGCAGCACGGCCGCGGCGAGAGACCGGGTCTCGTCGAGGATGCGTTCCACGTGCACCCGCAGGGCCGGATGCCGCGAGGCGAACAGGTAGATCTCGAACTGCGCGACCGTGTGCTCCTGCGACTGCGTCCGCACGATCTCGACGAACTCGTCGATCGCCGCCCCGGGGCGGTTGCCGCTGGTCTCGAGAACCGCACGGAACTGCTCGAGGCGCTCCATCTCGGCCGCCATCGCGTGCGCGACCGCTTCTCCGATCATGTCGTCGAGGGAGTCGAAGAAGTAGGTCGTCGACGAGTGCGGAACACCGGCCGCGGCGGCCACCGACCGATGGGTGACGGCGGCGATGCCGCCCTCGGCGATGATCGCGATCGTCGCATCCAGCAGCAGTTCCCTCCGCGCGCGGCCGCGCGCCCGCATCGATCGGGTCGACGTCTCGCTCACGCTGTCCTCCTCGCCGGCTCCGCCGGCCGCTGTCGCACCAGAAACGGAGCAAGCCTATGACCGCCTCCCCCTCGACCGTGGCCGAGTCGTCCGCCCCCGACGTCGACGTGGTCGTCGTCGGCGCCGGCCTCTCGGGTCTCACCGCCGCCCACCGCCTTCGTCAGTTCGGGGCGCGCGTCGCCGTGTTCGAGGCCGACGACCGCGTCGGCGGACGCGTGTCCTCCGCCGAGGTGGCGGGGGTCCACGTCGACCTCGGCGGCACGTTCGTCGGGCCCGGCCAGGACCGTGTGCTCGCCCTCGCCGACGAGGTGGGGGTGACGCGTTTCGCCACTTACACCGCCGGTCAGAACGTCATCCGGTGGCGTGGTCAGCATCGGCGGTATCGCGGCACGGTGCCGCCGGTGGGTGCGAGCATCGTCGACGTCGCCCGCATCCAGCTCACGCTCGACCGGCTGGCGCGTACCGTTCCGTGCGGTCGACCCGCCGCCGCCGGCCAGGCCGCGCAGTGGGATGCCGAGAGCCTCGGATCGTGGCTGCGCCGGTCGCACGCGTCATCCGCCGCCCGCGACCTCATCGCCATCGCGGGGCGCACCACCTGGGGGTGCGAGCCCGACGAGATCTCGTTCCTGCACGCGCTGCACTACATCCATCAGGCGGGCGGGCTGTCGTCCATGCTCGACACCGCCGGGGGCGCCCAAGAGGAGCACTTCGTCGAGGGATCGTACGAGATCGCGCGCCGACTCGCCGCCGGGCTGGGCGAGGCGCTGCGCCTGCGGGCGCCGGTGCGTCGGATCGACGCGACGGCCGACCGGGTGCGCGTCACCACCGACCACGAGAGCGTCAGTGCGCGCGCGGTCGTCGTCGCCGTGCCGCCATCTCTGCGCGGCCGGATCGCCTTCGCCCCCGCCCTGCCTCCCGCGCACACCCAGATGGCGCAGCGCTGGCCGGCCGGAGTGCTGTCCAAGGCCTACGCGGTCTACGACCGCCCGTTCTGGCGGGATCGCGACCTCTCCGGCCAGGGCCTGTCCGACACCGGTCCGGTCTTCATCACCTTCGACGCCGGCCCCGCGGGATTGGATGCGCCCGGCGTGCTGCTGGGCTTCGTGGGCGGGGTGTACGCCCGCGAGTGGGACGACCTGCCCCCAGCGGAACGCCGCGCCCGCGTGCTGTCGTCGTTCGCCGACCTGTACGGACCGAAGGCTCTGGACGCCACCGGCTACATCGATCAGCGCTGGGGGGCCGAGCCCTGGGTCGCGGGCGGGCCGACCGCCGTGCCCGGGCCGGGGGCGGTCGTCCCCTACGCCTCGGCGCTGGCGGAGCCGGTGGGCCGCGTGCTCTGGGCCGGCACCGAGACCGCGAAGCGGTGGACCGGCTTCATGGATGGCGCCGTGCGCGCCGGGGAGCGCGCCGCGCTGCAGGCGCAAGCCCTGCTCGCCGTCCCCACGACCGATGACGAACAGACGGGAGTCGCCCGATGACCTGGCGCCGTAGCTACACGCACCTCACGACCGCGACAGCTGACGCGGTGTGGAAGAGGTGGACCACGCCCGAGGACTGGGTGATCGACGATCCCGACCTGCGCGAGGCGGTCTTCTCGACACCGCCGCGCGTCGGCGAGAGGGGGCGCGTGGTCAATCACGGTGCCCCGGCCCAGCGGTTCACCTTCACCGACCTGCAGCCCGGGGTGGCGATGGACTTCCGCATCGGTCTTCCCGGCGCGACCCTTTCTTTCCCGCACCGTATGGTGAAGACCGCGAACGGCCTCTCGGTCACGCACGGGGTCGAGATCGCGGGTCCGCTGTCGGCGGTCTTCGGCCTGCTCGTGGGGCGCAAGATCGCGGCCGGCCTTCCCGCCGTCGTGCGGCTGGTCACCACGAACGCGCTGGGCGACATGGCATCCGGAAGCTGAGAGCGCCGGTGTCGCTTTCGATGAGGCTCACGACGGCGGCGATGTGGCTCAACGCCCGCCCGATCCGCCGCGCGCTCGGGCGCGAGGACTATCTCGCCACCCTCGACCCCGATCGCCGTGCGGCCACCCCTCCCGCGCGTCTGCGTCGCCGCGGCCGGGTGACGGTGACGCACGAGGGCGGGCGGCCCGTCTTCCGCTACGAGCCCGCTCGGCGGACGCCGGGGCTCGAACTGCTGTACCTGCCCGGGGGAGGCCTGGTGAATCCCCTCGTCCCCGAGCACTGGTGGATCATCGAGCGCCTCGCCCGCGCGACCGGGGCGGCCGTCACGGTCGTCTGCTATCCGCTGGCCCCCGAGCACGGTGCCGACGAGACCCTCGCCGCCGTCGACGCGCAGTACGAACGGCTGGCCGCGCGCCGAGGGGTGTCCCGACTGCTCGTGGCGGGCGACTCGGCGGGGGGAACCGTCGCGGTGGGTCTCGCGCTGCGGGCGCGGCGTCGTCCCGACGCGCTGGTGCTCCTGTCCCCGTGGTTGGATCTCGCCCTGGACGACCCCGCGATCGGCCGGCGCGTGCGACGCGACCCGTCGCTGCGGGTGCCCGGCCTTCGTGCCGGCGCGAGGGCGTGGGTCGGCGCGCGCGGCCTGAACGATGCGGCGCTGAATCCCGCTCGCATGCCGCTCGCGACGCTGCCGCCCACCCTCGTGTTCCAGGGCGGGTGCGACATCTTCTTCGACGACGCCGTCGCGTTCGTGGCGCGAGCCGCGGCGGAGGGGGCGCCCGCGCGCCTGGTCACCGCGGCGGCGGGGTTCCACGTCTACGTCGGGGCGTTCTGGACGCCCGAGGCGCGGGCTGCGTTCGACCTCGTCGGAGCGCTCTCGCGGGACCCTCGAGGCACGGTGACATAGCTGTACATATGTGCAACAATCTGCGCAGGGTGACGACGACGCACCCACGACGGAGGACTCCATGACTGCTCGATACGACCTCGCCAAGATCAAGCTCGGAACGCTCATGACGGACCCGGATGCCGCGGGCATCATCCTCGACGTGATCCCCGACCTCAAGGCGAGCCCGACCTACCTCGTGGCTCGCACGCTCACGGCCAGTGCGGCGCTCAAGCTCGCCGAGGCTCAGATCGGCGCCGAGAAGGCCGGAGAGCTGCGTCGCCGCGTCGAGGCTCTCGAAGCCTGAGCCGGGGGCGGGGCGGGCGTAGATTGGCGGCGTGAACCCCCTCGTCTTCCTCGCCGTGGTGATCGCCGGTGGCGTCGGGGCGGCGGTGCGCTACCTCGTCGACGTGGCCGTGCGGCGGCGGACGGGGGAGCGGTTCCCGTGGGGGATCCTCGTGGTCAATCTCACCGGCGCGCTCGCTCTGGGGCTCGTCACTCCGCTCGCGGCGGACGAGGCGTGGCGGTGGATCATCGGCACCGGTCTGCTGGGCGGCTACACGACCTTCAGTGCGGTCGCGGTGACGACCGCTCTGCTCGCCGAAGAGGGCCGCACGCGGACCTCGGTCGCGTACGCGGTCGCGTCGTTCGTCGGCTCGGTGATCGCGGCGGCGATCGGGCTCTCGGTGGGCTCCCTGCTCTGAGCCCGGCCGTGCGGGCGAGGCCCGTGGGATACTGAGGATTCGATACACCCTTGTATCGAAAAGTCACCCCGGAGGGTCCTTCGTGTCGTATTTGGCCGTCCTGAGCCTGAAGAACCGCGCCCTGATCGCCCTCGTGACGATCGTCGCGGCGATCTTCGGCGGTCTCGCGCTGACCAGCCTCAAGCAGGAGCTCATCCCCTCGATCGAGTTCCCGCAGCTCGCCGTCGTGACGACCTACCCGGGGGCGTCGCCCGAGGTCGTCGAGGCCGACGTGTCGACCCCGATCGAGAACGCGATCCGCGGCGTCGAGGGCCTTGAGTCGACGACGGCGACCAGTACGACGAACTCCTCGATCGTGTCGGCGTCGTTCACCTACGGCACCGATCTCGCCGCCGCGCAGCAGAAGATCCTCGCGGCCATCGCGCGCATCGACGACCAGCTGCCCGAGTCCGCCGACACCACGGTCGCGTCGGCCAGCATCGACGACTTCCCCGTCATCCAGCTCGCCGTCACCGGCTTCAGCGACGCGCAGGCCACGCAGTCGGTGCTGCAGAACAGCGTCATCCCCGACCTCGAGGACGTCGACGGCGTCAACGGCGCGCAGATCGTCGGCGGCACCGGCCAGCGCGTGACGATCACCCCCGACACCGGCAAGCTGGCCGAGCGCGGCTTCAGCCAGCAGGCGATCACCGACGCGCTCGACGCCAACGGCGTGCTGTTCCCGGGCGGCTCGCTCACCGAGGGCGATCAGACCCTCACCGTGCAGACCGGCGAGAAGCTCACCAGCGTCGACGAGATCTCGGCCCTCCCGCTCGTGCCGACCGACGCGGCGCAGCAGCGCGCGGGCGCCACCACGATCGCCGACGTCGCGACGGTGCAGCTGCAGACCGACCCCGTCACGACGCTCTCACGCGTCGACGGCCAGCCCGCCCTCACGATCGCCGTCACCAAGCTCCCGGCGGCCAACACCGTCGACGTCTCGCGCGGGGTCCTCGCCGCCCTGCCCGGTCTGGAGTCCCAGCTCGGTCAGGGTGCGACCTTCACCGTCGTGTTCGATCAGGCGCCGTTCGTCACGCAGTCCATCGAGGCCCTCGCTCAAGAAGGTCTGCTGGGCCTCGTCTTCGCGGTCGTCGTGATCCTCGTCTTCCTGCTCTCGGTGCGCTCGACGCTGGTCACGGCCATCTCGATCCCCACGAGCGTGCTCATCACCTTCGTCGGCCTGCAGGCCTTCGGCTACTCGCTGAACATCCTCACCCTGGGCGCGCTCACCATCGCCATCGGCCGCGTCGTGGACGACTCCATCGTCGTGATCGAGAACATCAAACGCCACTACGTGGGCGACGCCGACAAGATCCCCACCATCATCCGGGCCGTGCGCGAGGTCGCGGCCGCCATCACGGCATCCACGATCACCTCGGTGGCGGTGTTCCTGCCGATCGCGTTCGTCGGCGACGTGACCGGCGAGCTGTTCCGCCCGTTCTCTCTCACCGTCACGATCGCCATGGCCGCCTCGCTCCTGGTCTCGCTGACCATCGTGCCGGTGCTCGCGTCGTGGTTCCTCAAGCCCGGGACCGTCGTGCGCGACGCCGACGGCGAGCCGGTCGACCCCGAAGCCGCCGACGCGCCCCCCACGCGCCTGCAGAAGGCGTACGTGCCGGTGCTCAGCTGGACACTCCGGCACTCGTGGGTGACCCTGGGCCTCGCCGTCCTCGTGCTCGGCGGCACGCTCGCCGCGGTGCCGTTGCTCAAGACCGACTTCCTCGGCGATTCCGGTCAGAACACCTTCACCGTGACGCAGAAGATCGGTTCGGCCCCGAGCCTGGATGCCGAGGACGCGGCCGCCCAGAAGGTCGAGGCCGTGCTACTGGACACCGCGGGTGTGCAGACCGTCCAGACCTCGATCGGCTCGAGCGGCTCGGCGCTGCGCGACGCCTTCTCGGGCGGCGGGACGGGCATCACGTACTCGATCACCTCCGAGTCGGGTGCCGACCAGGTCGAGTTGCGGGAGCGCGTGCGCACCGAGCTCGAGAAGCTCACCGATGCCGGAGAGATCGAGGTGGCCTCCTCCGGCGGCGGCTTCGGCTCCACCGACATCACGGTCGACGTCACCGCCGCCGACGGCCAGGCGCTGCAACAGGCCAGCGACGCGGTCGTGGCGGGCCTGGACGGACGAGAGGGCATCGGCCAGGTCACGAGCAGCCTCTCGGCCTCGCTGCCGTTCGTCTCGGTGCGGGTCGACCGCGACGCGGCCGCCGAGCGCGGGCTGTCCGAACGCGCCGTGGGCGCCCTCGTCACAGCCGCCCAGCAGCCGCGCCAGGCCGGCACGGTCGAGATCGACGGACGCGGCGTCACGGTCTACCTCGCCTCGGCCAACCCGCCGGCGACCATCGACGACCTGCGCGCGCTCGAGATCCCCAGCGCCGCCGGGACCGTCCGCCTGGACGAGATCGCGACGGTCGAGCAGAGCCAGACCCCGCCGTCGATCACCACCTCGCGCGGGCTGCGCACGGCATCCATCACCGTCACCCCCACCTCGGACGACCTGGGCAGCTCCTCGGCGTCAGTGAACGCGGCGCTGGCCGATGTGCAGCTCCCCGAGGGCGCCACCGCGAAGGTCGGCGGCGTCGTCACCGACCAGCAGGACGCCTTCGGTCAGCTCGGGCTGGCCCTGCTCGCGGCCATCCTGATCGTCTACGTCGTGATGGTGGCGACCTTCAAGTCGCTGCGCCAGCCGCTCGAGCTGCTCGTGTCGGTGCCGTTCGCGGCCACCGGTGCGATCCTGATGCTGTTCGTCACCGGGGTGCCGCTGGGCGTGGCGGGCATGATCGGCGCGCTGATGCTCGTCGGCATCGTCGTGACCAACGCGATCGTGCTCATCGACCTGGTCAACCAGTACCGGGCGCGCGGACTGAGCGTGCACGACGCGACGATCGTGGGCGGGGCGCGACGCCTGCGCCCCATCCTGATGACCGCGCTCGCCGCCATCTTCGCCCTCGTGCCGATGGCGCTGGGCATCACCGGGCACGGCGGTTTCATCTCGCAACCGCTCGCGGTGGTCGTGATCGGCGGTCTCGTGTCGTCGACGTTCCTGACGCTGCTGGTGCTGCCGACGCTCTACAACCTCATCGAAGGAGCGAGCGAGCGGCGCCGGGAGCGACGCGCGTCGAAGACGGCCGAACCGGCCGAGACAATCGCCGAAGACGGTCACCCGCTGAGCCGACGCGAGCTGCGCGAGAAGCACTGACCGGGCGCGCCCGCCCGCCGGGGCGGGTCGGCCTGGTCGACCGCATCGACGAGGCGAGGGCGAGCGTGCGCCCTGCGGCGTGCGACGAATCGGCGCGGTCGACCGGTCGCGCGTCCGCGCAGCAGATTGCGGATGCCGGTCCCTGCGCCCATGCCGTATCACCGCGGGTGGGGGCGGCGGTGGTGTGCGAGCGTGCGCCGAGGCCCGCGAGACGCGCGACGGGGTGCGACGGGGCGAGCAGCGGACGAGAGGCATCACCGGCTCGTGCGACGAGCGGGCCGGCGGGGAAGGTCGGAGCGGTGGGACGCGCGGCGGTGAGGCGCGGGGCGGTGGGACGCGCGGCGCCGGGGCGCGGAGCGGTGAGGCGCGAGGCGGCGGGGCGCGGAGCGGTGAGGCGCGAGGCGGTGGGACGCGCGGCCGTGGGGCGCGGGGCGGTGGAACGCGGGGCGGTGGCGCGCGTGGTGGTGCGCGCGCCGCGCGACGACACCATACGACCGATGCCCCGCGGTGCGAGGTGACGGACGGCAGCGCCCTCGGCGCGGACGGTGGCCTTCGCCGCCGCCGAGGCCAGCACGTGGGTGAACATGCCCGACCACGCGAACATCGCGGTGCACGAGATGGTCTCGAACAGCGCCAGGTTGATCGTCGCCGTCACGAAGAGGGCGATCGAGACGACCAGCCAGACGGTTGCGATGCCTGTGCTGATCGCCATGCGCTTGCCGAGGCGGTTGAACATGATCGGGGCGCTGATCAGCAACGCGAGGAATCCGAGGACCATGGATCCGGCGACGCGGTCGTGAAGGTCTTTGTCGGTGTTCAGTGGAATGCACCCGACGAGCGCAAGGTTCACACCGACCACATTCAGGCAGATGCAGGCGACGGTCGCGGCGCCCCGGCGGACGGGACCGCGGCCGAGTCGCGCGACGTCACGGCGCACGCAGAAGGCGAAGACGACGACGATCATTCCGCTGACCTTGAGCGTGCTGTTGAAGAATGCGCTCGAAAGGTCGCCGAAGATCCCCAGCTGGCTGAAGTGCAGCTGCCACCAGAGCGGGTCGCTCGTCGTGGCGATCGCGAGCAGCAGCCCGCCCACGAGCACGATCAGCGCAGCGGCGCCCACGTGCAGAGAGGGAAGCGCCCGCAGGCGACGGGTCGCGCCGGTGAAGGTCGGCGCCGGAAAGGAAGCGGGGACGGCGGAGCGGAGCGCGCTGCTCATGATGGGGGATCTTTCCTTCAGACGGAACGGGGATCCCCCCTCATCGCGGGACCCTCGGCCCCCGTCGGCTCGTTCGGGTAGAAACCGGGGGAAACCTTGGTCCTTTGCCGCCCCCGGCCTTGACGGAAACCGTCGAGCCACATGGTATCGTTCGCGCCGCCTTCATAGGAAAGGGCTTGTCTGGGATTTTCCCAGATCATATGCGCAATCGCGTGTCCCCCATTTGGGGGACAAGGGCCGTTTCACGCCACGAAACGGACACCCCATTCCCGCCGCATTTCGGCACCGGATTCGACCGTGTCCAGGTCGATTTCCGACGCGAACGCGTTCGCCGGCGCCGTCATCGGTTCGACCGCCACCGCGAGAGGGTGACCCGGGTAGCGGTCGGTGGTGAACACCTGCGCCCAGCGGAACCCCTCGTCCTGCCACAGCTCCACGCGGCGTCCGTCGGGGGCGGTGAGCGTGTGCACTGCGCGCCCCGCGGCATCCCGCTCCATTCCCCGGTACCCATTGTCGAGTGCGGCGTCGCCCAGCCGCAGCCCCGCGCGCAGGTCGGTTCCGGGTCCCACCGGGACCTCGTCGACGGGGATGTTGCGCTCGTCGAGCACCAGGGTCGTCGTGCCGGTGGAGCGGACGACGAGGTCGGCGGTGTCGACCCCGCCGATCTGGAGGTAGGGGTGCACACCCAGGGCGACCGGTGCCGTCCGGGCGCCGACGTTGCGGATCTCGTGCGTCACGTGGAGGCCGTCGTGCTCGAGCACGAACGTCACCCGCGTACGCAGGTGGAACGGGTACCCGGTCTGCGGCACCACGTCGGCGGCGAGGACGAGCCGCTCGTCGGACTGCTCCACCGGCTCATAGGTGCCGAACCGCAGCAGGCCGTGGCTGGCATTGCCGAACTTCGGCTCGCTGATCGCGAGCTGCAGGTCCTCGCCGTCGAAGGAGTACCTGCCGTCGCGGATGCGGTTCGGCCACGGAACCAGAACGACCCCCGACGCCGCGGGCGTGGGCAGGTCGTCGGGGTAGCGCGGAACCAGGTCGACGCCTCCGACGGTCAGGGCGCGCAGCGCCGCGCCCACCTGGGTGATCTCGGCCGAGGAGTGCGCGGTGCGCAGGTGGAAGCGGATGCCGGTGGGATCAGCGGTCATGACGAGGCCTTTCGAGCGCGGGGCGGACGCTGCAGCCAGGGCCGCAGCAGGCGGGTGACCCACGGCAGGACCGCGTAGGTCATGACCGGGGTGAGCATGAGGGTCGTCGCCAGGACCCGCAGCACGAGCGGCACCTCGGCGAAGCCCGGCACGAAGCCCAGCAGCCACGACGCGAGCAGGTTCGTGGGGAAGAAGCCGACCCAGATGGTGACCGCCTGCTTCCACCGCGGGGGTGCGGGCGGCACGGGCTGCTGGATGGGCTGGGTCCCGGCATCCGTCGCCGTATCGAGGACGGAACCGAGCGGGGCGTCGAACCATCCCTCGATGCCGGTGCGGCGCTCGCTGCGCTCCTCGCGGGCGAAGGGGCGTCCGGAGTCCAACCACCAGCGGCGTTGCGAGGAGCTCTCCCACTCCTCGAGCGTGGTGATGTCGCGGAAGCGGTACAGCATGTACCAGAGGTCGCTGTCTTCGCCCGCGCGCACCCACCCCGAGCCGAGGAAGCCGGGGAAAGCGGTCGCGAGGTCGGTGCCGGCCTGCATCCAGGAGGTCGCTTCGGCGGTGCGCGTCGGGTCGATGCGCCGCTCGATCGCCACCGTGATGGGGTGGGCGTCGGTGTCTGCCATACGTCCATTTTCGTCGAGGCCCGGCGTGGGCGGTGCGGTGCGGTGCTGCCTCACCGGGCGCGACCCGCCCGCCACGAGACCAGGGGATGTCACGGCAACAGGGCGTTCGACGACGGATCGGCCTGTTCTGGTGTCATCGCCCTGTTCTCGTGGCGGGCGGTGTCGGCACAAGGTGCGTTGCGACGCTGTACGGAGCGGGGGCGGGCCGAGTGTGGTTGTGTCGAGGACAGGGGATGCCGCGAAAACAGGGCGATCGTCGCCGGATCGGCCTGTTGTGGTGCCTTTCTCCTGTTCTCGGTGCACGGGGGCGGGAACGTGGATGCCGTTCTCAGGCGCGACCGGTAACGTGGTGCGGTCGGCTCTGGACACCGCGCGTGATGCGCGGATGGGTTTGTGAGTCCAAGGGGCCGATGGACAGGACGCGATCGCGGCCTCGACCATCACTGAAATGGCCCCCGGCCGACGGATGTCCGGGTTTCTCACCGCTACGAGCGGTGTCGCTGTTTCGCGCGAACAGAACCCAGGAAGTCCCCCATGCCCAAGAACAAGAAGCCCGCCGGCGGCCGCGCCGCCAAGAACTTCGAGCCCCGCTACGGCGCCCAGACCTCGTTCCAGGACCGCAAGCGCCGTCCCGGTGCCGAGGGCGGCACCAAGCCCGGGAGCAAGAGCCCCGGCCACCGCGGCTACCGTCCCGAGGCCGAGGGCGCGCCCGACAAGCGCCGGTGGAGCTCCTCGGAGCGCGCCGGTCGCGACGAGGCCCGCACCATCCGCTCGTCGGCACGCGACGATCGCCCCGCGCGTTCGTTCGATCGGAACGACCGTCCCGCGCGTTCGTTCGACCGTGACGAGCGTCCGCGTCGCGACGCCGGTGAGCGTTCGGCTCGTTCGTTCGATCGGAACGACCGTCCGGCTCGTTCGTTCGACCGTAGCGATCGTCCGGCTCGCTCGTTCGACCGTAACGATCGCCCCGCGCGGTCGTTCGACCGTAACGATCGCCCCGCGCGGTCGTTCGATCGCGACGACCGTCCGGCTCGCTCGTTCGACCGTAACGATCGCCCCGCGCGGTCGTTCGATCGCGACGACCGTCCGGCTCGTTCGTTCGACCGGAACGATCGTCCGGCGCGTTCGTTCGATCGGAATGACCGTCCGGCTCGTTCGTTCGACCGCGACGACCGTCCGGCTCGTTCGTTCGGCCGCACCGAGCGTCCCGCGCGTTCATTCGACCGCGACGAGCGCCCCCGTCGCGAGTCCGGCGACCGTCCGGCTCGCTCGTTCGACCGCAACGATCGTCCGGCGCGTTCGTTCGACCGCAGCGACCGCCCGGCGCGCTCGTTCGATGACCGTCCCCGCCGTTCCGACGCCCCCAGCCGCAGCGACTGGAACGCCACGCCGCAGCGCTCCGCCGAGCACGAGCAGCGCGTCGACGTCGTGCACGAGCGCCTGCAGGCAGAGGCCGTGGACGCGGCGACCGTGACCGGCGCCGGATTCGCGGAGCTGGGTCTGGGCGACAACATCGTCCGCGCGCTCGCCGGCCTGGGGGCCGAGAAGCCCTTCCCGATCCAGGCGGCCACCGTCGCCCCGATCCTCGAGGGCCGCGACGTCCTCGCCCGTGGTCGCACGGGTTCGGGCAAGACCATCGCCTTCGGCGCTCCGCTCGTCGAGAGCATCCTGCGCGCGCAAGCCGGTCAGCGACGTGAGTTCGGTCGCGCCCCCAAGGCGCTGATCCTCGCCCCCACCCGCGAGCTCGCTCTGCAGATCGACCGCACGGTGCAGGTCATCGCGCGCAGCGTCGGACTGTTCACCACCCAGATCTACGGCGGCGTGCCCCAGGCGCGTCAGGTCGGTGCGCTGAAGAAGGGCGTCGACATCATCATCGGCACCCCCGGTCGCATCGAGGACCTGCTCAACCAGGGCAAGCTCGACCTCTCGCAGGTGCAGGTGGCCGTGCTGGACGAGGCCGACCACATGTGCGAACTCGGCTTCCTCGAGCCCGTGCAGCGGATCCTGCGCGCGACCGCGAAGGGCAGCCAGAAGCTGCTGTTCTCGGCCACGCTCGACCGCGAGGTCGCCGCCCTGGTCGACGAGTTCCTCGTGGAGCCGGCCGTGTACGAGGTCGCCGGTGAAGACCAGGACTCGAGCACCATCGAGCACCGCGTACTCGTCATCGAGCACCGCGACAAGGCGCAGATCCTCGACTCGCTCGTCGACCGCGAGGGCAAGACCCTCGTCTTCGCCCGCACCCGCGCGTACGCCGAGATGCTCGCCGAGCAGTTCGACGACGCCGGGATCGCCGCGGTCGCCCTGCACGGCGACCTCAACCAGCAGAAGCGCACGCGCAACCTCGAGAAGCTCACCTCGGGTCGCGTCAACGTGCTCGTGGCCACCGACGTCGCCGCCCGCGGCATCCACGTCGATGACATCGACCTGGTCATCCAGGCCGACGCTCCCGACGAGTACAAGACGTACCTGCACCGCTCGGGCCGTACCGGTCGCGCGGGTCGTAGCGGCACCGTCGTCACGCTCATCACGCGTCAGCGTCGCCGTCGCATGACCGAGCTGCTCGATCGCGCCGAGATCGAGGCACCGTTCGAAGAGACCCAGCTGGGCGACGACGTGCTCGAGGAGCTGTCGGGTCGACAGCTCTCGAACGTCACGGCGTAATCCCACCCGAGAAAGCCCCCGTCCGCGTCACCGCGGCCGGGGGCTTTCGCGTGCTTCCCTACGATGCTTCCGCTGGTTGCCCGTCGCCCCCCCCGGGCGCGATCTTCAATGGCGTCAAAGTGTCGTGAGACGCGTTGGGTGGTGCCATTTGGCGCCGATGAAGCGCGGGAGGGAGGGAGGGAGAAGGGCGCGTCGAGCGAGGCGACGGTGGCGGGGGAGTGGGGATTGGGTGGCGTCAAAGTGTCGTGAGACGCGTTGGGTGGTGCCATTTGGCGCCGATGACGCGCGGGGGGAGGGAGGGAGAAGGGCGCGTCGAGCGAGGCGGTGGCGGGGGCGGGTGCGGCGTGCGTTGAGTCGTGCGAAATGGCGCCGATGAACGGTGGCGCGCGCGGTGTCAGAAGAGCGTCGGCTCGCTCGCGGGTGCCACGCGCGGGCGAGTGGATGCCGTTCCCCCGGTGCCGCGCACGGGTCCCAGGCCGCGCGGGGCGACGACCTGCCCCGCCGAGCGGGCGGCGAGGCCCGGTTGCGGGCGGCCCCGCGGGTGGTCGTCCTCGTCCCACCCGTCGAGTCTGTGCATACGCAGCAGCGGTTGCATGCGCCGCCCGAGCCACGTGCGGTACGCCTTGGGCGCCTGAGACGCAACGCCCGGGTACAGGCCCCGGTACGACGACACCAGGTGCGGGTGCTCGCGTTCGAGCCACTGCAGGAACCACTGCTTCGCCCCCGGCCGCAGGTGCAGCGCCCCGTAGACGACGCGTGCGGCCCCCGCGGCGCGGATGCGCGCGAGGGCGTCGTCCAGCGCGGGGATGGAGTCGGTGAGGTGGGGGAGGATCGGCATGAGGAACACCGTCACCCGGAATCCGGCCGCCGTCGCGGCGCGCACCGTCTCGAGTCGCGCCTCGGCGCTCGGTGTGCCCGGCTCGATGGCGTGCTGCAGCGCGTCGTCGAAAACCGCGATGGACATCGCCAGCGACACCCTGACGTGCTGGGCCGCTTCGGTCAGCAGGGGGAGATCGCGACGAAGGAGCGTCCCTTTGGTGAGGATCGAGAAGGGCGTCGCATTCTCGGTGAGGGCGCCGATGATGTCGGGCATGAGCCGGTAGCGGCCCTCGGCCCGCTGGTAGGGGTCGGTGTTGGTGCCGAGCATGACGGGTTCGCGTGCCCATGAACCGCGTCGGAGTTCGGTGCGCAGCACGTCGGCGACATTGATCTTGACCACGATCTGCGAGTCGAAGTCCGCCCCGTAGTCGAGATCGAGATACTCGTGGGTCTTGCGGGCGAAGCAATAGACACATTGATGACCGCAGCCCCGATACGGGTTCACCGTCCAGTCGAACGGCATGGCCGATGCGCCCGGCACGCGGTTCAGCGCGCTCTTGCACAGCACCTCGTGGAACGTCATGTCGGCGAACTCGGGCGTGGTCACCGACCGCACCAGGCCGTCCATGCGTTCGAGGCCGGGCAGCGCCGCCGCGTCGTCGACGCCCAACTGCTGTCCCTGCCATCTCATGCCGATAGTCGAACACATGTTCTACTCGGGCGCAAGCGCTTGGACCTCACCTCCGAAGACCGGCCGTTCACCCGGTCGCCGGGGGCAGACTCACCCGGCGGGGGTCGACCCGGGCGGGCGCGCGGGAGAGAATGGGTCGAGTGACGTCCCCCGATCCCGAGCTCTCGCCCCGCCGCGCCGCGCGCGCCGAGGCCGAGCGTCTGGCGACGGCGGCGCTCTCTCTGCCGGTCGTACCGCCGGCACCCGCCGAACCCACGACGCGCCGACAGCTGCGCGAAGCCGCGACGGGCGCGATCGCCGTGTCGCCCGGCGTCGGACGAGCGCCGCGGCCGACATCCGGTGACCCTCGCCCCGGCGTCCTCGAACGCCTGCGCGCCGCCGGCGCGGCCCTCGCGTCCCTGCCCGCGCGTCGGCGTCGCCGGCTCGCGATCGCCGCCGGGTCCGCGATCGCGATCCTCATCGGTTCCGCTCTCGTCATCGGCGCGGTGGCCGGATCCGGAGCGGATGCCACGGCATCCGCCACCGTCGACGATGCCGCCCTGACGGCCGTCGCCGCCGGGCCCCCCGCCGTCCCGGCTGCGGGGCTGCCCGTGCCCGAGGTGTCGGCCGTCGCCGCCACCGCGACCCCGTGCGACGACCCCGCGTTCACCGCGGCCCTCGCGGCTGGGGACGACGCGGCGGCCCTCGCTGCCGCGGGCGGGGGGAGCGCGTTCCGTGCGGCGGTGGCATCCGGAATCGCCCCGTGCGTCTCGTTGAGCGACCCGAACCGCGAGTGGGTCGTCGTGAACAAGCAGCGCCCGCTCGATCCCCTCGACTACCGCGCGGGCGACCTGATCATGCCGCAGAACGTCCGCGCTCTCGAGGACTCGGCCCTGCGCGCGGCGGCGGCGAACGCCCTGACGGCGATGGTGAAGGCGGCATCCGACGCGGGGGCGGGCGAGATCGGCTACCTCAGCGCCTTCCGGTCGTACTCCACGCAGCAGTCCACCTACGCCGGCCGCGTCGCGGTGGGCGGTGTGGCCGAGGCCGACCGCGAGAGCGCCCGCGCCGGCTACAGCGAGCATCAGTCGGGCCTGGCCGTCGACATCGTGCCCTGCGACCGTTCGTGCGGCACCCTCGACGACGTCGCCGCCTCGACCCAGGGCGCGTGGGTGCGCGAGCACGCGTGGGAGTTCGGCTTCATCACGCGCTACGCCCAGGGGCGCGAGAGCGTCAGCGGCTACGAACCCGAGGCCTGGCACCAGCGCTACATCGGCCCCGAACTGGCGCGCGCGTATCACGAGGGCGGCTACACGACCCTCGAGGAGTTCTTCGGCCTTCCGGCGGCCCCGACCTACTGAGCGGCGCGCTCGACGGGCGAGGCGCCGAGGCGCTAGATTCGAGTCCCTCCTCCGCCCGAACGGAAGAACTCGTGACCGGACTGTCCCGCCGTCAGTTCCTCCACGTCGCCGCTGCCGCCGCCGCCGCGACGGGGATCGGACTCGACACGCTCTCGGCTGCATCCGCGCGCGCCGCCACCGCGCCCGGAGCGCTCGCCGCCGGCATCCCCACCACCCTGCAGCAGACCATCCGTCAGGGGAGCCTCGTCTCAGGGCGCTACCGCGCGCTGACGACCGGACCGGGCGAGCCGTACCTGCCCCGCATCGACGTGCTGCGGCGGGCACCGTCGGCCGCCCGCACCGCGGCCCGGCGGTCGCTGCTGTACCTCGGCCACCTCTCCGACCTGCACGTGATCGAGGCGCAGTCGCCCGGTCGCATCGAACCCATGATCGTGCAGGACCACTCGGCGTGGGGTTCGGCCTTCCACCCGCAGGACCCCCTCAGCCCGCACGCGACCGCGGCGATGGTGCAGGCGTTCTCGGACGCGCGGTACAGCCCGCTGACCGGAGCCCCGATGAGCGCGGCGATCGTCACGGGCGACAGCGCCGACATGCACTCCCACCTCGAGTTGCGCTGGTACATCGACCTGATGGACGGCCTGGCCGTCGACCCCGCCACCGGCGGCCCCGAGTGGCAGGGCGTGCAGGCCTGGAGCGAGGCGACCTGGGCGTATCGTCCGGGCGACCCGCGCGGCGGTGCCTTCGGCGACTACGGCTTTCCCCGGCTGCCCGACCTGCTCGCGCAGGCGATCGCCGCGAAGGTCGAATCAGTGGGCCTGCCCGCCCCCTGGTACGCGGTGTACGGCAATCACGACACACTGCTGCTCGGCACCTTCGACATCAGCCCGCAGCTGCGCGCCCTGGCCGTCGGCGGACGAAAGTCGTATTCGGTGGATGCCACGGCTGCCACCGCCCTCGAGGGGTGGGCGTCGAGCACGAGCGTGCTGTCGCAGGCGCTCGCGGCGCTGGGGCTGGCATCCGGAAGTCCCGGGTTCCGGCAGGTGCCGGCGAACGGGGAACGCTACCTGTTCGAGCAGCGCGAATTCATGGCCGAGCACTTCCGCACCCAGCCGACCCCGGGGCCGATCGGCCACGGCTTCACCGCGCAGAACCTCGCGTCGGGCGAGACGTGGTGGCAGGCCGACCTCAGCCCCCGCGTCCGCGCGTTCGGGTTGGACACCTGCAACGCGGTCGCCGGTCCCGACGGCGCGGTGCCCGAGTCGCAGATGCGGTGGTTGCGGGCGCAGCTCGAGATCGCCCAGCGCGACCAGGTGCTCGCGCTGATCTTCAGCCACCACAACAGCCTCACGCTCGAGAACCGGGCGACACGACCGGGGGCCGACGAGAAGCTGTACGGGGCCGAGGAGTTCATCGCGTTGCTGCAGGAGTTCCCGGTGGTGGTGGGGTGGCTCAACGGCCACACCCACCTGAACCAGATCCTGGCCCACACCACCGATACCGGCGGGTTCTGGGAGATCACGACCGCGTCGTGCATCGACTTCCCCCAGCAGCAGCAGGTCGTCGAGCTCGTCGACAACCGGGACGGCACGCTGTCGCTGTTCACGACGGTGCTGGACCACTCGTCGCCGGCGGTGCCCGGCTCGTCGGGCTCGATCGCCGACCTCGCCAGCCGCAGTCGCGAACTCGCCGCGAACGACTGGGCCGAGACGCCCCTGATGCGCCGCGGCTCGCCGCTGGACCGCAACACCGAACTGCTGCTGCCCGCGCCCTTCGACCTGTCGGTCATCTCGGACGCGCAGCTCGAGGCGCAGCACGTCACCGAGCGGGCGCGGCTGCTCGCCTACGAGAAGGAGCGCGGGCTGTGAGGCGCGTCCTGTCCATCGCGCCGTTGATGGCGGTGGCCGTCTTGGCCGGGTGCTCGCAGATCGCCGCGATCGCCCCGGTCGGCGGCAACCACCTGACCGAGGTGCGCTTCGCGACGATCGACGTGCTGCAAGAGCAGGGCATCGCCCTGCAGGACGTCCCCACCTGCACACGCGGCGACGACGGCTCGGTCGCCTGCACGGGAACCACGAGCACGGGCGATGACGTCGCGGCCTCCTCTCCGGGGTCCGACCCCGACCGCGTCACGGTGACCGTGTCGTCGAAGGTGGTCTTCGACGGCAGCGTCAGCGAGGTCATCGACCGCGCGGCCGGAGTCGCCTCGTGAGGCGCACCGCGGCCGCCGCGGGGGTCGTCCTCGTCCACGCCCTCGTGCAGGCGCTGTTGGTACTGCCCGGGCTCACTCCCGCGATCGGGGTCGAGTTCGTCGCGCTCGCGGCCGCGTCGGCGGTGGCGCTCGTCGCGTTCTGGGCCACGACGCTCGTGCTGGTCGGGACGCCGGGGGCCCGGCGCCCCCGGATCGTCCGCGCCCTCGCCGCGGTGATCGTCGCCCTCGTGGTCGTCGGCGCCCTGACGGTGCTGTCACCTCTCGCCGGGGCGGTCGGCCTGCTCGTGGCGTTCGTCGTCGCCTCGCCGGCGGGTGGTGCGGATGCCGGTGCACTCGACGGTCCGCGCAGCTTCCGGCGGCATCCGTTCCGGGCCGCCCTGCTGCTCGTCGCGACCGCACTGACGATCGTCGTCGCGGTGGTCGCGGCGCTCGTGCTCGGCCTCTTCGTCGCGGGGGCGTTCGGGGCGTTCCTGACGTGGGTCGTCGCGGGGGCCCTCGTGGCGCTGGCGGCGCGCGGGTGGGCGCGGCTGGCGGTGCGGACGCGCGGCTGACGTGGCTTCGGACCGGCTCCGCGCCAGACCGAGTTCAAGAAATGCGTTTGCGATGAATTCGCCCTGAGCTATGTTTGACCAACGCGCGCCACCGATGTCGCGCAGATCGCTCAATTCATCCCCCCGTTTGGAGCGCACCATGGGTCGAACCCTGCGTTCGGTCGCGGCCATTTCTCTGGCCGGACTGTTCACCGTCGCCGGCGGCACCGCCGTTCAGGCTGCCGAAGTGGGCGAGGGGGTGACCCCACCCACACCCATCGAATCCGCCACCGGGCGCTACATCGTCGTTCTCGACGAGGCGCCCGTCGCCACCTACGGCGGCGGCGAAGCGGGCCTCGAGGCCACGAAGTCCGAGGACGCCAACCTCGACACGGGCACGCCCGAGGCGCGGCGCTACTCGGCCTTCCTCGAGCAGCGCCAGCAGGACGTCGCCGACGAGGCGGGCGTCCGGCCGGACTACTCGTACACGATCGCCGTCAACGGCTTCAGCGCCACGATGGACCCCAACCAGGCCGCCAAACTCGCCGCCACCAAGGGCGTGCAAAAGGTCGTTCCCGACGAGATCCGCCACCCCGCGGCCGTCCCGTCCACCGAGTTCCTCGGTCTCGAGGGCGACAACGGCGTGTGGCAGAAGGTCGGTGGGATCGACGCGGCCGGCGAGGGCGTCGTGGTCGGTGTCGTCGACACCGGCATCGCGCCCGAGAACCCCGCCTTCGCGGGCGAGCAGCTGGGCACCACCCCCGGCGACGAGCCCTACCTCGACGGCAACGACGTCGTGTACCGCAAGGGCGACGGCACCGACTTCCGCTCCCCGCGCGTCGCCGAGGGCAACGGCTGGTCGCTGTCGGACTACTCCACCAAGCTCATCGGCGCACGCTACTTCGGCGAGGGCGCGGCGGCCACCGGCTTCACCTTCGAGGCCGACTACCTCTCGCCCCGCGACGGTGACGCCCATGGTTCGCACACCGCCAGCACCGCGGCCGGCAACAACGGCGTCGAAGCCGACGTCGAGGGCATCGACTTCGGCGCGATCTCGGGTGTCGCCCCCGCCGCGAAGGTCTCGGCGTACAAGGCGTGCTGGGCCGGCCCCGACCCTCTCGTGACCACCGACGACGTGTGCGCGCTCAGCGACCTGCTCGGCGCGATCAACGCCGCGGTCGATGACGGCGTCGACGTCATCAACTACTCGATCGGCGGCGGCGCCGCCACGAGCACCCTCGCGATCGAGGACCAGGCGTTCTTCAACGCCGCCGCCGCGGGCGTATTCGTCGCGGTGTCGGCCGGCAACTCCGGCCCCGGCGCCTCGACGGCCGACCACGCGTCGCCCTGGTACACCACGGTCGCCGCCTCGACGATCCCGACCTACGAGGGCACGGTGAAGCTGCCCGACGGGTTCCAGGCCGCCGGCGCCTCGGTCTCGGTGCCCGCGGGCCAGGAGGTCACGGCACCGGTCGTGTACGCGGGTGACATCGCGGCATCCGGAACCGATCCCGCGAATGCGGCCCTGTGCCTGCTCGGATCGCTCGACCCGGCGCAGGCCGCCGGCAAGATCGTCGTGTGCGACCGCGGCCAGAACGCCCGCGTCGAGAAGTCGCAGGCGGTCAAGGATGCCGGCGGCGTGGGCATGATCCTCGTGAACGTCACGCCCGCCTCGGTCGACAACGACTTCCACTCCGTGCCGACCGTCCACATCGACGCGCGCTACCGCGACGCCCTGCTCGCCTACGTGCGGGGCACGGCGGATGCCACGGCCACCCTCGTGGGCGAGAACGTCACGGGTGAGACCACACCGACGCCGCAGGTCGCGGGCTTCTCGAGCCGCGGACCGATGCTCGCCGACGGCAGCGACATCCTCAAGCCCGACGTGTCGGCGCCCGGAGTCGCGATCCTCGCGGCCGCGGCCAACGCCCCCGGTGCCACGCCGACGTTCGAGTTCCTCTCGGGCACGTCGATGTCGTCGCCGCACGTCGCCGGTCTCGCCGCGCTGTACCTCGGCGAGCGCCCCCTGGCCACCCCGGCCGAGGTGAAGTCGGCGATGATGACCACCGCGTACGACACCGTCGACGTCGAGGGTGCTCCCGCTCAGGATCCCTTCGCGCAGGGCGCCGGTCACGTCGACCCGACGAAGTACTTCGACCCGGGCCTGCTCTACCTGAACGAGCCCGCCGACTGGGCTGCCTTCCTGCAGGGCAAGGGCCTCGAAGACTTCGGCGTCGAGCCCATCGACGGCAGCGACCTCAACCTCGCGTCGATCTCGATCGGTTCGCTCGCCAAGCCCCAGACCGTCACCCGTACGGTGACCTCGACGCAGGCGGGGACCTTCTCGGCATCCGTCGAGGTTCCCGGAGTGGATGCCGTGGTCGAGCCGTCGACGCTCGAGTTCGGCGCCGCGGGCGAGTCGAAGTCCTTCACCGTCACCTTCTCGCGCACGACCGCCCCGGCCGAGCAGTGGACGACCGGCTTCCTCACCTGGACGAGCGGCGACACGCAGGTGCGCTCGCCCATCGCGCTGCGCCCCGCGACGGCCGAGGCTCCGGCCGAGGTGTCGGGCACGGGCCTGTCCGGGTCGACGAGCGTCGAGGTGCTCCCGGGTGTGGGCGGCGAGCTGCCGCTGACGCTCTCGGGCCTGGCCGCGCAGACGCTGCTGACCGACCCCGCCAACCCGGTCGACGGCCACTCCGGTGACCAGGACTCGGGCGACGCCGACGGCTACGTGCGGTGGACGGTAGACGTTCCCGAGGGGACGACCCTCTCGCGCTTCACGCTCGACTCGTCCGACGACACCGGCAGCGACCTCGACCTGTTCGTGTCGCGCGTCGTCAGCCCCGACGACCTGCGGTACTACGAGCGCTTCACCTCGGCGACGGCCTCGGCCGACGAGCAGGTGTCGCTGCCGAACCCGACCCCGGGCACGTACCTGATCGAGGCGAACCTGTACTCGTTCACCGGGCCGTTCACGTGGGACATGACCACGGTCAACGTCACGCCGGGTGGCGAGGGGCAGCTGACGGCGACGCCGAACCCGCTGCCCGTCGAGCAGGGCGTGGCGACCTCGTACGAGCTGTCGTGGCAGGGTCTCGCGGCCAACACGCGCTACCTCGGCGTCGTGCAGTACGGCGACTCGGACGTGCAGACGGTGCTGACCGTCGACTCGGGCGAGGCGGCTCCGGTCGTGGTCGAGGCGCCGACGGTGTCGGGCACGGCCAAGGTCGGGCGCACGCTCACCGCGACCCCCGGCACGTGGGATCCGGCCGACGTCACGACCGCGTACCAGTGGCTGCGCGACGGTCAGCCGATCGACGGCGCCACCGGGGCGACGTACCGCGTGCAGCGCGCCGACCAGGGCACCACCCTGAGCGTCCGCGTCACCGCGACCGACCCGGCCACCGGGCTCAGCGGTACGGCCGACAGCAACGGCGCCCCCGTCGTCGTCTCGTCGCGCATCTCGGTGACCCCGAGCCCGCGCGTCGGCACGACCGGCGAGCCGTTCGTCCTCACCGTGACGGTCAAGCCCACCGCTGGTCCCGCCGCCCAGGGCGACGTCACCGTGACCGTCGGCGGCAAGGACTACGTCGCCACCCTGCAGAACGGTACGGCCACCATCACGGTCGACCCGCAGACCCGGGGCGTGCAGCGCGTCACGGCGGTCTACGCCGGCAGCGCGACGGTCGAGGGGTCGCGCACGACCACCTCGATCTACGTCAAGCGCTGATCATCGGGGAGACGCGGCGCCCGGGCTCCGGCTCGGGCGCCGCGTTCTCGTATTCAGCGTCGTTTGCGGGGGGTGAGCCGGACGCCCGGCAGGGGCGGCGCCGGGATCCGCTCGGGGCCGTGATCGACCACGGTGCCGAACCGCTCGCTCCGCGCCTCCCACGCCTCACGTGCCTCGACGATCTCGTCGTGCGAGCGGCCGACGAAGTTCCACCACATCACGATGTCCGCCTCGAACGGCTCCCCGCCCAGCAGGAACACCCGGGCACCCTCGTCGCTGCGCAGCTCGAGGTGGTCGCGTCCCTTGCCCACGTAGACCAGGCGGGTGTGATCGACGGATGCCGTCGGCCCCGCCTCGGGCGCTGAGGTCGGGCGCCTCGCGGCGTCGGCGTCGACGGCATCCACCCCCGTCTCGACCATCGCGGTGCCGGTCATGCCGTACACGGCATATTCCCACTCGGGATGCAGCGGGACCCGCACGGTGGCACCGGCGGGCAGGCGCAGCTCGGCTCCGACGATGGGGGTGTGCACGGTCGCCGGCGAGGTCACGCCGCCCAGGTCACCCATGACGACGACCGCGTCGGCCCCGTCGCCGAGGTCGAGGATGGGCAAATCCTCGTGGCGTTCGAACGCGGGGGCGCCGTGACGCCGGTCCTCGGGCAGGGCCACCCACAGCTGCAGGGCGTCCAAAGGGATCGGCCCCTCGCCGACCGAGTACTCGGAATGCGCGATGCCCGCGCCGCTGGTCATCAGGTTCAGGGCGCCGGGGCGGACGACGACGTCGCTGCCCACGGCATCCCGGTGCCGGACCTCGCCGATGATCGGCCACGTCACCGTCTGCAGCCCGATGTGCGGGTGCGGTTCGACGCGCATTAGGGTGTCCTGCGGTCCGAAGCGGTCGAGGAAGCACCACGCCCCGACCATCGGCAGCGAGCGGTGGGGAAGGGTCCGGTGGACCTCCATGCCGCGCACCCCGCCGAGGGGCACCTCGCGGGCGGCGACCACGAGCGCGCGCGGGCCGTCGCAGTCGACGGGACCCTCGGATGCCGGCGGCGCGACGTCGAGGCGGGTCACGACGATTGACCGGCGCCCTCGGGCCACTCGACGGAGAGGCCCTCGACGTCGTGCTCGCCGAGGTAGTGCGCCACGAAGGGGCACGAGGGGATCACGGTGTCGCCCCGTCGCGCGAGGTCGGTCAGCGCCTCGCTCGCCAGACGCGAGCCGAGGCCCTTGCCCTTGAAAGCGGGGTCGATCTCGGTGTGGGGGAGCTCGACGCGGTCGCCCGCGGATTCGAACTCGAGGAACCCGCCGAGCTCGTCGCCCACGTGGATCTCGTATCGGCCCGCGTCGTCGTTGCGGGTCACGGTCAGGTCGTCGGCCATGGGGTCTCCTGTCGTCGGTGATGACAGCAACGTATGCGCTGGCATGGATGTTCCGCGACGGGTGGACAGGGACGCGCGGGTGCCTCTTGCGCGCGCCGCGCCGCGATCAGATGACTGTGGACAGCAGCTGGACGAGCTGCTCGCCGGTCCTCGTCAGCGAGCTGACCGCCGACGAGATGACGGCGACGGCGATCACGACGAAGAGGGGCAGTTCGCGCCACCGCCGTTCCACGGCCGTCACCACGACGACGGCGATCGCGGTGAGGATGGCGATCGTCTGCCCGGCGGCCAGGGCGAAAGCCTGGCGCACTGCCGACTCCTCGGTCACCGTGTGGTAGCTGGTGAAGATCAGCGCCAGGGCGAACGGGATGAGAACCACGCCCGCGATGAGGATCAGTCCGCGGCTGAGGCGGCGACGAGGCCGCAGCGCCGCGGTTTCTTCGATCGGCTGCGTGGTCGACATTCTCCGACCGTAGCTCTTGGAGGAGCTCTTGACGAGAGCCGACCGTGCTCGGGTCCCCGCTAGCGGGGCCGACGAGATTGAGACGGATGGAGCCCGACGCGGCATGTAAGGGTTGAGCGCCGGGTGTGCCGGTGCCGCGAAGGGTCGATCATGCGTGCCAGCGACGAAGAAGTGGGAGCCAGCGATCCCGCGCGACGGCTGGATGACAGGTTGCTGGCGCGCGTCGTTGACGAGGCCTGGCATCGTGCTTCTTCCACGGCCCCGAACGGCCCACGATTCGCCGAACGGCGTTTCCTGGTTCCCGTGGCATTCGCTGCTGTCGCGGTCACCACGGGGGCGGCGCTCGCGGTGCCCGTCTGGTTGGGTATGGGTGGCGTGCGCGTGGACCCGGACGTCGTGATTCCCATTCGCTATACGACATCGACGGGTGTGAACGTTTCCTGCTCGTGGGCCGTGCACATCGGGGAAGAAGAGAGGTCACCGACCGAAGAACGGGTCGCCGAGGCACTCCGAGAGACGTCCTGGGACGGAGTCGGGCAGGACATCTACGACCAAGCGATCGAGAATCCGCGAGCACCGCAACCTGGAGAAACCTGGGCTGTCGATACCCAGGAGACTCGTGACGCGATCTCGTTCAAATTGGCGATCCTGCCCGTGGTCGAGCGACGCTTGCCCACCGAGCTGCAAGGCGCCGCATCGCAGTGGGGCAGCACGGATACGTGCACGGGTCCGTTTCGGTGAGCACGGGGATGACGGCCGAGGAGTGGGCCGCAACTGTCGTGGACGCGAACGGCCCCGACCTGTTGCGCTACTTCATCCGCCGGGCCGCCACCGAGCACCACGATCTGCTCAGCGAGACGTTCGTCGTTATCTGGAGACGGCGGGAGCATCTGCCGCGCGAGGCTGTCGCGGCACGGATGTGGAGCTTCGGGGTCGCACGCAACGTTCTGCATCACCACCACCGCCGACGACGGATGGCGAATCTGACCGTGGAACGCGTGGCGCGCGAGGTGCAGGACGGAGCGTCCGAGGACCCGGCAGAGGCGTCGGAAGCGACCGAGCGGCGCGAGGCGATACGTGCGGCCCTTCGCACCCTCTCCGAGAGGAACAGGGAGCTCATCATCCTGGTCCATTGGGATGGCTTCTCCATCGTGGACGCGGCGTCACTGCTGAGAATCAACCCCTCGACCGCGCGAACGCGCTACGAGCGCGCGAAAAGACATCTGGCTGCCGAACTCTCCTCTTACGGGACTATTGCCGTCGACGATTGATGAGGAAGTGCGTCAGCAGAGCCCGGTCCGCGACAGCCCGACCGCTCGTTGCAGCTCATCGAGGGAGTCGACCGTCACATCCGCGAGCGCGGCCTCCGGGCAGCGGCTCTGGATGACGGCCCACGGCCCGCGGCGGATCAAGGCTGTTCGCATGCCGGCCGCGCGGGCGGGGAGCACGTCGTTGTCCAGGCGGTCCCCGACGTAGAGGATCGCCGATGCGGGCACTCCCGCTGCGAGAGTCACCCGCGCGAAGAATGCAGACGAGGGCTTGGACACGCCCCAGGCGGCCGAAGACGCCATGAAGTCCGGCGCGAATCCGGCCGTGCGGAGCTGGACCTCCACCCCCTCCGGCTGATTCCCCGCCACGCCGATGAGGAAACCGGCATCCCGCAGGCCGGCTAGACAGGCGAGGGCATCCGGATACAGATCAACCGTGTCGATCTGTACGTCGAGAACGGGCCTCTCCACCCCCAGCAGTCTCCACACTTCGCGGTGGTCCCCTCCCCTTTCGATGAGCGAGCCGAGAGCGGCCATGAGCGTGAACGAGGTGACGCCCGCCGCTGCCGCGAGCTCGGACCACATCCGTGTCTCATCGACGAGCGTCTCTCCGACATCGAAGACGATGCTGCGCACATCGGTGAAGGGGTGGGTCCTCATACGTTCAGACTCCCAGAGCATGGGAGCTGCGGTCGATTGCGCCGCTACGCACCCTCGCTACGCTGGCCGGATGCCGCCGCCGCCCACCGATCGACTCCGGTTCCGCGAGATGAGCGGCGACGACCTCGACGCGATGGCCGCTCTTCTCGGCGACCCCGTGGTGATGACGTTCTACCCCGCGCCGAAGAGCCGCGAGGACGCGGACCGCTGGATCCGCTGGAACGAGGCCAATTACGCCGAACACGGCTTTGGTCTCTGGATCATCGAGACCCACGTCGGCGAGTTCGTCGGCGACTGCGGACTCACCTGGCAGCGGGTGAACGGGGTGCGCAGGCTCGAGGTGGGCTACCACGTCGTCCCGCTGCACCAGGGCCGGGGGCTGGCGACCGAGGCCGCCGCCGCCTGCCGCGACTTCGCCCGCGACCACGCCATCAGTGACGAACTGGTCGCGATCACTCACCCCGACAACATCGCCTCGCAACGGGTCGCCGTGAACCTCGGCATGCGGCGCATCGCCGATGACCTCGGCGGCGGCACCGTGCGTCACGTCTTCGGCATGCCGCTCTGACGTGACCGGCCGCGCGGACCATCCCCCTGACGACCGCGGTGATCGTCCTGGTGTCGCTTGCCGATCGCGGTGGCGTACCGCTGCGCGTCGACCGGTACCTGGCGCGGCTGCACACGCCCGACGTCTGAGGGCTCAGCCGCGCGCCCGGTGACGCCGCACGGCGGCGCGGTTGGCGCAGCGCACCGAGCAGTAGCGCTGCCGACCGTTGCGGGTGACGTCGACCACGACCCGCGTGCACGGCTCCGCCGCGCACCGGGTCAGGCGGTCCATGCCGCGGGTGACGAGGTGCAGCGAGGTGCCGACCGAGATCACCGCGGCGAGCACGCGGGGGAGCTCCTCGTCGCCGTCGCGATAGTGCAGGTGCCATCCTTCGCCGTCGTGCTTCGTCAACCGCGGGGTCCATGACCGCCCCACGCCTCGTCCTCGCCGCCGGAGCGGCATCCGTCCACGAGCACGCGTGGATCACGGAGTCGTCGCATGTCACGAGCGAGGGTCGCGTGCGATACGTCCGGTGCACGTCGTGTCCCGCGCGCCGGGTCGACGTGGCCGAGCCGGCGTGGCTGCCGCCCTCGGCGATATCGCGTCTGCTCGAACGCGGGGGCATCCGATCCACAGGGGCCGCGCCGAACGGCGACGCACGGTAGCGTCGAGGGGACCGTCGACGGAGGACGCATGCTGGTTCTGAGCCTGATCGCCGCGATCGCCGCCGCCCTGCTCGTGCCCGCGCTCGCGCTGCACGTCTGGTACGCCATCGGCCTGTCACGCGTGTTCGATGCGCGGGGAGCCGAGCGGTGGCGCGCTTGGGTGCCGCTCGTGAACGACGCCGAGATCTTCCGGCTGGGCGGCATCGACCCCGTGCGTGCGGTGCTGCTGGTCATACCGGTCGTGAACATCTACGCCCTCGTGCTCAAGGCGCGTGCCGCTCATCGTCTGGGGACGGCCGTGGGGCGCGGCGCCGGCACCACCGCCCTCGCGCTGCTGTTCCCCCCGGTGTGGGCGCAGGTCCTGGGCGCTCCCGAGAGGGGGACGGATGCCGAGCTCCCCGCGCCCGGACCGCAGCGGCGTTCCGAGGTGTCCGCGCCCCCCGCGCCCGCGGGTCCGATCACGGCTGTGCCCGGCACGGTCGCGGCTGCCGCCGGGGTGCGTGCGGCGTCCGCCGAGCCCGTCGTCGCGCCCGCACCCGTCGTCCTTCCCGGGCCGGTCGAGATCGTGCCCGCCCGCCCCGCGGCTGAGGACGCGCCCTCCGAGGATGCGCCCTCCGAGGACGCGACGGCCGCCGCAGTGCCGTCGGTGGGACGGGCGCCGTCGGCGGGCCTTCCTGCCGATGTCGACAGCACGTCGGTGCGCCGTGCGCCATCGCCGGCCGCCGCCGAGCTCCCCGCCGACCTCGAGAACACTTCGCTGCGCCGGACGCCGCAGACCGCTCCGGCGTCGGCAGCCGCGTCGCCTCCTGTTCCGGAGGGCGCGGACGTCCCCACACGGCGCTCGCCGCGGACCGCGGCGACGGAACTCTCCGCCGACCTCGAGGCCACCTCACTGCGCCGGACACCCCAGACGGCGCCCGCCCAGCCGACGGCATCCGTCGAGCCGGCGACATCCGTCGAACCGGCAGCGCCCGTCGAGCCCTCCGCGCCCGTCGGGCCGACAGCATCCGTCGAGCCGTCCGCGCCCGTCGGGCCGACAGCATCCGCCGAGCCGTCCGCGCCCGTCGAGCCGGCGGCGCCCGTCGGGCCGGCGGCATCCGCCGAGCGGTCAGCGCCCGTCGAGCCGGCGGCATCCGCCGACACGCACGGCACCCCCGCGATGACGCAGCGTCCTATTGACGCCGCGGCGGCGACGCCCACCCCCACCACCGATCGGGTCGACGAGACCACCGACTCCACAGACACCACCGCCGGCGCAGGAGCGGGCGAGTCCGCGGCGCCGGTCGAGGAGCAGACGCAGACCGTTCGCCCCCGTTCCCGGCGCCGCGGGGAGTGGACGCTCGATCTTCCCGACGGCACCCGCGTGCCCCTGACGAGCCGTGCGGTCCTGCTCGGGCGAAAGCCCGTCGCCTCCGATGAGTCGGTGCAGGCGGTCCCGATCGCCGACCACACGCGGACGGTCTCCAAGCAGCATGCGCGGCTGGAGTGGACCGTCACGGGCTGGACGGTGACCGACCTCGACTCCACCAACGGCGTCACGCTCGTCCACGACGACGGTCGGACCGAACGCATCGCCGCGGGATCGACGGCGGTCGCCCCGGGCCGGTTCCGCCTCGGCGACGCGCACCTCGAGCTGCGGCCCGCCGCCTCGTCCTGAGCCGCGGCGCTGCGCGCGTCGCGACCCGCGGCGCTGTGCGCGTCGCCGTGCGCCGCCGCGGTGCGCGCTCGCTCTCCTGCGCCGCGGCGCACGGTCGTCCGCCCGCGCCCCAGCCCGCGAGACGGTGTCTCCCTGACAACTCGGTTGCAGGATGTCGCCGAGTTGTCAGCGACGTGCAGTCTCGCTTCGCCCATGGCCCGCGCCCACGCTGCCCGCCCGCGCCCTCCTTTCGGCCCGGGCGGCGCTGGCCCGCGCCGCCGGCCCGCGCCGCCGGCCCGCGAGACGGCATCTCGCTGACAAGTCGGTTGCAGGATGTCGCCGAGTTGTCAGCCACGTGCAGTCTCGGGACGCCTGCGCGCCGCAGCCGCGCCGCAGTCGCGCTGCGCCCGCTCTCACGCCCGCACTCACCCGCCGCCACACCGGTTGCGGCGTGCCGCTCGCCCGTCGGCGCCGCGAGCCGCGAAACAGCGTCTCGCTGACAACTCGGTTGCAGGATGTCACCGAGTTGTCAGCCACGTGCAGTCTCGCCGCGCCCGCGCCCGCGCCCGCACCTACGCCTGCGCCTACCCCCGCGCGACCGCCCCCCGTGCGCTTACGTGCCTGTGCGACAGGACCCGCGCGAGCGCCCGCCCGCGCTACTCGCCCGCTTCGCGTCCGTACAGCCCGCGCCCCGGCGGCGGCTGGCGTCGCGGCGACGTCTCTTCGCGCCGGCGGCTGACGTACACGGCGAGGACGCCGATCCCACCCAGCGCCACGAGACCCGCGAGACCGATGCCGGTCGCGGTGAGGATGGTTTCGGCATCCGGTCCCGGTCCGATCACGACGGCGACGGCTCCGGGCGTGGCCGTCGGCGTCGCGGTGGGCGTGCCGGTCGCGAAGGGGCTCTGCGGGCCCCGCAGTCCCGACCCGGGGACGAGCACGATCGCATCGTAGGGCTGCACGACGCCCCAGCCCGAGGTGTTCGAGCGCGCGTCCGGCTGCGCGCGCACGGCGGTCGCCTCGAGCCGGTACGCCCACTGCGCGGGAGTCTCGTCAGGATGAGCGGATGCCACCAGAGCCGCCGCTGCGGAGACGTAGGCCGCCGCGTAGCTGGTGGCGGGTTCGTTCGCCGCGACGACGCAGTCCCCGCCCAGCGGCCAGGTCGAGGCGATCTGCTGACCCGGCGCGGCCAGGCGCACGTGCGTGCCGTGGATGCTGGCCTGGGTCACTGTGCCCTCGGTGCCGGTCGCGGCGACACCGATCGCGCCCGAGAACCCGGCCGGGTAACGCGGCCCGTCGTTCTCGTCGATCTCGACGGCGGCGTCGGAGTCGCGGTTGCCCGCGCTGGCGACGACGAGACTGCCGCGCTCGGCGGCGTAGGCGACGGCGTCGGCGAGGGCGCCGTTCTTCTCTGTTGTGCTCATCGAGACGTTGATGATCTGCGCCCCGCGGTCGGCGGCGGCGCGGATCCCCTCGGCCATCCGCGCGGTACTCGGTCCGAACCCGGCCTCGCGCACCTGGTCGGACACGCCCGCGTAGACGCGGATCGGCAGGATCTTCGCCGCCGGGGCGAGTCCCTGAACGCCGGAGCCGGCGATCGTCTGGGCGGCGATCTGCCCGGCGATGACGGTGCCGTGGCCGTATTGGTCGGTGCGTCCCGAGCCGTCGGTGCCGTCGGGCACCAGGTTGACTCCGGGCACCACGACCGCGTCCAGGTGCGGGTTCGCCGCGATCCCGGAGTCGACGACGGCGACGGTCACCCCCGCCCCGCGGGTGAGGGCCCACGCCGCGTCGCTCTGCAGCGTCTCGAGCGCGGGCGGGGTCTGGGTCACTTTCGTGTCGGCCGTGCACTGCTCGTTCGTCGCGGAGCGGATCCCGGATGCCGGCCCCACCGCCTCGGCGGGGAGCGGCGTCGCCGCCAGCCCGACGCCGACCGCGACGAGCACCGCCGCGGCCCGCGAGAAAGCGGTCACTTCGCCTCCGGCGTGCGCTGGGCGGCGCTCTCGCTCAGGGAGGGGCCGGTGGCCAGCAGCGCGGTCCAGCCGTCCGCGATCGCCCCGACGTCACCGGTGCCGTACCCCAGGCGGGCGACGGTCTCGTCGGTCGCGCCGGGGAGGGGGAACGCGGTGCCGGTGGCATCCACCAGGGTCAGCACGCTGGCGCTCTGATCGCCGCGCCCGCCCGCGCGCACGAGCGCACCGTGGCTGGGGTCGACGCGCACGCCCGCGGCGACGGCGGTCGCGCTGGGCTGGGTGGCCAGCGCGGTGACGGCCTGGCCCTCGCCCGGTTGCAGCACCGCGCAGGGGCGCTGGCCCGCCGCGACGGTCTCGAAACCGACGCGCGGCCAGTCGTCGCCGAGTCCTTGGGCAGCGGTGGGCAGACTGCGGATCTCGTCGGCGGTGACCTCGGTCACCTGTCCGCCCAGGGCGCTGCCGCTGCCGAGCTGGTACAGCTGCCACGCGAGCGGCGAGAGGGCTTCGAGCACACCGCCGGTCTGCACGAGGAAGCGCTCGTCGTCTGCGGCGCCGGCCTGGCGAACGACCTGTCCGACGCGCAGCGACGTGCCGGCGACATCCTGCCCGTAGTTCTGCAGGGTGATGGGGGTGAGCGCGGTACCGGAGGTGAAGAGGTCGAGCCACGCCGCGGGGACGGTGAGGGGCGAGAGCGACGAGATGCCCGCGGCGCGCAGCACGGCATCCGCGTCTTCGCTCGAGACCGCGAAACTGCGGTCGCCCTGCACGACGTGCAGGATGCCGTCGACCGACACGACGACGGCCCGATCGGTCGCGGGTGCGGGGCCCGCCGCGGCCGAGATGCGCACGTCGATGCCGCTGTCGTCGCTGACGCACGCGCTCCAGCCGGTGTTGAGCAGCCCCGATGCGGGCGGCAGCTCGTCGGGGGCGCCGGTGATCCCGAGCGTCTCGCCGACGGGCGTGCCCTCGAGGGTGGCCTGATCGGTCGAGATGACGGCGTAGTCGTTGGCCGGCAGCAGCAGGCGGGCGCTGGCGGTGTTGATCACCGGGTGCAGCACGCCGTCCACGGTGACGAATCGGGCGCCCGTGTCGGACACGAGGACGAGCTTGCCGTTCTCCCACCCGGTCGGAAGCCCGGGACGGATCAGCCCGTAGAACACTCCGACCAGGACGACGAGCACCGACAGCGAAATCGCGGCGATCACGGCGCGCAGGGGAGACGCGGGCTGCAGCTCTTTGCCGCCGGGGGCGCCGCTGACGAAGGCGGTGAGCAGGCGTCGGCGCGAGAAGTTCTGCGCCTCGATCAGATCCCCCTTGGTGGCCACGTCAGGCCAGCCCGGACGAGATCACGGCCAGCGGGAGCAGCGACGCCAGCACGAGCAGCTCGGCCGTGTCGGCGAGTCGGGTCAGGCGCAGGCGGGTCTTCGGGGCGAGCAGGGTGACGGTCACGACGCTCACGGTGGCGACCGCGAGCACGATCAGGATGCCCACGCGCAGCCCCGGCTGCGCGAGCGAGACGGCGACGCCCGCGACCACGAGTCCCAGGATGCCGGTGGCCATGACGGTCAGCACACCCGATCGGGCGAAGGTCTGGCGGGACGGGAACATCATGCCGGCGAAGGCGAGGGCGCACAGGACCGCGCCGGTCGCATTGTGCGCGGCGACCAGCGGGGTGGCGAGCAGTACCGAGGCGGCGAGGGCCAGACGCAGAGCGATGAGGATGCGCTTGCCCTGCGCGACGCGGGCGGCGATGTCGTCGGCGTCGATGGGCTCGGGGTCGGCGAACATCTCGGCGTCGCTCTGCGGCGACACCACGCGAAGCCGCGTGGTGCTGATCGCGAGCCAGGGCAGGGCTCCGCCGAGCGTGGCGACGACGCCGACCATCAGCGTCCAGACCGCGGCGGGGTCGAAGAAGGCGGCGAGAGTACCCGCGACGCCGACCGCCCCACCGGCGACGAGCGGAGCGAGCTGCAGTTCCGCGCGGTCGCGGGAGAGCGCGAGCGCGATGCCCGCGACGACGAATGCGGTGCCTCCCGCGGCGGCCATGGGCCACCCCCACATCGGCAGGGCCACCGGTGCGGCGAGGTAACCCGCGACACCGGCGAAGACGGATGCCGCGATCCCCAGGCCCTGGCCGGCTTCGCGCTGACCGAGGCGGGCGACGACGGCCGAGACGATGAGCAGCACGACGGCGCCGCCCCCGGCGACGAGCGCGCCGAAGGGCAGGGCGCGACCGGCGGCGAGCAGGAGCACCGCGCAGACGCCGAGCAGCGCGAGGCTGACGGCCAGGGCGGTGCGGGCGTTGTCGCGTGTCGTCCAGGGGCGGTTCTGCTGCGCGGTCGCGTCGATGACCGCTTCGACGATGTCGTCGTACACCCGGGGCTGGGCGACCAGTCCGCCGCGCACGAGCGTGAGCACTTCGCCGTCGACGATGCCCTGGGCGGATGCGCCGCGTGAGGGGTCGACGGTCGTGCCGTCGGCGCGGTGCAGCGCGTATCCGGCGGAGGTCATGGACGCGTCGAGGACGCCGAGCGACCGCGCGAAGCCGGGGAGGAACTCGATGACGGGAACCTGCGCGGGAATGGCGATGTCGAGGCGACGCCCCTCGCTCTGCACCGACAGGCGCAGCAACGCGCGCGTCGCGTTCATGACGTCAGCCATCCGCGGCCCCCTCTTCCCGGACCGAAGCCCCTGCGGTCGGACCCCGAAATCCTATCGTCGCCGCGGGGCGGGCCCGCGGCGGTGGGTGACGGTCAGCGGAACCGGGCCGCCGAGGCGCGGTCGGCGCTGACGTAGTCATCGGCCATCGAGTCCGTGGCGTTCGCGATGCGGTGCAGGGCGTCGCGCATCTGCTCGAGGGTGGCCGACCACTGGCGCTGGGCGGAGTCATAGGCGCCCTGGGCGGACCCCTCCCACTGGCCGCGTAGGCGCGTGACCTCGGCATCCAGCCCGCCGAGAGCGGCGTCGATGCGGGCGCTCTCTGCGCGCAGGCGTGCGGCCGTGGCGTGGAGCGACTCGGGAGTGACGCGCAGATCGCTCACGGCTGGCCTCCGAGCATCGCGCCCAGGCCCTGGATGGTCGCGCCGTGGGATTCTTCGACGGCCTCCTGGTCGCGGGCGGTGGCGCGCAGCGATGAGCTGAGGGTGATCAGCACGTCGTTCAGGCGGTTCGCTCCGGCGGTCCATTCGTTCACGAGCACGCCGTAAGCGGTCGCGGCGTCGCCCGACCAGGTGCCGCGGAGCTCGTCGAGCTCGTCGAGCACGCGCCGGGTGCTGTCGGCGATGTCGGCGTGGGCGCCCGTGACGGCCTCGGCGCCGCGGGCGAGCGCGCCCTCGCCGACCAGGATGCGATCAGACATGGTGTCCTCTTCTGTCGATGATGGGGGTGGCCGCGGTCGACGTCACTCGTCGCGCTCGCCGGCCTGCGCGTTCTCGGAACGGGGCCCGACCTGCTCGTCGTCCTCCATGCGCGGGGCGATGGGGCCGCCGAGACCGCGGGTGATGTCGTCGCGCCGTTCGGAGCGCGAACCGGTGCCGCCCATTCCGCCGATGCCACGCGTTCCGGCACCGCCGGCAGCCCGCGAACCGCCCGTTCCGGCGCCGCCGGAGGCTCCGCGCACTCCGCCGCCGGCCGGGCTGCTCCCACCCGTTGCTCCCGTGGTTCCCCCGCGCATACCCGCGCCGCGCGCCGTGGAGGATCCGGGGGTCCCGCCGCCGGCCGCGCCGCCGGCGAGCCCGCCGACGCCGCGCGTGCCGAGGCCGGAGGCTCCCGGCGAGGTCTTCCCGAGCAGTCCTCCGCCGCGGCTCGACGCGGTCGCTGCCGACGTGCCGCCGCCGAAGAGGCTGCCGCCGGGGGCTCCGGCGCCGCGAGCGAGACGGCTGAGCGCCGCCGCGCCGCCGCCACCGGCGATCAGCCCGGCGCTCAGCCCTGAGCCGAGTCCGGCTCCGGGTCCGCCGGCTGCAACGCCCGATCCCGGCGTTGCCGGGATGACACCGGGCAGCGTGGGGGACCCGTTGAGCGGGCCGTCCGGTGTCGGGCTCGGCGGGATCGATCCGAGGTCGATGGGAGGTCTGGGGCCCAGGTCGGCGTGCGGCACGTCGAGGGGGAAGGGGCCGTACTCGCCCGGACCCTCGTTGCCGCCCGAGAATCCGCCGCCGCCCGGCTGAGTCCCGGACGACCCACCGGTGGGGGCCTGCGCGAATGTCGGTGCACCGGAACGCGTCCCACCGCTCGTCGCTCCGTCGCCCCACGGCGTCCCAT
>NZ_QDFT01000012.1 GCF_003075375.1 Microbacterium testaceum | reverse complement strand
GGAACGGCGAGATCGGTCATGCCGTCACCAGGGCGGGGTGCCAGKTGCCGTCGAGGCGCGCCTCGGGCATCTCGCCGAGCAGGTAGCTGCGGGAGGACTCGGCATCCGCCTTCAGCCGGGCGATGTCGACGCCGACGAGCTCGCCGTCCTTCTTCACGCGGCGCCCCTGCACGAACACGTCGCGCACGAGACCCGGGTGCGCCGAGTAGACGAGGCTGCCGATGGGGTTGTTCAGCGGCGTGAGGGCGAGCGAGCGGTCGTCCAGCACGACGATGTCGGCGGCCTTGCCCACCGCGATCGACCCTGTGGTGCCCGCGAGACCCGCGGCGTGCGCACCGTCGATCGTGGCGAACTGCACGACGTCAGCGCACGTGAGGCTGATGCGCTCGAGCACCTCGCCGGTGTCGACGGACGGCGCGTTGTCGAGCGCGCGCTGCATGCCGATCGCGGTGCGCATCGTGGCGAACATGTCGCCTCCGTTCGAGCTGCACACGTCGATCGAGAAGGTCGGACGGATGCCGGCCCGCAGCAGTCGGCCGGTGGCGGGGAAGCCGTGGCCCATCTGCATCTCGACGTCCGGCGCAACCGAAGCGGTACCGCCGCTGTCGGCGATGAGCTTCAGCTCGTCGTCGCCCAGGGTGCAGCAGTGCACGTACGTGATGCGGTCGGAGAGCAGGCCGTCGGCGTGCATCTTGCGGATCGGGCCCGACTTGCCCCAGTACCCGTCGCCGGCGTGCATCGTGACGCGGAGGTCCAGGTCGGCGGCGAGCCGGAAGTCGGCGACGTTGACCTCGGGGGTGACGAACTGCGGTCCGCGCAGCGCGAGCGCCATCGTGACGAGCCCGCCCTCGGAGGAGAAGTGCTCGTCGCGCACGCGGCGGGCGTCGGCGGGGTGGACGTTGGCCGAGGGTAGGCTCCCCCACTGCTCCGCGCCGCCGCCGTGGGCGAAGACGGCGCGCATCCCGGTGTCCTTGAGGGCGGCGACGGCGGCGTCGGCGTGCTCGGGGGTCGCGAGGTTGTGCGACCAGTCGACGAGCGTCGTGATGCCGGAGTCGAGCGCCTCGAGCGCGCCGAGGTAGTTGCCGGTGTAGGTGTCCTCGGGACGGAAGTGCTTGCTGAGGCCGGTGTGCAGACCCGCGAGGTACTCCGTGAGCGACCAGTCCGACGCGAGGTTGCGGACGACCGACTGCCACGTGTGGCGGTGGGTGTCGACGAAGCCGGGGTGCACGATGCGGCCGTGGACGTCGATGACCTCGGCGTCGGCGGCATCCAGGCCCTGTCCGATGGCCTCGATCGTTCCGTCGGCCCCGATCAGGATGTCGGTGTCGGTGAGGACCTCGCCGGGACGGACGGCCGTGATGACGGTCCCTCCCCGCAGCAGCGTGCGCGTGCTCATGTGGTGGTGACTCCCTCGTCGAACCGGAGCGTCGTCGCGCCGGTGGTGTTCGTTGATTGGATGCTAGAAAGCAGCACTGAACGTGTCAAGTATTTGTTATCACTGTGTTCAGTTCGTCCAGCGCTGCTGAAACTCAGGCGCGCTCGCGGTACAGCGGAATGTCGATCGGCGGCTGCGGGATGAACTGCCCCGCGCCGCCCATGCGGTCGTACAGGTACTCGTGCGAACGCTCGAGGGTCGCGGTCGCGGCCGGGAGGTCGACGTGCGTCAGGACCCCGCCGCGCTTGACGACGCGGCCGTCCACGAAGATCGTGTCGATGCAGCCGGCGTGCGCCTGCGACACCACCGCGCCCGTCGGATCCGCGCGGTTCCAGCCGACCTGGCTGATCCCGGACATGTCCACGAGCACGATGTCGGCACGTTTGCCCACGGTCAACGAGCCGACGAGATGGTCGACGCCGGCCGCCCGCGCGCCGTTCAGCGTGGCCCACCGCAACGCGTCCTTCGTCGTCCAGGCCATCGTCTGCGGAGCCCGCATCGCGGCGTACTCGGGCTCGTCGGCGCGGTAGCGGGTGGCCTGCAGCACGAGGCGGCTGTGCGACACCATGTCGCCGCCGTTGCCCGACACGCAGTCGATGCCGAGGCTCGGCCCCGCGGTGTGCGCGGTGGCCTCGGCGATCGCCGGATAGCCCATGCCCATCTGCATCTCGGTCTCGGCGCAGACCGACACCGTGACCCCGCTGTCGTCCAGCAGATCCCACTCGTGCGGGGTGTTGAACGTGCAGTGCACGAGCAGCAGGTCGTCGGCGAGCAGCCCGTGGGCGTGCAGCACCTCGACGTCCTGGAACAGCTGCCGCACCATGACCTGATTGGCGTGGAACGTGATGCGCGCCCCGAGTTCGCGGGCGAGACGGAACTCCGCGGCCACGTCGGCGACCGGTGCGATCGCCAGCTCCTGCGGGGCAATGCCGAACCGTAGGAGCTGGTCGTCGCTGGAGAAGTACTCCTCCCGGATGCGGCGGGCGAGCACCGCCCGCGTGGCCAGAGCCGCGGGATCGGCTCCTGCCGCGGAGCCCCCGCGCGACTGGCTCCAGGTGTTGGTCGTGATGGGCGTCAGCCCGTGGGCGTAGAGCGCCCGGATGCCGGCATCCCGGAGTCCCGTCACGGCCGCGTGCGCGCCGTCCGGATCGAGGATGTTGTGGCAGTAGTCGACGATCGTCGTGATGCCCGAGTTGAGCGCGTCGAGCGCCCCGACGTAGTTGCCCGCGTACATGTCCTCGGCACGGTAGAGCGGGGCCATGTGCAGCCGGATGCCGCGCAGGTAGTCGGGGATGTTCCCGTCGGCCAGGATGCCGCGCAGCGCGGTCTGCCACGTGTGGCGGTGGGTGTCGACCATGCCCGGGATGGCGATCCTGTCGCGCCCGTCCACGATCTCTCCGTCGAAGGACGCGTCGTCCACGGCGATGTCGGGGCGGATCTCCCGGATGACCCCGTCCTCGATGAGGATGTCGGTCCGGGCGAGATCGCCCAGCTCCGGGTCGACGGTGGCCGCCGCCACGTTGCGGATGAGTGTGCGCATGGTCGCTCCCTCGCGATCCGACCGGGTCATCCTCGACCCGGCGTTGTGCTGAACTACACACGAATGTACAGTCGCTCCCAGATTTGTAAAGTCTCAGCGAACGTTTCGCGGTCAAGGAGGACCCATGTCACGAACGAGCCCCCGCATCGCCGTGCTCGGCACCGGTGCACAGGGAGCCAGCGTCGGCGCCGACCTGCTGCGCGCCGGTCTCGATGTCACCTACATCGAGCAGTGGCCGGCGCACGTCGAGGCCATGCGCGCCCGCGGCATCGAGGTACGCCTCCCCGACGAGACGCACATCACGCCCGTGCACCCGCTGCACCTGTGCGAGGTCGCGACGCTGCGCGAACCGTTCGACATCGTGTTCATCGTCGTCAAGGCGTACGACACGCGCTGGGTCGCCGAACTCATCGCGCCCCATGTCGCCGAGGACGGTCTCGTCGTCGGGCTCCAGAACGGGATGACCCAGGATGCCATCGCCGCCGCCGTGGGCGCGCACCGGACGATGGGGGCGGTGATCGAGGTGGCATCCAACATGTTCGAGCCCGGAATCGTGAACCGCCAGACCCCCGTTGCCGGATCGTGGTTCGCGGTGGGCGCGTACGACGACGCCGCCCGCGGACGAGAGCACGAGGTTCAGGCGGTCCTCTCGCACACGGGTCGCGTCGATGTCTCCCCCGACATCCGCTCGTCCAAGTGGATGAAACTCGTCGCCAACGCCGGCGAACTCGTCCCGTCCGCGATCCTCGACCTCCCCCTGGCCTCCGCCGTCGCGCTCCCCGGCGTCCACGACTTCATGATCGAGTGCGGCAAGGAGGCCGCGCGCGCCGCGCTCGCCGACGGGAGCCGCCTCGTGCCGATCTTCGGCCTCTCCGACGACGCGGTCACCGACCCCGACCGCTACGCCGCCGACCTGCTCGGCGAGGTGCTGGACAGCTTCTCCCTCCCCGACACGAACACGACCGTTCTGCAGGACTGGATGAAGGGGCGCCACGCCGAGTACGCGGAGGTCAACGGGCTCGTCGTCTCGGTACTCGCCGCGGCGGGCCAGGAAGCCCCCTACAACGCCCACACCGTGCGCCTCGCCCAGGAGATCGAGGCCGGACGGATGCCGCGCTCCGCCGCCAACGTCCACGCCCTGCTGGACGTCCCCGGACGCGGGTGAGGCCCGGCTGTGTTCAGGCGCGGCGCACAGGATGTGCGCGAATCGGCCGGTAGCGTGGTCTCGCGAGCGGCGGGGCACCCGTGATCGGGGTCACCGCCTTCGGACGAGGAGGCGCCGACATGACGGACGACATCGGCAGCAGGCTGCGCGGCGCACGGCTCGAGCGCGGCATGAGTTTGCGCAGCGTCGCGAGCGCGCTCGGCGTCTCGGCCAGTCTCATTTCGCAGGTCGAGACGGGCAAGACACAGCCCTCCGTCTCGACCCTCTACGCGATGGTGACGCACCTCGGCATCTCGATCGACGAGTTGCTCGGGGTCTCCCCCGCGTCGCCGATGAGCTCCGCGACTCCCGCGCCCGAGCCCGTTCCCGCCGACCCGACCGTGCAGCGTGCCGCGGACAACGCCGTGCTCGACATGGAGAACGGCGTGCGCTGGGAGCGTCTCGCCGCCGGCGTCGGCCCGGCCGACTCCCTGCTCGTGACGTACCAGCCGGGCGCCTCCAGCTCCGTCGAGGGCAAGATGATGCGGCACGCGGGTGTGGAGTACGCCTACCTCCTCGAGGGCGAGCTGACTCTGCGCCTCGAGTTCGACACCTTCACCCTGCGCGCCGGCGACAGCCTGCACTTCGACTCAGTGCGCCCGCACCTCTACATCAATCAGAGCGACGCGATCGCGCGCGGCATCTGGTTCGTCGTGGGCCGCCGCGAGCAGAACCAGGCGATGCCCTCAGCCGGTAACCAGTTCGGCGCACCGCGCGACTCGATCGGGTCAGCGGTCGACGTCCTCCGGGCGATGGACGACCTCTGAGCCGACCGGCGCCCCGCGGGGCGGGAGCCTCAGGAGTGGCGGGCCACGCGGCGCCGTGATGCCGTCGGGTCGATGATCGTCTTGATCTGCCGGGAACCGCCGCGCGTGAGCGGCTCCAGAGCACCCGCGGCGACCTCGTCGAGCGGCAGCACTTCGTCGGCGACGTCGGCCCAGTCCGCGCGCCCCGCGAGCAGCTCCACGGCGCGCGGCAGGTCGGCCGCGATCGCGTGCGCGACGGTCCCGACGATCGTGTATTCGCGCAGCGTCCAGGAGCCGAGCGGCACCGGGACGTCCTCCCGCTGGATGCCGACGGGGACCAGCACCGCGCCCGGCAGCGCCGCGGCGACGACCTCGTCCCACCCCGCGCGCGAACCGCTCACCTCGAAGAGCACGTCGGCCTCCCGACCGGACGCCGCGAGTTCGGCGGCGACGGACTGCTCCCCCGCGAGGAGCGTCCGCTCGGCACCGAGATCGCGGGCGAGTGCGAGCCGCGCCTCCGACCGGTCGACGGCGAGCACGCGCGCCCCGACGGACGCGGCGGCGTACGTGAGGAAGGCGCCGATCCCGCCGATGCCCAGGACGACGGCATCTTGGCCCGCCGACAGGCCGCTCCGCGCGACCGCGTGCACCGCGATGGCCATGGGCTGCGCGAGGGCGAGAGTGTCGGATGCCAGCCCCCACGCCGTGACGTCGAGCAGGGTCGCGGCGGGCACGCGGACGAACTCCGCGAGCCCGCCGTCGATCTGCAGCCCCGCCGTCCGGTAGCGCCGGCACAGGTTGGTGCGTCCGGCCCGGCACGGTTTGCACTCGCCGCAGGAGATCCCCGCGCCGCAGACGACCTGGGCGCCGAGGGGCAGGTCGACCCCGTCGCCCACCGCCTCGACGGTGCCGGTGAACTCGTGGCCGAGCACCACCGGCAGGTGCGTGAGGACCGGGCCGCGGGAGTACTCCGTGGCGTCCGATCCGCATACCCCGCATCCGCTCACCCGCACGAGCGCCTCGCCCGGACCGGGGGTGGGCACGGGGCGGCTCTCGATGCGCAGGTCGCCGGGACCGTACAGCACCGCCGCGCGCATGCGCGTCACAGCGCGACCCCGTCCGGCACGGCGAGCTGCACGGCTTGGCGCGACTCGATCATCCGCGCGAGGTGCGCGTCGTACACCGCGGCGTGGGCGGGCGAATCGAGGTACGCGGCGAGCGCCTCCTCGTCCGCGACGAGCGCCACCACGGCGTAGTCGGCGGGGCTCGGACGCAGCCGGAGGTTCACGCCGCAGCGATAGCCGCGGAGCATGGGCAGACCGGATGCCATCTCCTCGAGCGCCGCGGTCACCGCTTCCACCTCCTCCGGGCCGACCTCGGGTTTCCAGGTGAACAGTGCCACGTGCAGGATCATGCGGTCCTCTCAGTCGTGGGCGCGGGCGACGACGTGCGCGTCCCCGTCGGTGTAGCGGTACGGGTTCTCGATCTCCTCGTCGACGGGGATCTCGGGGTGCATGCCCTCGGTCCACGCCTTCTCGCCGAGCTTCGACCGCACGTACTCGACGGAGGCGGCGACCTTGTCGCGGACGGGCGCGAGCGGCAGACCGATGCGCTTGCCCTGGTACTTCACGACCTTGCCGTCGACCACGACCGTGTGCACGTCGGCCGTTCCGGCCTGGTACACGACGTGCGCGTAGGGATGCAGGATCGGCGTCATCGCGGGCGACTCGTCGTTCTTGATGAGCACGATGTCGGCGCGCTTGCCCGGCGTGAGCGATCCGATGCGGTCCTCGAGTCCGATCGAGAGCGCGCCGCCCATCGTCGCCATGTGCAGCACGTCCTCGGCCCGCAGGCGGTTCGCGACGATCGTCTCGCCGCGCGCGTGCGCTTCGAGGTGGTCGCGCGAACGGTCGGCGCTGAGGGTGGCGCGCATGGCCGAGAAGAAGTCGGCGCTCCACCACACGCTCGTGTCCATCGAGAGGGATGCCGGGATGCCGTGCTTGCGGATCGCCCAGGTCGAGGGATACCCCTGACCGGCGCTCTGCTCCGACTCCGTTGCGACCGAGACGGTCCCGCCCGTGGCAGCGATCTTCTGGTAGCTCTGCTCGTTGAGGGACGCCGAGTGGACGTACGTGATCTCGGGCGTCATGAATCCCGCGTCGTACATCTGCGTGATCGCCGTGTCGGTCGTCGCGCCCCACACGCCCGCGTGGGTCGTGACGCGCAGGCCCAGTTCACGAGCCGCCTCGAACGCGCCGCGCTCGGGGAAGTCGGACGCTCCGGGGACGTCGAACGCCAGCTGCAGGGTCAGCATGTCGTCGTGCGAGGAGAAGTTCTTCGACACGAAGTCGCGGAACTCGGGGGCGTTGGCCCACTCCCAAGGAGCCCCGAGGTAGTTGCCGTACCCGAGCACGAAGCGGCCCGGGATCTCGCGGAGCGCCTGGAGCGCGGCCTCACCGTACTCGGGAGTGCGTAGGCCGTGCGACCAGTCGAGCGTCGTCGTCACGCCGGTGTCGACGGATTCGAGCGCGCTGAGCAGGTTTCCGGCGTAGACGTCCTCGGGACGGAAGACCTCGCCCCAGTTCAGGTAGTAGAAGACGAAGTACTGGCTGAGCGCCCAGTCGCCGCCGTAGCCGCGGAGCGCGGACTGCCACATGTGGCGATGGGTGTCGACGAAGCCGGGGGTGACGATGCCCCCCGACGCGTCGATCTCGAGCGTGCCCTCGGGCACCTCGAGACGGTGGCCGACCGCGGCGATGTCACGGCCGATCACGAGGACATCGGCATCCTCCAGAACGCCCTGCTGGTCCATAGTGATGACCGTGGCGTTGCGGAAGACGAACGGGCGGTCCGACGAGAACTGCTCGGCGGCGGGTGCGGATTCTGTCATGGCTTTCTCCCCGTTGAGAATGTACGTTCCTGGTTTACACTCTCGATGAGGGCGTGGCAAGAGCCGGGTTTTTCGTTCAGCACAGTTGCATGAACGACCGCATCGACACCCTCCCGTTCGCTGACACTCCAACGAAGGAGCGACATGTCCACCCCCTCCATCGCCGTCCTGGGCGCCGGCGCGAACGGCGCCTCGATCGGCGCGGACCTCTTCGACGCGGGCCTCGATCCGGTCCTCATCGAACAGTGGCCGGCGCACGTGGAGGCGATCCGGCGCGACGGTCTGCGCGTCGAGATGCCCTCCGGCACGCGGCACGTACGACCCCGCACGATGCACCTCTGCGAGGTCGCGACCCTGCGCGAGCCGTTCGACCTCGTGCTGCTCGTGACCAAGGCCTACGACGCCCGATGGGCCGCGGCTCTCATCGAGCCATACCTCGCCCCGGACGGGGCGATCGCCGCAGTGCAGAACGGCATGACGACCCAGACCGTGGCCGACATCGTCGGCGCGGACCGCTGCGTCGGGACCGTGATCGAGATCTCCTCCACCATGACCGACCCCGGCGTCGTGCACCGTCACGTCGACCCCGAGCGCTCCTGGTTCGCGGTGGATGCCACGGCCCCGCGCGGGCGGGACGTCGCCGATGTTCTGTCGCACTCGGGGGAGGTCGCCCGGGTCGACGACATCGCCTCCGCCAAGTGGATGAAGCTCGTCAGCAACGCGTCGGTCCTGGTCCCCACCGCGGCGCTCGGCCTGCCGATGGTCGACGCGATCCGGGTCCCCGGCATGCGGGAGCTCATGCTCGACGCGGGTCGCGAGGCGCTCCGCGTCGCGGGCGAGCACCGCGTGCTCCCGATCTTCGGCCTCACACCCGAGTCGATCGCTAACTCTCCCGACGTCGTCGAAACCATGCTCGACGCGCTCTACGAGCGGTTCACGGTTCCCGGCGCGACGACGACCGTGCTGCAGGACTGGCGCAAGGGCCGCCACAGCGAGGTCGACGACATCAACGGCACCGTGGTGGCCGCGGGCCGGAGGCTCGGCATCCCGACCCCCGTCAACGAAACGATCGTCGAGGTGGGCCACGCCATCGAGCGTGGCGACCTCGAGCCCGCCCTCGCCGCGCTTCAGCGGATGCAGCGCGGCTGAGCGATCAGCCGGCGTTCCGCAGCGTCGACACCTGGTATAGGGCGACGGATGCCGCGATGCCGGCGTTGAGCGATTCGGTCGCCGTCGAGATGGGGATCGACACGACCTGGTCGCACGTCTCGGTCACCAGGCGCGAAAGACCCTTGCCCTCGGAACCGACGACGATGACGACCGGGCGGTCGGCGAGCTCGAGGGCGGGCAACGACACGTCGCCGTCGCCGTCCAGACCGAGCACGAAGACGCCCTGCTTCTTGAACTCCTTGAGCGTCGCCGTCAGATTGGCCGCGAGGGCGACGGGGATGCGAGCGGCCGCGCCGGCACTGGTCTTCCAGGCGGCGGAGTTCACGCTCGCCGAGCGACGCTGCGGGATGATGAGGCCCTGGCCGCCGAACGCGCCCGTGGAGCGGATGATCGCGCCCAGGTTGCGCGGATCGGTCACGCCGTCGAGGGCGACGAGCAGCGGGACCTCGCCGCGGTCGATGATCTGCTCGAGCAGGTCCTGCGGGTGCGCGTAGGCGTAGGGCGGCACCTTGAGCGCGACGCCCTGGTGCACGCCGTCGAAGCCGGCCATGCGATCCAGCTCGGGGCGGGTGACCTCGAGAACGGGGATGCCGCGGTTCGTGGCGATCGACAGCATCTCTTTGACGCGGTCGTCCATCTCGACGCGCTGCGCGATGTACATCGCGGTCGCGGGGATCTTGGCGCGCAAAGCCTCGAGCACGGAGTTGCGACCGGTGACGGTCTCGGTGTCGTCCGCTGCCTTGGGGCTCTTGCGGTTGGCGTTGCCACCGACCGCGCGGACTCCCGGCTTCGCCTTTCCGCCTGCCGCGGCGTACCGCTCCTGGGCGGCCTTGCGCTTTCCGGCGGGGTGCCAGGCGCGGTCCTCGGCCTTGGGCGTGGGGCCGCGACCCTCGAGCGCCTTGCGGGAGTGCCCGCCGGTGCCCTTCAGGGGGCCCTTCTTCTTGCCGGGGTTGCGTGCCCCCGGGCGTCCAGGCTTAGCCATCGATACTCCAATTGGTTCCGGCTGGAGTGTCTTCCAGCGTGATTCCCGCGGCGGCGATCGCGTCTCGGATGCGATCGGCCGCGGCCCAGTCCTTGTCGGCGCGCGCGTGCGCGCGCTGCGTGATCATCGTCTGGACGAGGGCGTCCAGCGCGGCGGTCTCGGCGCTGTTCCCGGTGTCACCCCACTGCGACGAGTGGGGGTTGATGCCCAGGACGAGCGTCATCTGCAGGACGTCCATCACGTCCTGCTTCGCCTCATCGTACTTGCCGGCGTCCAGCAGTGCATTCCCGGAGCGGATGCTCGTGTGGATCGCGGCGAGTGCGCGGGGAACGGCGAGGTCGTCGTCCATAGCCTCGACGAACTCGGTGGGCAGCCCCTCTTCCGCCTCGGTCCACCCGGGTTCGACGACGCGCTTCGCGCGATCGAGGAACGTGCGGATGCGCCCGAGAGCCGTCTCGGCCTCCGCCCACGACGCCTCGCTCAGGTCCAGCGTGGACCGGTAGTGCGCCGACGCGAGGGCGTAGCGCACCACGAGGGGGTCATGTGAATCGAGGATGTCGGACGCGAGGGTGAAATTGCCCAGCGACTTGGACATCTTCTGCCCGTCGACCGTCACGAGGCCGTTGTGCACCCAGTAGCGGGCGAACGCGTCGCCGGCGGCGGTCGATTGCGCGATCTCGTTCTCGTGGTGCGGGAAGCGCAGGTCCAGTCCCCCGCCGTGGATGTCGAACTCCGCCCCCAGGTAGCGCCGCGACATGGCCGAGCACTCGATGTGCCAGCCCGGGCGCCCTGCGCCCCACGGAGACGCCCACGTGGCCGAGTCGGGCTCGCCGGCTTTCGCACCCTTCCACAGGGCGAAGTCGCGCGGGTCGCGCTTGCCGCGCGGATCCGCGTCGGCGGCGGGCTCCGTGGCATCCAGGCTCTGCCGGGTCAGCTCGCCGTAGGCGGGCCACGAACGCACGTCGAAATACACGTCGCCCTCGGCGGCGTAGGCGTGGCCGCGAGCGATCAGCTCGGCGATCAGCTCCTGCATCTGCGTGACCGAGGCGGTCGCGCGAGGCTCGTAGGTGGGCGGGAGGATGCCGACAGCCGCGTACGCGCGCGAGAACTCGAGTTCCATGCGGTACGCCAGCGCCCACCACGGCTCGGTTTCGGTCGCGTTGGCCAGCACCTTGTCGTCGATGTCGGTGACGTTGCGCACGAACGTGACCCGCCCGTAGCGGCGGGCGAGCCAGCGCCGCAGCAGATCGAAGGCCAGGGCCGCGCGCACGTGACCGATGTGGGGTCCGGACTGCACCGTCGGGCCGCACACGTAGACGGTGACGTTCGAAGGATCGAGAGGGACGAACTCGCGCAGTGCCTGCGCTTTCGTGTCATACAGCCGAACGGTCACCTCTTCAGCCTACCGGCCGCCCCTCGGCGCGACCCGTGCCCGTAACATCGCGCGGTTAGCGTGAGGGCATGCCTCTCACCATCCACGTCGACGACCTCACCGGCGACGCCACGCGCGCCCTGGTCGCCGCGCACCTGGCCGGCATGCTCGAGAACACCCCGGCCGAGAGCGTCCACGCGCTCGACGCCGACCGTCTCGCTGCGGACGGTGTGACCGTGTGGTCCGCCTGGGTCGACGACGAGCTCGCGGGGATCGGCGCCTGCAAAGACATCGACCACGATCGCGCCGAGCTGAAATCGATGCGCGTGGTCGAGGCGCACCTCGGGCAGGGCGTCGGACGGGCCATCCTGCGGCACATCATGGAGGACGCGCGGGAGCGCGGCATCCGCAGTCTGTGGCTCGAGACGGGCAGCACCGACGACTTCCTCCCGGCGCGACGCCTCTACGTCAGCGAGGGGTTCGAGGAATGCGCGCCCTTCCCGCCGTACGCCCCGGACCCGCTGTCGACGTTCATGACGCGGGAGCTCTAGGCCGGCACGATCAGCGCCGTCGCGAAGGCGGCGACGCCCTCGGTCCGGCCGGTGAAGCCGAGACCGTCCGTCGTCGTCGCGCTCACCGACACCGGTGCTCCGCCCAGGGCGGCGGACAGGGTCCGCTCGGCCTCGACGCGACGCGCGGCGAAACGCGGACGGTTGGCCTGCACCTGCACCGAGACGTTGCCCACACGCCATCCGGCGGCTCCGAGCAACCCGAGCGTGTGGGTGAGGAAGGCCGCGGCGTGCGCCCCAGCGAACTCGGGCCGGTCGGTTCCGAAGTGCGTGCCGATGTCTCCCAGACCCGCGGCCGCCAGCAGCGCATCGACGATCGCGTGGGCGACCGCGTCTCCGTCCGAGTGCCCCGACAGCGCCGCCTCTCCCGGCCATTCCAGGCCGGCCAGCCACAGGACGCCCTCGCCCCCGAAACCATGGACGTCCGTTCCGAGGCCGACCCGCGGCGTCACGGTCGCGGGGGACGGAACGGCGGCGGGCGGTACCGCCGCAGGGGCCGGCGACGGGGCTGCGCCGACGAGGGCCCGCGCGCGCTCGAGGTCGGGGACCGTCGTGATCTTGAACGCGACGGCATCCCCCTCGACCGTGACCACGTCGTGGCCCGCCGCGGCGACGAGCGCCGCATCGTCGGTGTGGTCCGCATCGGCCGCCGCGAGCGCGGCCTCGAGGACATCGCGACGAAAACCCTGGGGGGTCTGAGCGGCGGCGAGTTCGGAGCGGTCGACCGCCGCGACGACACGGCCCCCGCCGTCGACGCGCTTGATCGTGTCGACCACCGGAACGGCCGGGATCACCGCAGCGGCACCCGCCTCGAGGGCGCCGATCACGCGATCGAACACCGCCGGCGGCGTGAGCGCCCGCGCCGCGTCGTGGACGAGCACCGTCTCGACGTCGGCCCACAGGGCGGACAGGCCCGCGGCGACGGATTCCTGACGCGTGGCTCCGCCCGCCACCACGGTGATGAGCTCAGCGCGGTCCCCGGCCGCGTCGCGTGCGTCGGTCAGCGCGTCGCCGCGCAGCGAGTCGGGGACGACGACCACGACCTGCGCCGGCGGGGCCGCGAAGACCCCGCGCAGCGCGTGATGCAGGATCGACCGCTCGTCGAGTCCGACGAAGGCCTTGGGCGCTCCCCCGTTCAGCCGCGTGCCGGAGCCGGCAGCGACGACGATGACGGCGAGGGTGGGGACGGGGCGCAGAGTCACCCGATCACGCTAGCGCGCGCGGGAACACGAAGACGCGCACCCGAGCGGGTGCGCGTCTTCGTGGGAGTCAGGACGCGAGGACCTCGTCGAGCACGACGCTCGCGCGGTCTTCGTCGGTCTTCTCGGCCAGAGCCAGCTCGGACACGAGGATCTGCCGGGCCTTGGCCAGCATGCGCTTCTCTCCCGCGGACAGGCCGCGGTCCTGATCGCGGCGCCAGAGGTCGCGCACGACCTCGCTCACCTTGATCACATCGCCCGACGCGAGCTTCTCGAGGTTCGCCTTGTAGCGGCGCGACCAGTTGGTCGGCTCCTCGGTGAAGGGTGCACGAAGCACCTCGAACACGCGGTCGAGACCCTCTTTGCCGATCACGTCACGAACGCCGACGAGGTCGACGTTGTCGGCCGGGACCTCGATGACGAGATCCCCCTGCGTGACGTTGAGCTTCAGGTATTTCTTCGTCTCGCCCTTGATGACGCGTTCTTTGACCTCGATGATCGTGGCCGCGCCATGGTGCGGGTAAACGACGGTCTCGCCAACCTCAAAAAGCATGGAGTTATGTCCTTTCGGCAACATCCAGGATACCACAGGCCCGCATGCGCTATTGTTCCGCCCGCCCTCCGCCCGGCCTCGGGCGCACGCGCGGACGCGCCACCGAGAACGGGACCGGCACCGCGAACCCCGTAGGATGGTCGGGATGCCGTCTGTCGATCTTGGAGGATCCGTGAAAACGCGCCTGATCGCGTCCGTCGCCCTGGGTGCCGCTGTTCTGCTCGGAACGACCGGCTGCAACCTCATCGCTCCGCAGGCGACCACCATCGAGTACTCCGCCTCCGACGGCGTGAACGTCCCCGAATCGGCGGGCCCCCTCGCGGTGCGCAACGCCCTCATCGTCGCAAACGGCGACGGCACGGTCGGCAACTTCGTCGCCGCGATCGTGAACAACACCACCTCGTCGCAGACCCTGCGGCTCGAGGTCGGCGAGGGCTCGTCGGCGGTGCAGTCGTCTGTCGTCGTCCCCGCCAGCACCACGCTGAGCCTGGGCGACCTGTCCGACGACGTCGAGCCGCTGCGCCTCGACGACATCGACGCGGTTCCCGGAACGACGGTGCCCGTGTACTTCCAGTCCGGAGACGGCGAGGGCGCACTCATCGAGGTGCCCGTGCTCGACGGCGGCCTCGAGTACCTCGCCCCGCTCGCGCCCACGGCGGAGCCCTCGATCACCATCAAGCCGACGCCGTCGGGAACGTCCGCGGTCACGCCGACGCCCACGGCATCCCCCTCGTCCTGAGCTGCGAACGAAGGCGCCGACGGTTCTCCGTCGGCGCCTTCGTCGTTCCCGGCGGGTCACGCCTCGAAGCGGTACCCCAATCCCCGGACGGTGACGAGCATGCTCGGTTCGCTCGGGTTCCGCTCGATGCGCGAGCGGATGCGCTTGATGTGCACGTCGAGCGTCTTGGTGTCACCGAAATAATCGGTGCCCCACACCCGGTCGATGAGCTGGCCGCGGGTGAGGACGCGCCCCGCGTTGCGCATCAGCACCTCGAGCAGCTCGAACTCCTTCAGCGGGATGTTGATCTCGCCGCCGTCGACCGCGACGGTGTGACGGTCGATGTCGAGGACGACCCGGCCCCCCGACAGCACGCGGTCGTCCAGGTCGCCCTCCTCGGGCGAGCGGCGACGCAGGACCGCGCGCATGCGCGCCAGCAGCTCGCGCGTCGAATAGGGCTTGGTGACGTAGTCGTCCGCGCCCAGCTCGAGGCCCACCACGATGTCGACCTCGGAGTCCTTGGCCGTGAGCATGATGATCGGCACCTGCGAGGTCAGCCGCAGCTGCCGGCACACCTCGGTCCCCGGCATACCGGGGAGCATCAGGTCGAGCAGGATGATGTCCGCCCCGCGTTCGCGGAACGCCGTGAGCGCGAGGGCGCCGTCCTCGGCGATCTCGACCTCGTAGCCTTCGCGGCGCAGCAGGTAGGCGAGCGGGTCTGCGAGATCGGGCTCGTCCTCGACGATCAGAACGCGGGTCATGCGGTGTCTCCCTTCACGGGTACGGGGGTCGTGACAGAGGCCTTGCGGCCCTTGCGACGCGGCTTGGGACGGACGCCCTCCAGGTCGGGCGCCTCGGTGAGCGGGAGGCGGATGGTGAACGTCGACCCGCGATCGGGCTTGGACCACAGACGCACCTCGCCGCCGTGGCGCTGCACGGCGTGCTTGACGATCGACAGACCGAGACCGGTGCCGCCGGTGCGACGCGAGCGCGCCTGGTCGGCCCGGTAGAATCGTTCGAAGACCCGGTGCTGATCGCTCTCGGGGATGCCGATACCGCGATCGGTCACGGCGATCTCGACGACGTCCTCGTCGAGCTTGACCCCGACCCCCACCTTCGATCCCTCGGGCGAGTACGCGATCGCGTTGGCGATGAGGTTGCCCACCGCTTCGGTGAGGATCTGCGGCTCGCCACGCACCCACAGCCCCTTCGTGCCGCCGCGCACGACGGTCACCTGCGCCGAGTCGGCCTGGATGACGTGCGCCTCGACGGCCGCGGTGACGACCTCGTCGATCGAGACGTCGCGGACGTCGCGCAGCTCGTCCGCGGCCTGCAGACGCGAGAGGCTCAGGATGCGGGTGACCAGGGCGCTCAGTCGCGCGACCTCGGCCTGCATGCGCGCGGCGAAATGACGCACCTGCGCCGGGTCGTCGGCCGCCGATTCGATCGCCTCGGCGAGCAGGCTGACCGCGCCGACCGGCGTCTTCAGTTCGTGGCTGGTGTTCGCGACGAAGTCGCGGCGCATCTCTTCGACGCGCTCGCGTTCGGTGATGTCGCGCAGCACCAGCAGGGTGAGCCGCCCCGAGATGGGCGTGGCCCGCACCGCGACGAGGCGGGCCTCGGCGGGCGCCGCTCCGCGGCGCAGGCGCAGGTTCTCGGCGATCCCGGCCCCGGTGTCACGGGCGACGCGGGCGACGCGCTTGAGCTCGTCGCTCGCGATCACCTCGCCCGCCTGCACGCCGAACACCTCGGCGGCGGGCGAGAGCGCCAGCACGGTCGACGACGTGTCGCACACGAAGGCGGGGTCGTCCATCGCCTCCAGCATCGCGTCCACACCCTCGGGGACGTCGACCGAGATCTCCGCCAGCGAACGGTTCCGAAGTCGCAGAGCGCCGACCACGAGGGCGACGATCGCGGCTCCGATGAGGACACCCGCCAGGAGCGCGAGCAGCGCGAGCTGCGTTTGTTCCATGGCTCCAGAGTAGAGGCGCGCATCGGACGTCACCCGCCGTTCACCCGCTCAGCGGCGGTCGCAGACGTTACTATTCACTGTCACAGCACCACTCGTTAACCTTCGCTGGGAAGAATCCCGGAGGTTGCGGGACACACATGTGCCGTGCCGCCGACGAGGAAGGTACCCGCCATGCGCGAAGTATTCCACCAGTCCCTCGAGGACGTCCAAGCCCGCCTGGTCGAGATCGCCGACCTCGTGACCGTGGCCATCGACCGGGCCACCCGCGCCTTCGGCACGAGCGACGTCGCGCTGGCCGAAGAGGTCATCGAGGCCGACGCCATCATCGACGAGAAGGCCTTCGAGCTCGACGAGCTCGCCATCGAGATCCTCGCGCGCCAGCAGCCGGTCGCGCGCGATCTACGCATCGTCGTCACGGCGCTGCGCGTGAGCGCCTCGCTCGAGCGCATGGGCGACATGGCCGAGCACATCGCCCAGCTCGCGCGCTCGCGGTTCCCCGAGCGCGCCGTCCCCAAGGGCCTCAAGACGACGTTCACCCGCATGGGCGAGCTCGACGTCGAGGTGTCGCGCAAGCTCGCCGAGCTGCTGCGCACCCAGGACCTGCGCATCGCCGAGGCGATCCGCGACGCCGACGACGACATCGACGAGCTGCACGTCAGCGTGTTCGAGAAGGTGCTCGGCGACTCGTGGAAGGGCGAGGCCACCGCGACGGTCGACGCCACGCTCGCCAGCCGCTACCACGAGCGCTTCGCCGATCACGCGGTCTCGGTCGCCAAGAAGGTCGTCTATCTCGCGACCGGCGACTGGGCCGGAGCCGACGACGAGGCCGCCCACGAGCCGAGCCCGGTCATCTGATCACGGCCGGAACAGAAGAGGGGGTGGATGCCACGGCATCCACCCCCTCGTCTGTTCGCGGCGTCAGTGCTTGTTGCCCTGCGCGGCGACCGCGGCGGCTCCGGCTGCGGCGGCCTCGGGGTCGAGGTACTCGCCCGGACCGAGCGGCTTGAGGTCGTCGTCGAGACGGTAGACGAGCGGGATGCCGGTGGGGATGTTCAGCTCGGCGATGTCGGCGTCGCTGATGCCCTCGAGGTGCTTGACCAGGCCGCGGAGCGAGTTGCCGTGGGCCGTGACGAGCACGACTTTGCCCGCCTGGAGGTCGGGCACGATGTCGCTGTGCCAGTAGGGCAGCATGCGGTCGATGACGATCGCGAGCGACTCGGTGTCGGGCACCTCGCCGTCGATGCCGGCGTAGCGCGGGTCGCCGACCTGGCTGTACTCGTCGTCGGCGGGCAGCGGCGGCGGCGGAACGTCGAACGAACGGCGCCACAGCATGAACTGCTCGTTGCCGAACTCCTCGAGCGTCTGCGCCTTGTCCTTGCCCTGCAGCGCACCGTAGTGACGCTCGTTCAGGCGCCACGAGCGCTTGACGGGGATCCACAGGCGGTCGGCCGCATCCAGCGCGATGTTCGCCGTCTGGATCGCGCGGCTGAGCACCGAGGTGTGCAGGACGTCGGGGAGCACGCCGGACTCGGCCAGCAGCTCGCCGCCGCGCTTCGCCTCGGCCTTGCCCTGGTCGGTGAGTCGCACGTCGACCCAGCCGGTGAACTGGTTGGTCTTGTTCCACTCGCTCTGCCCGTGGCGGAGGAGGATCAGCGTGTGAGGCATGTCTCCATGCTAGCGACGCCGGGCGCTCGCGCCCGAGCGCATCCTGGCATCATGTCGGAGTGACCCCCTCACCCGTCGGACGCCCCACGCGCGGCACGACCGGGGTCAACCGGCTGCGGCGCATCGACCGCTGGATCGCGCGCCACCCGGTGCTGCGGCGCACCGACGACCCCCTCGTCGTCGACCTGGGCTTCGGTGCGAGCGCCGTCACGCCCCTGGAACTGCGGGCCCGTCTGAGATCGCAGCGTCCGGATGCCGAGGTCCTGGGCCTCGAGATCGATCCCGACCGCGTCGCGCGCGCGCAGAGCCAGGCCGAGGGCATCGAGGGGGTGTCCTTCGCGCGCGGCGGTTTCGAGGTACCCCTCCCCCGGGGACGCCGCCCCGCCGTCATCCGGGCGATGAACGTCCTGCGCCAGTACGACGAGGCCGACGTCGCCGACGCGTGGGGCCGGATGTGCGCGCGACTGCAGCCCGACGGCATCCTGGTCGAAGGCACCTGCGACGAGATCGGGCGCATCGCGACGTGGGTGGAGGTCGGGGCGGATGCCGTCCCCCGCACCCTCACGGTCTCGCTGCGCCTCGCGGGTCTCGACTCCCCCGCCGTCGCGGCCGAGCGCCTGCCGAAGGCGTTGATCCACCGCAACGTCGAGGGGGAACGCGTGCACGGGTTCGTGGCATCCCTCGAAAGGGAGTGGACCCGCGCCGCGGTGGTGGCCCCCTTCGGTCCGGTGCACCGCTGGCGGACGGCGATGCTCGCCCTCGCCGCCGACGGCTGGCCGCTCGTCAGACGCGAACGCTGGCGCCTCGGCGAGGTCGGCGTCGCCTGGGCGGCGGTCGCGCCGGACTGACCCGCCGTTCAGATGCGGGGCAGCAGCGCCCGCGCCTCGGCGGTGGGCATCCCGGCGGCGACCAGCAGGTCGACGGCGAGCGGGCGCAGAGCGGCGACGAGGTTGAGTTCCCCGACGCCCCCGTCGGGCAGCAGGACCGACGGGTCGAGGCGCCGCGTGATCGCGGCGATCGTCTCGCGGGCCACCGGCTCGAGCGAGATGTCGTCGAGACCGTCGCGCACGAGCCCCGCACCCCGGGCGAGCTCGGCGAGCAGACCGGCGGGGACAGGACGAGCCTGTCCGTCGGCGCACAGGTAGGCGGCGCGCCGGGCGACCACGCGCAGGTTGCGGGTGGCGAGGTCGAGGGCCTCGCGCACGCGCTCGTGCCGCTGCAGCTCCGCGCGCTGGCGGCGCAGGAAGGGCGAGATGCGGGCGACCTCGCGGCCTGACTCCAGCGACCCGCTCCACGCGTCGACGTACGTCTGCAGCGACCTCGCGCGCTCGAGGCCGCGGTCGGCCCGGGCGCGGTCGCCCTTGCGCAGCGCGCGGACGATCGTCGAGACGGCGGCGTCAAAGGCGTCGAACAGCTCGTCCGCGTCGCGCAGCTCGGTGCGGCGGAGCGTCCGCGGGATGAGAGCCGTCACGATGAGCGCCGCGACGCCGCCCACCGCCCCGTCGACCAGCCGCAGGAACGGCGCGCCCGACACCAGCACCAGGGCGATCAAGGACTGCACCACAGCGGCCAGGGCGAACCCGGGCTGGGGCGACAGGAACCGCGCCACGATCAGCGTCACCGTCATCGCGAGTGCGATCTGCCACCACCCGGCTCCGGCGATCAGCAGCACCACTTCGGCGATCAGGATGCCGACCAGCATCCCCAGCACGGTCTCGGCGACGCGCCAGGGACGGGCGTCGCGGACCAGGCCGAGACTCGACACCGTCACCGTCGCGGCCAGAAGGGGCACGGGGTGGCCGAGCACGAAATGCGCGAAGGCGAACGCCGCGGTCGCGGCCACGACGATCTGCGCGATCGCCGGCACGGACTCGCGGACGCGATGGACGCGGCGGGCGAAAGTCGTCCGCCAGCGCGGTCGCGACACGACGACCCCGACCGAGGTCGACGACGTCTCGCCGCTCATTCCGCGGCGCGGCGGCGACCGAGTCGCGGCAGACGCGGTACCGACGCCGTGGCACCGGCATCGGCGGGGACGACGGTCTCGGCCGACGCCGCCAGTGGACCGTCCGCGGTGTCCACGATCAGCTCCAGCCCCTCGGGGGCGTTGCGCTTGACCAGGGCCAGGGCGATCGGCCCCTCTTCGTGGTGGACGGCCACCGAGGTGATCGCACCGATCACGTCGTCGCCAGCGCGCACGGCGTCGCCGCGCGCGGGGAGGACGTTGTCGCTGCCGTCCAGCTGCAGCGCGACCACGCGACGCGGCGGGTGACCCAGGTTGTGCACCTTGGCCACCGTCTCCTGCCCGCGGTAGCAGCCCTTCGACAGGTGCACGGCGGTGCGCAGCCAGTCCATCTCGTGCGGCAGCAGACGCTCGTCGGCGTCGATCGCGACCCGGGGCCGCCACGCGGCCACGCGCAGCGCCTCGACGGCGTCGAGACCCGCGAGCTGCTGCTCGCCCCGCGCGGCTTCGTCGAGCAGGTTCTCGTACTCGGCGGCATCCAGGATGACCTCGGCCCAGTCGCGATCGCGCCCCGGGTGCGGGTCGACGCGCGCGTACGCCCATCCGCCCGGTGAGACGTCGGGCCACGGGTCGACCCACACGGGGGCGACGGTGCGGCGCTTCGATACCGCGGCACGGGTGCCACCCACGACGAAGAGCTCGTCGGAACGGTCCCGTACCTCGACACGCAACCGGAAGCGCATACGCGTCAACCACGACGCGAGGGCCTCGGCGTCGGCGGCATCCACGATCAACCAGGTGACCTCGCCGTCGTCGACGACGGATGCCGCGTGCTCGACGCGGCCCTGGGGATCGAGGATGAGCAGCTCGGTCGACACGCCGGGGGCCAGGTGCGTGAGCGCCTGCGACGACAGCGAGTCCAACCAGCTGCGGCGGTCCTCGCCGGCCACCGAGATCACGCGGCGGTCGCCGAGCGGGGCGAGGGCGGTGCCGGATGCCAGGCGGCGCTGCTCCGCGACGGGCGAGCCCACGTGACGCAGGCCCCGCTCGTCGGTCACGGCGCCGGGGATGTCGGTCAGCGCGGTCATGGTCACTCCGCCCGGGCGAGACGCGCCGACGCGTGGGAGCCCAGCTCGCGCCCGAGCGCGGCGATGTCCCACGCCCAGAGCAGGTGGTTGTCGACGAGTCCGTACAGGCGGGTCGCCGCGGTGTAGGGCTTGGCCCCGGCGGTGCGCACGACGGCATCCGTCGCCAGGTCGATCCGCGGGCCCTTGACCTGACCGACGTAGAGCTCGAGCACGCCGTCGGCGTGCGCCAGGCTCACCTCGATGTCGAAACCGCCGTCGGCGTTGCGCAGCGCTTCGACGTCGTCCGCGGTCCGGATCACCGCTTCGGCGGTCGCGGGGAGCAGGGCGGGCCCGGCGTCCGCGTCCGTCACGGGACGAGCCAGACGCCAATAGCCGATCTCAGAAACGAGCGGACGACGCTCGGATCCGTCGATCAGCCAGGCGTCGGCCGAGTAGTTGAGGAAAGACCCGCCGTCGTGGCTGAAGCTCACGCGGTGCGCGAACTCACCCGAGAACGAGCGTCCGGCGGCTTCGTAGTCGATGACTCCGGTTCCCTCCCAGACGCCGACGAGCCACGAGAGGGGGACGAGGTCGGCCGGAAGGTCGGTCGGGATCTCGATCACGGGGCGCTCAGCGCTGGCCGCGGTAGAGGTTCCAGATGACCGTTCCGGACACGAAGGCGATCGCCAGCGAGGCGAGGCCGAGAAGTCCCACGAAGAACAGTTCGAGCGCGAGGAGGTCCATGCCCTCCACCTTATCCCGAGACGAGTGCGGCCAGACCGAAACCCATGGTGATCACGCCGAGCACCACCAGCGCTCCTAGCGTGCTCAACGCCATGCGCTGGATGAAGGCCTGGGAACGGCCGTACCAGAGCTGCACCGCGAACGAGATGATCACGCACCCGCCCAGCGCGACGCTCACCCACTGGGCGCGCCACCCCGCGGGGGCGAACAGGCCGATGAGCACACCCGCGACGGCCGCGAGCACCCACACGGCGACGACGCCGCCGAACGTGCGACGGGGTGCGAGGTCCGGGGTCGACATGTCTTCATCTTCGCCCACGACACCCGCTCGCGCACGCGCATCGCCGAGGAATCGGATCGGCGCGGCGCGTCACCCTAAGATGATCGGGTGCGCGGCCCGCCCGCGCTTGGAGGTCGATGTGGCTCAGCTTCTTGTTCTCAGCTCCGCCCCCGGCGGGGGTGCGGCGCTGCCCGCGCTCGAATTGCTCAGCCACCGGGTACGCCAGATCCCGGCCGAGGCGGCGCAGTTGATCAACGCGCCCAGCGCGGACGTCATCTTCATCGACGCGCGCCTGGACCTCGTCGGGGCGAAGTCGCTGTGCAAGATCATGACGACCACGGGCGTCGAGGCACCCCTCGTGCTGATCGTCACCGAGGGCGGCCTGACCGCGGTGTCCACCGACTGGGGCATCGACGACGTCGTGCTCGTCGGCGCCGGCCCCGCCGAGATCGACGCGCGCATCCGTCTGGCCATGGGACGCCGGGCCGCCGATCAGGTGTCGACCCGCATCCAGACGTCGGGCATCACGATCGACGAGTCCTCGTACTCGGCGAAAGTGCACGGCAAGCCGCTCGATCTCACCTACAAGGAGTTCCAGCTCCTGCACTTCTTCGCCACCCACCCCTCCCGCGTCTTCACGCGCGAGCAGCTGCTCAGCGAGGTGTGGGGCTACGACTACTTCGGCGGCACCCGCACGGTCGACGTCCACGTGCGGCGCCTGCGCGCCAAGCTCGGCGACCTCGAGCAGCTCATCGGCACCGTCCGCAACGTCGGCTACCGCTTCAACGTCTACGAGGACGAGGCGCCGGCTGCGGCATCCACCCCCGCCTGACGACCCGCGCACCGGCCGTTCACGCGCGTGTCACCGACCCCTGCAATGATGTGGGGATGATGGAACACGACGCGCTGGATGCCGGGCTCGGCGACGCCGACGACGACGACTTCGACGAGGCCGTCGAGGCCGAGGACGACCAGCTGCCCGACCACCGCTACCTCGATCGCGAGCTCAGCTGGCTCGCCTTCAACCAGCGGGTGCTCGAGCTGGCCGAGGATCCCGCGGTCCCCGTCCTCGAGCGCGCGAACTTCCTGGCCATCTTCGCCAGCAACCTCGACGAGTTCTTCATGGTGCGCGTCGCCGGCCTCAAGCGCCGCATCGTCACCGGGCTCGCGGTGCCCACCAACGTCGGACGAGCCCCCCTCGACGTCCTGGCCGACATCTCGGCCGAGGCGCACCGCCTGCAGCTGCGCCACGCGGCCGCCTGGACCGAGAAGGTGCGTCCCGCCCTCGCCGAGTCGGGCATCGAGGTCGTGACGTGGGACTCGCTCGACACGGCGACCGCCGAGCGGCTGACCGAGTACTTCCAGCGCAACGTGTTCCCGGTGCTGATGCCGCTGGCGGTCGATCCGGCGCACCCGTTCCCCTACATCTCGGGGCTGTCGCTCAACCTGGCGATCCGCATCCGCAACGCCCGCACCGGTCGGCAGGAGTTCGCGCGCCTCAAGGTGCCCCCGATGCTGCCCCGCTTCGTCGAGGTGCCCGGCGACGGCCCCGGCGTGCGCTACCTGCCGCTCGAGGAGCTCATCTCGAACCACCTCGGCGATCTCTTCCCGGGCATGGAGGTGCTGGACCATCACGCGTTCCGCCTCACCCGTAACGAGGACATGACGATCGAAGAGGATGAGACCGAGAACCTCATCCAGGCCCTCGAGGCCGAGCTGCTGCGCCGCCGCTTCGGCCCGCCCATCCGCCTCGAGATCACCGAGGACATGGATGACGTGACCCGGGCGCTGCTGCTGAGCGAGCTCGACATCACCGAGCAGGAGGTCTACCGCCTGCCGGGGTCGCTCGACCTGCGCGGTCTGTTCGATCTGTCGCGCATCGACCGGCCCGACCTGCACTACCCCCCGCACGTGCCCAAGACGGCGCTGGCGTTCCAGCCGCCCGAGCAGAACGGCCGCGCCGACCTGTTCGGCGCGATCCGCAAGGGCGATGTGCTGGTGCACCACCCGTACGAGTCCTTCGCGACGAGCGTGCAGGCCTTCCTCGAGCAGGCCGCCCGCGACCCGCATGTGCTCGCCATCAAGCAGACGCTGTACCGCACCTCGGGCGACAGCCCGATCGTCCAGGCGCTCATCGACGCCGCCGAGGCCGGCAAGCAGGTGCTCGCCCTCGTCGAGGTCAAGGCGCGCTTCGACGAGGCGAACAACATCGTCTGGGCGCGCAAGCTCGAGAAGGCCGGCGTGCACGTCGTCTACGGCCTGGTGGGGCTGAAGACCCACTGCAAGCTGGCCCTCGTCATCCGTGAAGAAGAGGGGCGCCTGCGCCACTACAGCCACGTGGGCACCGGCAACTACAACCCCAAGACGAGCCGCATCTACGAGGACTTCGGACTCTTCACCGTCGACGACCAGGTGGGCCGCGATCTGACGCGCCTGTTCAACGAGCTGAGCGGCTACGCGATCGAGAAGAAGTTCAAGCGCCTGCTGGTCGCCCCCCTGCACCTGCGCAAGGGGCTGCTGCGTCACATCGACAAGGAGCGTCAGAACGCCCTCGCCGGCAAGCCCTCGGGCGTGCGCATCAAGGTCAACTCCATGGTCGACGAGCAGATCATCGACGCGCTCTACCGGGCCAGCCAGGCGGGCGTCCCCGTCGAGGTGTGGGTGCGCGGGATCTGCTCGATCAAGCCGGGCGTCCCCGGGATGAGCGAGAACATCACGGTGCGTTCGATCCTCGGCCGCTACCTCGAGCACTCGCGCATCTTCACCTTCGTCAACGACGGCGACCCGCAGGTGTTCATCGGCAGCGCCGACATGATGCACCGCAACCTGGACCGCCGCGTCGAGGCGCTCGTGCGCGTGGTCGACGAGAACCAGGTGCGCGAACTCACCTCGCTGTTCGACCTCGCCATGGACGACGCCACGAGCTCGTGGCACCTCGGCTCCGAGGGCGAATGGACCCGGCACAGCGTCGCCGCCGACGGCACGGCCCTGACCGACCTGCAGGATCACACCATGGCGCTGGTGCAACGCAAGCGGCGCGCGCGGGCGGCCCGGTGACCGAGACCGCGGTCTACGCCGCCGGCGGCGTCGTGTGGCGACTCGTCGAGGGCAAGCTGCGCATCCTTCTGATCCACCGCACGAAGTACCGCGACCTGACCCTGCCCAAGGGAAAGGTCGATCCGGGCGAGACGCTCGCCGAGACGGCGGTCCGCGAGATCCGCGAAGAGACCGGCATCCGCGTCGCGCTCGGCGTCCCCGTCGGTGTGTCGCGCTACCGGATGCCGAACGGCCGCACCAAGATCGTGCACTACTGGGCGGCCGAGGCGACGGATGCCGCCGTGCGCACGTCGAGCTTCGTCCCCAACAAAGAGGTCGCCGCGATCGAGTGGGTGAGCCTGAAGAAGGCGCGCAAGCACCTCAGCTACCCCGTCGACATCGAGATCCTCGACGAGTTCTGCCGCGTCGTCGACGAGGGGGCGCTGCCGACCTTCCCCATCGTCGTGCTGCGACACGCCAAGGCGCGAGCGCGCGAGGAGTGGGAGGGGAGCGATACCGCCCGGCCGCTCACCCCCCGCGGACGGCGGCAGGCGCAGGCCATCGTGGGTCCCCTGCTGGCGTTCGGTGTGCGTCGCGTGATCTCGAGCCCCGCCGAGCGGTGCGTGCGCACCGCGACGCCGATCGCCCAGGCCATCGGCCAGAGGGTGCAGTTCTGCGAGTCGATCAGCCAGGACGCCTGGGACGAGGGCCGCGCCGACGCGCGCTCGATCATCGGTCAGCGGGTGCGGTCGCGAAAGCCCGTCATCCTGGCCAGCCACGGCCCGGTGCTGCCCGACATCCTGCACGAGCTCGCCCTGGCGACGGGGACGATGAGCGGCTCGTACCTGGGCAGCGCCTCGGCACTGGATCCCGCCGCCTTCTCGGTCGTGCACGTTCCCGTCGAGCACCCGGGTGCCGGCATCGTCGCCATCGAGACGCACGAGCCGCAGGTGTGAGCGCGCTGCCCCTCGGCATCCGCGTCCTGTGGCGCGAGGTGCCCGCGGGGGCACCGCCCCGCTCCGTCTCGCGCGCTCTGTTGAGCGACGCCCTTCCCGGGGCCCGCTTCGTCTCGCGCTGCCCCGCGTGCGGCGGCGCTCACGGCCGCGTGCGTGTCGAGGGGACGGATGCCGCCGTCTCCGTGTCGTACGCCTCGGGCTGGGCGTTCGTGGCGGTGAACGATCGCGGGGATCGGATCGGGGTGGATGCCGTACCGACCGGCGCGGGCGGGCTCGAGCGGGTGTTGGCGTCAGACGGACGCCGGCTGCCCGGCGACCCCGCGCGCCGCTGGGCGCGGGTCGAGGCGGTGCTCAAGGCCGACGGCCGCGGTCTCGTCGTCGACCCCTCGCGCGTCGAGGTGTCGCTCGACGCGGTCGGATGGCGGGCGCGGATCCGCGGCGAGGACGCCGCCGGAGACTGGCGCGGGTGGGATGTCGAGGGCCCCGCGGGGCTCGTCGTCGCCGTCGCGGCCGGAGCTGAGCGCTGACGCTCAGGACAGAGCAGGAAGCGCCTCGCGGTCGATCCACCGCGACAGCAGGTCGACGGCATCCGCTCCCCCGGCCCGGTCGACGGCCGCGCGGAAGTCGTCGGTCGTGACGAGGGCGTGCCGGTGGGCCGAGGTCCATTCGCGCAGCAGGTCGAAGAACGCGCCGTCGCCCAGCCGCCGACGCAGGGCGTGCAGGGCGAGCGCCCCGCGCTTGTAGACGCGGTCGTCGAACATGTCGTCCGGACCGGGATCGACCAGCAGCAGATCGCGCGGTTTCGCCGCGAGGCGACGATAGTGGTCGGCGGCGCAGGCGTCGACGTCATCGCCGCCGGACTCCTCGGACCACAGCCACTCGGCGTAGCAGGCGAAGCCCTCGTTGAGCCAGATGTCGCTCCAGCGCGCGATCCCGACACTGTTGCCGAACCACTGGTGCGCCAGCTCGTGCGCGACGAGCCGCTGCGCGGCGGGCACCAGGTGATTCATGCCGAACACCGCCAGCCCCTGCGCCTCGAGGGGGATCTCGAGTTCGTCGGCGGTCACGACCAGCGCGCACGCCTCTTGCGGGTAGGCGCCGAAGAGACGGTCGAACAACCGGAGCATGTCGGGAACGCTCGAGAAGGCGCGGTCGGATGCCGCGGCGAGCGCGGGCGGAGCCGTGACGGTCACGGCGGGGACGACGCCCGCGCCGCTCCCGGCCAGAGGCGTCGTGCGGTAGCGCCCCACGTGCACCGCGGCCAGGTAGGTGGCGGTCGGAACGCCCGAGGTGAAGACGGTGGTGACCCGTCCGCCGCGGCGCGTGGTGGCCCCGACCACGCCGGTCGCCGCGACGGTGTAGCCGTCGTCGACGGTGATCTCCATGCGCATGCGCGCACGGTCGTCGGGCCGGTCGTTGCAGGGGAACCACGTCGGCGCGCCGATCGGCTGGCCCGCGACGAGAGAGCCGTCGGTGAGCTCCTCCCACCCCACGGTGCCCCAGCGCGACCGCCGGGGTGCGGGGGCACCCGCGTAGGTCACCTCGACCTCGAAGCGGTCCCCGGCGGCGATCCGCGCGGCCGGCGTCACCCGCAGCACGCGCGGGCCCGCCGCGAAGCGCGCGGCGGCGCCGTCGACGCGCACCCTCGTCGTGCGCAGGCCGACGAGGTCGAGGGCGAACGAGGCGAGGTCGACGCGCGCGACGGCCACGATCGTCGCCGTCCCCTCGAGACGGTTCGTGCGCACCCGGTAGCCGAGCGCGAGGTCGTACGAGTCGACGTCGTACGAGGTGTCACCGCTCTGCGGGGCGTAGGGGTCGGCGGCGCTCACGTCGTCGACTGGTAGGCGCGGACCTTGACGGCACGCCACGGGCCGATGGGATTGCCGCTCCAGCGCGAACCGACCGGTACGGTCTCGCCGCGCATCACGAGCGACGCGGGTCCCACGGTCGCGTGCGCTCCGAGGGTGGATGCCGGCAGCACCACGCTGTGGGGGCCGAGCGTGGCGCCCGGTTCGAGCTCGACCGTGTCCATGCTCATGATTCGATCATGGAAGAGGTGCGTCTGCACGACGCAACCCCGATTGACCGTGGACGCGTCGCCGAGCGTGACGAGATCGGGCTCGGGCAGCCAGTAGCTGTCGCACCACACTCCCCGACCGATCGTCGCGCCGAGGCTGCGCAGCCACACCGCCAGGGCGGGGGTCCCGGCCGCCGCGCGGGCGAACCAGGGCGCCGCGACCATCTCGGTGAACGTGTCGGACACCTCGGTCCGCCACACGAAGCTCGACCACAGGGGCTGCTCACCCGCGCGGATCACCCCCACGATCGTCCATTTCGCGGCCGTCGACACCCCGGCGGCGACGGCGCCCGCGGCCAGCAGCACGATGCCCGACAGCAGCAGCGCCCACACCGGCCCGAGTCCCTCCCACAGCGCGGCCAGGGTCAGCAGCACGCCCAGCCCGATCCCGCACGTCACCACGACCGGGACGAAACGACCGAGCTCCCACAGCGTCCGCGCGAACCGCAGGGCGGCGGTGGGGCGGTACGTGCGCGATTCGTCGCCCTCGGCGGACTGGCGTCGCAGGCGGACGGCCGGAGAGCCCAACCACGACGAGCCCGCCTTGGCCTTGGCGGGAGCAGCCGACAGCACCGCGACCAGGCCGTCGCGCGGGACGCGGTGACCGGGGGCCGCCATCCCCGAATTGCCGAGGAAGGCGCGTTTGCCGATGCGCACCGGACCGAGTCGCAGCCACCCGGCGTGCAGTTCGTAGGACGCGACCATCGTGTCGTCGGCCAGGAAGGCCCCGTCCTCGATGCGGGCCATCGAGGGGATGAGCAGGACCGTCGAGGCCTCGACGTCGCGCCCCACCCGGGCCCCGAGCATCCGCAGCCAGACGGGAGTGAAGAGCGAGGAGTACAGCGGGAACAGAATGGTGCGTGCGGCATCCAGCAGACGCTCGATGGTCCACGCCTGCCAGGCCACCCGGCTGCGCACGGGGTGCGTCCCCTCGGCCAGGCCGATCGAGAGCACCCGCACGAGCAGGACCACGGATGCCGCGAACACCAGGCCCGTGACCGCGACCGCCGGCACGAGCCACGCGAAGGCCGCGCCCGCCGCGGCCGCCAGCGTGCCGCTTCCGCGTATCCCCTGCGCGAGCACGAGACCGCCGACGGTGAAGGACGCCAGGGGCAGGAGGGCCAGGACGACGGCCGAGGCCGCGTAGGCCCACAGCCAACGGGTGGGCGCCGCCGGACGTTCGGCCGGCCAGTCCTTGGCGGTGCCGCCCACGCGCACGGCCGGAGAACCGGCCCACGACTGGTCGGCCTTGACGCGGCCGAAGACGGCCGACCCGGGCGCGATCTCGGCGCGACGGCCGATCCGCGTGCCGGGCGCCAGGGTCGAACGGGCGCCGATGGTCGCCCCCTTGCCGATGCGCACCTCGCCGATGCGCACCAGGTCTCCGTCGATCCAGTACCCGGTCAGATCGACCTCGGGCTCGATCGACGCCCCGTCGCCGATGACGAGGAGTCCCGTGACGGGCGGAAGGGCGTGCAGGTCGACGTTGCGCCCGATGCGCGCGCCCAGCGCCCGCGCGTAGTACGACACCCAGGGCGCACCGGCCAGGCCCACGGCATCCACTTGATCCGCGATCTGCTCGGCCAGCCACAGCCGGAGGTGGACCCACCCTCCACGTGGATAGTCCCCCGCCCGTACCCCCGCGAGCAGAAGGCGAGCGGATGCCACGGCGATCGCCATGCGGCCGAACGGCGTCGCGAAGATCAGCAGCCCCACGACGAGCACGGGCCACGGCACGCCCGGCAGCACGTCGAACCCCGGCGCGAGCTGCAGGATCGCCGACGCGGTCAGCAGGTACAGCAGCCACCGAATGCCCGAGAGGATGAACAGCGGCGCCCCCACCAGCGTCTGCACCCACTGCGTCGACCGCGGCGTGGGAGCGGGCCGATGGAACGTCGACGGGGTCTCGTCGTGCAGCAGCGGACCGAGGGCCTTGGCCATCGCGCCCAGCCGAGGAACGTCGTAGATGTCGGCGACCGAGAACTCCGGCACGCGCGCGCGGATGCGCGAGACCAGCTGCGCCGCCGCCAGGGAGCCGCCTCCGAGGTCGAAGAAGTCCGCCTTGCGGTCGGTGACGGCGAGCCCCAGCACGGCCTGCCACTGCTCGGCGAGCCACGCCTCGTCCGCCGAGAAGTCGGTCGCGACGGGGGCGTCCACCCCGGGCAGGGGCCAGGGCAGCGCCGCGCGGTCGACCTTGCCCGAGGTGCGCACCGGCAGGGCGTCGACGACGCCGAGCAGCGGGATGGTCGCGGCGGGCAGCCGCTCGGCCAGCGCCGCGCGCGCGGCCGCGCGGTCGAGCTCGGCGCCGTCGTCCATGACGAGGTAGCCGACCAGCACGGGCACGCCCGCCTCGGTCGTGCGCACCGCGACGGTCGCGGCGCTCACGTGGTCGAGGTCCTGCAGGGCCGACTCGACCTCGCCGAGCTCGATGCGACGGCCGCCGACCTTGACCTGGTCGTCGGCGCGCCCCTGGAAGACCAGTCCCGCCGACTCGAAGCGCACGAGATCGCCCGAGCGGTAGGCGCGTTCCCAGCCGAGCGTCGGCATCGGCGCGTACTTCTCCGCGTCCTTCGCGGGGTCGAGGTAGCGCGCCAGGCCGACGCCGCCGATGATGAGCTCGCCTACCTCGCCCTCGGCGACCGGCCGGCCCTCGGCATCCACCACCGCCAGCGCCCACCCGTCGAGGGGAAGGCCGATGCGCACGGGCAGCGAGCCGTCGAGGGGGGCGGCGCAGGCGACCACGGTGGCCTCGGTGGGACCGTAGGTGTTCCACACCTCGCGCCCCTCGGCCACCAGACGCGCGGCGAGTTCGGGCGGACAGGCCTCTCCGCCGAAGATCAGCAGGCGCACGTTCTCGATCGAGTCCGCGGGCCACATGGCCGCGAGCGTCGGCACGGTCGAGACGACGGTGATGCCCTGGCGCAGCAGCCACGGCGCCAGATCTTCGCCCGAACGCACCAGGGAACGGGGAGCGGGGACGAGGCACGCGCCGTGTCCCCACGCCAGCCACATCTCTTCGCATGAGGCGTCGAACGCCACCGACAGCCCCGCGAGCACGCGGTCGCCCGGACCGAGCGGCTCGCGCTGCACGAAGAGGCGTCCCTCGGCCTCCACGAAGGCCGCCGCCGAGCGGTGCGACACGGCGACGCCCTTGGGAACGCCCGTCGACCCCGAGGTGAAGATGATCCACGCGTCGTCGTCGACGGTCGGCGGAGCCACCACGGGCAGCGCGTTCGTCCCGGGGTGCGGGGCGTCGCCGTCGTAGAGGCGCACGAGTCCGGCATCCGGATCCGCCGCGACGAACTCGCCGTCCCCGGCGACGATGCCCCGCACTCCCGCTTCGCCGAAGACCAGACGGGCGCGCTCGTCGGGGTCGTCGGCGTCGACCGGCACGTAGGCCGCACCCGCGGCCATCACGGCGAGGATCGACACGTACAGCTCCTTCGAGCCCGAGGGCATGCGCACCCCGACGCGGTCACCGCGTCGCACGCCCGCCTCGTGCAGCGTCGCGGCGGTGCGCCACACCCGCGCGAGCAGCTCGCGGTAGCTCAACGCCCCCGAGCCGTCGTCGATGGCGGATGCCTCGGGATGCCGTGCGGCGACGTCGGTGAGGATGTCGATCAGCGTGCGCGCGGGCGCCGCAGCGGCCAACCGGTCGAGCGGGGCCTGGGCGGCGGAGGCGGAGGTCGTCACGGCACGAAGGGTACAACTCCCAGGGAAACACCCCGGACGGGCCGCCCCGGTTCACCTTCCGTTCACCCGTGCAACGCAGACTCTTAAGAGTCGCTGTTTAGCGTTCCCGTCGAACCCTGCACCGGGTTCCGTCCCCAAACATGCGAAGGATTCACATCGTGAAGCTCTCCCGACTCGCCCAGCTGGGCACCGTGGCCGCCGTGGCCTCCCTGACCCTCGCCGGCTGCGCCGGCCCCTCGGGCTCCGGCGACGCCGCGGGTTCGTCCTCGTCGCCCTCGTCCTCCGACGTGGCGTTCACGATCGACCCCAACCTCTCGGGCACGATCACCGCGGGCGGCTCGAGCGCCCAGTCCAACGCGCAGGCCGCGTGGACCAGCGCCTACAACGCTCAGGCCAAGGGCGTCACGATCAACTACGACAAGTCGCAGGGCTCCGGCGGCGGCGTCACCAACTTCCTCAGCGGCGCGTACGACTTCGCCGGCTCGGACGCCCCCCTGAACGCCGACCAGACCACGCAGTCGGCTGCGCTGTGCACCGAGGGCGGCGTCAACATCCCCGTCTACCTCGACGGCGTCGCGATCATCTTCAACATCCCCGGCGTCACCGAGCTGAAGCTCTCGGGCGAGACGATCGCCAAGATCTTCGCGCTCCAGATCACCGACTGGTCCGACCCGGCCATCACCGCCGACAACGGCACCGCCCTGACCGCCGGTCCCATCACGACCGTCGCGCGCTCGGACGGCTCGGGCACCACGCAGAACCTCACCAACTACCTCGCCGCGACGCAGTCGTCGGTGTGGACCGCCCCCGCGGGCAAGGACTGGCCCATCGAGGGCAACGTCTCGAAGCAGAAGGGCGGCTCCGGTGTCGTCGAGGCCGTCAAGGCCGGCACCGGCACCATCGGCTACGCCGACCACTCGGCCATCGGCGACCTGAACGCCGCCGCGGTCATCCAGGACGGCACCGCCGTCGCGTACAGCCCCGAGGCCGTCACGGCGACCTTCGAGGCCGCGGCCGTCGACGCCAGCAACGGTGTCGCGGGCGACCTGTCGAAGAAGTTCGACTACTCGAAGCTGACCGCCGAGACCTACCCGATCCCGCTCGTGTCCTACGCGATCACCTGCACCACGTTCAAGGACTCCGCGCAGGCCGAGCTGACCAAGTCGTACCTCGGCTTCGTCACCAGCACCCTCGGCCAGCAGGTCGCGGCCAAGAACGCCGGCTCGGCCCCGCTGCCCGACTCGGTCCTCGAGGCCGCCGCCGAGACCCTCTCGGCCATCAAGTAAACATCTCTTCGGACTCGGCCCGACTCGCGCTTCTCGTGCGGGTCGGGCCGGGCTGATCGGAACGGTCGACCCGCGTCGAACGCTCCGCTGAGCCGACATCCTCACAGAACACCCGACCGAGGAGAACCCATGACCCGTGCCGAGCGTGAGGTCCCCCGTGACTGACACCGTCGCTGACACAGAGACCGCCCCGTCCTCACCGACCCCGCCCCGCACGACGATCGTCGGCAAGCGACGCGTCGGCGACACCGTCTTCCTCGGACTGTCGACCACGGCCGCCGTGTCGATCATGATCATCCTCGCCGGTGTGGCGATCTTCCTGATCATCCGCGGTCTGCCCGCCATCACGGGCAACTGGACCGAGGGCGACCTCGCCGGCTACCAGAACGGCTCGTGGTCCAACTTCTGGGAGTACGTCGGACCCCTGCTCTTCGGCAGCGTCTGGGCGGCCCTCATCGCGATGATCATCGGAACGCCGGTCGCCATCGGCATCGCGCTGTTCATCTCGCACTACGCCCCCCGCCGCATCGCCGGCGCGCTGGGCTACATCGTCGACCTGCTCGCCGCGGTGCCGTCGATCGTCTTCGGCCTGTGGGGCATCATCGTCATGCGCCCGCTGCTGCTGCCCGTCGGCGAGTTCCTCAACCAGTACCTGGGCTGGATCCCGCTCTTCCAGGGCCCGGTCTCGAGCACGGGGTCCACCATGCTCACCGGTGGAGTGGTGCTCGCCGTCATGATCCTGCCGATCGTCACCTCGATCACCCGCGAGATCTTCCTGCAGACCCCGCGCCTGCACGAAGAAGCCGCCCTGGCCCTCGGCGCCACGCGATGGGAGATGATCCGCCTGTCGGTCTTCCCGTACGCCCGCAGCGGCATGGTCTCGGCCACCCTGCTGGGCCTCGGCCGCGCCCTCGGCGAGACCATGGCGATCGCGCTCATTATCTCGCCCAGCCTCATCTACTCGGTGCTGCTGCTCACCGACGGCTACAACTCGCAGACGATCGCGGCGAACATCGCGCTGAACTTCCCCATCGCGACCGACCTGCAGCGCTCGGCGCTCATCGGCACCGGTCTGATGCTGTTCGTCATCTCGCTGGCGGTCAACATGTTCGCCCGCTACATCATCGGAGCCACCGGCCCCGGTGCGAAGGGCCGCAAGAAGGGCAAGCGCTCATGACCGTCACCGCTCCCTCCGCCCCCCTCGCCCTCACCAGCGGGCAGCTCCCCCGCTTCATCGAGCCGATGCTGCTCGCGGGCGTCGCGGTCGTCATCGCCGGCGTCCAGCTGCTCATGGGCGGTTTCAACCTCGCCACCTGGCTCATCCTCACGGCGATCGTCTACCTGATCGCGATCGGCGTCGGCTCTTCGATCGTCGAGAACCGCCGCAAGGCCGTCGACCGTGTCGTGCGCGGGCTCGTCACCGCGGCGTTCCTGCTCGCGGTGGCCCCGCTCATCTCGACGCTGTACACCGTGGTGTCCAAGGGCCTCGCGGTCGTGAACCTGCAGTTCATCACGCAGGTCGGCGGCACGCAGTTCGACCCGAACACCCTCGAGGTCGTCGCGACCCCCGGCGCCTGGCAGGCCGTCGCGGGCACGCTCATCATCACGGGTATCGCGGCGCTCATCTCGGTTCCCATCGGCATCCTGGCCGCCGTCTACCTGGTCGAGTACGCTCAGCCCAACAACCCGCTGCGCCGCGCGATCACGTTCCTCGTCGACGTCATGACGGGCATCCCCTCGATCGTCGCCGGTCTGTTCGCGTTCTCGCTGTTCAGCCTGGTCGTCGGACCGAAGGCGTTCAGCGGGTTCTCGGCATCCATCGCCCTGTGCGTGCTGATGATCCCGATCGTGATCCGCTCCACCGAAGAGATGCTGCGCCTGGTCCCGGCCGACCTGCGCGAGGCCTCGCTCGCCCTGGGCGTGCCCCGCTCGGCGACGATCATCAAGGTCGTGCTGCGCACGGCGGCCAGCGGCATCATCACCGGTGTGGTTCTCGCCGTGGCGCGCGTCGTCGGCGAGACCGCCCCGATCTTCATCGCGGCGAGCTTCACCGACAACTTCAACGCCAACCCGTTCGAGGGTCCGATGCAGACCCTCCCCGTCATGGCCTACACCGCGTACAGCTTCCCCGGCCAGGACATCGACGCATCTCAGGCCCAGGCCTGGGGCGCGGCGTTCCTGCTCGTCGTCCTCGTCGTCATCTTCAACCTGATCGCCCGGATCGTGGCGGCGGTGTTCGCGCCCAAGGCGCGCTGACCCCAGAAAGGCACCTCTTCGTGTCCAAGAGCATCGAGGTCCAGGACCTCAACGTCTACTACAGCGATTTCCTCGCGGTCGAGGGCGTCTCGATCGACATCGAGCCCCGGTCGGTCACCGCGTTCATCGGCCCCTCGGGCTGCGGCAAGTCCACGTTCCTGCGCACCCTGAACCGCATGCACGAGGTCATCCCCGGCGGTCACGTCAAGGGCCGCGTGCTCATCGACGGCGACGACCTGTACGGACCCGGGGTCGACCCGGTGCTCGTGCGTCGTCACGTCGGCATGGTCTTCCAGCGCCCCAACCCGTTCCCCACGATGTCGATCCGCGAGAACGTGCTGGCCGGCGCCAAGCTCAACGACAAGCGCATGTCCAAGAGCGACGGCGACGCGCTCGTCGAGAAGTCCCTGCGGGGCGCCAACCTGTGGAACGAGGTCAAGGACCGCCTCGACAAGCCCGGCGGAGGCCTCTCGGGTGGTCAGCAGCAGCGTCTGTGCATCGCCCGCGCGATCGCCGTCTCGCCCGACGTCCTGCTCATGGACGAGCCCTGCTCGGCGCTCGACCCGATCTCGACCTTCGCGATCGAGGAGCTCATCTCGGAGCTCAAGAACGAGTACACGATCGTCATCGTGACGCACAACATGCAGCAGGCCTCGCGCGTCAGCGACAAGACGGCGTTCTTCAACATCGCCGGTACCGGCAAGCCCGGCAAGCTCATCGAGTACAACGACACCTCGGCCATCTTCACGGCGCCCGCCGTGCAGGCCACCGAGGACTACGTCTCGGGCCGCTTCGGATAAGCACACACCCCGCGAAGGCCCCGCTCCGGCGGGGCCTTCGTCGTTCCCGCGTGGGCCCCGCTCAGTCGCGCGGCGAGAGCAGATAGGCGTTGAGCTCGTCCGTCAACGCCCGGTCGATGGCTTTCGCGACGCCGTCGACCGCGGCGATCGGCGCGGCCAGGCGCACGCTCGACAGCAACCACGCGGCATCCGCGTCGACGAGGGTCGCCGTCGGAACGGTCTCGTATGCGGTCTCGACACCGCGCCGCCCGAGGTACGAGAACACGCTGATCTGCGTCGTGCCGTGCAGGATGCCCGCGCTCGGCTCGGGCGTGACGAACCGGTCGCCCAGGCGCAGCAGCACCGTCGCGGTGGGCGCCTCGAGCACGAACCCGTCGCTGGAGACGAACACCGCGTCGTCGGCGCCGCGCCGGTGGGCTTCGCGGATCGCCGCCATGTTGACGGCGTACGACAGCGTCTTGGCCCCGAGCTGCAGCCAGGGAGCGCGCGCCGGGACGTCGAGCGCGTGCCCGCGGTCGAGGGTGACGACGTCGACCCCGTCCCGCCGCGAGCGGGTGTTGTCGGGGGCGGATGCCAGCGTGATCCACGCCGTGGGGATCGGCTGGCCCTCCACTCCCCTGCTGAGCAGCAGTTTCATGACGTTCTCGCCCGCTCCCGCGTGCGCGGCGACCCGGGCGATCGCGGACCGCCACTGTCCGAGATGCGGAGCCGGCAGATCGCACAACCCGGCGGAGTGCGCGAGCCGCTCGAGATGGGGACCGACCTCTTGCGGGTGACCGTCGATCACACCGAGCGACTCGAAGATCCCGTCACCGCGCTGCGCGCTGAGGTCACCGACCCGCAGCGCGGGCTCGTCCGGATCGAAGAAGCGGAACGTCTCGGCGAAGTCCTCTCGAGGATCATCGGATGCCACGGGGTCGATCAGAAGAGCACTGCGCCAAGCCATGCTGCGAGCCTATGTCGTCGACCCGACACGCCCGGGTCTTGTCAACGGGGCCGTCCGAGGGAATGTTCGCGCGGGGCCCTTGTTACACTTCTACAGCCGGGCCGCAGTAACCCCGGGCTCCATCTTCTGCCGCTATGAGCGGCCTTGCGCCGAGAGGCGTTCTGCGGTCCGGCACTTATCTTTTCCGGGCTCTTCTCACGTCAGCGCGTCGCGCCGCCAGAGGGCCGCGGATGCCGCCAGGTCTTCTGCGTAGGTGGCCAGTCGCAGCGCCCGCGTGGTCAGCGCGCTGGCGCGCTCGGACTCGGTGTTCTCATAGTCGTCCGCGAGATGCGTCGACCCCGCCGCCTGGACTCGGCAGAACGCGGCCGCACGATCCAGCGCGACGGCGAAGTCGCCCTCGAAGAGGCCGCGGAGGATCGTGTCGATCAGCTGCACGAGTTCTTCGGGGCCCGCGGGTGCGGGAGCACCCGCCACGACGGCGTCGACCGTCGCCATCTCGACGCGCCCGCGCTCGTACAGCAGAGCGGCCGTCGCGGCGTCGTCGTGGATCATCAGCTGCAGCAGGTAGAGCCGCCAGAGCGCGCCGGGCAGGGAGCGAGCGGGCGACCGCGACCAGAGTTCGGCGATGTCATCGATGCCGTGGTCGTCGGTGAACGCGACCAGTCGCTCGACGACGTCGACGCTCGGATCTGCCCGCACGCGCGACAGCAGGGCCTGGGCCGTGCTGTGAGCCACGCGCGAGACCTCCGCCGGATCCTCGGCCGAGAAGAGTCGGTCGAAGAGCTCGGCCGGACGCCGGACCGGCTTGTGGAACTCACGGGACGAATCGCTCATCGTTCCAGGCTAAACGTCGCCCCCGGCGGCCGGGCCGCAGCGAACCCGCCCCCACGAGGGGGACGGGCTCGGACGGTGGCGTCAGGCGGCGGCGTCAGGCGGTGGCGACGGCGAGCACCGGAGCGGTGCTCGGGGTCCCATCGGGCGATCCGCCCGCCGGCTCGATGGTCACGGCGATCACGTCGCCCGCGTGCATCTCGCCGTCGAGCACCGCGGTCGCGTTGCCGTCGGCATCCGGAGTGAAGGTTCCGGCGGCGATGGGGGTCTGATCGCGGACGAACCAGAGCTCGTAGGTCTTGTCGGATTCGAGCGCGGGCATGCCATCGGTGACGAGCACGCTGCGACCGGTCGACGGCGACCAGTGCGCGGTCGCGACCGTGCCGTCGGGCAGGGTCGTCGACGCGGACTGCGCGTCGGGGGCCTTCTCGATCTCTTGCAGGGCGACCACGGCGGCGGGCGGCGAGAAGAGCTGGCCGACCGTGACGGCACCGAAGCCGAGCACGAGCACGGCGGCGAAGGAGGCAGCCAGGGCGAACCAGCGACGCGCTCCCCAACTGCGGGCGCGTGCCGAGCCGGCGGGCACGGCGTCGCTCTTCGCGACGACGGGCGCGGGGCCGGCGGCGGCGAAGTCCTCTCCCTCGGCTGCTGCGGGGACGGATGCCGCGGGCTCCTGGGGCAGGTCCGAGATGCGGGCGAACAACGACGCGCGCACCGACGGGGGCGGCTCGACGGGCTCGACGGCGGCGCTGATCGCGGCGACCGCGTCAGCGGCGTCCCGGACGTGGGAGTCCCAGTGGGGATTCCCCGCCAGAGCCTCCTGGTACGCGCGTTCATCTGCCTCGGATAACGCATGCAATGCGTGTCCAACGGCGAGGTCGGCGAAATCCCTCTCGTTCACTTGTCCACCCCCATTTCCACTCTCAGACGCGACAGACCGTCGCGCATCCTGGTTTTGACCGTACCGAGCGGCGCCCCGACGAGGGAAGCGATCTCGCTTTGGCTGTACCCACCGAAGTAGGCCAGCGTGAGTGCTTCTTTCTGAGCGTCGGGAAGCGTCGCGAGTGCATCGACGACGCGCCGCCCTTCCATCTTCAGTTCGACTTTTTCGGATACGTCGTCGTAAGCGACGTCCATATCCCGGAAGCCCGCACGCACATCCCGATCCACGCTCGACTGCGATGACCGCACGCGGTCCACCGCTCGTCGGTGCGCGATCGTGAGGACCCACGATCTTCCTTGCCCTCTATTCGGAGTGAATCGCGCGGCGGATTGCCAGATCTCGAGGAACACCTCTTGCAGCACTTCTTCGCTCTGCGAGCGGTCGACGAGCACGCGGAGGATGAGGCCGAAGGCGCGGGCCGACAGGGTGTCGTACAACTCGGCGAATGCGGAACGGTCCCCCGTGGCGACGCGCTGCAGGAGCGCACCGACGTGATCGATGTTCTCTGCCCCGTCCTCAGGGAGGTCGAATCCGTCGATCACCATGGCATCCATCATTCCCTACGCCGTCCGCGCTCCCCGTGTGCGTGCGCGCGCGTCGCGCGTGAGCTAGGCGAAACCGTTGCAGACAGGCCACAGCGCACGGTCCCACGGCGTCCACAACGGCTCGTGGAAAATATTCCGGAGAATATTTACACCCGCCTGATCAGGGATTTCCACCGTACGGAAGTGGCCGCAGGGGCCCCGGGCGCAACATTTCGCAATCCGATCCCCGGGGGGTCCCGAAGACCCTGTGTAAGCCGCTCCACGGCGAACCGCCCCTCGCACCGGGGTGTCCCTGACGGGTCGCAGACGCGATCCGAACGATTTCGGAGGAATGTCATGCTCACCAACAAGAAGCCTGTCGTCGCCGGTCTCGCCCTCGTTCTGGGCTCGGCCTTCGCTCTCACCGCATGTTCGGGTGGCACCACCTCGGGCGGCACCGCCGAAGAGGCCACCACGGCCCCCTCGATGGCCGCCTCGCCCTCGATGTCGGCTTCGGCGTCGATGGACCCCGCCGCCAACCTCGTCGGCCCCGGCTGCGCCGGTTACGCCGAGCAGGTTCCCTCGGGTGCTGGTTCGGTCGCCGGTATGGCCGCTGACCCGGTCGCCGTCGCCGCGTCGAACAACCCGCTGCTCACCACGCTCACCGCGGCCGTCAGCGGCCAGCTGAACCCCAACGTGAACCTGGTCGACACGCTCAACGGCAGCGAGTTCACCGTCTTCGCGCCCGTCGACGAGGCCTTCGCCAAGATCGACTCGGCCACCATCGAGACGCTGAAGACCGACAGCGACCTGCTCACCAAGATCCTCACGTACCACGTGGTCCCCGGCCAGATCGCGCCCGACGAGATCGACGGCACGCACACCACCGTCGAGGGCCAGGACGTCACCGTCGCCGGCTCGGGTGACTCGATCACCGTCAACGAGACCAGCAACGTGATCTGCGGTGGCGTTCAGACCGCCAACGCGACCGTGTACCTCATCGACTCGGTGCTGATGCCCCCGATGTAATTCCTCGATGGCGCGAGTGATCGCGTCCTCGATCGGTCGATGATCGACCGACCCTGACGGCGAGCGTCGGACCCCAGGCGAGGGGGTCCGGCGCTCGCTTCTTCGTGCGCCCGGGGTGCGCTTCGCTCGATGCGCGTCCCCGGACGGCGCGGTCTCTTTCAGGTCCGATGCCATCGGCCTGCCCGCGCGCTCGTCGAGCATCACGCCTTCGAGGCATCCGCGCCGGATGGGCATGACCGCCCCGCCGGGGCCGGTAAGGTGGATGCCGAGGGCCTCTAGCTCAGTCGGTAGAGCATCGGACTTTTAATCCGCGGGTCGTGGGTTCGAGCCCCACGGGGCCCACCACGTATTCGCTGCGTCGCTGTCGCGCAGAACGCGAGGAACGTTCGCGCGCCGCCACCCCGTCATCGTCGCCCCGTTCAGAGCGAGCACGACGAGGACCAGCTCTTCACCGCAGGTCGGATCTCGGACCCGTGCGATGGTGAGGTGTCACCGCCACGCCCTCGGATGGACCGCGCGACAGTCCTGCCGACGCGCGGACGCGCCGCGCCGTGCGGCGGGCAGAAAGCCCCGCACGGCGCGGCCGTCGTCTAGCCGATCAGCGCACGACGGTCGCGGTCGGCGCCGATGTCCGCTGGGCGGTCGCGTAACCGGTCTTGGTCCCGGTGACCGTCACCGTGATGCGCTTGCCGACCTGCGTCGTCGAGACCTTCAGCGTCTTCGACGTGGCGCCGGCGATGTCGACCCCGTCGGCTTTCCATCGGTACGTCAGGTTCACCGGGCTCGGCGTCCACGATCCCGGCGTCGCGGTCAGAGTCGAACCCAGCTTCGCGGTGCCGCTGATGGTCGGGGTGACGGCACCCAGAGTGCCCGCGACGACGGGGTCGGTGGGCAGGGACGTCGTGACGTTCTTGCCGCTCAGCGACGCGGTGGTCACGGTGATGCGCTTGCCCACGAGGCCGCTTGGAACGGTGAGGGAAGCACTGGTCGCTCCCGAGACGACGGTGCCGTCGGCGCGCCACTGATAGGTGACCTGTTCCGCCCGCCCGGAGTCCGCCACCAGGGTCGTCCCGACCGCGGCCGTGCCCGCGATCGTGGGGACCGGAACGACGGGGGCACCGGACTGATAGACCGCGACGTTCGCGACGGACATCGTCCCACCCGACGTCTTGGGGGCGGCGGCGCTGTCGCAGCCGCAGACGCCGTTGGGCAAGCCTCCGCCGATCGCGAGGTTGAGGATGAGGAAGAAGTCGTTCGGCATGGCGGCGTTCCACGCGTCCTCACCGATCTGCGCCTCTGCGACGACATGGGTCGTCACGCCGTCGACGAAGAACTCCATCCGCTCCGCGCCCGGGGTGGTGCGGTCGATCAGCGCGGAGTAGGTGTGGAAGTCGTTCAGGCACGCCGGGCAGTCCTGCAGACCGCTCGTGATCCCGTACGGCTCGTTGCACGCACCCCCGTCAGCGAGATCGCAGTGCAGCGTCTGAATGACCTGGGGGGTGCCGTTGACCGCCTCGAGCATGTCCACCTCGCCGGTCCGGGGCCAATCGATCATGCCGTTGGCATCCCGGCCGAGCGCCCAGAACGCCCCCCAGTACCCGGTCGGGTCGGCGATGGCGGGCAGGCGGACCGAGGCCGTCATGAGCAGACGTCCCCCCGCGGGCGCGGAGAACGACTTGTCTGCCGTGATGACCCGACCGGAGGTCCACGCGCCGGACGCATCGCGGAGGGCGCGGATGTTCAGAGCCCCGGAACCGTCGAGGAAGACGTTCGCCGTGGAGTCGGTTGTGCGGTCCACCGCACCCGTGCCCCACGTTCCCACCTCGTGCTCCCACTGCGCACCGATCGGCGATCCGGCGGGGCCGTCGAACTCGTCGCGGAACAGAGTCGTCCAGCCGGCGGCATCCGCCGGGGCGGCCGCGATGGCGGCCGCCGGGGTGGCATCCCCCGTCCCCTCGGCGGCGGTCGCCACCTGCGGAAGAGAGATGACGCCCCCGACGAGGACGAGGGAAAGTGCAGCCGCGAAAGATCGCAGCGTGCGGGAGAACGGGAGGGGCATAGCGAGTCCTGTCTCTCGGGCTGAGTGCCGTCTGGTGGAGACACGCTATAGCTCAAAAGCACTGCCACATCAGCCTCAATGTGTCGTGAAGATGAACTGATAAAAGCCCCAAGGAATGCGCAAGGGCGCCTCAAGAATGAGGGGGTTGAGCGCTTGAGGTTTTTCTGAGTAGTTCTTCGCGCCGACTTCGGTATTTACCGGCGGCGGGCTACTTACATTTTTTCCCAGCAGGACCGGGAGGCGGTCCGAGCATTCATCCGGGGCTGCGGCGGGGGCCGCTACCGACACGGTCGGAAGCCCGTCGATCGGCGTACCCGCCCGGGCGCCACGGGGAGAGGAGGCGGACATGGCCGCCACCACGCATCGTCGTGACAGTGCCACCGCACCCGCACGACGTTCATCCTGGGAGGCTCTTCCCGCCGGTCGGTCGGCGCGCAGCGCCCGCGCCGGCCGTCGCGCCGGCACTGCCCCCACGCCGGTGTCGACGAGTGGCACCCGTGTCGCCGCAGCTCCCGACGTCCCGCCCGTGTCGTCGGCGGTGCAGGAGCAGAGCACCGATTCGCGGGCCGCCCGCCGCCACCGCACGACCCCCCGCATCAGCGGCCTCATCGCTGCCCTTCCCGCGCACAACGAAGAGGCGGGCATCGCCGCCGCGATCCAGGGATTGCGGAACCAGACCTGCCCGCCCGATCACATCGTCGTCATCGCCGACAACTGCACCGACCGCACCGTCGAGATCGCCCGTGCGAACGGTGCCGAGGTCTTCGAGACGACCGACAACACCCACAAGAAGGCCGGAGCGCTCAATCAGTTCCTGGCGGAGATCCTCCCTCAGCTGCGCGAAGACGATCTGGTCCTGGTGCAGGATGCCGATTCGGCTCTGGACCCCGATTTCCTTCAGATCGCGCGCAAGAACCTGAAGGGCAGCATCGGCGCCGTCGGCGGCGTGTTCCGCGGCAGCGAGGGTGGCGGCTTCGTCGGGCACCTGCAGCGCAATGAGTACGCTCGATACGCCCGCGACGTCCGGCGCCTCGGCGGTAAGTGCCTCGTGGTGACCGGCACCGCCGCGGTCCTGCAGGTCGGCCTGCTGCGACGTATCTCGCAGGCCCGCCTCGCCGGCGAGCTGCCCGCTGGGGACGGCCGCGGCGGTATCTACGACACGTCCGTCCTCACCGAGGACAACGAGCTCACCTTCGCCATCCGGCATCTCGGCTACGACGTGCTCAGCCCGGCCGGCTGCACCCTCGTGACCGAGATCATGCCGACGTGGGGCGAGCTGTGGCGTCAGCGTCTGCGCTGGAAGCGCGGCGCCGTCGAGAACTGCGTGCAGTACGGGTTCACCCGCATCACACGCCCCTACTGGGGTCGGCAGATCCTCACCATGATCGGGTGCCTGATCACCTACATCTACCTGGCCACGATCGTCTACGCCATCGCGACGAACAACCTGTCCGTCCAACCGTTCTGGATGGCCGTCACGGTGATTTTCATCGTGGAACGGATCGTGACCGTGCGGGACCGCGGCTGGCGACACATGGTGCTCGCGGGGCTGATGTACGAGCTCGTCATCGATCTGTTTCTGCAACTCGTCCACACCAAGGCATACCTGGATGCGCTGACAAATCGTCGGCGTGACTGGTGAAAGGAGAAAGAATGTACAACAACATCGCATCGTCGACGGGCGCGGGAGCGGGAGCCGGAATGCTCGCGATGACGGGCACGAATTCTCTGTGGCTCGCCCTCGCAGCATTCGCTCTGATCGCCGCAGGAACGGCTGTGATGCGGATCGTTCCGCGTCGCACGCGCGAGAGCTGAACCTCGACCCGATCGTCAGGGCCCGTCCCCGGAATCCTCCGGAGGCGGGCCCTGCCCCTTTTTCGCCCCCGTCGTCATCCGCGTCGAAGCGTGCGATCCCCCGAGCTCTCGTCGGACCCCACGGCGGAAGAAAGCCGGTCGCAGAGGACCCGCGCGACCGGCAACTCCCCCCCCTCCCCCGGTTGGCGAGGGTGTGCGGTCAGCCGCCGGCGCGACGCCCGCGACGCACCCGCTCGACGGTTTCACCCGCGGCCACACCGACGAGCAGGATCGCCGCCGCGATCGACAGCCTGAGCGCGTCGAAGAACGGCAGGACGACCGCCAGGCCGGCGAGCCCCACGAAGGCGACCAGCCCGAGGAGCTGCGCCCGCGACCACCTGTTCTCGAGCGTGCGACGGAAGAGCGCCGTGCCGCCGAGGAACAGGATGGGCGCGCCGACGACGACGATCGTCGCGGCGAGACTCCGCTGATCGGGATGCGAGAGCATCTCTTTGTCGCCCACGCTCATCAGCACGATCCCGGCGACGATCGGCAGGTGCACCCAGGTGTACGCGGCGCGGGCCAGACGGCCGGGTTCGTTCGACGCCTCGATCGCCTCGGAGCCGACGCGCTCGCCGTGATCGAAGTAGATCCACCACGCGGCCGCCGCGGCGACGAAGGCCGTCACCAGCGACGCGACCGACGATGCCGACGACTCCTTGGCGACGAAGGCGAAACCGGTGACCAGCAGACCCTCTCCGAGGGCGATGAGCACGAACAGCGCCGTCCGTTCGGCGATGTGAGGACCCGACAGGTCCCACGAGCTGACCTGTACCCTCCCCCGGCCCGGGATCGGATACCCGAGCATCGTGCCGAGCAACTCGAGAGCGAGCGCCGCAGCCCACAGGGGCAGCTGCCACTCGTGCGGCAGCACCGCGCCGACGATCCACAGGGCGCCGCCGGCGATGGTCCACGCGAGCACGAGCGTGAAATCCCGCGCGACTCCTCGGTCGTGACGAACCGTCGCCCACACGATGAAGCCCGTCCGCCCCACCTGAAGCACCACGTAGGCCACCGCGAACGCCCACGCGCGATCACCGAACGCCTCGGCGATCGAGACGCTCATCACCAGCGCGACGAGAGCGAGGACGATGACCGCCCCGCGGACGGGGAGCGTCACGGGGTCGAGCCAGTTGGTCACCCACGTGGTCGACACCCACGCCCACCACAGGGCGCACACCATGATGAGGCCCTCGAAAGCGCCGAGCGGAGTCTGGTTCTCGTACAGGTAGGCGGACAACTGGGTCAACGCGAGGACGAAGACCAGATCGAAGAACAGCTCGACGTACGTCACGCGATCCGCGCGCGAGGAGTCCGTGGGGCGCAACACGTCGCGGGTCATCCCGAATGCCATGCCCCATCCTGACACCGCGGCTGTCCGGATCGCGCAGACTCAGCCGAGCAACGCGACCCCGAATTCCGCGACCACCTCGCGCACCTCCGCCAGATAGCGCTGCGCCTGCTCGGTGAGAGGGATGGCGGTCCGTCCGATCCAGCCGATCTCGATCCGCTCGTCGACGTCGAGCGGCACCGCGACGATCTCGGGATCGAGGTCGTCGCTGATGATGCCGGTCGAGATCGTGTAGCCGTCCAGGCCGATCATCAGGTTGAAGATCGTCGCGCGATCGGACACGCGGATCTCCTGACGGCTCGACAGGGTCGAGAGGATCTCCTCGGCGAAGTAGAAGGAGTTGTTCGCGCCCTGGTCGAAGGTCAGTCGGGGCAGGTCGACGAGGTCGTCGAGCGTGGCCCGGCGGCGGGATGCCAGGGGGTTCCGGCGCGAGACGAAGATGTGCGGCTCCGCGACGAACAGCGGATGGAACGCCAGCCCCGAGTCCCGCAGCAGCTTGTCGAGCACGTTGCGGTTGAAGTCGTTGCGGAACAGGATGCCGAGCTCGCTGCGGAGGGTGCGGACGTCCTCGATGATGTCGAACGTCCGGGTCTCGCGCAGCGAGAACTCGTACTCCGCGGCATCCGTCGCCCTCACCATGCGCACGAAGGCGTCGACGACGAACGAGTAGTGCTGTGCCGAGACGCCGAGCAGGCGCCGCGAGGGCGGGCGCCCGAGATAGCGCTGTTCGAGCAGGTCGGCCTGCTCGACGACCTGGCGGGCGTAGCCGAGGAACTCCACGCCGTCGTTGGTCAGGGTCACGCCGCGCGCGGACCGCGTGAGAAGGTCGCGGCCCACGCGCGCCTCGAGGTCCTTCATCGCCGCGGACATCGTCGGCTGTGCGACGTACAGCAGGTCGGCGGCCGCCGAGATGGACCCCTCGGCGGCGACCTCGATGAAGTACTGCAGCTGCTGGAGGGTGAATCCGCTCGACCGCTTCGCCATAGGGCAAAGCTATAACACTGCATAGTGGACGGGAATTACCCGATGCCTCCGCCGTGGGAGCAGCATGGGCTCACCACCATCCGCGGGCCCACCCGGCCCCCGCACCCGATTGGCCCGTCATGGCGAACGACATCACGTTCAGCATCACCACCACCCGTTTCGACGAGGACTACGCCCCGGCCGAGTCCTCGCGCGTCACGACGAACTTCGCCAACCTGGCGCGCGGGTCGGGCCGTCAGCAGAACCTGCGCAACGCCCTGTCGATGATGAACCACCGCCTGAACGAGCTGGTGCCGGGCGACGACGACCGGTACCGCGTCGAGCTCGACATCGTCTCGGTGCACCTGCGCTTCGGGGACGGGGCGGATGACGAGGAGTTCCCCGTCATCGAGGTGCTCGACGTGAGCATCGTCGACACGAGCACCGGCGAGCGCCACCGCGGCATCGTCGGCAACAACTTCTCGTCGTACCTGCGCGACTACGACTTCAGCGTCGTCCTGCCCGCGGCCAACGCCGGCGGCGAGGGTTTCACGGTGCCAGAGGACTTCGGCATCCTGCACGGCAAGATTTTCCAGCACTTCCTCGACTCCGACGCGTACCGCGACCGCTTCGCGCAGGCGCCGGTGATCTGCATCAGCGTCTCGACGAGCCGCACCTACCGGCGCACGGGTGTCGTGCACCCGGTGCTCGGCGTCGAGTACGCGCAGGACTCCTTCTCGCTCACCGACGACTACTTCGGCCGCATGGGGCTGCAGGTGCGCTACTTCATGCCGCGCGGAAGCGTCGCACCGCTGGCGTTCTACTTCCGAGACGACCTCACCGCGGAGTACTCCGACCTGCAGCTGGCCGGCACGATCGCCACGATGGAGACGTTCCAGAAGATCTACCGTCCCGAGATCTACAACGCCGTCAGCCCCGCGGGCGAGGTCTACCGGCCGACGCTCGACGAGCCCGAGTTCGTGCGGACCGGCATCGACTACGACCGCGAGGAGCGCAGCCGACTCGCGGTCACCCAGGGCCGGTACGCCGAGGAGCACTTCGTGACGCCCCACCGTCACATCCTCGACGCGTGGGCCGCCGACTACGCCGCCCCCGTCCGATGACCCGCGAAGGAACCGCCGCCGTGACGACCCTCCTGCCCACCTCGACCGTCGGCAGCCTCCCCAAGCCCGCGTGGCTCGCCAAGCCCGAGGTGCTGTGGTCACCCTGGGAGCTCGAGGGCGACGTGCTCGTCGAGGGGAAGCACGACGCCCTGCGCGCCGCGGTACAGGAGCAGGAGCGCCGCGGTCTGGACATCATCAGCGACGGCGAGCAGACCCGTCAGCACTTCGTGACCACCTTCATCGAGAACCTCGACGGGGTCGACTTCGAGAACCGCGAGACCGTGCGCATCCGCGACCGCTACGACGCGAGCGTGCCGACCGTGGTCGGCGCCGTGAGCCGGCGCAATCCCGTCTTCGTCGAGGATGCCGCGTTCCTGCGCGCGCAGACCGACCGACCGATCAAGTGGGCCCTCCCGGGCCCGATGACGATGATCGACACCCTCGCCGACCGCTACTACGGCAGCCGCGAGAAGCTCGCGTGGGAGTTCGCGACCATCCTCAACCACGAGGCGCGCGAGCTGGAGGCGGCCGGCGTCGACATCATCCAGTTCGACGAGCCGGCGTTCAACGTCTTCTTCGACGAGCTGAAGGACTGGGGCGTCGCCGCCCTCGAGCGCGCCGCCGAGGGTTTGCGCGCCGAGACCGTCGTGCACATCTGCTACGGCTACGGCATCAAGGCCAACACCGACTGGAAGGCGACGCTCGGCTCGGAGTGGCGTCAGTACGAGGAGTCGTTCCCGCTGCTGCAGCGCTCGAGCATCGACACCATCTCGCTCGAGAGCCACCGATCGAACGTCCCGATCGACCTCGTCCAGCTGGTCCGTGGCAAGCGGGTCATGCTCGGCGCCCTCGATGTCGCCAGCGAGCGCATCGAGACGCCCGAAGAGGTCGCCGACACGCTCCGCGCCGCCCTGCAGTTCGTGGATGCCGACAAGCTCATCCCGAGTTCGAACTGCGGCATGGCGCCGCTTCCGCGTCATGTCGCGTACGACAAGGTCAGCGCGCTCACGGCCGGCGCGGCCCTGCTGCGCGAGGAGCTCGCGGGCTGATCGATCGGGCGGGCCGGAGGACTCCGCGCCCGCCCCTTCCCGTCCCCGCCGCGCTGTCGACCGGCGAGCGGATGCCGTGGCAGGGTCAGAGCGCTTCCTTCCCCGTTCCGAGGAGCACCATGCCCATCGCCGCCGATGACCCCCGCCTGATCGCCCCCTACGAGGCCGCGGCGACCCGCTACGACGACGTGCCCTTCCTGCGCGCCGGGGCCAGCGGCATCCCCCTCCCCCGCATCTCTCTGGGGCTGTGGCAGAACTTCGGTTCCGCGCGCCCGCTCGACGTGCAGCGCGAGATCCTGCGCCACGCCGTAGACCGCGGGATTGTGCACATCGACCTCGCCAACAACTACGGCCCGCCCTACGGCGCCGCCGAGACGACCTTCGGCACCGTGCTCGACAGCGACCTGCGTCGCTACCGCGACGAGCTGTTCCTCTCGACCAAGGCCGGCTACGACATGTGGCCCGGCCCCTACGGCGACGGCGGTTCGCGCAAGTACCTCGTGCGCTCGCTCGAGCAGAGCCTGACCCGCATGCGCACCGATTACGTGGACGTGTTCTACTCGCACCGCGTCGACACCGAGACGCCGATCGAAGAGACCGTCCACGCGCTCGCCGACATCGTGCGCAGCGGCAAGGCGCTGTACGCGGGGATCTCGAACTACCCCGCCGCCCTCACCCGGCGCGCGCACGAGCTGCTCGCCGCCGAGGGGGTGCGGCTGTTCGTGCACCAGCCGCGCTACTCGCTCTTCGACCGCACGCCCGAGGAGGACCTGTTCCCGACCCTGCGTGAACTCGCGGTCGGAAGCGCCGTCTTCTCTCCCCTGGCGCAGGGCCTTCTGACCGCGAAGTACCTCGACGGCACGGTACCGGCCGACTCGCGCGCCGCGGACAGCCGCTTCCTGGACTCCTCGGCCCTGACCGACGACTACCTCGAGCGCATCCGCGGCATCGACGGCGTGGCACGCGAGGCCGGCCTGTCGATCCCCCAGCTCGCCGTCGCGTGGGTGCTGCGCGACCCGGTGGTCACGACGGCGATCATCGGGGCCTCGCGCACGAGCCAGATCGACGACGCAGTGGCCGCGAGCACGACCACGCTGAGCGACGACGTCCTCTCGGCGCTCGAGCCGTTCGCGGCCGGGGTCGGCGAGCGCATCGCCTGACCCCGGTACGCAGCACACCCGCGGTGCCAGCGCAAGCGTCGAGCCATCGGGCGGTCGATCGCGTGTGATGGAAACTCGCACACGCGATCGAAGGAGGCGTCATGGGTGTCGGACGATGGATCGGAACGGGCGCGGTCGGACTCGCGGGAGCGATCCTCGCGCGCACGGCGATCGGGCGCGCGGCTGCCGCCGGGACGGTCGCCTACCGGGTCTGGAAGGACCCGAAGGTGCAGAAGATCCGCCGCAAGGTGCAGGCGAAGCTGCTCAAGCAGCGCCAGGCGCGCTGAGAAATCGTCGCCGGGCACGGGATGCGTCCCGTCCCGGCGACGACCTCACCCGGCGGTATCGGTCCCGAGCGGCAGCGGTGAGACCGGCTTGGTCACCGCGAACGCGAACGTCGTGTCGATGGACGACAGCGACGGGATCGCGCGGAGGTGCTCGCGCAGGAGCTTCTCGTACTCCTCGAAGCTCGGGGTGACGATGCGGACCAGGTAGTCCCAGTCCCCCGCGAGCAGATGCGCCTCGACGATGTGCGGGATCGCCCGCAGGCGCTGCTCGACGGCATCCACCGTCGACCCCTCGTGCGAGGCGAGTCGCAGGCGGACGAAGGCCGTGATCGTCAGGTCGACGGCCTTGGGCGAGACGACGGCGCGGTAGCCCTCGATGATGCCCGCCTGCTCGAGCTGCCGCACGCGGCGCAGGCACGGCGACGGCGACAGGCCCACGCGATCGGCGAGCTCCTGATTGGTGAGGCGTCCGTCCTGCTGCAGCTCGCGCAGGATGAGGTGATCGATGCGGTCGAGCGGCGTCATGGGGCAGATTCTGCCAATGTCGTCGCCGATACGGCAATTTTCGCAATCGCCTGCGCGCCGATCATTTCTACGCTCGGCTCGTGACCGTCTTCCCCCTGCCGCGGACCGTCGCGCCCGCTCGCGGCGCGCTCACCGGCGTCGCGGCCCTGGCGGCGGTCATCTGCCTGTGGTCGTCCTTCGCCCTGACCACCCGTGCGCTCGAGAGCACGGGAATGACCATGGCGGATGCCGCGATCGTCCGCTTCGGCGTGCCCGCGCTGCTGCTGATCCCGTGGATGCCGCGCACCCTGCGCCGCCTCCGCGGCGAGCGGCGGGGGGTCCTCGCCCTCGTCCTGCTGGCGGGTCTGCCCCACTTCCTGCTGTTCGCCGGAGGTGCGCACCTCACCTCGGCCGCGCTGACCGGGCTGCTCGTGCCGGGGACCGTCCCCCTGTTCGTCACCCTGCTGCTCCTGGCCCGCCACCGTCGGGCGCCCTCGCGCCGCCGGCTGACGGCGCTGGGCCTCATCGTGGCGGGGGTCGCCGCCAGTGCCGTCCTGACCGGCGGGCCGGGCGGACCCGGCGGGATCGCCGTGCTGCTCGCCGCGGGCTTCGTGTGGGCCGCCTACACACTGGGGCTCGCCCGCACCGGCCTGGACCCCGTCGGCGTCATCGCCATCGTCGCGCTGAGCTCCCTGATCGCCGCGCTCGTCCTCGCCGCCACCGGCGCGATGCCCTCGCACCTCTTCACGGGCGGGATCGACCCGGGCGCGTGGGGCGCCTACGCGCTCGTGCAGGGCGTGGGCACCGGACTGCTCTCGACCGCCTGCTACGTGGTCGCCGTGAAGCACCTGGGCAGCAGCATCCCCGCCGCCGCCGGAGCGCTCAGCCCCGTCCTCACGGCGCTCCTCGCGGTACCGCTGCTGGCCGAGCCGCTCACCCCCGGACTCGCGGTCGCGCTGGCACTCATCGCGACCGGTGTGGCCGCGTTCGCGCTGGCGCCCGCGGGCGCGACGCAGGCGGCGCGGAACAAAGGGATCCCGGCATCCGATCCCCCTCCCGCTCCGAACATAAGGTGAGACGGGAGCACGCGCGCGTGCCCCCAGGAGCGAGGGATGCCATGACGACCGACACCCGGGCACGGGCCACCGACACGACCACGACGCGCAAGCCGCACGCGTGGCCCTGGGCCGCGCTGGCCGGCATCGTCGCGGCCGCCGCGCTGCTCGCCGTGGCCGAACTCCTCGCCGCGCTGTTCGCGCGATCCGCGAGCCCGGTCCTGGCGGTCGGCTCGTTCATCGTCGACATCGTGCCCCGCCCGCTGAAGGAGCTGGCGATCACGCTCTTCGGCGAGTCCGACAAGATCGCCCTGCTCGTCGGTGTGGGCCTCGGTGCCGCCGTCGCCGCCGCCGTCGCCGGTGTGCTCGAGTACCGCTTCCGTTTCGTCGGGGCGGTCCTGCTGGGCATCGGCGGCATCCTCGCCACCGCCGCGATCATCACGCGCGCGGGAGCGGGCGCCCTGTCGTGGCTGCCGCCGGTGGTCGGCACCATCGCCGGCGTCGCCGTGCTGGTGCTGGCGATCGGGCGCCTGAAGCGCTGGATCGGACCCGCCCGGAACCGCGACGGCGAGACCGCCGGCACGGACCGCCGCCAGTTCCTGCTTTTCACCGGTCTGACCGCACTCGGCGCCGTCGTCGTCGGTGTCGGCGCCCGCGTGCTCAACGCCACCACCTCGTCGGTCGCCGCGGCCCGCGACGCCCTGCGCTTGCCGTCGCCCCGCCGCACCGTCACCGTCCCCGACGGCGCGAACTGGGAGATCGAGGGCCTGAGCCCGATCATCACCCCCAACAGCGACTTCTACCGCGTCGACACCGCCCTCACGGTGCCGAACGTCGACCCCACGACCTGGCGTCTGCAGATCGACGGCATGGTCGACACCCCCATCGAGCTGAGCTTCGACGACCTCGTCAACCGCGGCCTCGACGAGTACGGCGTGACCCTCACGTGCGTGTCGAACGAGGTCGGCGGCGATCTGGTCGGAAACGCCATCTGGACCGGTGTCCCCATCCGCGACATCCTGCGCATGGCGGGACCGCAGGCCGACGCCGACATGGTGCTCTCCGAGAGCGTCGACGGGTACACGGCATCCACCCCCCTCTCGGCGCTGGTCGACGACAACCTCGACGCGATCTTCGCGGTGGCTATGAACGGCGAGCCGCTCCCCTTCGAGCACGGCTTCCCCGTGCGCATGGTGGTCCCCGGCCTGTACGGCTACGTCTCGGCGACCAAGTGGGTCACCAAGCTCACCGTCACCCGCTTCGACAAGGACGAGGCCTACTGGACGCCCCGCGGCTACGCGGCGCAGGCGCCCATCAAGCTGTCGTCGCGCGTGGACACTCCCAAGATCGGCACCCCCGTCGCCGCGGGCACCGTGACCATCGCGGGCATGGCCTGGGCTCAGCCCGTCGGCGTGCAGAAGGTCGAAGTGCGCATCGACGACGGCGACTGGCAGGAGACCCAGCTGTCGAACCCCATCAACGACCAGTCGTGGGTGCAATGGCGCTTCGACTGGAACGCCGAGGCCGGCAGCCACTACATCGCCGTGCGCGCCACCGACAAGCAGGGCAACCTGCAGATCGAGCAGCAGGCGCCGATCGCGCCCGACGGCTCGAGCGGCTGGCAGCGCACCCTGGTCACCGTCTCGAGCTGACGACCGACCGCCGCCGACGACGCGCGTCCTTCTCAGGGAGGGCGCGCGTCGTCGCGTTTGCGGTGGTCGTCGCTGTCAATCGCTCGACCCGCGCGGCATCCGAGGGCATGATCGCTGTATGCCTGTCGCACGCACCACCCGCCCGAACGGTGGTCCCGAATGACCACGGTGCCCGATGAACCGACGGCCCCCACGGCCGCGCGTGCCGCTGAGGCCCCGCACCCGCTGGCCAGCATCCGCCGCTCCATCCCCCGCGACTGGGACGATCAGGTGGACCTGTTCGCGATCGTCAAACTCGACGGCGGCGGTTTCGTGCGCGGGTGGAACCACGGCGCCGAACGGATCAAGGGGTACACCGAGGACGAGATCATCGGCTCGCACTTCTCGCGGTTCTACCGCGCCGAGGCCCAGCGACGCGGACTGCCCGATCAGCTGCTCGCCGCCGCCCAGCGCGACGGGCACGTCGAGGACACCGGCTGGCGCGTCCGCCGCGACGGAACGGAGTTCTGGGCGCGCGTGACCATCTCGGCGATCCGCAACGGCGAAGGCCAGGTGCAGGGGTTCGTGAAGATCGTGCGCGACCTCACGAGCGAGAAGCAGGCCGCCGACGAGCGGGCCGCTCTGCGGCGCACCTTCGCGCACGACCTGCTGTCACCCGTCACCGCCCTGCGCGGCTACCTCGACCTGATCGGCGAGGAACTGCCCCCGGATCACCGCCTTCTGCGACTCGCCGGGGAGGCGAGCGACCACATCATCGCCATGGCGCAGGCGCTGATGAGCGACGTGGACAGCACCGCCGAGCGCGGGCGGCGACGCGCCACCCTCGATCTCATCGCGCGGGGAGCCGTCGCGGTCGTGCTGCCGGGCGACCTCGGTCGGGTGCGATTCGGACAGATGGATGCCGTCGCCATCCTTGGAGACGTCCTGGGCCTGCGTCGCGCGATCGCCAACGTGCTCGAGAACGCGGCGAAGTACTCGGACGACGTCATCGAGGTCGACGCCTTCGAGACCGACGAGGGTGCCGCCGTCCGCGTGCGCGACCACGGCCGGGGCATCCATCCCGACGACCTCGCCTCGATCACCCAGGAGGGCCACCGCGGACGCCTCGCCGACGACGGCGACGGGGGACGCGGGATAGGGCTCGCCAGCGTCCAGCAGATCGTGTCCGCGCACGGTGGCACGCTGCGCATCCGGAGCACGCTGGGCGAGGGGACGACCGTCGTGCTCTCGATCCCCCGCGCCGACGACGAGGCCGCGGGCTGAGGAGCCTCGGGCGCCTCGGCGACCGCTCAGCCGCGCCGGCGACCGCACCGCGGGCTGAGGTCGCTCGGGCGCGTCGGCGTCCGCTCGGCCGCGTGCACGGCTGAGGCGCGCGGTCAGGCCCCGGACGTGGTGAGGGTCGCGCCCGCCTGCTCGATCTCGCGTAGAGCGGCCGCGCTCGAGTCGGGGTGCACGCCCGCGATGAGGTCCGTGAGGACGCGGACGCGCCGCTGAGCCGCCACCGCGTCGAGGGTGGAGGCCCGCACGCAGTAATCCGTCGCGATCCCGACGATGTCGATGTCGAGGATGCCGTGCTCATCGAGGATCGATGCGGCCGTCTCGCCCTCGTCGGACACCCCCTCGAAGAGCGAGTAGGCCGGTCGCCCCTGCCCCTTCTTGAGGTGGTGGGTGACGCGGGAGGTGTCGAAGACGTCGTCGTACGCGGCTCCGTACGTGCCGCCGACGCAGTGCACGGGCCACGAATCGACGAAGTCGGGAGTGGCCGAGAAATGGCCGCCGTTGTCGTCGTCGCCGTGATGCCAATCGCGCGAGGCGACGATGACCGCGTACTCGTCGGCGTGATCGTCGAGGTACCGCGAGATCCGCTCGGCGACGGCGTCGCAGCCCTCGACGCCCAGGGCGCCCCGTTCGGTGAAATCGTTCTGGACGTCGACGATGAACAGCGCGCGGGTCATGCGTCGAGCCTAGACGCGAACGGTCGGTCTCATCCTCGGGCGAACAACAGCACGATCGAGATCACGAAGGCCACGGCGCCGAGCCCCAGCACGCCCGTGGCGAGAAGCGACACGAAGCGCACACCGGGCGAGGAGCGCGTCAAGCGCATCCGGTGCGCCGTACCGCGACGGTAGAAGATGTCGGCCATGTCGGCACGGCCGATCTTCTGATCGTCGTGCGCGGACAAGGGCGCCTCGTTCACTCCCCCGTCGTCGTCGAACCAGCGCACCACGCGGCCACCCTCGACGTCCTCGACCACCGCGCGCGCCGGCATCCACGTGCCGTCGGCCAACAGCAGGACGACGGCCACGAGCGCGAGCAGGGAGCCTCCGCCGAGTCCCACCCACGTGAAGATCTCGATGAGGGCATCGAGAGCGTTCGACACGGGGAGCTCCAGCGGGTAGCGGGCGGATGACGGGCCGTCGCGCGAGGGCGGGCCGGGGCGGCACCAGCTTACCGGGGTCGATGGGAGGGCCCGGGAACGGCGACGGGGGTGGGGTGGGAGGGCGCCATCCAGGATCGCGGGTGCGATGCGTCGGGCGGGTTCGCCCCGGGGCGGGCGGGGAAACCAAAAAGGCCCCCACCCGGTGGAAGCGGGTGAGGGCCTTCGGAGCCGCCTAAGGGAATCGAACCCTTGACCTATTCATTACGAGTGAATCGCTCTGCCGTCTGAGCTAAGGCGGCATGTGCGCGCTGTCGCGTGCACGATCATCGATCTTACATGCTCCAGAGCACTTCGCGGAACGCGATCAGTAATCGCCGCTCGCGGTGCGGTCGGCGAGGATGTCGCGACTCGACGAGAGACCGAGGCGCGTGGCGCCGGCGGCGATCATCTGCTCGGCCGCTTCGCGCGTGCGCACCCCGCCCGAGGCCTTGACCTCGGCGCGGTCGCCGACGGTCTGCTTCATCAGCTCGACGGCGTGCACCGATGCTCCACCGGCCGGGTGGAAGCCCGTGGAGGTCTTGACGAAGTCGGCGCCGGCGGTCACGGCCGCCTGACACACGGCGACGATCGCCTCGTCGCTGAGGGCCGCCGACTCGATGATGACCTTGAGCACGGTCGGGGCCGGAGCCGCCGCGCGCACGGCGCGGATCTCGGCCTCGACGAGGGCGTAATCCCCCGCGATGGCCGCACCGATGTCGATGACCATGTCGATCTCGTCGGCCCCCTGCGCCACCGACAGCGCCGCTTCGGCGGCCTTGACGTCGGCGTGGTGCTTGCCGCTGGGGAAGCCGCACACGACGGCGAGCTTGAGGCCCGCGGGTACCTCGACCGGCAGGAACGACGGCGAGATGCACACGCTGTAGGTACCGAGCTCGGCACCCTCGGCGATGAGGCGCTCGACGTCGGCACGGGTGGCCTCGGGCTTGAGCAGCGTGTGGTCGATGTAGGTCGCCAGGTCGGCGATGGGCGCGGTCATAGGGATCTCCTCGGGTCTGACGGAACAAGCCTAGGCGCGAGCGACGTCACTCGCAGCGCAGGCCCTCGGCGGGCACCGTGCCGTCGACGAGATAGTCGTCCACGGCGGCGTTCACGCAGTCGTTGCCCTTGTTGTAGGCGAGGTGCCCCTCGCCGACGTACGTGACGAGCACGCCCTGCGACAGCTGACCGGCGAGCGCCTGCGCCTCGGTGTACGGCGTGGCCGGATCGCCCGTCGTACCGAGCACGACGATCGGCGGAGAACCGGGGGCCGTGATCGGCGCCCGCGTGCCGGTGGGCGGAGCCGGCCACGCCGCACAGGCGTCGGGACCGAGCCAGTAGGGGGCGACGACGGGCGCCTTCTGCGACAGCTCCTGCTCGACGGCCGGATCGTCCTGGTCGCCCTCGTCGGGGTAGTCGACGCAGTTGTAGGCACGCAGGGCCTGCAGGGTGTTGTCCTGGTACTGCCCGTCGACGCGACCGTTGTAGAAGTCCGCGAGCTGGAAGGCGACCGAGGCGTCGCCGTTGAGCACGTCGGCGAGTGCCACGCGCAGATACGGCCAGCTCTGATCGCTGTAGAGCGCCGCCACGATCGCCGTGACGAGGGAGTCCGCGCCCAGGCGTCTTCCGTCGGGGCCTGTGAGCGGTCGGGCGTCGACGCGCGCGAGCAGCGACGACAGGTCGGCCATCGCATCGTCGACGGAGCCGCTGAACGGGCACTCGGACGTCGACAGGCAAGCGCCCATGAAGGCGCGCAGAGCGTTCTCGAACCCGACCGCCTGGGCGATCCCGCTCTCGGTGCCCGGAAGACTCGGGTCGATGCCGCCGTCGAGCACCATTCGTCCGACGCGCTCCGGGAACAACCCGGCATAGGTCGTGCCCAGGAACGATCCGTAGGAGAAGCCGAGGTAGTTCAGTTTCGGATCCCCCAGCACCGCACGGAGCAGATCCATGTCGCGCGCCGCATTCTCGGTGGAGATGTAGGGGAGGATGCCGTCGCTCCCCGCCGCGCAGGCCGCGGCGAAGTCGGCCTGGCGCTGCTCGAGGGCGGCGTTGCGCTCATCGCTCCCCCGGGTGCCCGGGGGGATGTCGTAGAGGAAGGCGTCCATGCCCGCCGCGTCGTAGCAGGTGACGGGTGCGGACTGCCCGACTCCGCGCGGGTCGAACCCGATCACGTCGTAGGAACGCGTGAGGTTCTCGTCGGCGACGAGCGAGAGGGAGTCGCGCACGGTGTCGACCCCGCTGACACCGGGTCCGCCGGGGTTGGTCAGCAACGACCCGAGCGGTTCCCCCGAGGTCGCCCGGTGGCGGATGACGGCCAGCTGCAGCTCGCCCGCCGAGGGATCGGCGTAGTCGCGCGGTGCCGTGACGGTGGTGCAGTCGAAACCCGCCGCGCCGCAATCGCTCCAGGTGAGCGTCTGGCCGTAGTAGGGCAGCAGGCTCGGGTCGATGCCCTCGGTCTGAGGTGCGGGCGATCGCGTCGTGTCGGGGGCCATCGGGGGGATCTGCGCGTACAGGCACCCGGACAGCGTCACGGCCAGGCCCGCGAGAGCCGCGACGGCGGCGGCGAGGCGGCGACGGGCGGTCACGGGGCGGATCCGTTGGCGACGGTGATCATGAGGCTCTCCAGCGCCAGCAGCGGTGCGGCGTTCTGCTCGAGGTTCTTCCGGGTGACCGAGATGCGGTCCAGCACCCCGAGGGTTCGGGCGGGGGTCCACTCCCCCGCGAGGGCGCGCAGCGCGTCGAGCCGCTCGCTGTTGACGAGGTCGGCCTCGCGTCCGTACTGGAGCATGACGACGTCGCGGAACAGCGACTGCAGATCGGTGAGCACGCGATCGATGCCGTCGCGCAGGCTCCGCGTGGCACGGCGCTTCTGATCGTCCTCGAGGGCGTTGACCTGCCCGCGGACGGAGGGCGGGACGGCCGCGCCCTCGGCGACACCGAGCATGCGCAGCAGCGCACGTCTCTCTTCGTCGTCGCGGGTGGCGGTGAGCGCCTTCGCGTCGTCGGTGGCGAGACGCACGATGCGTCCGGCGACGTCGACGGCGTCGCCGATGCCGCGCACCGCGAGGACCGCCGCGAGCGTCTCGGCCCGGCGGGCTCGCGCGTCGTCGTCGGTGGCGAGCCGCTGAGCCATGCCGATGTGCCGCTGCGCGTGACGGGCGGATTCCTCGGCTACGTCGGGGGTGACGCCGGTGCGCTCGACGATCAGCGCGGCCACGTCGGCGACCGAGGGCTCGCGCAACCGGAGCACGCGCACGCGCGAGCGGATCGTGGGGAGCAGGTCGGCGTCGCTGGGGGCGCAGAGCACCCACACCGTCTTCTCGGGGGGTTCTTCGAGCGCCTTGAGCAGGACGTTCGAGGTGCGCTCGGCCATGCGATCGGCGTCTTCGACGACGATCACACGGTGACGACCGAGCGAGGGGGCGAACGATGCGCGTTCGACCAGACGACGCGCCTCGTCGATGCGGATGACCACCTGCTCGGTGCGCAGGGCCGTGAGATCGGGATGGGTGCGCGCGAGGACCTGCTGCTGGGCCCGCTCGTCGCCCGGGTCGGCGATGAGGGCCGCCGCGAAGGCGTACGCGAGGGTCGAGCGACCCGAGCCGGGCGGGCCGGTGATGAGCCACGCATGGGCGAGGGCCGCCGGGTCGGACGCCGCCGCGCGCAGGGTGGCGACCGCGTCGTCCTGCCCCCACACCGCGTCCCACGGGAAGGGCGCCGCACCGACGGACGTGCTGATCGGGGCGTGCGCGACGGACATGGCATCCAGCCTAATCGCGGGGTCCGACACGACCGCGGGCGTCGGCTGTGGATGCCCCGAGGGTGCGGCGTCAGCGGCGGTGGCGACGTCAGCTCAAGCGGGCCACGACCGCCGCCTGCACGCGCTGCGCGAGCGACTCGGGCGGCTGCGTCGCGTCGAGGACGAGGAAGCGATCGGGCTCGGCCGCGGCGAGATCGAGGAACGCGGAGCGCACGCGCGCGTGGAACTCGCCCTTCTCGGCCTCGAGGCGGTCGAAGGGCTTGTCGTCGGCATCCAATCGCTGTCGAGCGGCGGCGGGATCGAGGTCGAGCAGCACGGTCAGGTCGGGCAGCAGCCCGTCGGTGGCCCACAGCGACAGCGCACGCACGTCGTGCGCGTCGAGCACACGGCCCGCGCCCTGATACGCGACCGAGGAGTCGAGGTAGCGGTCCTGGATGACGATGTCGCCCCGCGCGATCGCGGGACGAACGACGGTCTCGACGTGGTGGGCGCGGTCGGCCGCATACAGCAGCGCCTCGGCGCGCGGATCGATGTGACCGCGGTGGTGCAGGACGATGTCGCGGATGCGCACGCCCACGTCGGTACCGCCGGGTTCGCGCGTGCGGACCACGGAGCCGCCGCGGGCGCCGATCCACTGCTCCAGCAGCGCGGCCTGCGTCGTCTTGCCCGCCCCGTCGCCGCCCTCGAAGGTGACGAACAGGCCGGGCCCCCCGGCCGCCGCCGCGCGCGGAGCATGCAGCGGCCGGGTGCCGTCCTCGGTCACGACGACGACGCCGGCGCCTTGCGCGTGGTCGGGGCTTTGGCCGCCGTGGTCTTGGCGGCGGTCGTCTTCGCGGCGGTCGGCTTCGCGGCGGTCGTCTTCGCGGCCGTGCTCCGTGTCGTGGTCGCCTTGGTCGCCGTCGCCTTCGCGGCCGTCGACTTGACCGCGGTGGTCTTGGCCGCGGTCGTCTTGGCCGCCGTCGTCTTCGCCGCGGTGGTCTTGGCTGTCGTCGTCTTTCGGGCGGTCGTCGCCTTCTTGGGGGCCGGGCCCTTGGCCCGCTTGTCGGCGATCAGTTCGACGGCCCGCTCGAAGGTGATCTCGAGCGCGTTCTCGCCGCGCGGGACGGTCGCGTTCGTCTCGCCGTCGGTGACGTACGGGCCGAATCGGCCGTCCTTGAGCCGGATCGGCTTTCCGCTGACGGGATCCGCCTCGAACTCCTTCAACGCGCTGGAAGCACGGCGAGCGCCGTACTTGGGCTCGGCGTACCTCGCGATCGCCTCATCGAGCGTGATGTCGAAGATCTGCTGCTCGTTGTCGAGGGAGCGGGAGTCCGTGCCCTTCTTGAGGTACGGGCCGAAGCGGCCGTTCTGCGCGGTGATCTCGGCACCCGTCTCGGGATCGGCTCCGACGACGCGCGGCAGCGAGAGCAGCTGCAGGGCGGTACCGAGGTCGATCGTGTCGACCGACATCGAGCGGAACAGCGACGCCGTCCGGGGCTTGGGTGCGGCCTCTTTCTTGGTGGTGCGCTTCTTGGGCTGCTCGACGACCTCGCCGGTGGCCTGATCGACCTCGTCGGGCTCTTCGGGATCCACCTCTTGCACGTACGGACCGAAACGCCCGTCCTTCACGACGACGAGCTTGCCGTTCTCGGGGTTCTCACCGAGCACGCGGTCGCCCGCCACGGGAGCATCGATGAGCTCCTGCGCCTTCTCGGGCGTGAGCTCGTCGGGAGCGAGGTCTTCGGGGATGTTCACGATGCGCGGCTTGGCGTCGGCCTCGGCCGCGGGATCGGTGACCTCGAGGTACGGGCCGTACTTGCCGAAGCGCAGCGTGGCGGTGTCGGTGATGCGCGTCGAGTTGAGCTCTCGCGCGTCGATCTCGCCGAGGTTGTCGACGATGTGACGCAGACCGATCTGCTTGTCGGAGCCGAAGTAGAACTCCTTCAGCCATTCGGTGCGACGCTGCTCGCCGCGGGCGATCGCGTCGAGGTCGTCTTCGAGGGCCGCCGTGAAGTCGTAGTCGACGAGGTCGGCGAAGTGCTCTTCGAGCAGGCGCACCACGCTGAACGCGAGCCAGCTGGGAACGAGAGCCTGGCCGCGCTTGGTGACGTAGCCGCGATCGAGGATCACGCCGATGATGCTGGCGAAGGTCGAGGGACGACCGATGCCCTTCTCTTCGAGGGCCTTGACCAGGCTCGCCTCGGTGTAGCGGGGCTTGGGCGAGGTGCTGTGCCCCTTGGGCTCGACGTCGCTGATCGCGAGTTCGTCGCCCACCGACACGGCCGGGAGCGACTGGTCGGCGTCGGTGTCGCGGTCGTTGCGCTTCTCGTCGGCGCCTTCTTCGTACGCCTCGAGGAAGCCCTTGAAGGTGTAGACGGTTCCGGATGCCGTGAACTCGGCGACTTTGTCGGCCGCGTCGACGGTGAGCGTCACCGTCGTGGTCTCGTACTTGGCATCCGCCATCTGGCTGGCGACCGTGCGCTTCCAGATCAGGTCGTACAGCTTCTGCTCGTCGCGGTCGAGCGAGGAGGCGAGCGACGACGGCGTACGGAAGGTCTCGCCCGAGGGACGGATGGCCTCGTGCGCCTCTTGCGCGTTCTTGGACTTGCTCTTGTAGACGCGCGGGTTGGCCGGCACGGCCTTGTCGCCGTACAGAGCGACGGCCTGAGCCCGGGCGGCCGAGATGGCCTGGCCCGACAGCGCGACCGAGTCGGTACGCATGTAGGTGATGAAGCCCTTCTCGTAGAGCCGCTGCGCGACGCCCATGGCGTGCTTGGCGCTCATCGAGAGCTTGCGACCCGCTTCCTGCTGCATGGTCGAGGTGGTGAAGGGGGCGCGCGGGCTGCGGGTTCCGGGCTTGGCCTCGACCTTGGCGACGGTCGCGCGAGCGGCGGCCGTGATGGCGTCGGCCAGCGAGCGGGCGGCGGTCTCGTCGAGGACGACGACGGCCTTCTTGAGCTGACCGTTGTCGTCGTAGTCGCCGCCGCGGGCGATCGGGGCGCCGTCGAGGCGGTTCAGGCGCGTGGTGAACGACGAACCCGCCTGCGAGGCGAGCGCCTCGACGTCCCAGTAGGAGGCGGAGACGAACGCCATGCGCTCGCGCTCGCGCTCGACCACCATGCGGGTCGCGGCCGACTGCACGCGGCCGGCGCTGAGCGCCGTGCCCTCGCGACCGGAACCGACCTTGCGCCACAGCACGGGCGAGACGTCCCAGCCGTAGAGGCGGTCGAGGACGCGACGCGTCTCTTGGGCGTCGACGAGCGAGACGTCGAGCTCGCGGGTGTGCTCGGCGGCCTCTTTGATGGCGTCCTTGGTGATCTCGTGGAAGATCATGCGACGCACGGGGACCTTGGGCTTGAGGACCTCGAGCAGGTGCCACGCGATGGCCTCGCCCTCGCGGTCACCATCAGTGGCGAGCAGGACTTCGTCGGCGCCCTTGAGAGCCCGCTTGAGCTCGGCCACCGTCTTGGTCTTGCGGTCGTTGACGACGTAGAAGGGGTCGAAGTCGTTCTCGACATCGATGGAGTACTTGCCGTACGCCGCCTTCTTGTCGGCGGGGATCTCTTTCTTCGATGCGAGGTCGCGGATGTGACCGACCGAACTGAGCACCTCGTAGTCGTCGCCGAGGTATCCCTGGATCGACTTCATCTTCGTCGGGGACTCGACGATGACGAGTTTCTTGCCGTTTGCCACTGGGGTCCTTTCGTCGATGCACACCATACACACGCCTCCCTGTCCGGGTTCCGGGAGGTCTCACGGGCTCGAAGCATCGGGGGGTCCGGCCCGCGAATGCGCATCGAATGAAATCCCACCGTACGCCCCGGCGACGCCGATGGTGGCGACGAGGCCGTCGAGTTCGCACGAGGCGAGGCGCGCCCCGCCCGCCTCGGCGACGAGCCGGGCCTCGGCGCAGGGGCTGCCCGCGACGGCGCCGCTCGCCGCGTCGGCCGCCGCGAGCGCCGCCGCGTCGGCGGTTCCGGCCAGTCGCTGCGCCGCGACCGCGGCGCCGCCGACCAGGGCCAGAGAGGCGCTCGCGACCACCACGACGGCGACGATCCCGGTCGTGGCCACGGCTCCGGGCATCAGCGTCCCCCGTCGAGGGCGCACGCGCGGGCCGACAACGGAGGCAGCGGCAGCGCGCCCCGTGCGGACGCGGTCGCGGTGACGCAGACCAGTCCGTCACGGCGGTCGACGGCGGCCGTGCCACCCGCCTCGGCGACGGCGGCGAGCGCGTCGGGATCATCGCGTCCGAGCAGTCGCGCGGACTCGTTCGCGGCGTGCTGCAGCCGGACGTTCGTCGCCGCGGCGCCGACCGCCCCGATACCGAGCGCGAGCACGACGATCACGGCCGGCAGGGCGACGGCGAACTCGGCGGTCACGGCGCCCCGTTCGTCGAACACGCGGTTCATTGCACGGTCAGGGCGCGGCGGACGAGGTCGGTGAGGATGCCGCGCACCTCATCGCTGCGCATGATCATCACGAGCAGCCCCGCGAACGCGACCGCCGCCATCGTGGCGATCGCGTATTCGGCGGTGGCGGCGCCGCGTTCGTCGAGGAAAAGCGCGTGAGCCCGGGGGGAGTCGAGCGTCGGCAGGGCGGACGGGGCGGTGGCGGGACGGCGGAACGGGTTCATGGGGACTCCTCGGTGGAAAGGGTGGACGGGTCAGGGCAGGGGGCTCGCGCGCAGCAGGCCGAGCATCATCGGCACCACGGCGAGCAGCAGGAAGGCGGGCAGGGTGCAGACGCCGAGCGGCAGCAGCAGGCGGGTCGACAGACGCGCCGCCGCGGTGCGACCGGCGGTGCGGGCTCGATGCCGGGCGATCCACGCGTCGCCGCGCAGCAGCTCGGCGGCGGGCACCCCCGCACGCACCGCCAGGGCGATGGTGCGATCGACGTCGGTGTCGTCGGCGATGCCGGGACCGCTGCGCTCGTCCACGAGGAGGCGGGCGCGGTCGACCGAGACCCCCGACGACAGCGCCACCGCCCACAGTTCCGCTCGGAGCCCGGGAGTCGACACCCGTCGCCGCGCCGCCGTCGACAGCCGGCCGGTCCACACCCGCGCCGCGACCGACAGCGCGAGCCCCCCGACGAGGCACACGGCACCGGAGGGCTCGGTCACGAACGTGCGCAGGGGGTCGACGCCCATCGTCATCCCCATCGGCACCCCCAGCACCGGCAGCCACCCGAGCAGTCGCGCCGTGGCCACCGGTTCGGCCAGGGCCACGTCGATGTCGGCGCCCACCTCGGCGGCCTCACGCAGGCTCGCCGCCACCGTGCGCAGGGTGTCGGCGAGCGGCGCTCCGGTCTCGACGGCCACGGTCCAGATCGCGGCGACATCCCTCCAGGCCGCGCCCGCCGCGCGGAGCGGGACGCCGACGTCCCCTCCGCGTCCGGCCGCCTCCGCCGCCGCGCGCAGGGTCTCGTCCCCCGTCTCGGCGAGGTGGGCCCAGGCCGTCGGCGCCGACGCCCCGGCCGAGAGCAGCACGGCCAGACGCAGGACCGTCTCGAGGGGGTCCGCTTCCACCCGTCGGCGCGTCACGACCACTCCCGGGGCTCGATCCGCAGGCGGCCGTCCTGGACCACAGGACGCCCCCATCCCGCGACCCGTCGACGGCCGTGGACGCGCTCCACGTGCACGATCGCGTCGATGGCGGATGCGCTCTGCCGGGCCATGGTCGCCGGGTCCATGCCCGCCAGGGCGCCCAGCGCCTCGAGTCGGGAGGCGACGTCGACCAGGCTCCGCGCGTGCAGCGTGCCGGCTCCTCCGTCGTGGCCGGTGTTGAGCGCGGCGAGCAGCTCGCGCACCTCGGGGCCGCGGCATTCGCCCACGACGAGGCGGTCGGGGCGCATGCGCAGCGCCTCGCGCACGAGCCGGGCGAGACCGACGCCACCGGCGCCCTCGAGGTTGGGCTGACGGGCCTCCAGAGCGACGTGGTGCGGGTGGCGCGGCCGGAGCTCGCACACCTCTTCTATGGTGACGATCCGTTCGTCGGCGGGTACCGCCGACAGCAGCGCCGTCAGCAGGGTCGTCTTGCCGGCCCCGGTGGCCCCCGAGACGAGCACGTTCTCGCGGCGCTCGACGAGCGACTCGAGTCGCCGACGCGCCGATGCCGACAGCATGCCCGAACGCTCGAGCGCCGCGAGGTCGAGAGCATGGCGTCGCGGGATGCGCACCGAGATACTCGTGCCGCGCACGGCGACGGGCGCGAGCACGGCGTGCACCCGGACGCCGTGGTCGAGACGGACGTCGACGCAGGGAGAGGCGTCGTCGAGGTGGCGCCCGCCGAGCGCGATGAGCCGCACGGCGAGGCGACGCACCTCTGCTTCGTCGGCGCTCCACGACGGCACGCGTTCGAGCCCCGCTCCGCGATCCACGAAGAGGCCGTCCTCGCCGTTGACCAGCAGGTCGGTGATGCGCGGGTCGTCCAGGAACGGGCGCAGGAAGGTCAGCGCGGCGTCGTCGTCGCCGGTGGGCGACGCGCTCGCGGCGGGGAGTCGCGGAGGGAGCGGGGAGGACATGCCCCGACGCTAGAGACGACCGGGCAGACCGCGCGGGTCTCACGGCCGCTTCCGGGGAGAGAAGCCCCGTGGACGCGGCTGGGGAGGAAGAGGCGAGCCGGTGGTCCACCCCGCAAAAAAAGAAGGGGCGGCATCCCTACAGTGGGGGGCGAGGGATGCCGCCACGCGCCGGAGAAAAATTGGGGGGCTCTCTCCGGCGCGAATGCCGAAAGCGATGTTCGGGCGAAGAACAGACTACGCGCGGGGAGCGACCGAACCCAACTCATCGAACATATTCATCGCGATATATCACCTGTTTCCCACCCGGCGGATGCCAACTATCGGAGGTGGCCCCTGTCGGAGGCGGTCGCTAGCGTGACCGAGTGGAGACGCCGTGCACCGTCGCGGGCGTCCAGGAACGCGAAGGAGCGCCGCGATGAGCAGCCAGATCGACCACCTCCTCACCGAGACCCGCCGGTTCGCCCCGTCGGCCGCTTTCGCCGGCAACGCCGTCGCCGATCGCAGCCTGTATGAGCGCGCGGCCGCCGACCGCGAGGGCTTCTGGGCCGACCAGGCCCGGGAACTGCACTGGCACACGCCGTTCACCACGGTGCTGGACTGGTCCAACCCGCCCTTCGCCGAGTGGTTCGCGGACGGCGAGCTGAACGTCGCCTACAACTGCCTCGACCGCCACGTCGAGGCCGGCAACGGCGATCGCATCGCCCTGCGGTGGGAGGGCGAGCCGGGCGACCAGCGCAACGTCACCTACGCCGAGCTGACCGACGAGGTCAAGCGCCTCGCCAACGTGCTGACCGACCTCGGCGTCGAGAAGGGCGACCGCGTCGCCCTGTACCTGCCCATGATCCCCGAGGCGATCGCCTCGATGCTCGCGGTCGCGCGCATCGGCGCGGTGCACTCGGTCGTGTTCGGCGGCTTCTCGGCCGACAGCCTGCGCGCCCGCATCGACGATGCCGGGGCCAAGGTCGTCATCACCGCCGACGGCGGGTGGCGCAAGGGCAAGGTGTCGCCGCTGAAGCCCGCGGTCGACCAGGCCCTCGCGGACCGCAACGGCTCCGGCATCCAGGAGACCGTCGAACACGTCCTCGTCGTCAAGCGCGGCGAGAACGACGTCGAGTGGACCGACGACCGCGACATCTGGTGGCACGACGTCGTGCCGCAGGCCTCGGCGGATCACGAGGCGCAGGCGTTCCCCGCCGAGACGCCGCTGTTCATCCTGTACACCTCGGGCACGACCGGAAAGCCCAAGGGCATCCTGCACACCTCGGGCGGTTACCTGACGCAGGCGGCGTTCACCAACCGCGTCGTGCACGACGTGCACCCCGAGACCGACGTCTACTGGTGCACCGCCGACATCGGCTGGATCACCGGTCACTCGTACGTGACCTACGGCCCGCTCGCCAACGGTGCGACGCAGCTGCTCTACGAGGGGACCCCCGACACCCCGCACCCCGGCCGCTGGTGGGAGCTCATCCAGAACCACGGCGTGACCGTCTTCTACACGGCCCCCACCGCGATCCGCTCGTTCATGAAGATCGGTCGCGACGTGCCGCAGAGCTTCGACCTGTCGTCGCTGCGCCTGCTCGGCTCGGTGGGCGAGCCCATCAACCCCGAGGCTTGGGTCTGGTACCGCGAGATCATCGGCGCGGACGAGACCCCGATCGTCGACACGTGGTGGCAGACCGAGACCGGGGCGATCATGATCTCGGCCCTGCCGGGCGTCACCGAGACCAAGCCCGGCTCGGCCCAGGTGCCCGTGCCCGGGATCTCGATCGCCGTCGTCGACGACAGCGGCGAGCCGGTCGGCAACGGTTCCGGCGGGCTGCTGGTGGTGACCGAACCGTGGCCGAGCATGCTGCGCGGCATCTGGGGCGACCCGGACCGCTACCGCGAGACCTACTGGGAGAAGTTCGCCGACAAGGGCTACTACTTCGCCGGTGACGGCGCCCGCCTCGACGACGACGGCGACGTCTGGCTGCTGGGCCGCGTCGACGACGTGATGAACGTCTCGGGCCACCGCCTGTCGACGGCCGAGATCGAGTCGGCCCTGGTCGGTCACGAGGGCGTCGCCGAGGCCGCCGTCGTGGGCGCGTCCGACGAGACGACCGGCCAGGCGGTCGTGGCCTTCGTGATCATCAAGAGCCGCTACCTGAAGCAGAACCCCGTCGAGGGCCTGGGCGACGAGCTGCGCCGGTGGGTGGGCGAGCAGATCGGTCCGATCGCGCGTCCCCGCGACGTCTACATCGTCGGCGAGCTGCCCAAGACCCGCTCGGGCAAGATCATGCGCCGGCTCCTGCGCGACGTCGCCGAGGGCCGCGAGGTCGGCGACACCACGACCCTCGCCGACACGGCCGTGATGAGCGTCATCAGCGCCCAGGTGAAGTGAGGACGGCGAGGGATGCCGAGACTCCCGGCATCCCTCCCCTCCCCCGTCTTCGTCGCGGGAGCGGGGGTCAGACCCCGATGCGCCCGCGGCGGAGGGTCGAGCGCGCCTCGAGACGCGCGATGAGGACCGCCCCGCCGGCGCGGACGGCCGGGAAGACACCGGCGACCCAGATGACGGATGCCACGACGTCGCCCGCGTAGTGCACGCCGATGACGACGACCGACACCGACATCGCGGCCACGAGCAGCACGCCGCCCGCGACGGCGACGAGGCGCCACCGGGTGGCCCACAGCACGACGACCAGGGCGAGGGCGAAGGATGCCGTGAACGCGACGTGGCCGCTCGGGAACGACGCGTCGGTCACCGATCCGATCACGGGGTCGACCGCGTGGGCGAGCCCCGGACGCGGGCGGTCGACGATCAGCTTGGCCGCCTCGGCGGAGCCCCACGTCACCGCCACCGTGCCGAGGAACAGCAGCGCGGTCCGCCATCGACGGGTCCCGAGGCCCACGCAGACGGTCGCGACGAGCATGATGCCCGCGGCCGGCAGCGGTTTGAGCGCCCGGTAGAAGCCCTCGGCGATCGGGGCGATGCCCGAACCGTGCAGGTGGTGCACCGCTCGCGACAGAGCGAGATCGATGGGCACGGCGCGCAGGACGAAGCCCAGGACGATGAGGGCGACGACGGTGGCGAGAGCGGTCGCGACCGCCGCCCGCAGGCGGGTCGGCGGGGCCGACAGCGGGTCGGTCCGGATCGCGGGCGCCGCCGCCTCTGAGGTGGTCATGCAGGCATGATCCTCCCGCGCACTTCTGAATCAGCCGAACGCCGCCGTGCCCACCGACCCGCCTCCGCAGCGTCACGGGCAGGAAACGTGACGGACACCGGCGCTCGCTAGCGTGTGCTCAGCACATCCACGGGGCGGGGGCGGGGATCGGATGAGCAGGATGACAGGGCACCTCATCGCGAGGGCACGACCGGCGGGCGCATGGCGCCCGTGGCTGCTCGGCGCGCTCGCGACGGTCTTCGTGCTCGGCGGCACCGCGGCCGCGATCCGCGCGATCGACGAGCCGAGCCTGGCCATCGCCGCGCTCATCCCCGCGCTGACCGTGTTCGCCATCGCGCTGTTCACCGTGCCGGTGCACTGGTTGCCCCCGCTCGCGATGGTCATCCTCGCGCTGTTCCCCACGCGACTCATCCCCGCCGAAGGACCCTTCAACGCCGTGCCGCCCCTGGCGATGATCATGGGCGTCTGGGTGGTCCGACGCCTGCTCGCACCCGGGGGGCGCGGAGCCCTCCCCCTCGAGAAGCGCTCGGCGCTCGCGGCGCGGTACGCGGTGTACGCCACGGGCCTGCTCTTCGCCGTGTGGCTGGTCTGCTCGACCGCGCTCAACGGCTGGGACGAGACGTCCATCGGCTGGTCGGCGGCTTTCGTCATCAGCGTGCTCGTGCCTCTGCTGGTCGTCGACGCGCGTCGCGAAGCGCACCTTCTGCGCGAGACGCTCCTCGTGGTCGGCGCCCTGTCGGGCCTGTACATCCTGGGTGAATCGATCCTGCGCTTCTCGCCGCTGTACGGCACCGCGTCGGGGGATCTCGTCTTCTCGGTCTACCGCGCGCGCGGGGCCTTCTCGCACCCGCTGTTCGCGGCCGCGTTCCTCACCGTCCCGGCCCTGCTCGGCCTGGGCACCTGGCTCACGCAGGGTCGCCGCTGGCCGCTGGTGGCCGGGCTGATCGCCGCCGCCGGCGTCATGGGGACGGTGTCGCGCGGCCCGCTCGCCGCCGTCGCCGTCGCGGTGGGGCTCGGCATCCTGATCAGTCCCTTCTTCATCGGATGGGCGCACGCGAAGAGGTGGATGCAGCTGGTGGTCGTCGCGGCCGTCGGCGGCGTGGGCGCCCTGAACTTCGGGCCGCTCGTCGAGCGGGCGGACTCGATCGAGTCGCGCATCTCGGCCGACGTGCGCGACCGCGCCGTCGACGTCGCCTTCCGCGCCTCCGACCTGTCGGGATGGATCGGCACCGGGCCGGGGACCTCGGGCGAGACGAGTCGACTGTTCGACACCATCATCATCGAGAACAGCATGCTGCAGCTGCTGATCAGCGTCGGCATCCCGGGACTGCTCTTCTTCCTCGCCTTCGCCGCGGCCCTGGCCTGGCGCGCCACGATCACCGGCAACCTCGGCGCCCTGCTCGCCCTCGTCGCCTACCTCGTGGCCATCACCGGCTTCAACACCCTCGACGCGGTGCGCAGCATGCACGTCATCATCGGCGTCCTGGCCCTGCTCGCCGTGCACGGGGGCGAGCGCGCCGCGGTGCCGTTCGCCCCGGCCGCCGCACGCACCGATCTGCGGGAACGGATCCCGGCGTGAGCGCGCCGCCGCGGAGCCTCGGGCGCACCGCCTCGCGCGGCGCCGCGACGACGATGGGCGCGCAGGGCGTCCGCATCATCGTGCAGGTCACCGGCATCGTGCTGCTGGCCCGCCTGCTCTCGCCCAGCGACTACGGCGTGACGGCGATGGTGCTGGCGATCGTGGGCGTCGGCGAGATCGTGCGGGACTTCGGCTTGTCCAGCGCCGCGATCCAGGCGAAGACCCTCTCGCACGGACAGCGCTCGACGCTGTTCTGGATCAATGTGGGCATCGGGGCGCTGCTGAGCATCGCGTGCGCCGCCCTGGCGGTGCCGATCTCGGCGCTGTACGCCGACCCGCGACTGGTGGCCGTGGCGATCGCCCTGGCACCCACCTTCCTGCTGAACGGCTTCTCGACGCAGTTCCGGGCGCACCTCAACCGCGACTTCCGGTTCGTGTCGCTGTCGTCCGTCGAGATCGGCGCGCAGATCACCGGCCTCGGCGTCGCGCTGGTGCTGGCCACCTGGGGGTGGGGGTACTGGGCGCTCGTGGTCCAGCAGGTCCTGCCGGTGCTGCTGATGGCGTTCGCGCTGCCCATGGTGGCGGGCTGGTGGCCGGGGCTGCCCTCGCGCACCGAGTCCGTCCGCGGGCTGGTGTCGTTCGGCGGGCACCTGGTGGCATCCCAGGTCCTCGTCTACGCCAGTCGCAACATCGACTCCGTCATGATCGGCCGCCTGTTCGGACCGGCCTCGCTCGGTTTCTACAACCGCGCCTTCCAGCTGATGGTGCTGCCGCTCAACCAGATCAACGCGCCCGCGTCGCGCGTCGCCCTGCCGACCCTCTCGCGGCTGCAGAACGATCCCGAGCGGTACGCGCGCTTCCTCGCGGTCGGTCAGATCGTGCTGCTGAACATCGTCGCCGGGGTGCTGGCGTTCAGCGTCGCCCAGGCGCCCGCCCTCGTCGCCGTGGCGCTGGGCCCGCGATGGGAACCGACCGTGCACCTGTTTCAGATCCTCGCGATCGCCGGGTTCTTCCAGGCGGCGGCCTACGCGACGTACTGGGTGTCGCTCTCGCTGGGGCTGACCAAGCGCTTCTTCTGGTACACGATCGCGACGCGGCCCGTGGTGATCGGCCTGATCGTCGCCGGAGCCCTGTGGGGCGTCGAGGGCGTCGCGTGGGCGTACACGATCGGCAACGTGCTGGTCTGGCCCATCGGCATCGTGTGGATGACGCGCGGCACCTTCTTGCGCGGCGCTCCCCTGTTCTGGGCGGGTGCGCGCACCGTCGCCGTCTACGGCATCGCCGCCGGGCTCTCGGCCGCGGTCACGGCGCTCTGGCCCGGCCTCGACGACATCGCCGATCTGGTGGTCGGGGCGGTCGTCCTCGTCGCCGCCCTGGCCCTGACCACGGTCGTGCTGCCGGCCTATCGCCGCGACGTCCGCACGATCCTCGCGCTGCGCCAGCACCTGCGCCGGGCGCGGGGCACCCGCAACGCCGGAGAGGACACCCCGTGAAACTCGGATCGATCAGGCGGCGCCTGCGCCGCCTGCCCCGTCAGGTGCTGGACCGCAGCGGGCTGCCGACCCGGCGTTTCGCCGCGCTGCTGCGTTCGTCGGCGGGCCGACCCGGCGAGCGCTGTCACGTGCTCATCGCCCCGCCGGGCGCCGGGAACATCGGCGACCAGGCGATGGTGGAAGCCTTCGTCGCCGCGGCCGACCGCCCCGTGACGATCGTCACCCGCAACGACGACGATCTGGTGCTGCCCCCCGACCTCGTCGGGCGGGCCCGCATCGTCGCCCTCCCCCACCTCCTCTACGGCGACGACCACGGCCACCGCGGCGACGTGCGCGCCCTGGGCGCACTCCTCGGCGAGGCGGCGACGGTGTCGATCATCGGCGCCGACATCATGGACGGCGTGTACTCGCTGCGCCCCTCGGTGCGCCGGTCGACGATCGCCGCGGTCGCGGCCGAGAGGGGCTTCGACACCTCGATCATCGGGTTCAGCTGGAACGGGGCCGCCCCGCGACCCGCCCGCGACGCCCTGCGTCGCGCGGGGACCGCCGGGGCCCGCCTGCTGCTGCGCGACCCCGCCTCGGCGGCGCGGGTGCGCGACCTCGGCATCCCCGGTGTCGTCGAGACCGCCGACATCGTGTTCACCGACGACCGTCGCGCCGACCGCCTCCCCGCCGCGCTCGAGGGCCTCGAACCCCCGTACGCGCTCGTCAACGCCAGCGGGCTGATCGCGCGCACGGTCGACCAGGGCGTGGAATACCGCCCGGTCCTCGCCGAGCTGCGGGCGCGCGGCATCCACGTCGTCCTTCTTCCGCACGTGCTGCGGCGCACCGCGGACGACCTGGCCGCCTGCCGGGGCGTCCTCGACGCGGTGCGGCGCGACGGGTGGGAGGACGGGGTGACGCTGGTGGAGACGATGCTCGGGCCGAGCCAGATCCGCCGTCTCGCCGCGTCGGCGTCGGTCGTGGTGACCGGGCGGATGCACCTGGCGGTGATGTCGCTGGCGCAGGGGGTGCCGGCGGTCACACTCGCCTCGCAGGGCAAGGTCGAGGGGCTCATGCGCCTGTTCGACTGGCCCGAACTGTGCGTGTCACCGCGCGCGGGCATGGGGACCGGCATCCGCGATGTCGTGGTCTCGGCACTCGACGCCCACGACGCCGTCGATCGCGTGCGTCGCGGAGCGGACCGGGCGCGCGCACTCGCGCGCGCGAACACCGAACGCATCGGCGCGGGGGGCCGCGAGGATGCCGAGCGTTCGGATCGATTCTGGGGGGAACGGAATGGAACACACTCGACGGGCTAGCCTGTGGCTGCGCGACGACGTCGGCCGACGCGACTGGATGGACGTGGTCAAAGGCGTGGCGATCATCATGATCGTCGCGTACCACGTCTCGCTCTTCTTGAACTCGCTGGGGATGGATGCCGCGGGCGTCGGCCGCGCGAGGATCGTGCTCGACCTGTTCCCGATGCCGGCGTTCTTCCTCATATCGGGGTTGTTCCAGACCCGCATCCAGAGCTGGTCCTTCGCCGACCTGTGGAGGCGACGACTGCGGCAGTACCTCTACCTGTACGCGGTGTGGTCGCTGCTGCGGTTCGCGTTCTACCTGGTGGTGCCGAACGTGCGCGCGGACGGCGCGGGCACCGCGGCATCCGATCCGCTGGCGCTGCTGGGGATCCTGGTCTGGCCGATCAGCTCGTACTGGTTCATCTACGCGCTGTTCGTCTTCACGCTGGTGCTGTGGGCGAGTCGGGTGCTGCCGGCGTGGGTCCTGGTCGCGGCGGCGCTGATCGCGTCAACGCTGATGTCGGCGGGGCTCATCGACACCGAGAACGTGGGGTGGAATCGCATGATCGAGTACTTCGTGTTCTTCGTCCTGGGGGCGACGTTCCAGCGGCGCATCCACGCCGCGGTCGAGCGCACGACCCCGCTGGTCATCGTGGGGAGCGTCGTGGCGTTCGCCGGGTTCGCGGCGTTCGCGACCTTCGTGCCCCGGGTCGCCGGCATCCCGGGGGTCGCCTTCATCGGTCAGGTGCTGGTGGTCGCCGCCGGCTTCACCCTCGCCACGCGGCTCGCCCGGGTGCGTCCGCTGGGGTGGCTGTCGTACATCGGGGTGCGCTCGCTCAACGTGTACCTGGTGCACATCTTCGTGATCGCTCTGCTGGCGATCGGCCTGTCGCACATCGCCGGGTGGCTCGACACCCTGCCCGGACGGGGTCTGCTCGTGATCGGCGCGATGACCGCGATCGTGACGGCCCTGTCCATCGTGATCACCCGCTATCTCACCCGGGTGTCGTGGTTGTTCGTCTATCCCTTCGGCCGTTCCGCGGGAGCGAGAACCACCCGCGCCAACGCCCGGGAGTCGCGATGAGCGCCCCGCGGCTGCGGTGGCCCGACACCGCGCGCGGGGGCGCCATGATCCTCGTTGTGCTGGCCCACGCGCTGCAGCTGATGGGGGCCTACGGCTGGGACCTCGGCTGGCTCGCCACCGCCAACACCTTCCTCACCGCGATCCGGATGCCGTTGTTCTTCGTCATCTCGGGCATGCTCGCCGCGAGCGTCGTGCAGCGCCCCTGGGGCGAGGTGTGGTCGCGCCGCCTGTGGCTGCTGGTGTACGTCTACGTGCTGTGGTCGGCGGTCCGCGCGATCTGGTTCAGCTTCGTGCCCTGGCCGCTGGGCGACGTGCCGCCGTGGCTGGCGTTCCTGCTGCTGCCGGTGTGGCCGACGACGGGGCTGTGGTTCCTGTTCGCCCTGATCGCCTACGTCGTGATCGCCCGGGCCACCCGCGCGTGGCCGACGTGGGCGGTGCTGGTTCCCTCGGCCGCCGTGTCGGTGGCGGCCGCGTACGACGTCGTGCCCACGGGCGGCAATCCGATCTGGCGCTCGATCGCGCTGTACCTGTTCTTCTTCGTGCTCGGGGTGCGCGCGACCACGCGGTGGAAGGCGCTGGCCGCCCGCACCCGCCCCTGGTGGATCGTCCCGGCCCTGGTGATCGTGCCGGTCTCGTTCGCCCTGTTCACGGTCGTGCCCTCGGCCGCCGCGGGCGTGGCCCGGGTCGTGCTCTCGGTGGTGTGCGTCGCGGCGTGCGTGGTCGTGGCCTCGGTGCTGGCGCGCTCGCGCGTGCTGTCAGCGCCGTTCGTCGCCGTGGGGCGCCGGACGCTCCCGGTGTACGTCCTTCACACGCTGCTCTTGGCCGCCGTGGTTCCGCTGATCCCCGTGGGGGCCGCTCCCGCGACGCTGATCGCGGCGGTGCTGTGCCTCGGGGCCGTGGCGGTGTGCCTGACCGTCGCGGTGCTGTTCGGTTCGGTCCCCGGCGTGTTCTCGCCGCCGAAGCGGTCGCCGAGAGGGGCGAGCCAGATGGACTCCACACGCGGGTAGACGGTCTCGGCCGCGAAGGTCTCGCGGAAGGACTCGTGGCCGCGCGCCGCCCGGCGTTCGCGGTCGGCCTCGTCGCCCAGCGCGGCGGTGAGGGCGGCGGCCAGCGCGTCCACGTCGCCCGGAGCGACCAGGTGCCCGCGCCCGCCGTCGAGGACGTCCGGGATGCCGCCGACCTCGGTCGAGACGACGCACACCCGACGAGCCAGCGCCTCGAGGATGAACATGGGCATGGCCTCGTCGCGAGAGGGCAGGACCGCGACGGCCGCGTTCTCGAGCAGCCCGAGCAGCTCGTCGTGCGAGACAGCGTCCAGGAAGACGGCCCCCGGCAGGGCGCGGTCGACGACGTCGGGCTCGCGGAGGGGTCCGGCCAGCAGCAGCGTCCAGTCGGGGAACAACAGGTGCACCCGGCGCCACGCGGCGTCGAGCACGTCGACGCCCTTGCGTCGCGACACCACTCCGCCGAACACGACGACGCGGTCGCGGGTCGTCGCGGGCCCCGACGGGACCGCGTTGGGGACGATGCTCACCCGCTCGTCCCCCACGGTGCGCGCGGCGATCGCCCGCGCGGACTCCGAGAGGGCGATCACGTGGGCGCAGGCGGACAGGACGTCGCGCACGCGTCGGGGGTGGCGCTCCTCGTAGACCTCGAACTCGCTGCCGTGCAGGTGGGCGATCACCGGGACGCCGAGCCGGGCGGCCAGTCGGGCCAGGTGACCCTCGCGCAGGAACGATCCCCGCTCCGACAGGTGCGCCACGACGACGGCCGGCTCCCCCGAGCGCGCGATCCGGCGCACTCGGCGCCGCGCGGCGAGGAACAGGCGCATCGCCGTCAGATGGTCGCCGGGGTTGCCGCGCGAAGCGATCACGTCGACGCGGCACCGCTCGAACGGCCACGCGAGATACGCATTGACCACCTGCGTCATGCCCCCGGGGTGGTCCCCGTCGCGTCCCAGGTGGTGAACGGTCGGCAGGTCGACCCCGGGACGGACGGCCGGCGATGAGCCCTCGCGGCGCAGCAGCGCGGCGAGCTCGGCGCGGACGACGTCGAGGCGCGCGCGGGCTCCGCTCAGCGCCGTCAGCGCCTCGTCGCGGCGCCCGGACAGGGCGACCAGGCGGTCGCGGAGGGTGTCGGCATCCATCCCCGTGGTGTTGACGGCGATGTCGCGCAGACCGATCGTGTCGAAATGACGCGAGATCTTGTCGGCGTCGTCGAGCTGCAGACCGATCGGCATCGCGCCCTCGGTGTAGGCGGCGATGATGACGTGCAGGCGGTCGCTCGCGGCGACGGCGGTGCGGCGGTAGACGGCCCGCAACCGCTCCTCCTGCGCGGCGTGGGCCCCCAGCGCGGGCCAGCCGACGACCTCCGCGTCGAGGTCGCGCGCCAGGCGACGCGACCGCTCGTCGTCGACGCTCACCTGCGTGACGACGACCAGGCGGAGCCCGAGCTGCGCGGCCGCGCCGCGGACCGCGGCGATCCACGCGGGCTGCGGGTACGGCCGCGGGGCGACCTCGGTGTCGTCGCGCAGAGAGACGACGAACAGATCCCGGATGCCGGATCCCTCGGCCCGGGCGCTCTCGAGGCCCTGCGCGTCGAGACCCTCGGAGAAGCCCAGGTCGGGCATGGCCGGTCCGAACCCGAGGTAGGCCGCGGTGCGGTCGTCCCGCCACCGCGTGTAGGAGCTCAGGGCGTTCGAGGGCCACATCAACGCGCGCGGCAGGGGCGCGAAATTGCGGGCGCCGGCACCGACGCGCGCGACCCGGCCCCCGCGCGCGCGCACGAGGGCCGCGGCGGGGAGCATCGCGAGGTGCTCCTTCATGCCGATGAGCGTCAGCTGCAGCTCTCCGGGCTTGTAGAGGCTGTCGGCCTCGCCGCGCGCGGCGTAGCCGACGAGCGCGCGGTACCAGGCGACGAACGAGCGGTAGACGACGTCCTCCGGCTGCAGCCCCAGCCCCTCGTCGTACCCCTCGGGCGAGTGCCCGACGTAGACGTGCAGACGACCGCTCTCGCGGGCCCAGTCCAGCAGCGGACGTCGCAGCAGGACGTCGCCGACGTTCTCGTACTGGCCCCGTCCGACGGCGAAGATCTCGCGGCGCGCGAGGTGCTCGACGGGCGGGAGGGGCGTGGTGTTCGGGGCGCTCATGCGGCTCGCTCACTCGAGAGGGTCAGGTCGTCGATGGTCGTCAGCGCCGCGGCGCGCTCGCAGATCTCGCGGGTCACGGCGGGTCCCGGCACCGCCGTGGCGATGCCGAGGGAGTTCACCAGGGCGGCGATCTGGTCCTGATGGTCGTCGACGTGCTCTCCGCGTGCGGCGTTGCGGATGGCCAGGACCGGGTGCACCCCCAGCGCGAGCATCTCGAGCAGGGAACCCACGCCCGCGTGCGAGACGACCACGTCGGCCGAGGCCGCGATACGGGTGAAGTCCTCGGGGGCGAGATAGTCGTGGACCGCGCCGGGCAGGTCCTCGCGCGTCGTCTCGCCCAGCTGCCAGACGGTGTGCTCGTCGGCGAGTCCGGTCGCCAGCACCGCGTCGACGACCGAGTCGAATCGGTACCCGCGGATGGTGCCCAGGGTGACGAAGAGCCGGTGCCGGCGAGCCGGGCGCACGCGCGCCGCCGACCGGTACGTGCTCAGCACGCTGTCGCACAGCTTCCACCGGGTGTTCGCCCACCCGGGCGCCTGCGTCCGCAGGTGGACGCTCGGCACGTTCTGCAGCAGCCGGCCCGTCATCGAGGGACCGTCGACGCGGGCGACGCTCTCGATGTAGGTGGCCGGGATGCCGGCACTCGCGGCCAGGGGCAGGGCGGCGGTCGCGATGGCCGCACCGGTGCTGATGGCCGCGTCGAAGCGCTCGGTGTGGAAGATGCGCATCAGCGGAGCCGCCGCGGCGAGAGTGCCCTTGAGATCGCGCGGACCGACGTAGGGCAGCATGACGCATCGACGCCCCTCGAGCATCTGCCGACTCTGCGGGGTATCGAAGGTGATCCACAGAGAATCCGGATGCCGCCCGAAAAGCGATTCCAATCGGATCAATTCGGCGAAATGCCCGCCGGTCGAACAGATGAATGCGGTCTTACCGCCGGCTCCCCACACGGTCGTAGACATGACGCAAGCGATTCCCCCCTGTATGCGGGCGCACAGGCCCCCGGACGGTCGCCACGTGCATTCCCCCGAAACGGGACGACCGGGATTCTTGAGCCGGGGTGCGGAACCTTTTGTGCGGTCCTGCGCCCCGGGCGTGGCGAAACTGTAGCGCGGCGGACGGCCGCAATGAGGGGTCGTCGTCGAATCGGCGACGGATCGTCATAGGGAGTTCACATTCCCCGCTATTTGCGGTTTCACAATGGAAATGCGAGAGCGCGAGAACGTGATGCCGCGCCGGGCATGCCGAGGGGAATGCAAACAATGCCGAGAGAACGCGAACGGCCCGTCAGCCGCCGCACCGTCCTGACCGGTGGAGCGTGGGGGGCCGGCGCCGTCGCGCTCGGGCTCTTCGCCGCCCGCTCCGCGACCGCGGCGGGCTCGGGACCGACACCCACGCTCCCCGGCGAGTACCTCCGCACGGCGAACGAGGTGACGCCCGGCGGCGCCCTCTTCGACAACATCTGCGTGACCATCAGCAAGGATCCCGCGCGCCTGTACGTGCCGCAGAGCATCAAGCCCGGTGACGGCCGCCCCGTGCCGGTGGTGTGGTACTACCACGGCTCGGGCGGCGATCACAACGCGTTGGACGGCAGCTTCCGCGCCTCGGCGATGTGGGCGGTCGAGCGCGGTGCGATCGCGATCTGCCAGAAGGCGGGCGGCACGCTGTATTCGGCGCCGCGCGCCGTCGAGCTGCAGAACGCCGCCCTCACCTGGATGACACGGCAGTTCCTCGTCTCGTCGACCGTCCTGCGCGCCACCTCGGGCGGCGGAGTGCTGGCCGCCGAGACCTACGGTCGCCGCCTGCTGCCGAACATCACGGGCATGTATGACGTCAACGCCGCCTACGACCTGCGCGCGATGTACGACGACGGAGGCCGCGGACGCATCTCGGTGCAGGCGGTCTTCGGCGACGACCTCGCCGCGATCGACGCCGCCAACCCGACGCGGTTCGCCCTCGACGCGTGGCGCGGTACGAAGGTGCGCGTGGTCGTGTCGACCCCCGACGACAGCGACACCACCGTTCCCCCGCGCCGCCACGGCCTCGCGCTGATCGATCGGATCACCCCGGTCGCGGCCGAGGCGTCGGTACGCACGCACACCATGGGGCACAACACCCCCGGGTTCGCCACCGGGGACTTCACGGCGTCGATGACGCGCTGGGGGTCGCTGCTCGTGCCCCCGGCGCCGACCGCGACGCCCACGGCGACGGCCACGCCCACAGCCACGCCGACGCCGACGCCCACAGCCACACCCACGGCGAGCCCCACCCCCACCCCGACCCCGACCCCCGACACGGCGGCGCCGACCGTCGCGATCATCTCGCCCACCTCGGGCACCTCGGTGTCGGGGGTCGTCACGATCCGCGTCTCGGCCACCGACCAGGTCGGCGTCACCGGCGTCACCGTCTGGGCGGGCACCAACCGCCTCGCGGTGGCGACGCAGGTCACGGCCACCGAGTGGCGCGCGGCCTACGACACCCGCAACGTCCGCAACGCCACCTACCCGATCACGGCCAAGGCCACCGACGCCGCGGGCAACACCGCGACCTCGACGGCCGTCAGCCTGACGATCGCCAACTGAGGGCGGCGGGGCTCACCTCGGCGAGAGGTGGGCCTCGATCACCCGCGCCTGCGACAGCGCCGTGTCGATCCCCGTGGGCGACGGCATCCCGGGTTCGCTCGACACGTACGCCAGCAGGGTGCCGACCGTGCGGGCGCTCGTCGCGCCGAAGTAGGCGACGTCGAGGCCGTAGTCGTCGGCCAGGTCGTAGAACCGGTCGAACAGGGCGTTCCAGCGCTCGCCGTCGGCTGCCGTGGTGGCGCCCCCCTCACCGCCCGAGGGCCATCCCACCTCGCCGACCGCGCACCGCACCTGCCACTGTGCGCACCAGTCGCCGAAGGTGCGCAGGCGGTCGAGCACGCGGTCGGGGTCCTCGATGTCGGCGTACGCCGGCCCCGACGCGTCGGCGTAGAAGTGCTCCGAGTAGATCACCCGTCCCGTCGGGTCGACGATCCACGGCCCGTCGGGGGCGATCGCGGCCAGCCGACCGCGCTCGTCGCTGAGGATCCCCTCGACCCACACCGGCTGGGTCGCGCCGGTGGAGCGGATGGCATCCACCCCCACCTGCGCGTAGTGCTTGTACACGTCGATGCCCACCGACCACCGCGGCTCGTTGAACACGTCGTAGGCGGCCACCCCGGGTTCGTCCCGCAGCCGCCCCGCGAGAGCCGTCCAGACCGTCGTGACGTGGTCCTCGGTGATGCCGTCGCCGCACCGCACGCTGCCCGGGATCTCGGGCCCCGCTCCCCACGGATAGGTGCAGCCGTTGTGCAGGTCGACGACGGTGCGGATGCCATGGCCCCACGCCGTCCGCACCTCGGCGACGATGGCATCCAGGTACGCCGTGTCGATCGGCTGCGCGAGTCCGTCGAGGGCGGATCCCCCGGCGGGGATGACCTGCAGGCGCTGCCACGGCACGGCCAGACGCACGATGTCGACCCCGCGAGACGCGAGGAAGGCGTAGCTCGCGTCGGGTTCGTTCGCGACCCCCGGATCGGCCCCCGCACCGCCGAGCACGTGACCGTAGAGGTTGACGCCGCGCAGGTACGGGGCGCCGTCGAGGTAGGCGTCGAAGGCGTCGGCGGGTACCGGCACGACGTCGGGACGCGGCCCGGGGGCGCACCCGGCGAGCACCACCCCGGCGGTCAGGACGACGCCGATCAGCGCGCGAGGAGCGCGCCGCGTCATACCGGAACGGCCCGTCCCGCGTCGGCGTGCGCCACGGCCAGATCGACCGCCCGCAGCAGCAGACGAGCACTGGATGCCGGCGCGAACCGCGCGAGCCAGTCGTCGACCCCGGCCACCTCCAGGTGCGAGGCCGCGACGATCGCGTCGGCCAGCGCGACCGCATCCCCCGCGACGGCGAGTTCACCGGTGACGCCGGGGACGATGGCATCCGCCACCCCGAGCGCGGTCGACACCGCCACCGCGGGCACCCCGCGCGCGGCGGCGCGGACGAGCTCGGCACCGAAACCGGCGCTGGTGGCGCCGAGCACCACGACCGCGCTCGGCCCCCACGCCCCGTCGTCGGCGCGTATCGCGAGGCCGTGCGACACCGCGGCGCGGCGCACCGTCTCGGACAGCGCGCCGCCGGGGCGCACGACGAGCTCGACCGCGATCCCGCGTCGGTCGAGCTCGCCGGCCGCCGCGACGACGCGCAGCGGATCGTTCGCGGCGGAGAGATCCCCCGCCACGACGACGGTCAGGCCGCGCGCCGTGCCGGCCGCGCGCGCCGCGCGGACACCCTCGACCGACACGACGTCGGCCACGGGCGGCGGGACGATCAGACTGCGGCTGGCCGGGACCCCGCACCCGGCGTTGATCTCGGCGGCGAGCGCGTGCGACGAGGCGATCACGACGTCGGCCGAGCGGTAGCGGCGGCGCGCCTGGAGCGCACCGATGCGGACGGCGGGGACGCGGCTGCGTCGACGTGCGACGAGCGACGCGTGCTCGCTCGCCACGACCGCCGGCGGCCGGGTGGTCAGCTCGCGCGCCGCCAGCGCCGCGAGCGCGGCCGCGGTCCCGGCTCCCACCACCGCGCGGGGTGCCACGGCGTCCAGCCGCGCGGTGGTGGGAGCCGGGAC
>NZ_QDFT01000011.1 GCF_003075375.1 Microbacterium testaceum | reverse complement strand
CGCGACTTGGCTGGGTGTGGACGTGCAAGGACTGCAACGACTTCCGAGGGCCGTATGTCTTCGAGGATCAGGCAGAGGCCGCGCGTGACGTGCATGAGGGGCGTGTACATGTCCAGTAAGCACGCAACGCCTGAGTGGCGTAGAACCTGCCGCATCATCCGCAATCAGGTACGGGGTATCTGGTCACGCGGGGATGACGCCCAGTGCTGGCGCTGTGGTGGGCCTATCCCGGAAGGACTGCCCTATGACGTGGGGCACATAGACCCGCTAGGCGGTGAGGGTGTGGACAACGCAGCACCCGAGCACCGAGGCGAGAACAGGCGTGAGGGCGGGCGCATAGGCGCACGCATCACCAACGCACGAAAGAGCAAGACCACATTCCAAGGCCCAGCCTGGGCATAAGGAGAAGACATGTCATCAATCATCAAGATCGTAGAAGTATTCCGATCCGAGAAGTTCGGGAACGTCTACGGCGCTGAGGCTGTATCCGATGTCAAGAAGGACAGCATCCCCAACGTGACCAGCATGCGCCGATATCGGGACGACATCACCGAGGTTGAGGCAGGCCTTAGCTTCGGGTTCGGCCTGGACCCTGACCCCGGCCTGACTATCGGTCAGGTCTACACATTCGATGAGGACAACTAACCATGAACACAGTAGTAGAGCAGTACCTACGCAGCCAGCTTGAGAGCGTGGAGTATCGCGTGACGCTGGGCAAGAACAACGTGGCCAACATCACTGAGCAATTGGCTAAGGCTACGGCTGAGCTAAGCGAGTGGGAGGCAGAGGCCCAGGCATTGCGTGATGCCCTGCCCACCCAGGTACCCACGCCCACCCAGGGTGATGGGGACCAGGTACCCACCGATGAGGTAGCGCCTGAGGATAAGGAGGCCAGCGAGTGAGCAACAACGGACACCTCAACAAGAACGATGAGGTCTGTCTCATCCCGGCAGGTGACCGCGTATCGCGCGTACTGGATCAGTGGACCATCCAGCACAAGGAGGAAGTAGACAGTGTGCTCGGTCCATTCGGTCTGAGTAGCGCTGACCTACTCATGCCTGAGTGGACTCTGCTGTGCAAGGACGAAGAGTGTGAGCACCGCCGCATCATCAAGCGAGCCGAGGGCGACCCGACCTCGACTTTTTGAGGGAAGTCATAGCAACCCCCGCCTCCGGCTCATCACGCGTCTCTCTCCCCGACCGAGACCCGACCCCCGACCCTACCAGGAGCACCCCCATGGACCTGCCTGACCCCATCCTCAATCCCGACGTTGACGGGGAACTCCTGATCTATGTATCGGAGCTTCCCCGCTTCATTAGCGTGCTGCGCCCGGGCGATAAGGAACAGACCATCTATGACGTATCGGAGGGCACGCATGACAGCGGACCTACCCGATGAAGTAGCAGATCATCCGCTCCGCAAGGAGTCTGAGTGGCTAGCCAAGCGCGACTCAGGAATTGAACCGCTGTACCAGTCCGAGCTAGTGACCGACCAGGCCACCCGGGATGAGTTCCTGGTGGGGGCCTGGTTCCTGGGCCTTCTCGGCACCGTGCACCCGCAGATGCTCCGCGTAGCGGACATGCTGGCGCGCGGGCACCTCATGAACGCCGTGATTATGCCGCGCCGTTCGTCCAAGACCACCACTCTGTTTTGCATCCTCCTGGGCCGGTGCTACCTGAGGCCTGTACATCTAGCCGGGTTCACCCTTCTGACGACCCAGAAGAAGACCGCCGAGCGCTACCGGCTCGATATTTACAGCCCTATTTCGCGCCTCTTCCCCGACTCGACCGACCGTGAGGCCTTCGCTAAGGGGTCACCTATCAAGCTGGTGAAGTCCAACGGTGGAGAGCGCGTCGAGTTCCCCAACGGTTCGGTGCTGTCTGTGCTGTCCCCGGACGGTGACGCTATCCGTTCGGGTGCCTACGACACCCTCCTAGCCGACGAGGCGGGAGAGGCCAGCCCTGAGCGCTGGGAAGACGTCATCGGGGCCGTCATCCCGTCCTTCGACACGCGCCCTGACGGTCAGCTTGTGCTTGCCGGAACAGCCGGCGATTACCGGGGCGGCTCTGAGTTCTGGGCCACGCTGAACGATGAGCGCGCAGGGCGCGTGGCCTACATGCTCCCCGACGACATCGACCCCGAAGAGTTGGTGCGCTGGGAACCCGACGACGAGCACCCGACCGCACACGCCCGAGAGCTAACGCTACGGATGCACCCCGGTATCGGCACCCTGACCACCCTAGAGCGCATCCAGAACAGCTACGAGCGCCTGGGAGTCAAGAAGTACACCCGCGAATACTTCAACATCTTCGGCATGGAGGGGTCCAACACGGCCCTTCTGAGTGCTCCCAAGTGGTCCGCAGCGGCCCTGGCGCTGGGTGAATCGGGCATCACGCCGCCCAAGGTGTTCGCTCTGTCGGCCTTCGTGCACCCGGAAGCCGCCTGGGCATCCATTGCAGCGGCCTGGAAGGGCGATGACGGACGGGTACACACGGCCCTCTTGCATCACCAGGAAGGCGTTATTGGGTTCCGCACCAAGCTTCTGAGCCTCGCACGCAAGCACAACCGACCCATCACGTATGACGCGGGGTCGAATGCGACTGAAGTCGAGATGCGTCAGCTTCGTGAGTCACGGCCCGCACCACTTGAGCGACCGCTACTCACTCGCGATATCTCCCGCGCTGCCGTGCACTTCGTCAACCTCTTGAATGAGGACGGACTACGCCATTACGACCAGCAGGAGATGAACGGTGCCGCGGGTATCGCGGTGAAGCGCGCCTTTGGCCAGTCAGGCGGCTGGGCCTTCGGACGCCCCGATATCAAGAACCGCCCGAGTGACGATATCACGCCGCTAGAGGCGGCATCCATCGCCGCTTATGTCCTGGATGAGCAGCGCGCGAGTGGCGGTATTCCTCAGATCACTTGGGTTTAGTGCGTTTCGATAGCCCATTCCTATATGCGGTATAATGGAATAGTTAATCATTAACGCCCCCGTCCTTCTTCTCCTTCAGCGTCAGTCACGCCAAGAAGGGCGGGGGTGCCTGTAACGGAGATTCATCTTGGGTGTATTCACTAAGCGGAGCAAGTCGCTGGTCAGTGCACCCACAAACCTAGGCATTGTCTCTCCTTGGGCAGACCCGAACAGCCTTTCCCGCGCCATTATCGGTGACTTCCTGGACCAGGCTCCCTCCGAAATCATCACGCCTGACTTGGCCCTCCGCGTGCCTGAGGTCAACCGTGCGCTCCAGGCCCACACCGCTCTAGTCGCCCCGCTCAAGTACAGCGTGTGGCGTGACGGCGTTGAGGTCGAGCAGCCCCTTTGGGTCAACAACTCCGCCTCCGGTATCCCGCCCTTCATGCGTTGGACCGGATGCGTTAAGGACCTCTTCCTGTTCGGCTGGGCGCTCCTGGGCGCTGAGCTTGGCGCTGACGGCCTCCCCGTAGACCTCATCCACGTCCCCCGCGACCTCTGGGACATGGACTCAGACGGCAAGGTACAGGTGAAGGAAAGCGTTCCCGCCAACTACACGCAACGCCTCATCCTCATTCAGCTTGGCTCCAATGGTCTTCTCACCGATGGAATCGACTCGATCCGCCAGGCGCGCAAGCTGGAGCACGCCCGCCAGGCCCGCCTAGACACGCCTCCCGCGGCCACTGAGCTTCACGTCACCGACAAGCAGTACGACGAGATGCAGCCCGAGGAAATGGCGGCACTGGCGAAGAACTACGCCGAGCAGCGCAATAAGCACGCCGTGTCTGTGACGCCCTCCTACCTGGAGGTCAAGGACCACCAGGACAGCCAGGTGGACCTCTTTGAGTCGGGGATGAACTCGCTTCGTCTTCAGCTAGCCATGCACTCTGGCGTGCCCGCGAACTTCCTTGAGGCGGGCAAAGAGGGCGGTTCCAACGGTCAGATGACCTACACGAATGAGAACGGCAAGGCGTCTGAGCTTTGGGTGTTCGGTTCGGCCCGCTTTGCCTACGCAATCACCGCACGTCTGTCTATGGATGACGTTGTGGGACCCAACGCAGAGGTCCGCGCTGACCTCTCTGAGTTCATGGTGTCGGCCCCGGACAACGTTCTGACGGCTGAGTCACCCGTAGAAATCGAGGACATCAATGTCTGAACGAACATCCCAGCCCGTGGAGTTCCCACGGGGTGACAACACCCACACCGCAGAGGCCGGTGTCTTTAGCCGAGTCGCTGACTCACGCCTCATCCGGGGCTTGCTCCTTCCGTTCGGAGAGTTGAGCCGCCCCAACCAGTCCGGCAATGAACCCATTGAGTTCTCCGCCGACAGCATCGAGCTTCCCCGTGACTCCACCGTGGTCACGCTCAACGTCGAGCACGACCGCTTCAACCCGATTGGTCGCGCTGTCTCCCTGGAGAAGACGGACGCGGGAATCGTCGCTGAGTTCGCCATTGCGGACACAGACGAGGGTGACGCCTACCTGGCGAACCCCGTACGCAAGCTGAGCGCCGAGGTCGCGGGCATCGTCCGCGAGGGCGCACGCGCACTCAAGAGCCGCCTGACCGGTGCCGCTGTCGTCAAGGACGGCGCTTTTGCCTCAGCCGCTCTCTTTTCTGTCGCCCCCGATGAGGCCCCTAAGCCTGAGCCGCTGAGCGGCGACGCCCTGGAGGCCCTTCTTGCCTACGTGCGCCTGGTGCACGAGGGCGCACAGCGCGTCATCGCTGACGCCGAGGCGGCACAGACCGCCCTTACCGAGACCACTCCTGACGAGGTTTCGGCCTCTCCGGAGGCCACGCCTACAGCCGCCCCGGCTGAGGAATCCACATCAGACGAAACCAAGGAGTTCTCCATGTCTGAGACCAATGAGGCTGGGGCACAGGTCCCGGCAACCCTCATGGGTAACGCACCCGCCAAGAAGGCCGACGTGGATATGCACGCCGTCTTCTCCGCTATGGCATCGGTCAAGTCCCGCTCGCTGGACAACGCTGACGCTGAGACCATGCTGGCCGCTCTGGCTGACGTGACCACCCCGGCTCACGTTACGTCGGGCGCTATCCCGCAGACCTTCACGGGCAAGCTGTGGCAGGGCAAGCGCTACACGCAGCGCTACATCTCGCTGGCAAACCACCAGCAGGGCGGCATCGCTCTGGGTGGCCGCAAGGGCTTCAAGATCGCCCAGGGCACCGCCCTGGTCAAGGAAATCTCTGGTGCCGCGCAGAAGGTCGAACTTCCCACCGGTAACGCCACGACCTCGACCGTCTCCAGCACGCTCCGCAAGTTCGGTTACGCCGCCGACGTGGCCTTGGAGTGGCAGTACCTCGACGGTGGCGCAGATGTCATCCAGGCCTTCTTTGAGGGTGTTGTTGACAGCGCTGCCAAGGTCATCGATGAGTCCGCGCTGGCCGACATCTTCACGGTCGCTTCGCGCAACTCTGCCGCTCTGGACCGCCTGGTTGCTCCCGGTACTTACCCCACCCAGTACCCCGCCGCCATGGGTCAGCTTATCCAGGGCATCGACCTGGTTTCGGACAACGGCGATGACGCATCGTTCGCAATCGTCAACCCCACCGCCTGGAACCAGCTTCTCTACACGCCCAAGGACCTGGTTCCTGAGTTCGTGGAGTTCGCCGTTGGTATCGGCACGGGCGAGGCCAGCACCGGCAAGGTCCGCGTGGTCAAGGCTCCCCAGTCCTTCTTCACCGGCACCGTTGCCACCGCGCCTCAGATGATCGTTGGCGCGCGTAACGCTATCGAGTTCCGTGAGGTGCACGCCAACATCGAGGCCCTTGAGGTCGCGAAGTTCGGCGTTGACCGCGCACAGGTCGCCTTCCTGGAGACCTTCGTGGTTCGTCCGGAGTCGCTGTCGCTTATCGGCACCAAGCCGTAAGCGGATAGGGGCGTACTCAATGGCTAAGTGGTTCTCACTGGAAACCCCGGCAGAGGTGGAGCGATTCACCGCTGCCTGGGGTTCCCATGACGCGCCCACGGACGAGCTAGGCGGATTCCTCCTAGAGATTGCCCGGGAACAGGTCATCGAGTACGCCCCTGCCGGTTCGGTCGGCTGGCCCGCTGACGGAGGTGCCTACAAAGAGCCTTCGTCGGCGCTGGTCTACGCGCAACTCCAGCAGGCACGCAACCTCTGGAACGCGGGACAGGCAGGCTCCGACGGCGCTATCGGCACCGAGGGATACAGCTTCACGCCGCGTCCACTCGATAAGACCATCCGCTCAATTATCCGCCCTAGCAAGGGAGTACCCAGTGTCTTCTAACTCCCTCAGCGAGGCGCGCAAGTACCTACAGGGTGCACTCACTCAGGGCCTTCCTAAGGACTGGGTAATCACCGACATCGAGAAGGCGGGCGACACGTTCCGCAAGCTCACCGTCACCTATGAGCAGGGCGACATCGTAGCCAACATCTCAGGCGGCGAGCTTCCCCCGGGCGTTATCGGTCTGGAGTTCACTCTGAACCTCATTACCCCGGAAAAGGACGGCGATAAGGCCCTGACTCGCCTGGGTGATGCTGCCGTAGAACTCGCGTTCCTTCTCGATTCTCTTCCGCAATTGGTCTGGGACAACGGCTCCCGTTTCCGCCTGGAGGCAGGCGAGAGCGGCTATCGCTTCCCCATCACCGTTCTAGTCACCTATTCACCCGCTCCTGAGGAGGAGTAATCATGGCCGTAGTAGTCAACAAGACCTTCCTGAACAAGGCAACCATCACCATTGGCGCAGACGAGTACACGAACGCATTCCGTGACCCGGCGCTGACGCCCACCACTCCTGAGGTGTCGGTCATCGACGCATCCGGTACGGCTGTCCCGCTGAACGGCAAGAGCACCTGGGTATTCACGGGCGTTCTGTACCAGGACTGGACCTCCACCGGTCTGGCTAAGTCCTGGTTCACCAATGAGGGCAATGAGGCAACCATCAAGCTCATCCTCCCCGGTACCCAGGGTGTCTTCACCTTCAAGGTTCTCCTGAAGGCCCCCACCATCGGCGGTGCAACCAACGCTGCCGCTGAGTCCGCCGTGTCGCTGAACGTCTCCGGTACTCCGGTCTGGAGCGCGTCCTAAGCATGGTCCGGAGCATTTCGCTCCTGGTGGAGTCCCCGTTGTCGGTCCTCGCGCAGGCAATGCGGGAGGTCCCAACGGAGACAAAGAAGTTCATCGGTTCCGAGACCAAGAAGGCCGCACAGCCTATCTGGTTCGACGAACTCAAGGGACGCGCTCTATCGCGTGTCCAACAGCGGGTGCTAGTCGATTCCGCCCGCGTCAGTGCTACAGCGCGAAACGTCACGCTGAAGTCTGGCGCGGTCGGAAAGCTCCGATCCGGTACCCCTGTCATCGCCCTTTCCAGTGCCGCTGAGTTCGGTATGTCTCCGCAGAAGCAGATCACGCAGCGGTCCAAGAAGGGCAAGACCTACACCCGTAAGGCTGGCCCGACATTCGGCGCTCCACGCCGTAGCGGGAACGTGGTCTATCCCGCAGCCAACGATTCAATCCCGCGCTTTGCGTCCCTCTGGATTCAGACCGCACACCGAGCACTTCACGACGCCGCAGAAAAGGGGTGACCTATGGCCAAGGCACATCAGATTGCCATTGCGTCTGAGACTGGCGCGTTCGAAAAGGGCATCAAGTCCGGCGTCATCCAGCCGCTAGAGGACGCCGAGAAGGCGCTAGACGGCCTGGCGAAGAGCAAGGGTGCGGACGGTCTGGACCGCTCCATGGAGCAGGCCCAGGACAGCACCAAGAAGCTCAAGAAGGAAATCAAGGAAACCGCCGACGCTATCGACCAGGACTTCCGGGCCGGGTACGCGAAGATGAAGACCTCCGCTCAGGACGCTTCCGACAGCGCGGGCCGTAGCCTTCACAGCGTTTCGGACTCTGCCGCTGAGGCATCCGGCGAGCTTACGCAGAACCTGGGCGAAACCTTCTCGTCCTTCCGTGGCGACATGGAAGACCTCCCGCAGATCGCGCAGGATGTCTTTGGTGGTCTGGCTGGCTCTGTCGGCGGTCTGGGTCCCGCGTTCGCTCTGGCCGCGGGTGCTGCCGGTATCGGTCTTCTCATCAACGCCTTCAACACCGCGGGCGAAGAGTCCGACGAGTTCAAGCAGCGCGCCGCCGAACTCGCACAGGCGTACATCGACGCGGGCGGTGAGGCCGCACCGGCTATCGAGGACATCGCGGACGCTATCCGTGAAATGGCCACCGCCACCGAAGAGGGCGTGACCAACCTGGAAGACCTCCGCGATGTCGCGGACAAGTCGGGCAACAGCTACGAGGACCTGGCTAAGGCCATGGCGGGCGACGTAGACGGCCTCAAGGAGAAGCTCCGCGCCGGAGAAGAGCGCCTGAAGCAGCTCCAGGAAGAAGGCTCCGCCTACGACCAGAACAATGAGAAGGCGGGACGCTCCCTCCAGACCATCACGGACCAGACCGAGGGTCAGCGTCAGTACAACGACTATCTGCGCGAGGCTTCCGCTGCCGCTGAGTCTGCCGCCCAGGCAGAGAAGAACTGGGTAGAAGCGGGCGGTGAGCAGCTACAGATCAAGGCCGAGCTAGTCGACCAAATCTCTGACGCCTATGACGGTGTGCGCGACTCCGCTATCAACGCGGCTACGTCCGAAGACGGCGTGTTCAACGTCGATGCCTGGGCCGAGAAGGTCGAGCAGTCCAAGGGCCAGGTCGAGCAGTACAAGGCCAACATCGCCTCCATCAAGCTCAGCAGCGACCAGTGGCGCAACCTCATGGAGATGCCTGAGGACGCGCGTATGGCGGTCGCCGCATCGCTCGCGCAAGGCCCCGAAGAGGCCAAGGGCAAGATCATCTCCGCCCTGACCGACGCGGGTGCATCCGCCGCGTCCGGTGCCCAGGTGTCCTTCGATGAAGGCTTCAATCCTGAGGCCGATGTCGAGGTGACCGCGGACACTTCCGAGGCTGAGCGGAAGCTCAAGGAGACCGCCAAGAAGCGAGACACCGAGATTGCCGTCAAGGCGACAGGTGTCGATGAGGTCAACCGCGCCCTAGACGCCGCCTCCCGCGAGCGCGTCGGCAAGGTCCGCCTCATCGTGGACGACACCGCCGTCCGTAACTACGTGCCGCCCATCAAGACGCAGGTTGTCCGCATGCGACCGCAGTACACGGAGTAACCCATGCCCCACACCATCACCGCCAACAACGGTACGGGCACAACCACGCCCGCCGCTATCGAGGGATACAACCCTTCGCGAGAGTCCCGCAACATCATCTACGACCTCCTGGACGGCTCCATTGCCGTGGTCTACGTTGCGCCGCGCCCGCGCTCGGGAACGCTCAAGATGCTCTACCGCAACCAGGCCGACGCCTTCGCCGCGTACAACCTCCACGCCTCACCCACGGCGTTCACGCTGTCCTCCACCGACCTTCCGGCTATCGGTATGTCCTACGTCCTGGATGGGGCGCTGGACATCGACGTGGACGCAGAGATGGGCCTGTGGTGGGTCTCTGTCGGCTTCCAGGAGGTGTGACCCGTGGTGCTTGAAGTCATGCCTTCCGCCAAGGCGCAAATCCAGTTCCCCTTACCCATCGTGGTCACCCCTGGTGTCACGCTCTGGGCCTCCAACTTCGACGCATGGCCCGCCGCTCTCAGCACGTCCGCGCTCCGCTACTGGAGCAACACGGGTGTGAGCAACAGCCAGGGTGCCGAGTGGGACCGCTCCAGCGCTGGTGGGTCTCAGCAGGTCGGCACGCTGACCGGTCTGACCATCGGACGCAGCTACACGTTCCGCGCCGTCGTCAAGGGTGCGGCGGCTGGGGCCACGTTCTACATGACCGCTGCCGGTACGTCCTCCGCCAGCGCCCCGCTGACCACCAGCTACGCCGCGCGTGCTCTGACGTTCACCGCCACCGCGACCTCACACGCCCTGACGTTCTACGTCAGCACCACCGCCAAGGTGTACCTGGATGATGTCAGCTTCGAGGCGGGCACCGTCATTGCCTCCAGCGTGGACCTCCCGGTGGCTGAGGGTGACCTGTCGCTGGACCGTTCCCGCGTGCCCTATGCCGTGTCTCGCGTCACCGTGCCCTCCATCAACACCGCCCTTCCGGAATCGCTCAAGCCCCTGGACGGTCAGCGCGTCAAGCTCACCGCCCAGGCCCAGGGCCGCTGGGGCACGACCGAGCCGACGTACAGCAGCTACGCGCGCATCCGCCAGAACACCTTCTTTGACCCGCGCGGTACATCGACCTCCCAGAACTACTGGGTGGCCTCTGGCTTCAACCTGAGCCTCCGCACGGACATGGGTAACCCCACGCCTACCGCCGTCCGCTTCACGCGCACCACAACCGCCGCTGCCCGCGTGTCTGTGGTGGTCGGTACCGGCTTCCCCCAGTTCGCCTCAGGCGTTCGCATCCTCGCGACCGTTCGCGCTTCCGTGGCCATGCCTGGCACTCAGGTCTACTCACGTCCGACCGCATCGTCCGCGACGAGCCAGGTTCTCCTAGGCACCGTCAACATTCCCGCGGGTGTCTCCGAAATCGACGTGACCGGTACGCCGCACTCCGGGACCAACTCGACCTCTGCCGGAATCTCCCTGACCTTCCCCACCGTCACCACCACGGGCCAAACACTCGACATCACCCGGGTCATCGTCGAGCGCAAGCCCGACACGCTGCCCGCGCCGTACTTCGACGGTGGCACGGTGAGCACCGACCCGCTGGTGACGTACCAGTGGGACGGCCTGGGTACCGCACCCAACCGCATGAGTTCGATCCTGACCCGCACCGTCACCGTGCCGGGTGTGCCGGTGTGGATTCCGTCCGACACCCGCACCTTCGACATGGCGATGCTGAGCCGTGAGGTGAGCCACGACGGGCGCAGCGTGGACCTGGAGCTAGCGACCGATGAGGCGTTGCTCATGAACTACTCCACGCTCACGGACGACTACGAGCCGATGCAGCGCCAGGACTCGCTCCGCAGCATCGTCAATTACGTCCTGGACCGCGCTATCCCCGGCGCTCAGCTACAGGCCACGGGTGCCGCCGACCGTCCATTCAGCGTGCTCTCCGACTCGACCAACCTGGTGCTGAACCCGCGCATCACGGACCTGGCCCCGCACAACGCATGGAACGTCTCGCGTATGTATGACACGACTTGGCCCGGTACCCACAACGGCGTCCCGGTCAACGGCGTGCACCTGTACAACCCCACGGGCCAGGACTCCTACGTGGAGGTTGGGTCAGGAACCCAGGCCGCGGGTATGCAGCCCGGACGCACCTACACGGCGTCAATGGAGGGGTCCGTACGTACCGTCATCGGCGGAACGAACTGGGAGCGTCAGCGCGCCCTGGTGATGCACGCCTACAGCCCCACCAACGGCTACTCCATCTGGAACAGCGCGAAGATTCCGAACGCTGCCGGGTCCTCAGCGCGCGTATCCATCACCTTCACGATTCCCAGCGACGCCACCCAGTGGTTCCTCCGCGCCTACCACGGTGGCTCTAGCGGCACGATCACCTGGGCCAAGCCCCGCGTGTCCGAGACACACAAGTACAGCGGCCCGCACAACATCGACTTCTTCAATGGTCAGGGTCCCAACACCTCCGAGTACGCCTACTCATGGTCTGGCGCGTCGGACAACTCCGCATCCCGCCGCTTCTCGCTGATCGATCGCGCGCCCGACCTTCTCGTCTGGCGTGCCGGTGAGAGCGCGTGGGACTTCCTGGAGACGCTGAAGAACGCCGCGGGCCTCCGCCTGTTCTGTGACGAGCAGCGCCGCTGGTGGCTGGTGGACGGTGCGGAATGGGACGTGCCCGGACGTGTCAGCGTGCGTGCCAACAACACCATTGAGGGCACCGACATTGTGGACGCTGCCGGGGATTCCGCCGCACAGGGCGTCATCGCGCGCTTCTCGTGGCGAGACACCGAGGGCAACCAGAAGACCAAGGATGACGTGGCCGGTAACGCGGGCCGCGCGCTCCTGGTCGAGTTCGACCGCCCCTATCCGGGACCGGGAACCGCCGCCGCAATCCTCAGCCGCCGCGCGGGTCAGGGCCGCACCCAGGACGTGACGATCCTGAGCGACCTGAGCGTGACCCCGGGCCAGGAAATCAGCATCACGCTCCCCGGCACCGAGAACCAGCTAGGCACCCTCCAGTCCGCGCAATTCGACCTAGCCAACGGATCGATGCGCCTGGAGTCCACAGGCCTCACCGAGGTCACCCCCGGCTCCTGGCTGGCAGAGGACCCCGCCAACACCTGGAGCACCACACCCGATACCCGTACATGGGCCAATTCCTAAGGAGACATCATGGCCATTGGCGATGACGCAGCGAGCGAGGGCTACTCACTAGTCCCGGACACCGGCGAGGACGGCAAGGTCCGCTACGGCGCGCGCTGGATCAATGACACGCGCGACCTCATCGCGCGACTCAAGAAGCAGTTCCCGCGCAAGATCACGGTCAGCCCCACGGCACCCGCCAACCCTCAGGTGGATGACGTGTGGATTAAGCGAGTGTGACCCATGGTCTCTTCGTTCGGTGACCTCAACGGTGCCGGTAACCAGCAAATCTGGATCGAGGTACGCCGCACAGGGCAGGACTGGGGCGCGAACCGCACGGACTACTGGGGCGAGGTCCGCTACTACGGCAACGGATACGGCTCCTGGGACAACCGCGGCGGTGCGTGGGGCTGGGAGGCCAACTTCGGTGGTGCCTACGTCGGCGGGCGCTTCAACGTGCCCTTCGACCAGCGCTTCCAGCAGTACCACGTTCTCTGGGCGGGCAACTTCTCGCGCTACCACGACGGTGAGGGCTGGCTGGGTGGGTTCTACTCATCCGCCTGGATCGACACCGACCACACCAACATTGGTGACGGTGGCGCGAACGTCACGGAGGAACCCGCTCCGCGCATCCCGCAGATTCCCGCAGCGCCTCACAGCTTCTCCACCGTCAACATCACGCCCACATCGTTTGGTGTCAACTACGCCCGCGGCGACAACCGTGGTGCGGGCATCGAGCAGGACCAGGCAATCTGGCGTCGAGTCTCAGACGGCGCGGACGTGTGGGATGACGGAGGCCCGAACGGCTACACCTCACCCGCCAACGGTGCGGGACCCCGCCTGACACCGGGTACCGAGTATGACGTGTTCGTGCGCTCGCGCAACGTACGCGGTTGGGGTCCGTGGGGCGGTCCGATCCGCGCCAAGACCCTGTCCGGTGCCTACGTCTGGAATGGCTCCGCCTGGGCACCCACCGAGGTTTTCACCTGGAATGGGTCCGCGTGGCAAACCGCCGAGGTCAACACCTGGACCGGCTCGGGGTGGAGCGCCGCTGGCTGACATTCGGTATGCACGTGGTTGATGTTTTTCTGTCTACAAGTGGGCCGTCAAGCTCGGCCCCCTCGTGCCGGGGCCGGTGCTGCTCGACGCGTTCGAACTCGCGCGCGACATCCGCACCCTCGACATGGAGGCCTCTCCCTACGATCTGACGGCCTGGGGTTACGGTTCGGTCGCCATCGAGACCCCCGAGGGCAAGGCCGTCTACGTGGCGCGTCAGCGTGCCCTCAGCGCTCGCGGTCAAGCGCTGCGGCAGCGCCTGATCGACGCCGTCGCGGCGACCGACGACACGCCCGGCGGCGTCGATTTTTCTCCCCCGCGAACTCTGTTGTAAGCTCATGGAGTTGCCTCCAACGGGGCGGAAAACAAAAGAACGGGCCTGTGGCGCAGCTGGTAGCGCACCTGCATGGCATGCAGGGGGTCAGGGGTTCGAGTCCCCTCAGGTCCACCCAGAGAGAAAGCCCCCGCTTCGGCGGGGGCTTTCGTCGTTCCCGGACGTGGTGAAAGGCGGACCCGGACGCCGGGGTCTCGGCATCCGGATCCGCCTCGCGTACGTCAGCGCGACGCCACCGTCTCGCGGGTCCTCTTGTGCGCGGCTTCTTTCATGACGAGTTCGTCGTCGAGCCAGTTGGGCGCCTTGTTGCGCAGCGCGAAGATGTAGACCGCCAGCGAGACGGCGATGATGAGCGTGACGTAGACGATGAACATCGGCACCTGTTCGGTGGACTGCGCGCCGGCGTACAGCAGCGGCGCGGTCCCGCCGAACAGCGAGTTGGCGAGGGCGTACCCGAGGCCGACGCCGAGAGCGCGTACGTGCGTCGGGAACAGCTGCGCCTTCACGAGGGCGTTGATCGACGTGTATCCGGTGAGGATGACGAAGCCGCCGAGGAGGATCGCGAATGCGGCGAACTCGTTCGTCTGCTGCGGAAGCATCGTGATGAGGAACCAGGTGTACAGCACTCCCCCGACGCCGAAGAACACCAGCAGCGTCTTGCGTCCCACCTTGTCGCTCAGCCACCCGCCGAGAGGCTGCATGAGCATCAGGGCGGTCAGGGCGATGAGGTTGATCACGGTGCCCGTGACGACGTCGCCGCCCGAGAAGGCCGTCTTGACGATGTTGGGGCCCGTGACCGAGTAGGTGTAGAACGCCACGGTGCCGCCCGCGGTGACCGCGAAGCACAGCAGGAGCGGTCGCCAGTTGTTGACCAGCAGGTCGCGCATCGAGCCCGAGTCCTTCGAGCGGCCGGCCTTGTTGTCGGCCAGCACGTGCTTCTCGAGCGACTCGTCCATCGTGCGACGCATCCAGAACACGGCGACCGCGGCGACACCGCCGATGGCGAAGGCGACGCGCCAGCCCCACGCGGTGATCGCCTCTTCATCGAGGGTCAGGACCATGACGAGCAGGGTGGTCTGGGCGAGCACGTGGCCACCGACCAGGGTGACGTAGTGGAACGACGAGAGGAAACCGCGGCGCCCGGGCATGGCCGCCTCCGACATGTACGTCGCGCTCGTTCCGTACTCGCCGCCGGTGGCGAAGCCCTGGACCAGACGGGCGAACACCAGGATGACGACGGCACCGGCGCCGATGGCCTCGGCGGTCGGCGCGAAGGCGATGACCAGGGAGCAGAAGGCCATGAGCGACACCGAGACGGTGAGCGACAGGCGGCGGCCGTACCGGTCGGCGAACCGGCCGAAGAACCATGAGCCGATGGGACGCATGAGGAAGGTGACGGCGAAGATCGCCCACACGTAGATGGTGGAGTTCTTGTCGTCGGAGCTGAAGAACTGCGATTCGAAGTAGACCGCGAAGACGGAGTAGACGTAGACGTCGTACCATTCCACGAGGTTGCCGGCCGAGCCTTTGAGCGTGTTCGAGATGGAGCGCCGCAGGCTCGTGGGGATCGTCGTCGTCGTCGACATGTGAATCCGATCGGTCGAGGGTCGGTGGTCGTCGCGTCGCCGCCGTCGAGAAGAGTTCCCGGCAGCGGCGACGAGACGTACGGGCCATGGTGCCCGCCGTCGACGCGACACGTCCGGATCCTTACAGTCGCCTTACATTCGTCGACCTCGTGCGCCGGGGGCCTGTGCCTACCATGGAGCATGCACGTACTCGTCGCCGAGGACGACGACTCCGTCGCCGCAGCCCTCGTCTCGGCCCTCGGCCGAGCGGGCCACACGTGCTCCCGGGTGTCGCGGGGCAGCGACGTGCTCTTGCGGCATCGCGACGCCCAGGCGGTGCTCCTCGATCTGGGCCTCGAGGACCGCGACGGCCTCGACGTCCTGCGCGATCTGCGCGAGCTCAGCCCGATCCCGGTCCTCGTGGTCACCGCCCGCGGAGACGAGCGCTCCACGGTCCGCGCCCTCTCGCTCGGTGCCGACGATTACCTCGTCAAGCCCGTCCGCCTGCACGAGCTGCTCGCGCGCCTGATCGCCGTCACGCGTCGGTACACCCCGCCGGAGGAGCCGACCCGTGTCGAGACCTCCGCCGTGTCGATCGACATCGACGCTCGCCGCGTGAGCGTGGCGGGACGCGAGGTGGCGCTCACGCCGAACGAGTTCGGCATCCTGCTCTCGCTCACCCGCCGGGCGGGGACGGTGGTCAGCCGGCGCGTGGTCCTCGACGAGGTCTGGGGCGACGCCTACGCCGCCTCGTCGCGCTCCTTCGACGTCCACCTGGGCCAGGTCCGTCAGAAGCTGCCCGAACTGACGATCACGACGGTGCGCGGTTTCGGATATCGACTCGAGGATGCCGAGTGAAGCTGCGCGTGCTCCTCCCCCTGCTCGTGTTCGGCCTCATCGCCGTCGTTGCGGTGCTGATCCCCTCGGCCCAGTCGATCGCCGACTCGCGGACGCAGCAGGTCGCCCTGCAGCGGCAGGCCTCGCTCGACCAGGTCGTGCAACGCGCCCGCACGGCGCTCGTCCAGGGCGGGACCTCGGGGCTGCAGGCCTACCTCGATCGCTTCTACGCGGTGTACGGCGAGGCCGTGCTCGTGCTCGACGAGAGCGGCGATCCCGTCGCCTCGGCGGGGGGCCTGTCGCCCGATCTCGACGTGCGCGCGATCGCGGGCGCGGCCTCGCGGGCGATCCCGCAGGTGTCGCTGCCGCGGGTCGCGCCCTGGGCGCCGGATTCCGCGCTGGTCGCCGTCCCCGTGATCGCCGCCGGCGATCTGTCGACGGGGGTCGTCGTGCTCGAGGTCGATCTCGTGCCGGCGAAGACCGAGGTGGGTGCGGCGTGGGCGCTCGTGGTCGTCGTGGGACTGCTGCTGCTCGCCGCGCTCATGGCGGCGTCGCTGTGGTGGACGCGATGGATCCTGCGGCCCGTCCGTGCCCTGGACTCTGCTGTGGCCGCCCTCCGGGCGCATCGCGGGCCGGTTCCGCTGCGGCCGTCCGGACCGCCCGAACTGCGTCGGCTGAGCCGTGCCTTCACGACGATGACCGCCGAGGTCGAGAACACCCTCGAGCAGCAGCGCGGCTTCGTCGCCGACGCCTCGCACCAGCTGCGCACACCCCTGGCGGCCATCCGGCTCCGCGTGGATTCGCTCCCCCGGGATCCGGATGCCGCGGACGACCTCGCCGCGGTCGACCACGACCTCGATCGTCTCGAGCACACCGTCGAGCGGATGCTGACGCTCGCGAACGCGGAGCACCGCGCCTCGGCCTCTCGCCACGGCGTGGACGTCGCGCGGGACGAGGGGGCCGAGCGGGAGTGCCGGGTGTCGGCATCCGATCTGGGCCGGCCCCACCGTCCACGATTGGATGCCGCGGGCCTCGAGCTCGACGCGGCGGACGAACCCGTCTGCACCGTCCCGTGCGGGCGGGCGGACCTCGACGAGATGGTGCAGGTCCTGCTCGACAACGCCGTGAACTACGCCGGGAGCGGGGCGCGCGTCCGACTCGCCCTGCGCGCGGACGACGGGTCGGTCGCGGTGCGCGTCGACGACTCGGGGACGCGGCTGGGCGACGGCGACCTCGAGAACATGGGCACGCGGTTCTGGCGTGCCCGGACGCACCGCTCGACGCCCGGCACCGGTCTGGGATTGGCGATCGTGGCCGAGCTGATGCGCGCGGGCGGCGGTCACCTCCGCCTCGAACGGTCCGATCTCGGCGGCCTCGGCGCGCGCCTCGAGTGGAGCCGACCGTGACGGCCCTGAGCCGCCGCGCCTTCTTCTCGGTCGTCGCCGGCGCGAGCATCGCTTCTCTCGCCGCCTGCAGTCCGTCGACGACCAGCCCGCTAATTCTCGGGTGCGGAGAGCCGGGCGGCAGCTACCTGGAGTTCGGCGAGCTGCTCGCCGCGGCGACGCGGACGTCGAGAGCCGTGGCCATCCGTCCGCTGGCCACGGAGGGCAGCATCGACAACCTCCGCCTGCTGAGCGAGGGCCGCGTCGATCTCGCCCTCGCGCTCGTGGACGCGGCAGCCGAGGCGGGCGGCGACGTCGTCGCCATCGGCCGCGTCTACCAGAACTACCTGCAGTGCATCGTCCGCGCCGACAGCGGCATCTCGCGGATGTCCGATCTCGCCGGACGGATGGTGTCGCTCGGCGCTCCGGGGTCGGGTGCAGCCGCGACCGCTCGACGCGTCCTCGTCGCCGCCGACCTCGACCCGGCCACGGCGTCGGGACCGGCGACGGTGGAACGCTCGTTCCGCGAAGCCGTCGATGATCTCGCCGAGCGCCGGATCGACGCCTTCTTCTGGTCGGGCGGGGTCCCGACCCCGCAGATCGCGTCTCTCGCCGCGCGCGTCCCCGTTTCGGTCATCGACACGACCACCGCCCTCGACGCCCTGGTGGCGCGGTACCCCGATGTCTACGCCGCAACGACCATCCCCTCGGGTGTCTACGGCGCGGAGCGCGCGGTCCCGACGGTCGGCGTCGCCAACCTGCTCCTCGCCCGGGCCGACCTGTCGGCCGAGCTGGCTCGCGCTCTCGTCGACGCGCTCATCGACGACGCCCCCGCCCTCGTGTCGCCCGATGCGCTCGGCATCCAATACCTGACGCCCGCGAGCCTCATCGACACGATGCCCGTCACTCTGCACCCCGCCGCCGAGCGGCGGTATCGGGAGCGATACGGCTGAGGGGTTGCCGCGAGCAGAACGACGAACGCCCCCTGCCGGTCGGCAGAGGGCGTCGGCGATGTGCGCCTTACTCCGCGGCGTTGGCCGGGGTGGGCAGCTCGATCGGAACGACCGGGCAGTCCTTCCACAGGCGCTCGAGGCCGTAATAGACGCGCTCCTCTTCGTGGAACACGTGGACGACGAGGTCGCCGAAGTCGAGGAGCACCCAGCGCGACTCCTGGCGTCCCTCGCGGCGCAGGCGCTTGTGCCCCGCCTCGAGGAGCTTCTCCTCGATCTCGTCGGCGATGGCCGCGACGTTGCGCTCGTTGCGCCCCGTCACCAGCAGGAAGATGTCGACGAGAGGAAGGGGCTCGGAGACGTCGAGGGCGACGATGTCGTCGCCGCCCTTCGCGTCGGCGGCGATCGCGGCGATCTGCGCCATGTCGCGGCCGTTGTCGGTGGCTGTCATCGGAAGACTCCTGTCGTGAAGGCGAGCACGAGAGTGACGGCCACCGCCAGCGCGAGAGCGCCGGTCGTGATGATGAGGCCGACGAGGAGCTTGCTCCCCTTCTCGGGCGCCGGCGGGCGGATGATCTCGCCCGGTTGCTTGACGGTGCTGATCGCGGCGCTGGCGGCGATCGGCGTGGGGGACGAGGCGGGCGGGAGCTCGCCGTCGAGGAGCACCGCGTCGGCATCGCGGCCGTCGGTGGTGCCGGGTGCGTGACCGACCGATCCGAGACCCTCGGGGAGCTCGAACGTACCGGTGATCATGATCTCTCCCGTCGCGGTGACCGGGCCCACCAGCGGGACGCCGGTGGGGGTCTGCGACAGGATGAGGGCGTTGGGGGTCGACACGGCGCCGGTGGAACCGGTCTGACGTGCCAGCAGCTGGTCGAACGAGTCGGGCAGCGAGACCTCGGGGGCCGCGCCCTCGAGCAGCTCGGAACCGAGCGCCGGGTTGACCACTGACGGCGCGGGGGCCTCGGCGCGGTCGCTCACGGCGTTCTCGGCCGTCTCGGACACCGCGGGGCGGAAGATCGGGGGCAGGGGCGACTCGGCGACGTCCTGGTCGTCGTCGACGCGGGCGGTCGGGGCCGCGGAACGCGCCGAGGACGGCTCGAGGTCGGGGCTGATGATCGGCACGGCGGCGGTGCGGATCTTCTCTTGCGCCCGCACCTGACGTCGGGTGAGACCCGACACGCCGAAGTCGGCGCTGGCGTCGTAGTCGTCGAACACCGAGGGGCGCAGGGCCGGTTCGGCGAGAGCGGGGGCGAAGCTCTGCGGCAGCGGCTGCTCGTCGGCGACCGCCTTCTCGGTGGTGAAGTCGGCCTCGGAGCCCTCGGCCGCGTCGTCAGCCGACGGACCGGCGTCCACGGGCTCGTCGCGGACCGCGGGCTCGGTGGGCTCGTCGACGGGCGCGGGGGTCTCGACCGCGGGCTCCGTCTCGCGCACCGCGGGCTCGGCGGGAGCGGTCGCCGCCGCCTCTTCCGCCTCGGCGCGCGCCGCGGCATCCCGAGCCTCGGCCTCGTGCTCCGGCGTGATGATCGGCGTCGCGCCGGTCTGGCGCAGCTCGCGGAGCTGACGCCGGGTCAGCGGAGGGTTCTCGGGGTTCTCGGAAGTGCTCATGCCTGACTCCGGTAGAGGTGGTGCTTCGCGATGTACTGCACGACGCCGTCGGGCACGAGGTACCACACGGGGTGTCCTCGGCGCACACGGGCGCGGCAGTCTGTGGACGAGATCGACAGGGCCGGGATCTCCAGCTGGCTCACGTTCTTCGAGGGCAGGCCCTCGGTGGTCAGCACGTGCCCGGGGCGGGACACGGCGACGAAGTGCGCGAGGTCCCAGAGCTCATCGTGGTCACGCCACCCGAGGATCTGGGCGACGGCATCGGCCCCGGTGATGAAGAACAGCTCGGCGCCCGGCCGCTGCTCCTGCAGATCCCGCAGGGTGTCGATCGTGTAGGTGGGGCCGGCCCGGTCGATGTCGACCCGGCTGACGGTGAACTGCGGATTGGATGCCGTGGCGATCACCGTCATCAGGTAACGGTGTTCGCTCTCGGTGACGCCCTCTTTCTGCCACGGACGCCCGGTCGGGACGAACACGACCTCGTCGAGGTCGAACGATTGCGCCACCTCGGACGCCGCGACCAGGTGACCGTGATGGATGGGATCGAACGTCCCACCCATGACCCCGATGCGAGGGGCGCGCGTCACCGACATACGGTGGGCCTCAGTGGCCGTGCGCCTCGGGGGTGGGCGTCCCGTGCTTCTGGGTGTACGCCTCGGCCTTGTGCGCGTGACGGTTGGCCACGTTGCGGTACGACAGGGTCACCAGGCTCAGGACGACGAAGACCACGAAGGCGATGACGCCGAAGACGAAGGTCTCGGCCTGCACGTTGCCGCCGTGGTGTCCGCCTTCTTCGGCGGCGTGGGCGAGAAGTGAGGCGAAAGTCATCAGTGCTCCGTTCGAGTGGGGTGCGCAAAGCGCGTTGCCATTTTAGGCGGTCAGGCGCGTACCTGGCCGTCGCCGCGCCCGAGCCACTTGGTGCTCGTGAGCTCGGCGAGACCCATGGGTCCGCGGGCGTGCAGTTTCTGGGTCGAGATGCCGACCTCGGCGCCGAAGCCGAACTCCCCTCCGTCGGTGAACCGCGTCGAGGCGTTGACCAGCACGACGGCCGAGTCGACCTCGGCGAGGAAGCGGTCGGCGGCCGCCTGGTCCGACGTGACGATCGACTCGGTGTGGTGCGTCGAGAACCGCCGGATGTGCGCGAGCGCGTCGTCGAGGTCGTCGACCACCCTGACCGCGAGGTCGAGCGTTCCGTACTCGCGGGCCCAGTCCTCGTCGGTGGCGGCGACCACGCGCTCGTCGTGCGCGCGCGTGTCCTCGTCGCCGTGGATCGTGACACCGGCGTCGGTGAGGGATGCCAGCAGCTCGGGCAGCAGGCGATCGGCGGCCGCACGGTGCACCAGCACGGTCTCGACGGCGTTGCACACGCTCGGGCGCTGCACCTTGGCGTTCAGGACGATGTCGCGTGCCCAGTCGTCGCGCGCCGAGACGTCGAGGTAGACGTGCACGACGCCCGCCCCCGTCTCGATCACGGGGACCGTGGACTCGGTGACGACGGTCTCGATCAGCCCGGCGCTGCCGCGCGGGACGAGAACGTCGACCAGGCCCCGCGCGTTCATCAGCGCGCGGGCGCCGTCGCGACCGAAATCGTCGACGGTCTGGATCGCCTCGGGGCTGAGGCCGCGAGCCTGCAGGGCGTCGCGCATGACCGCGACGAGCACGGCGTTGGTGCTCTGGGCCGCCGAACCTCCGCGCAGGACGACCGCGTTGCCCGAGCGCAGGGCGAGCGAGGCGATGTCGACGGTGACGTTGGGTCGCGCCTCGTAGATCGAGCCGACGACGCCGAACGGCACCGCGACCTTCTGCAGGCGCAGGCCGTTGGGCAGCGTGCGCTCGTCGAGCACGCGCCCGACCGGATCGGGCAGCCGGGCGACGTCCCGCACGGCCGCGGCCAGCGATGCGACGCGGGGTGCGTCGAGACGCAGGCGATCCAGCAGCGCCTCGCCGATGGCATCCGTCCGCCCCCGCTCGAGGTCGTCGGCGTTGGCGGCCACGATCTCGTCGGTGCGGGCCACGAGGGCGTCGGCGATCGCACCGAGCACCTCGGCCTTACGCGAGGCATCGAGCAGGGCGACCTCGCGCGCCGCGTCCTTGGCCAGACGCAGGCGCTCGTCGACGGAGGCGGCGATCACGGTCATGCGCTCAGTGTACCGGCGCGCCCACAGCGCCCACGGGGCCGGTGGCCAGGGTGACGGGGTCGGGATTGGGGGCGAACCACGTGCCCACCGCAGCGCCTTCGAGGGCGGATGCCACGAGGTCGGCGCTGGTGACGAGCACGCCGACACCGGCGGTCGACGCGAGCTTCGCGGCCGAGGCCTTGGTCGCCGCTCCCCCGGTGCCGACGCCGTTGACCACACCGGCACCGAACTCGAAGTCGGCTAGGTCGTCGCCCCAGGCCACGTCGTGGATCGGCCGGGCGCCCGGCTCGCTCGGCGGGCGGGTGAACAGCGTCTCGATGTCGCTCAGCAGCACGAGCGCATCGGCGCCGATCAGCTGCGCGACGAGCGCCGCCAGGCGGTCGTTGTCGCCGAAGCGGATCTCGTGGGTCGCGACGGTGTCGTTCTCGTTGACGATCGGAAGGATGCCGAGACCCAGCAGCCTCTCCATGGCGCGGCGCGCGTTCGAGCGGTGCGTGGCGTTCTCGAGGTCGCCCGCGGTGAGCAGCACCTGCCCCGCGAGCAGACCGAAGCGGTCGAGCGAGGTCTGGTAGCGCCACATGAGGACGTTCTGCCCCACTGCGGCGGCGGCCTGCTGCGTCGCGAGGTCGTGGGGACGGCCCTCGAGGTCGAGCAGCGGCAGGGCCGTCGCGATCGCGCCCGAGGACACCAGGACCACCTCGGTGCCGGTTCCCCGCGCGCGCGACAGCGCCTCGACGATCGTGTCGATGCGGTGCGCGGCGTCGCCGCTGATCGACGACGAACCGACCTTGACCACGACGCGGGCGGCGCCGGGGATGTCGGCGCGCGTCGTCGCGGTCACCGGGCCTCGTCCTCGACGTCGGATACGGCAGTGCCCGCGGCCGAGGAGTCGCCGTCCGCGCCGATGCCCGCGGCACGCGCCGAGAGGCGCTCGGCCTCGAGCTCGGCACGGGCGTCGGCCTTGGCATCCATGCGCTCGTGGTAACGCTCGCGGCGCTCGTTCGTCGTGCGACGCGTGCTCTGCAGCAGACGCGGGTCGGTACCGCGCGGTGCGGTCATGAGCTCCGCGGCGGACGAGAGCGTGGGCTCCCAGTCGAAGACGATGCCGTCGCCGGGTCCGATGACGACGGTCGCACCCGCGACCGCGCCGGCGGCGAACAGACCGTCTTCGACGCCCAGGCGCGCGAGGCGGTCGGCGAGGTAGCCCACGGCCTCTTCGTTCTGGAAGTCGGTCTGCTGCACCCACTTGACGGGCTTGTCGCCCAGGATGCGGTAGACGGGACCGTAGGTGCCGCCCTCGACCTTGATGGTGAAGTCCTTCTCGGAGCCGCGGGGGCGGATGACGACGCGCTCGGCGGGAGCCTGGTCGATCGTGGCGAGGCGGTGCTGCTCGACGACCTCGCCCAGGGCGAAGGTGAGTTCGCGCAAGCCGGCGCGGCTGACCGTCGAGATCTCGAACACGCGGAACCCGCGCGCCTCGAGGTCGGGGCGCACGAAGTCGGCGAGCTCGTGCGCCTCGGGGACGTCGACCTTGTTGAGGGCGACGATCTGCGGACGCTCCAGCAGCGGCACCTGTCCGTCCGGGACGGGGTAGGCGGCCAGCTCGGCCAGGATGACGTCGAGGTCGCTCAGGGGGTCGCGGCCCGGGTCGAGCGTGGCGCAGTCGAGCACGTGCACCAGCGCCGTGCAGCGCTCGACGTGGCGCAGGAACTCCAGGCCCAGGCCCTTGCCCTCGCTGGCGCCCTCGATCAGCCCGGGGACGTCGGCGATCGTGTAGCGCGCGTCTCCGGCCTGCACGACGCCGAGGTTGGGGTGCAGCGTCGTGAACGGGTAGTCCGCGATCTTGGGGCGTGCCGCCGACACGGCCGCGATGAGACTGGACTTGCCGGCCGACGGGAAGCCGACCAGCGCCACGTCGGCGACCGTCTTGAGCTCGAGGACGACGTCGCCCTCCCAGCCCGGGGTGCCCAGCAGCGCGAAACCGGGGGCCTTGCGCTTGGGCGACGCCAGCGCGGCGTTGCCGAGGCCGCCCAGACCGCCCGGGGCGGCGACGAAGCGCATCCCGGGGGTGAGCATGTCGACCAGGACGTTGCCGTCGGGGTCCTTCACCACCGTGCCGAGCGGGACCGGAAGCTCCTGGTCCTCGCCCAGGGCACCCGAGCGGTGGTCGCCCATGCCGAACCCGCCGTTGCCCGCGGAGCGGTGCGGCGAGTGGTGGTACGACAGCAGCGTCGTGACCTGGGGGTCGGCGACGAGCACGACGTCCCCGCCGCTTCCGCCGTTGCCGCCGTCGGGACCGGCCAGGGGCTTGAACTTCTCACGGCGCACCGAGACGCAGCCGTTGCCGCCCTTGCCCGCACGCAGGTGCAGGGTCACGCGGTCGACGAAGGTGACCATGACGGGTCCTTCCGGGAAGGGTCGGGTTCGCCGACGAGGGAAAAGAAAGAGGGGGCAGGCAGTGCCCACCCCCTCGAGAGCGCCGGAGCGCTGTGGATTACTCCGCTGCGGCGACGATGTTGACGACCTTGCGGCCGCCCTTGTTGCCGAACTCGACCGCACCGGCGGCCAGAGCGAACAGCGTGTCGTCGCCACCACGGCCGACGTTGGCGCCGGGGTGGAAGTGGGTGCCGCGCTGGCGGACGATGATCTCGCCGGCGAGGACGGCCTGGCCACCGAAGCGCTTCACGCCGAGGCGCTGTGCGTTGGAGTCACGACCGTTGCGGGTGGAGCTTGCGCCCTTTTTGTGTGCCATCTCTGCGTCTCCTGGCTCTTACTTGATGCCGGTGATCTTGACGCGCGTGAGGTCCTGACGGTGGCCCTGGCGCTTCTTGTAGCCGGTCTTGTTCTTGAACTTCTGGATCACGATCTTCGGACCGCGCTCCTCGCCGAGCACCTCGGCCGTGACCGAGACCTTCGCGAGCTTGTCGGCGTCGGTCGTGACCGCGTCGCCGTCGACGAACAGCACGGCGGGCAGCTGGATGCTCTCGCCGACCTTCGCCTTCTGGCGGTCGAGCACGACGACCGTGCCGACCTGGACCTTCTCCTGGCGGCCGCCGGCGCGCACAACTGCGTAAACCACTTCACACCTGTTTTCGTTCGGGAGCGCACGGCTCCGGTTGTCTGATGACGTCGGGAGGGTCTGACGACCCAAGTCTCGGTGCGATCCAGCGGGCACAAAGCCCGCGGGGTCACGCTCGGATGAGAGCGGACGCGACGCACCAAGGGTCAAGTTTAGCTCACGGGAGGACATCCGGCAAAAGCATCGGCCCCGCGTGTCGACCGTACGATCGGTACATGGCCATTCTCATCGACGATCCGCAATGGCCCGCGCACGGTCGCCTCTGGGCGCACCTCGTCAGCGACAGCGACCTCGCTGAGCTCCACGCCTTCGCCGAGGCCGCCGGCATCCCCCGTCGCGCCTTCGATCTGGACCACTACGACGTCCCGGACGAACGGCACGCGGAGCTGGTGGCCGCCGGCGCCGAGCACGTCGGCGGCAAGGAGCTCGTCAGGCGGTTGCGTGCGTCGGGACTGCGCATCACCGCGCGCGAGCGACGCCCGCGCCCCGACGCCCCGTCCTCGCCCGGACGCGCCTGAGGGGCCGTCCCTCGCCGACCAGCGCGCTGCGCGTCGACGGGGAACGACCCCTCAGGCTGTGGAACGGGTTCAGGACTCCGTCGCCGGAGGCTGCGCGTTGACCGGCGTGCCGGTGAGCGCGGCGGTCGTCACGCGGCGACGCGAGCGACCCTGGCCGGGAGCCTTTGGCTCGGGCAGGGCCTCGAGAACCGACTCGAGCAGCGCGTCCTTCTCGGTGCGCGGGGCCTTGGGCTCGCGCTTCTTGCGCGGACGCTTCTCGCGCACCGGGGCCGGGGCCTCCGCCGCGTCGGACTTCGCCTCGAGGACGGCCTCCACGGACGCCACGACCGCGGCCTCGACGACGGCGGGGTCGTCCAGGGTCGGCTTGACGGTGGATGCCGCGATCTGCGCGAGTGCGGACTTGACGCCCTCGGTGATCACGTGGGTGCCGCCGGCCTGCGCCGCCGCTCCCCCGTTGCCACCCGAGGCGGCGGACGACCCGCCGTTGTTGTTGGCGTTGCCGTTGCCGTTCGACCCGCCGTTGCCGCCGCGACCGCGACGGTTGGACGAGCCGTTGCCGCCGTTGCCGTTGCTGTTGGACGCACCCGCGGTGCGGTGACGCACGACCGGGTCGTGGTGCACGATCACGCCGCGCCCGGCGCAGACCTCGCACGCCTCGCTGAACGTCTCGAGCAGGCCCAGGCCGAGCTTCTTGCGCGTCATCTGCACGAGACCGAGAGACGTCACCTCGGCGACCTGGTGCTTCGTCCGGTCGCGGCTCAGGCACTCGATCAGGCGGCGCAGCACGAGGTCGCGGTTGGACTCCAGCACCATGTCGATGAAGTCGACGACGATGATGCCGCCGATGTCGCGCAGGCGCAGCTGCCGGACGATCTCTTCGGCCGCCTCGAGGTTGTTCTTGGTGACGGTCTCTTCGAGGTTGCCGCCCGACCCGACGAACTTGCCGGTGTTGACGTCGACGACGGTCATGGCCTCGGTGCGGTCGATGACCAGCGAGCCGCCCGAGGGCAGCCACACCTTGCGGTCCAGCGCCTTCTCGATCTGCTCGGTGACGCGGAAGGCGTCGAAGGGGTCCTGATCGCCCTCGTACTTCTCGACGCGCTCGAGCAGGTCGGGCGCGACGCCCTTGAGGTAGCTCGAGATCGTCTGCAGCGCCTCGTCGCCCTGGATGAGCATGCGCGTGAAGTCCTCGTTGAAGACGTCGCGGACGATCTTGACCAGCAGGTCGGGCTCGGAGTGCAGCAGAGCGGGAGCCTGGATGGTCTTGACCTGGCTCGACACGTGCTCCCACTGCGAGGTGAGGCGCTGGACGTCGAGGGTCAGCTGCTCTTCAGTGGCGCCCTCGGCCGCCGTGCGCACGATGACGCCGGAGGACTCGGGCAGGACCTCTTTGAGGATCTTCTTCAGGCGTGCGCGCTCGGTGTCGGGGAGCTTGCGCGAGATGCCGTTCATGGTGCCGTTCGGCACGTAGACGAGGTAACGGCCGGGCAGCGAGATCTGGCTGGTCAGGCGCGCGCCCTTGTGACCCACGGGGTCCTTGGTGACCTGCACCAGCACCCGGTCGCCCGACTTCAGGGCCAGCTCGATCCGGCGCGGCTGGTTGTTGGTCTCGACGCCGTCCCAGTCGACCTCGCCCGAGTACAGCACGGCGTTGCGCCCGCGTCCGATGTCGACGAAGGCGGCCTCCATGCTGGGCAGGACGTTCTGCACGCGACCGAGGTAGACGTTGCCGATCAGCGAGGCGTCCTGGTTGCGGGCGACGTAGTGCTCGACGAGCACGTTGTCTTCGAGCACCGCGATCTGGATGCGACCGCTCTTCGAGCGCACGACCATGACGCGGTCGACGGCCTCGCGGCGCGCGAGGAACTCGGCCTCGGTGACGACGGGGCGACGACGACCGGCCTCGCGACCGTCGCGTCGGCGCTGCTTCTTGGCCTCGAGACGGGTCGAGCCCTTGATGCGCTGAGGCTCGGTGATGACCTCGACCGCGCGCTGACGCACGGGGGCGGCGGGCGCCTCGGCGGGCTCGTCCGCGGGAGCGTTGGCTCCCCCGCGACGGCGGTTGCGGCGACGGGCGTTGGCCGAGCCGCGCTCGGCGGGGCCCTCGTCGTCGCGGTCGTCGCGGTCCCACGCGTCGTCGCGCGCGGGCAGCGCCGGAAGCTCGGGCGCATAGAAGTGCAGTGCCGTCGACACGGCCGACACGAAGTTCTCGGGAAGCAGACCCAGCGAGACCGCGGTCGGGCGCTCGGGCTTCGTGGGCTCGGGCTTCGCCGGCTCGGGCTTCGCCGGCTGAGCGTCGCGGGGTGCGTCCGGCGTCGCGTCGGCGGAGGAATCAGCGGATGCCGAACCCTCGGCGTCGGCGGCGCGCTCGGCCTCGGAGGTGGCGGCGTCGGCGGGCTGGTCGCCGTCGGCGGGCTGGTCGGCGGGGCCGTCCTTCGCATCCTCGGCCGACTGGGGAGCCTCGGTGGGCTGCGGGGCCTCGGCGGACTGCGGGGCCTCGGCAGGCTTCAAGGCCTCGGCGGGCTCGGTCGTGGTGTCCGCCGCGTCGGCGGTGGTCACGGTCACCGCATCGTCCGACGCGGGGATGTCGTCGACGTCGAGGACCGCGGGGGCCTCGGTGTCGACGGCGGCCGCGTCAGCGGCATCCTGGACCGCTTCTTCTTCTTCGTCGACCGTGGGAGCGGCCTCGGTCGAAGGGACCTCGGTCGCGGGGGACGTCGTCGCCTCGTCGGTCGGATTCTGATCGTCGGTTGATTCGGCCATCTGCAGGTACTCCCTGGCGGGCGACACCGCGCGTCGCCCGACGAAATCTCATGCGGCGCCGCACCCGGCGGGGCCGCGAACTCATTCGGTCTGCAGCCGGCCTGCGGCTCGGGCTGCGAAGGGCGGTCATCGCCCGAAGTCTTCTGGGTGATGTTCCTGCGGCGCGGCCGCGGTCACATCAGCCTTCATTATCGCACGAACCGCCGCGAACGCCCACGGCGGCGCTCGCACGTTCCTCATCCACAGGCGCTGCGGTGCGTACGGCGGATGTCGGTAGGGTCGAGCTGACGACGAAGGGGGCCCCATGACCTTGTCCGATGACGCGCTCACCGCGCTCGAAGAGGCGCGGGCCCGCGTGCGCGCGCAGGTCGAGCAGGCCAGGGAGCGTTCCGAAGACGCCGCCCGGATGGCCGGTGACGTGAAGACGGCGACAGCGACGGCCGCGTCCCCGGGGCGCGAGGTCCGCGTCATCGCCACCGCGGGCGGACGCGTCGAACGCGTAGAGATCGCTCAAGCCGCACTCTCCCACGACGCCCGAACCCTGTCCCGCCTCGTGACCGACACGGTACGAGCGGCACAGCGCGATGCGGCCGACGTCGCGTTGCGGCGGATGACGCAGAGCCTCGGCGAAACGTCGCCTCTCGTCGCCGCCACCCGACAGCGTCTCGACGACGAATACGCACATTCCACGCAAGGAAGGCGAAGCGAATGATCGAACATCTCGAAGTCACGCCGTACCGACTCTCGACGGCAGCGGCTGCCATCAAGGCGGCAGGCGGCGAGATCGATGCTCTCGTCGGCACTCTCATGCGCGAATCCGCGACGCTCAGCTTGCAGTGGAGCGGCGACGCCCAGCAGGCTTTCGCGCGGGCGCAGGCGCAGCTCGGCGAGCGCCTGGTGAGTCGAACCGCGCTCCTTTCACGCATGAGCGACGCACTGGAAGAGCTGGCCACCGCATACGGCGAGGCGGATCTCGCCGGAGCGCGGGCATTGGGGGCGACGGCATGATACGGCGTGCGCGTCTCGCCGGTGTGATCGGCATCGCCGTCGCCGCGAGCGTCGTCTCGGGCTGCAGCCAGTTGCCGTTCCACGATGATTCGTACGAGACGGAGATTCCCGCCGCGCTGGAGGCGGCCGATCTGGGGATCACGGAGGCGTGGGCTGACGTCAGACTGAGCGGGTTCACCGAGACGTTGTCGATCGGGGGGACGCTCGCTGCGATCCGGCAACCGAGCGATGCGGTGTCTCCGGACGTCGTGAAACAGATCCTGGGCGCGGCTCTGGACAATCGGTCTCTCTCGATGTCGTACGTCGACATCAACCTGAGAGATGCGGACAGCGATCTTCTCGACGTCGAGCCCGCCATGGAGGCCCTAGGAGCATCTCCCAGGGGAGACGGAAGCATCACGATGGACGAGGCGAGGAAGATCGCAGAGGAGTCCAGCCGGTGATTGCAGCGAACCAGCACATCGAGATCGACGGCGAGATCCTCCAACAGCAGGGCGACCGGGCTCGAGAGGTGTCCGCGGCCTTCGGGGGTGCCGGTGAGGGCATCCAAGCAGACCTCCCGGACGATGCGTTCGGACTCCTGAGTCGGGGTCTCGTCGTCCCCCTCGCCAACGCTCTGGCAGGACGCGCGCGCGATCTCTCGTCGTCGGCTCAGGATCTCGCCGAACGGGTCGCGGATGGAGTCCAACAGGCCGCGTCCGGTTTTGCCACCATCGAGCAGAACGCGGTGGACGCTTTCACCCGGAACGACTCATGACCACGGCGTCCGTCATCAGCGCTGAGCTCGCCGGCGGAGGCTGGGCAGGAGCGCTGCCCATGAACGGCCCCGGCGGCGACCGCTGCGAGCAGCTCCCGGGGTTCGTCGGCGTCGTCGTGCCGTTCGTTCAGCCCTTGCGCGAATGGTTCGATGAGCTCGTCGGGAACCCCGTCGCGACGGCCTCCGTCGCCGAGAGCTGGGAAGGAGCCTCAAGATCGCTTAATGACATTCCGGATGCTGTCCAGCGGGCGGCATCGTCCCTGGCCGACCTCGACGGACGAACCATCCGTGCCCTCCGCGAGCGACACGAAGACCTGCAGAAGATCGCGCTCGACGCCTCGGAATGGACGGCGGCGACCGCGGGAGCGCTCCGGCTCGCCTCGCGGATCGTCGATGCCACCCGGTCGTACGTCTGCGACGCGCTCGTGCAGCTCGCGCACCTCGCCGACGAGCTTTTCACATTCGATCTCAATCCGCTTGAGATCGCAGAACGGGTGGAGGACTTCGCGCGCGCCGCATTCGACCTCATCGAAGCGACCGGCCGACTCGTCACCGACGTGCTGGAGGCCCTGCACGCGCTCGGCGCCCTGTTGCAGCGCCTCCTCCCCGTCGTCGCCGAGGCGATTGACGACATCCGACAGATCGTCGCCGGCATGCTGCCCCTGGCGACCGCCCTTTCCGGCGCGCCCTTCGGACCGCTGGGAGTGGGGGTGGGCCTCGTGCTCGGCGGAGCCGCTCAGAACTTCCTCCAGAACTCCACCGATGTGGAGGAGCTGGATCCGGACCGACTGCACGGTGACAGGCGAGTGGCGTGGGATGTGTCTCAGGCGGTCACTCATCTGTCGTCGCTCTCCGACCTCGTCGCGGTGAACGGCACCACTGACGCCATGGGCGTCGGAGATGCAACAGTCATCGACGTCAAGAAGATCCGAGGCGCTGACGGTGTCGAGCGATGGGTTGTCTCCTTGCCGTCCACCCAGGATTGGCAGTGGGGTCCTGACACCGGCGCGCTAAACGACCGCGATTCCAATGTCGCTCTTATGGCTGACAACCCGATTCTCCGCACCGCATACGAGCGGGCGGTCCTCCAGGCAATGAGTGATGCCGGCATCCCCCCGGGGGGCGATGTCGTCCTGACCGGCTTCAGCCAAGGTGGGATCATGGCGGCGAACCTCGCGGCTGACCGCACATTCCCGTACAACACGGTCGGTGTCGTGACGAACGGCTCCCCCATCGACTCGTTCGATGTCCCCCCGCATGTTCCGGTGTACGCGTTCCAGCACGTCACCGACATCGTCCCGACGCTCGATGGCAATGTGTTCGACGAGACGGCGCCCAATGTCAATCGCGTTCTGATGCCGGGACCTCTCAGCCCCCTCGCAGCGCACGACAACCAGACATACGCTGACTCGGTCGCTGAATGGGAGAAGCAGTATGCCCAGTCGCACGGCGGTCCACCACCGGGCCTCGATGTACTCACCGGCGAAGTGGTGGACCACAGCGTCTTCACGACGCACGAGTGAGAACCTCGTACATTCGCCTGCACGAGCGGCGACCGACCGTGCCGCCGGCGTCGCCTCCCGCGCTCAAAGCATTCGCATAGGGCTGCGGTGAAAGGATGGAGGCATGAGCGAGTCCGTCACACCCCGCCGCCCGGTCGTCGTCGCGATCTGGCTGATCTTCGCGGGCGTCGTGGGATGGATCGCAGCGTTCTCTCTGACCATGGAACGCTTCCACCAGTTGCAGAACCCCGGGGCCGCGGCATCCTGTGACTTCAGCGTGCTGGTGCAGTGCTCGACGAACCTGCAGTCGGCGCAGGGAAGCGTGTTCGGCTTCCCGAACCCGATCATCGGCCTGGGAGCATGGATCGCGCCCATCGTGGTCGGAATGGCGCTGCTGGCCGGAGCGCGCTTCGCGAAGTGGTTCTGGGCGCTGTTCTGGCTCGGATTCGCGGGAGCGCTGACCTTCGTGATCTGGTTGATCGCGCAGAGCATCTTCGTCCTGGCCACCTTGTGCCCGTGGTGCATGGTGACGTGGTCGGTCGTGATCCCCTCGTTCTTTGTCGTGACTTTGCATGTGCTGCGCGAGGGCGTCGTTCCCGGAGCTCGGGTGCGCGAGGTCGCGGATCGATTGATGGTGTGGGTCCCGCTCATGACGCTCGCGGCCTACGTCGTGGTCGCCGTGCTCGCTCAGGCGCGACTGGACGTGCTCGCGCAGTTCTGAGCCGCGCGCGGACTGCTGCGTTGGTGTGCGCGGTCACGCTACGTCGTGCACAACCTCCGCGATGTGCACAACCTCCGCGATGTGAACAACCTCACCCCCCGGGCCGCGGATGCCGCGGAGGTTGCGCACATCACGGAAGTTCCGCGCGCGGCCGCCCCGCCTCGCGTCGTGCACAACCTCCGCGATGCGCACAACCTCACCCCGCGGGCTGCGGATGCCGCGGAGGTTGTGCACATCACGAAAGTTCCGCGCGCGGCCGAACACGACGAAGGCCGCCGCCCTGACGGGACGGCGGCCTCACGGCATCCGGCGAACCGGGTCAGACGCGGCTGGTCAGGCGAACCAGATGGCGAGCTCGCGCTCGGCCGACTCGACACTGTCCGAGCCGTGGACGAGGTTCTGCTGCACCTTGACGCCCCAGTCACGACCGAAGTCGCCGCGGATCGTGCCGGGAGCGGCGGTGGTGGGGTCGGTCGTGCCCGCGAGCGAGCGGAAGCCCTCGATGACGCGGTTGCCGGCGAGGCGGATCGCGACGGAGGGACCCGAGAGCATGAACTCGAGGAGCGGCTCGTAGAACGGCTTGCCCTCGTGCTCGGCGTAGTGCTGGGCGAGGGTCTCGCGGTCGGGCTCGACGAGGCGGATGTCGACGAGCGCATAGCCCTTCGCCTCGATGCGGGCGAGGATCGCACCGGTCAGTCCGCGGGCGACGCCGTCGGGCTTGACCAGGACGAGGGTCTCTTCGGTGGCCATGGGTCATTCTCCGTTCGAGAGGTCGGGGTCGGCGGCGTGCCGGGCGTTGCGTCGGTCCAGTGCCGCTCCCTTGATCGTTGCATACGCCCACATGCCACCGAAAATGACGGCGACGACCGCGAGCGCCGGAACGAGGAGCCCGCCGAGCAGCAGGATCACCTGCAGGGCCCAGCCGGCGAACAGCGCCCACCGATGGCGCAGCAGTCCCGACACAGCCACCATGGCCACCGCCAGGACGACACCGCCGACGATCCCCCACCATGGTTCAATCCCCGCGGGGAGCACCTTGAGGCCGTACACGACCAGACCGCCGAGGAAGACGACGATCGACTCGAAGCCGAGCACGACCGCACCGAGCGACTCCTGGGCGCCGCGCTGACGGCGCGGGCGCGGAGCGCGCGGCTCACGCGGACTCATGCCTGCCACCCGGCCTTCCAGTCCTCGAGCTCCGACAGGCGCAGCGCCTCTCCGGCGAGCACGACCGAACCGGCGATGACCACCGCGCGACGGTCGGACTCGGCGGCCCACGCGCGGGCCGCGTCGGCCGCGTCCTCGAGGGTGGGGTGAACGGTGACCGGGAGGTCGGCCGCCTCGGCGACATCGGCGATCGCGTCGGGGTCGGTGGCGCGGTCGCTGTCGGGAGCGGTGGCGAAGACGCGCGCCACGCCGGGGACCAGCGCCGACATGATGCCCGCGGCATCCTTGCCCTCGAGGATGCCGATGACGGCACCCCACTCGTCGATGTCGAAGGACTCGTCGAGGGCGGCGACCAGCGCCCGCGCGCCGTGCGGGTTGTGCGCGGCGTCCACCAGCACCGTCGGTGCCGTGCCGATGAGCTGCAGGCGGCCCGGAGACGTGGCGTTGCCGAGGCCGTCGGCCACCACGTCGGCGGCGAGAGGCTGCGTGCCTCCGCCGACGAGCGATTCGACGGCGGCCACGGCGAGGGCCGCGTTCGCTCCCTGGTGCGCCCCGTAGAGCGGCAGGTAGACCTCGCGGTAGGTTCCGGCGACCCCGCGGATGTCGAGCTGCTGACCGCCCACCGCCAGGGTCTGCGACTCCAGGGCGAACCCGTCGCCAGCCACGGCCACGGTCGCGCCCTCCTTGTCGGCGCGAGCGCGGATCGCGCGCAGGGCCTCGGCGGGCTGAGCGGCCGAGACGACCGCCGCGCCCGGCTTGATGATCCCGGCCTTGACCGTGGCGATCTCGGCGATGGTGGATCCGAGACGATCCGCGTGATCGATGTCGATGGGCGCGAACACGGCCACGTCGCCGTCGGCGGTGTTCGTGGAGTCCCACTCCCCGCCCATGCCGACCTCGAGCACGAGCACGTCGATCGGCGCGTCGGCGGCGACCACGAAGGCCAGCACCGTGAGCAGCTCGAAGAACGTCAGCGGGGCGTCTCCGGCGGCGTCGAGCTCACCGTCGACCATGCCGACGAACGGCTGGATCTCGTCCCAGGCGTCGGCGATGGCGGCATCCGCCACCGGTTCGCCGTCGATCAGGATGCGCTCGGTGAAACGCTCCAGGTGGGGGCTTGTGAACAGGCCGGTGCGCAGGCCCATCGCGCGCAGCAGGCTCTCGATCATGCGGCTGGTCGAGGTCTTGCCGTTGGTGCCGGTGACGTGGATCACACGGTACGTGCGCTGCGGGTCGGCGAGCAGCTCGAGCACGCGCCGCGTGCGCTCGACGCGCGGCTGGACCCACTGCTCGCCCTGGCGCTCGAGGAGGGCCGCATACACGGCATCGGCCCGGGTGCGGTCGCTCATGCGGGCGCTCCGATCCGCGCGACGGCCACCGTGACGGCGCCGACGTTCGCGTAGGTCTTGGCGGCGATCTGCGTCTCGTACTCGGCGGGCAGGGCCGAGCCGTGCTCGACGAGGCGGCCCTCGGGTCCAGCGAGCACGACCGCCTCGGCGAGGGTCTCGGATGCCACGCCCGCCACGTCGAAGGCCTGGGCGACGGCGCGGGCGTCGGCGTCGTCGACGAACGTCAGCGACAGGAAGATCCGGTCGCTCACGTCGAAGCCGGCGGCCTTGCGGGTGTCCTGGATGCCGCGGATCATGTCGCGCGCCAGTCCCTCGGCCTCGAGCTCGGGCGTCGTGACCGTGTCGAGCAGCACGAAGCCGCCCGACGACAGCACGGCCAACGCCTCACCCTCGGGACGGCCCGCGGTCTCGACGACGAGGTCGTACTCGGCGGGCTCGAGGGCGATCCCGCCCGCGACCACCTGTCCGTCGACCTCGCTCCAGTCGCCCTCTCGCGCGGCCTTGATCGCCTGCTGCACCTGCTTGCCCAGGCGCGGCCCCGCGGCGCGGGCGTTGACCGACAGGCGGTGGGTGATGCCGTACTCAGCGGCCGTGCCGTCCTGCAGGGCGACCTGCTCGACGCTCTTGACGTTGAGCTCCTCGCGCAGGATGTCGTCGAACTGCGCCAGGCCCGCGGCATCCGGAGTCACCACCGTCAGACGCGGCAACGGCAGGCGCACGCGCTTGCCCTCGCGCTTGCGCAGCGCGTTGGCGACGCTCGAGACCTCGCGCACGGTGTCCATCGCGGTGCGGATGTCTTCCGCGGCGGGGAACGCCGAGGCGTCGGGCCAGTCGGTCAGGTGGACGCTCCGTCCGCCCGTGAGGCCCTGCCACACGCGCTCGGTGACCAGCGGCAGCAGCGGGGCGGCGACGCGGGTCAGCGTCTCGAGCACGGTGTAGAGCGTGTCGAAGGCCTCGCGGCTGCGCGGGTCGTCGGTGACGCCCACCCAGAAGCGGTCGCGCGAGCGGCGGATGTACCAGTTGGTCAGCACCTCGGCGAAGTCGCGCAGGCGCTCGGCCGCGGTCGTGGAGTCGAGGCCCTCGAGGTCGGCGGCGACGTTCGCCACGAGGTCGCCGGTCAGCGCGAGGATGTACCGGTCGAGCACGTCGGTGGAGTCGGTGCGCCACTCGGCGGTGTACCCGTCGGGGCCCGAGGCGTTGCTGTACGTCGCGAAGAAGTACCACGCGTTCCACAGCGGCAGCAGGAACTCGCGCACGCCCGAACGGATGCCCTCCTCGGTCACGACGAGGTTGCCGCCGCGAAGCACGCTCGACGACATGAGGAACCACCGCATGGCATCCGACCCGTCGCGGTCGAACACCTCGCGCACGTCGGGGTAGTTGCGCAGCGACTTCGACATCTTCTGGCCGTCGTTGCCGAGCACGATGCCGTGGCACGACACGCCCGTGTAGGCCGGGCGGTCGAACAGCGCGGTCGAGAGCACGTGCATGACGTAGAACCAGCCGCGGGTCTGGCCGATGTACTCGACGATGAAGTCGGCGGGGGCGTGCTCGTCGAACCACTCGTGGTTCTCGAACGGGTAGTGCACCTGTGCGAACGGCATCGAACCCGAGTCGAACCACACGTCGAGCACGTCTTCGATGCGGCGCATCGTCGACTTTCCGGTCGGGTCGTCGGGGTTGGGCCGGGTGAGGTCGTCGATGTACGGGCGGTGCAGGTCGACCTCGCCCTCGGCGTTCACCGGCAGACGGCCGAAGTCGGCCTCCATCTCGGCGAGCGAGCCGTACACGTCGACGCGCGGGTAGTCGGGGTCGTCGCTCTTCCACACCGGGATCGGCGAGCCCCAGTACCGGTTGCGGCTGATCGACCAGTCGCGCGCGCCCTCGAGCCACTTTCCGAACTGGCCCTCTTTGACGTTCTCGGGCACCCAGGTGATCTGCTGGTTGTTGGCGAGCAGGTCTTCCTTGATGTCGGTCACGCGCACGAACCAGCTCGACACGGCCTTGTAGATCAGGGGGTTCCGGCAGCGCCAGCAGTGCGGGTACGAGTGCTCGTACGAGGCCTCGCGCAGCAGGCGCCCGCCCTGCTTGAGCAGGCGGATGAGGGGGCGGTTGGCCTCGAGCCACAGCTCGCCCGCGACGTCGGTGACGGCCGACAGGAACCGTCCGCCGTCGTCGAGCGAGATGATCGTCGGCAGGCCCGCGGCATCCGCGAGGCGCTTGTCGTCCTCACCGTAGGCGGGAGCCTGGTGCACGATGCCGGTGCCGTCGCTGACCGTGACGTAGTCGTCGACCAGGATCTTCCACGCGTCCTGCGTGCCCCACACCGACGCGTCGGCGTAGTAGTCGAAGAGCCGGTCGTACGACACGCCCTCGAGCTCCGCGCCCGAGATCGTCGTCTGCACGGCCGCGCGGGCGGCATCCGCGCTCTCGTATCCGAGGTCCTTGGCGTAGTTGGGCAGCAGATCCTCGGCCAGCAGGTAGCGGTGCGCGACCGCTTCGAAGGCCTCGTCGGGCGTACCGTCGGGCGTCGTGTGCACGTCGGCCGCGCCGCTCGGGCCGCCCTCGACCACGGCGTAGCGGATGCCGGGGCCCACCGCGAGCGCCAGGTTCGTCGGCAGGGTCCAGGGCGTCGTCGTCCACGCGAGGGCGCGGACGCCGGTCAGACCGAGCGCCTCGGCCTTGGCGCCGACGAGCGGGAAGGTCACGGTGACCGAGGGGTCCTGACGCATCTTGTAGACGTCGTCGTCCATGCGCAGCTCGTGCGTCGACAGGGGCGTCTCGTCGCGCCAGCAGTAGGGCAGCACGCGGTAGCCCTCGTACGCGAGCCCCTTGTCGTGCAGGGTCTTGAACGCCCAGAGCACGCTCTCCATGTACGTGGTGTCGAGCGTCTTGTAGCCGCGCTCGAAGTCGACCCAGCGCGCCTGGCGGGTGACGTAGTCCTGCCACTCGCGCGTGTACTCGAGCACCGACTCGCGGGCCTTGCCGTTGAAGGTCGCGACGCCCATGGCCTCGATCTCGTCCTTCTCGGTGATCCCGAGCTGCTTCATCGCCTCGAGTTCGGCCGGCAGCCCGTGGGTGTCCCAGCCGAAGACGCGGTCGACCTTCTTGCCGCGCATGGTCTGGAAGCGCGGGAAGACGTCCTTGGCGTATCCGGTGAGCAGGTGACCGTAGTGCGGCAGTCCGTTCGCGAACGGGGGCCCGTCGTAGAAGACCCACTCCTCGGCGCCCTCGCGGTTCGCGATCGAGGCGCGGAAGGTGTCGTCGGCCTTCCAGAAGGCGAGGGTCTCGTCTTCGATCGCCGGGAAGCGGGGACTGGGGACGACGGATGCCGAGCCCGCAGCGCTGGCGTCAGCGGCGGGGCCGAAGGATGAGGGGCGTGGGTAGGTCATGTCACTCCGCGGGTCGAGGTTCTCTCGCCGGGACGATCCGTGCGGACCGCGGTACCACCCTGCGTTGCGTCCCCTGGCGAGGACGCCGCTCTCACTGCGGCGGTGACGGGCCTGCCCCGCGCGGTTCTACTGGGGGCCGTGACCCCGTTCTTCCGCGAGCTCCCCGGTGATGGCCGGATCGGTGCTGATGGGTCCAGTCTACGCGAGGCGCGCGCGCCGCGCGCGGCCCGTCGAGTGTCCAGGACACGCCGGTCGCGCCGGCACGGGCGCGGCGCGTCTCGGACACTCGAGCGAAGGCGGACGCGGCCAGGGATGCACCCATCCGGTGGCGAGTGTCCAGGACACGCCGGTCGCGCCGGCACGGGCGCGGCGCGTCTTGGACACTCGGCGGAAGCGGAGGCGCCGCCGAGACCCGCGGGCTCAGGCGCGGGCGGGACCCAGACCCGCCGCGGCCAGCAGTTCCCGGGTGAAGGGATGCCGGGGGTCGGCGAACACGCACGACACCGCCCCCTCTTCGACCACCCGTCCGTCCTGCATGACGATCACGTCGTCGGCGATGCCGGCGACCACGTCGAGGTCGTGCGTGACGAAGACCATCGCGAGGTCCCGTCGCCGCTGCAGGTCGCGGAGGCGATCGAGGATGCGGGCGCGCACCGAGGCATCCAGCGCCGAGACGGGTTCGTCGAGCACGAGCAGGTCGGGCGACACCGCCAGCGCGCGGGCGATCGAAACGCGCTGACGCTGGCCGCCCGAGAGCTGCGCGGGCCGGCGCCGGACGAACGCGGGCGACAGCCCCACCTCGTCGAGCAGCCCCTCGACCGCCGCGCGCCGCTCGGCTCGGCGGACGCCACCGGCCGCGACGGCCTCGGCGAGCGTGCGACCCACGCTCCATCGCGGGTCGAGCGCGCCCCAGGGGTTCTGCTGCACGAGCTGCACCCGGCGTCGCGCGACGCCGCGGGCACTGCGCGGGGTCCAGGCCCGACCGTCGAAGGTCAGGGTGCCCTCGTCGGGCGCGGTCACGCCCACGATCATCCGCGCGAGCGTCGTCTTGCCCGACCCCGACTCCCCCACGACCGCCAGGGTGCGGCCCCGACGCACGGCAAACGACACCTCGTCGACCGCGCGACGCCCGTCGAAGCTCTTGACCAGCCCCTCGCCCGTGACGAGGGGCTCGTCGGTGCGCGGAGCGCGGCGCAGGGGCTCGTGCGACACCGCCGCGACCAGCTCACGGGTGTGCGGATCGCGGGGGGATGCCAGGACCTCGGCGGTGGGACCGGTCTCGACGACCCGCCCGTCGCGCATGACCACCACGCGGTCGGCGACGCGGGCGACCGCGCCCAGGTCGTGACTGATGAAGAGCACCGCGACACCGTCGTCGGCGATGCGACGCAGCAGCGTGAGCACGCGCGCCTGGACGGTGGCATCCAGAGCCGTCGTCGGCTCGTCGGCCACCAGGACGGCCGGACCGGCCGCGAGGGCCGAGGCGATCAGCGCGCGCTGGCGCAGTCCCCCCGACAGCTCGTGCGGGTACTGCCGGGCACGCCGGTCGGGCTCGGTAAGCGAGACGCGTTCGAGGCTCGCGCGCACGCGGTCCGCGAGTGCGGCGCCGCGCACGGCGGGCTCGTGGATGCGCACGGGTTCGGCGACCTCGGCACCCACGCGCCGCAGGGGGTCGAGCGACACGAGCGCGTCCTGCGAGACGAGGGCGATGCTCCGTCCGCGCAGCGCCCGCCAGCCGCGCGGAGACAGGTCGCGGACGTCGTTCCCGTCGATCCGCAGCGTCTCGGAGCTGACGCGCGTCGACGTGGGCATCAGCCCGAGCAGGGCTCTGGCCGTCAGGGACTTGCCGGCGCCCGATTCACCGACCAGCGCCACGCACTCCCCCGCGCGCACGTCCAGGTCGAGGTCGCGCACGAGAGCACCCTCGGGCCCGTCGATGCGCAGACCGCGGACCTGCACGCCGTCGCTCATGCGCCCCGCTCCTCTGCTCGGGCGCGCAGGATGCGTCCGACGACGCTGATGCTCACCACGGTCGCCGTGATCGCCAGGCCCGGGAACAGCGCGACCCAGGGCGCCTGCAGCAGCAGGTTGCGGCCGGCCGACAGCATCAGTCCCCACTCCGGCGTGGGCTCGGTGGGGCCGAGGCCCAGGAAGCTGAGCCCCGCCGCCGCGAGGATGCTCGTGCCCACGCCGATCGTGGCGAGTACGCTCACCGCACCGACGACACCCGGCAGCACGTGCCGCACGTGCACCAGGACCGCCGGGACCCCGATGTTCCGCGCGGCCTCGACATGCTCGGCCGCAGCCAGCGAACGCGTCTGCGCCCGCGCCAGCCGCACGTACACGGGAACGGCCGCGAGGGTCACCGCCAGGGCGACGTTCGCGGCCCCCGGACCCAGCACCGCCACGACGAGCAGGGCGACGAGGAACTCGGGGAACGCCAGCAGCACGTCGACCACGCGCATGGCCGCGGCATCAACGAACCGGGGCGCGACCGCCGACAGCGACCCGGCGACGACGCCGACGACCAGGGCCAGACCGGTCGCGAGCAGGCCGATCCCCACCGATCGGGCGGCGCCGTGGACGACCCGCGAGTACACGTCGCGACCGCTCTGGTCGGTGCCGAAGAGGTGCGCGGCGCTCGGCGGCTGCAGCGTCGCCCGCACGTCGGTGAGCAGGGGGTCGTGCGTGGCGAGCAGCCCGGGCGCGACGGCGGCCAGCGCGACGACGGCCAGCACGGCCCCCGCGGCCGAGAGGGCGACGATCCGACCCGCGCGCGCTCGCGCGACGGTGGTGGAGCTCACGCGGGCACCCCCGTCCGGGCCGCCAGGGCGGGTCTCGCCGCGCGCAACCGCGGGTCGATGAGCGGGACGACGAGGTCGACGATCGTGTTGACCACGACGAACACCAGCGCGCTCAGCAGGATCACCCCGGTGATGACGGGCAGGTCGCGATCCGTGATGGCCGTCAGCGTCACACGCCCGATTCCCGGTCGGGCGAAGACGGTCTCGACCAATACGGCGCCGCCCAGGAGCGAGCCCACGAGATACGCCGCCAGGGTGACTCCCCCGACGCTCGCGTGCCGCAGTGTGTGGTGCACGCTCTCGCGCAGCGGGGCCGCGCCGCGGGCCCGCACCGTCAACAGGAACGGTTCGCGCTCGGCCGCCTCGACCCCGTCGCGCAGCACCTGCGACAGCAGCGCCGCCACGGGTAGGGCGAGCGTCACCGCCGGCAGCACGATCGCCGCCCCGTCGCGGGCGCCCGACACGGGGAACCACCCGAGCTGGAACGAGAACACGCTCAGCAGCACCAACCCCGTCCAGAACACCGGCGACGACAGCACGACGAGTTCGATCCCGGATGCCACGGCCCGCCCGGTCCGTCCGCGTACGAGCAGAGCGGATGCCAGGGCCAGGACGACCGCGATCATCAGCGCGAGCGCCGACAGCTGCAGGGTGGGTCCGAGCTGCCGGCCGATGACCTCGGCGACGGGCTGGCGCAGCTGGTACGACTCGCCGAGGTCGCCGCGGACCAGCCGGCCGAGGAAGGCGACGTACTGCTCCCCCACGGGACGGTCCAGCCCCAGGTCGCTGCGGATCCCCGCCTTGACGGACTCGCTCACCTGCGCCTGCGGGCCGAGCATGACCGACACCGGGTCGCCCGGGATGATCCGGAACGCGGCGAACGCCAGCGTCGCCGCGCCCCACAGGACGAGGACGACGGATGCCACGACCCCGCCGAGGCGGCTCAGCAGAGCGCGCGGGCGGGGGCGTGGCATCCGGGGGTCCCTGTTCAGCCGACGGTGGCGGTCGCGAACAGCGGGCGACCGTACAGGTCGAAGGTCAGACCCGACACGTCGGGACGCACGGCCGAGATCAGCGTGGGGCTGTACAGCGGCACGATCGCCGCGTGCTCGGCGTTCCACTGCTGGACCTGCGCGTAGACGTCGTCGCGCGCGGCCTGGTCGGTGGTCGACGCGCCCTGGGCGAGCAGCTCGTCGAGCGTCGGATCGCTCACCTGCGAGGCGTTCTGGAAGCCGTCGGTGGCCAGGTGGCTGCGCAGCAGATCGGCGTCGACGCCCGAGAAGCCCCAGTCGGTGACGTCGTACGTCTTGGGACCGTACTGCTCGTTGTACGCGCCGGGCTCGAGAACCTCGCGCTGCAGGTCGAAGCCGACGGCCTTCAGATCGCTCTGCACGGCGTTGGCGAGCGCCGCCCGGTCGTCGGGTACGGGCGTCCACGCGATCCAGCGAGCCGTGAGGCGCTGACCGTCCTTGGTGCGGATGCCGTCGGCATCCCGTCCCGTCCAGCCGGCCTCGTCGAGAAGGGCGTTGGCCGCGGACGGGTCGAAGGGCCGGCTGTTCTCGAGGCTCGCGTCGTATCCGGGGGTGGTCGCCCCCAGGATGCTCCACGCGCGGGGGTACTGGCCGAAGAAGATCTGCTGCACGGCCGTGTCGACGTCGATCGCCCGCGTGAACGCCTGGCGGACCTTCTGGTCGGCGAAGACGCCGTACTTCTCGTTGAGGAAGAGCGAGTACGGCAGGCCGGGGTAGGCGATCGACTCGACGGTGTCGTCGGCGGGAACCTGCTCGACGAGGTTCGGCGGCAGGTTGGTCACGACGTCGGCCTGCCCGCTCGACAGCGCGCCGACGCGCACCGAGGCCTCGGGGAGGATGTCGACCCGCAGCGTCTTGAACGACGGCTTACCGGTGCCGTCGGGGCCCCAGGTGTAGTCGTCGTTGCGGGTGTAGACGATGTCCTGGTCGGGCGTGTACTCGGTCAGCTCGAAGGGGCCCGTGCCGACGGTCACATCGGGCCCGCCCGCGGCGAGCTGGTCTGCCTTGGTCTCGAGCACCTGCGGCGAGTAGAAGCCGAGCAGAGCCGTGCTCGCGGCCTGCAGGAACGGGGAGTAGGGCTCGCTGAAACGCACGCGCACGGTGTGCTCGTCGACGACGTCGGTGCCGGCGTACAGATCGCCGCCGAGCATGCTCGCGGCCTGCGCCGACGCGGTGTCGGGGTCGACGATGCGATCGAAGTTCGCCTTGACGGCGGCGGCGTCGAAGGGCGTGCCATCGTGGAAGGTCACGTCCGTGCGCAGGCGGAACAGGTAGCTCGCGCCGCCGTCCTCGACGTCCCACGACTCGGCGAGCCACGGCGAGAACGACCCGTCGGCCTCTTGGAACACCAGCGAGTCGAGCACGGCGCGCTGCACCATGGCGGTGACGTCGAGCTGGCTGGTCTGCGGGTCCATCTTGCCGGCCGAGAGGTTGGCGCCCTCGATGGCCCAGACGATCTCTCCGTCGCCCTGGGCGGCCGGGTCGGAACCGGCGCACGACGAGAGCGAGAGAGCGGCGACCGCGGCGACGGCGACCGCCGAGATCACGCGACGGTAAAGCTGTGAAGGCATGACGAAACCTCGAAGTGTCTGGTGGGGAAACTCCAGCCTACCCGCGTTGCTGGACCCGGTGCGGAAAGTGGGGGTTCGTGCGCGCCCCCGACACGACGAGCCCGTCCCGATACGATGGATGCCACACCCATCAGGCACGCTCACACAGTGCCGCCCATATCGCTCGAGGAGTACCCCCATGGCCACCATTCCCGACAAGCCCGCCCTGGAAGGCCTCGAGCAGAAATGGGATGCCGCCTGGAAAGAGCGCGGCACGTACGTGTTCGACCGCCCCCGCGCCGCCGAGGCCGGCCGCCAGGGCGTGTACTCGGTGGACACGCCGCCGCCGACGGCATCCGGAAGCCTGCACATCGGGCACGTGTTCTCGTTCACGCACACGGACGTGAAGGTGCGCTTCGAGCGCATGCGCGGCAAGACGGTGTTCTACCCGATGGGTTGGGACGACAACGGCCTGCCCACCGAGCGCCGCGTGCAGAACTACTACGGCGTGCGCTGCGACCCCTCGCTCCCCTACGACGCCGACTTCACCCCGCCGTTCGCGGGCGGCGACAACAAGAGCAGCAAGGCCGCCGACCAGGTGCCCATCAGCCGCCGCAACTTCATCGAGCTGTGCGAGCAGCTCACGGTCGAGGACGAGAAGCAGTTCGAGGACCTGTTCCGCGAGCTGGGCCTGAGCGTCGACTGGACGCAGACCTACCGCACCATCTCGGACGACTCCATCCGCACGAGCCAGCTGGCGTTCCTGCGCAACGTCGACCGCGGCGAGGCGTATCAGGCGCTCGCCCCGACGCTGTGGGACGTCGACTTCCGCTCCGCGATCGCCCAGGCCGAGCTCGAGGACCGCGATCAGCCCGCCGCGTACCACCGCGTGGGCTTCGCCAAGACCGACGGTTCGGGCGACGTGTTCATCGAGACCACCCGCCCCGAGCTGCTGCCGGCGTGCGTGGCGCTGGTGGCCAACCCGGACGACGAGCGCTACCAGCCCCTGTTCGGCACGACCGTGCGCACCCCGCTGTTCGACGTCGAGGTGCCCGTGCTCGCTCACCCGCTCGCGCAGAAGGACAAGGGCTCGGGCATCGCCATGATCTGCACCTTCGGCGACGTGACCGACATCATCTGGTGGCGCGAGCTCGACCTGCCAAACCGCACGATCATCGGCAAGGACGGCCGCATCGTCGCCGACGCTCCCGATGTGATCGTGACGGATGCCGCGAAGGCGGCCTACGCGGAACTGTCGGGCAAGACGGTGTTCAGCGCCAAGAAGCGCATCGTCGAGCTGCTGCAGGAATCCGGCGCCATGGAGGGCGCCCCCAAGCCCTTCACCCATCCCGTGAAGTTCTTCGAGAAGGGCGACCGCCCGCTCGAGATCGTGTCGACGCGCCAGTGGTACATCCGCAACGGGGCTCGGGATGCCGAGCTGCGCGAGCGCCTGGTGACCCTCGGCCGCGAGATGTCGTGGCATCCCGATTTCATGCGCGTGCGCTTCGAGAACTGGACCAACGGCCTCACGGGCGACTGGCTCGTGTCGCGTCAACGGTTCTTCGGTGTGCCGATCCCGGTCTGGTACGGCCTCGACGAGGACGGAGAGCGCGACTACGACCGCGTGCTCACCCCCGACCTGGCTTCGCTGCCGGTCGACCCGACCACCGACGTGCCCCCGGGCTACACGGAGGACCAGCGCGGCGTCCCGGGCGGCTTCGACGCCGAGCGCGACATCCTCGACACGTGGGCGACGTCGTCGCTCACCCCGCAGCTCGCCGGCGGCTGGCAGCGCGACGAGGAGCTGTGGAACCTCGTGTCGCCGTTCGACCTGCGCCCGCAGGGTCAGGACATCATCCGCACGTGGCTCTTCTCGACCATGCTGCGCAGCGCCCTCGAAGACGACCGGAGCCCCTGGACGGATGCCGCCATCTCGGGCTTCATCGTCGACCCCGACCGCAAGAAGATGTCGAAGTCCAAGGGCAACGTGGTCACGCCCGCCGACATCCTGCAGCAGCACGGCTCTGACGCCGTGCGCTACTGGTCGGCGTCGAGCCGCCTCGGCACCGATGCGGCCTTCGACCCCCAGAACCCGACCCAGGTCAAGATCGGCCGGCGCCTCGCGATCAAGCTGCTCAACGCGGCGAAGTTCGTGCTGTCGTTCCCCGTGCCCAAGGGCGCCGAGGTCACGCACGCGCTCGACGCGTCGATGCTCTCGACCCTGGATGCCGTGGTGCGCGACGCCACCGCCGCGTTCGAGGCGTACGACCACGCGCGGGCGCTCGAGATCACCGAGTCGTTCTTCTGGACCTTCTGCGACGACTACCTCGAGCTGGTGAAGGAGCGCGCGTACGACCAGTCCGACGCGGGACAGGCGTCCGCGGCCCTCGCGCTGCGCACCGCGCTGTCGACGCTCGTGCGGCTGTTCGCGCCCGTGCTGTCGTTCGCGTCCGAAGAGGTGTGGTCGTGGTTCGAAGAGGGCTCGGTGCACACCGCCGCGTGGCCCGAGCCGCTCGGCATCGAGGGCGACCCGGCCGTGCTGACCACCGTCAGCGCCGCGCTCATCGGCATCCGTCGCGCCAAGACCGAGGCGAAGGCCTCGCAGAAGACCCCGGTCACCTCGCTCACCGTCTCGGGCCCGCACGTCGAGGCCCTCCGCCTCGCCGAGGGCGACCTGCGCGCCGTGGGCCGGATCGAGGCGATCTCGTTCGCCGAGGCCGACGCCACCACCGTCACCGACATCGTGTTCGCACCCCAGGAGGCCTGATGCAACTCGGAACCCGTTGGACCGCCCGTGAGCAGCCCCCCAAGGCCGTTCCCGAGGCGCTGCACGCGCAGATCGCCGCGGTCGAGGCCGCTCTCAACCCCGACGGACTCAGTGCCCCCGCCCCGCGGTGGACGCTGACCTTCCTCGAGGGTCGACCCGTCGCCGAGCTCGACACCGGGGTCATCGTGAGCCAGGACGCCTCGGGTGAGGTCGTCGTGCGCTACGACGACGACGCCGAATTCGCCTGAGCCGCGTCTCGACGAGCCCCGAGCCCGCCGTCCCCGTCCGGGGGCGGCGGGCTCGTCCGCTTCGGAGCCTCTCGCGCTCCACCGGAGGGGGTGAGCCCAGGACGCTCGCGGACGTCCGTTCCTCTCCGTGACCGCGCACGGTCCGCCGCCTAGGCTGGACCGATGACGGATGCCCCCAATCCCCTGCTGTCCTCCCCCGCGCTCCCCTACGACCTGCCGCCCTACGGCAGCATCCGGTCCGAGCACTACCTCCCCGCCTTCCGCGAAGCGTTCGCCGCTCAGCGGGCCGAGGTCGACGCGATCACCGCTCAGACCGAGCCGGCGACGTTCGAGAACACGCTCGTCGCCCTCGAGCGCAGCGGAGAGCTGCTCGGTCGTGTCTCGCGCACGTTCTACACGGTGACGGGCGCCGACGGCACTCCCGAGATCCAGGCCGTCGAAGAGCAGCTCGCGCCCCTCATGTCCGCCCACCGCGACGCGATCCAGCTCGATGCCGCTCTGTTCGCCCGCATCGCCGCGGTGCACGAGCAGCTGGGCGATCTGGACCTGGATGCCGAGAGCCGCTACCTGGTGGAACGGCATCACCGCGAGATGGCGTTGGCCGGCGCCGGTCTGGATGCCGCGCAGAAGCAGCGTCTGACCGACCTCAACCAGCGCTTGTCCGTGCTGACGACCACGTTCGAGAAGAACCTGCTCGCCGACACGAACGACCTCGCCGTCGTGTTCGACGATGCCGCCGAGCTCGACGGGCTCGGCGACGGCGAGCTCTCGGCCGCCGCGCAGACCGCGACGAGCCGCGGACTCGACGGTCGTTACGTCGTCACCCTCACGCTCTACACCGGGCACCCGTACCTGTCGTCTCTGACGAACCGCGAGAGCCGCCGACGGCTGCTCGAGGCGTCGCGCTCGCGCGCGGCGCGTGACAACGCGCACGACAACCGCCCGGTGCTGCGTGAGATCGTGCGGCTGCGAGCCGAACGCGCGGCCCTGCTCGGCTACCCCTCTCACGCCGCGGCCGTGCTCGCCGATCAGACCGCCGGCTCCCCCGACGCCGTCGCGTCGCTGCTGCGGCGTCTGGCCGCGCCGGCCGCCGCGAACGCCCGCGACGAACAGGCCGCCCTGCAGCGGATCGCCGACGCCGACGGCATCCGGATCGAGGCCCACGACTGGGCGTTCTACACCGAGAAGGTGCGCGCCGAGAAGTACGACCTCGACCGTGCCGCGCTGCGCCCGTGGTTCGAGGCGGAGCGGGTGCTGCGCGACGGCGTGTTCTTCGCGGCCGAGCAGCTGTACGGCATCCGTGTCACCGAGAGGCACGACCTGCAGGGCTACCACCCCGAGGTCCGCGTCTTCGAGGTGCACAACGCCGACGGCAGTGAGCTCGGGCTCTTCCTGCTCGACCTGTACACGCGCGACACCAAACGCGGCGGCGCGTGGATGAACTCGATCGTCACGCAGTCGGCGCTGCGCGGGACCGCACCGGTCGTGGTGAACAACCTCAACGTGAACAAGCCCGCCCCCGGCACCCCGACGCTGCTGACGCTCGACGAGGTCACGACCCTGTTCCACGAGTTCGGTCACGCCCTGCACGGCCTCTTCGCGACCGTCACCTACCCGCACTTCGCGGGCACCGCGGTGTACCGGGACTTCGTCGAGTTCCCCAGCCAGGTGAACGAGATGTGGATCCTCTGGCCCGAGATCCTCTCGAACTACGCGCGGCACATCGACACCGACGAACCGCTGCCGGCCGACGTGGTCGAACGCCTGCACGCCTCCGAGGCGTTCAACCAGGGCTTCGCCACGAGCGAGTACCTGGCGGCATCCTGGATCGACCAGGCGTGTCACACCCTCTCTCTCGACGAGGCGTCGGCCGACATCGACGTCGCGGCCTTCCAGGCGGCGGCCCTCGCGGACATCGGGCTCGACAACCCCGTCGTCCCGACGCGATACGCCTCGACGTACTTCGCGCACGTGTTCTCGGGCGGGTACAGCGCGGGCTACTACTCGTACATCTGGAGCGAGGTGCTCGACGCCGACACCGTGGAGTGGTTCGGCGAGAACGGCGGACTCACGCGCGAGAACGGCGACCGATTCCGCCATCGTCTGCTGGGCGTCGGCGGTTCGGGCGACCCCCTCGCGGCCTACCGGGATTTCCGCGGTCGGGATGCCGAGATCCAGCCCCTGCTGGAGCGCCGCGGTCTCGCGGGCTGACGCGATTCCGGGCCCGGGTGCGCCGTGTACACGGGCCCGGAGGCGTCACAGCGCGTACTTGAAGCCGATGTGGGAGTCGGCGAAGCCGAGTCGCGTGTAGAACCGGTGGGCATCGACGCGCGCGGCGTCGGAGGTGAGCTGCACGAGGGTCGCGCCGGTCGCCGGGGCCGCGACGTGCATCACCCAGCGCATCACCGCGCTGCCTATTCCGCCGGAACGCGCGCTCGACGCCACCCGCACCGCCTCGACGAGCATGCGCGTGGCGCCCCGACGCGCCATACCGGGGATGACCGTGAGCTGGAGGGTCCCCACCACCGTGCCGTCGGCCGCCTCCACGGCGAGGAGGTCGTTCAGCGGCGCGTCGAGCACGCTGCGCAGAGCGCCGCCGTAGGCCTCGACGTCCGCATCATCGCCGCGGTCACCGCGTGCCGCGCTGATCGCATCGTCCGAGAGCAACGTCACGAGCGCCGAGAGGTCGGTCACGGTCGCCCGTCGGATGACGACCTCTCCGCCGCGGCTGGACAGGACGACAGGAAGCTGCAGGTCGGGGAGCATCCCCTCATCCTGTCGCGATCTCGGCTGCCGCCGGGCGCGACGCTCCGAACCGGTCCCTAGGCGCTGCGTCGCTTCTGCGCCAGCACGATCGTCGGCTGCGCGCGGTCTTCGACGGCAGCGCGGGTGATGACGACCTTGGCGATGTCGTCGGCCGACGGCACGTCGAACATGATCGGGCCGAGCACGTCCTCGAGGATCGCGCGCAATCCGCGGGCTCCGGTCTTGCGGGCGACGGCGAGGTCGGCGATCGCACGCAGGGCGTCCTCGTCGAACTCCAGCTGCACGCCGTCGAGCTCGAACATGCGCTGGTACTGCTTGACCAGGGCGTTGCGGGGCGCCGTGAGGATCTCCATCAGCGCGTCCTGGTCGAGCGGAGACACGGATGCCACGACGGGCAGACGCCCGATGAACTCGGGGATCAGGCCGAACTTGTGCAGATCCTCGGGCAGCGCCTCGCTGAAGAGGTCGGGGGCGTCCTCTTTGCGATGCAGCGGTGCACCGAAGCCGACGCCGTGCTTGCCGACGCGGGCCGAGATGATCTCTTCGAGGCCCGCGAACGCCCCGGCGACGATGAACAGGACGTTCGTCGTGTCGATCTGGATGAACTCCTGATGCGGGTGCTTGCGGCCGCCCTGCGGCGGAACCGAGGCGACCGTGCCCTCGAGGATCTTCAGCAGGGCCTGCTGCACGCCCTCACCCGACACGTCGCGCGTGATCGAGGGGTTCTCGGCCTTGCGAGCGATCTTGTCGACCTCGTCGATGTAGATGATCCCGGTCTCGGCGCGCTTGACGTCGAAGTCAGCCGCCTGCAGGAGCTTTAGCAGGATGTTCTCGACGTCTTCGCCGACGTAGCCGGCCTCGGTGAGGGCCGTGGCATCCGCCACTGCGAAGGGCACGTTGAGGCGCTTGGCGAGGGTCTGCGCCAGGTAGGTCTTGCCGCAGCCGGTCGGGCCGAGCAGCAGGATGTTGCTCTTGGCGATGTCGATCTCTTCGGCGCGGGCCTCGGCGGGCTGCAGGGTGCCGTGCGACCGGACGCGCTTGTAGTGGTTGTAGACGGCGACGGCCAGCGCGCGCTTGGCGGGCTCCTGACCGACGACGTACTCCTCGAGGAACGAGAAGATCTCGCGGGGCTTGGGAAGGTCGAACTCGGCGACCTCGCCGGCGGACGACTCGGCCATGCGCTCTTCGATGATCTCGTTGCACAGCTCGACGCATTCGTCGCAGATGTACACGCCCGGACCGGCGATCAGCTGCTGCACCTGCTTCTGGCTCTTGCCGCAGAAGGAGCACTTGAACAGGTCGGCGCTCTCACCGATGCGTGCCATGGCCGGATCCTCCCGTCACCCGGCCCCCGCCGGTGTGTTACCCGAGCCTAACCCGAGCCCGGGCGAACCGAGGGCATTTGCGCTCTCGGCGGTGTCGTGATCGCCCCCGGCGTCGTCGCCTGGGGCACGGCGGGCGGCGTGATGTCGGTTTCCGGGCGGTCTCGACCGCGGCCGACGCCACGAAACGGCATTCCCCTGACATCTCGGTTGCAGGATGTCGCCGACTTGTCAGCCGGGTGCAGTCTCGAGGCACTACCCGGCGCGGACCGGGTTCCGGCGCGAGACCTGGAGGAGCCGAACACACGCGAGCGCGTGCGGTGCCGCGCACGACGACGCCCCGCAGACCGGAACGGGTCTGCGGGGCGTCGAGGAGCAGCGGGTCAGGCGGTGAGAGCCGCAGGCTGACGCTTGCGGGTCGTCAGCACCTGGTCGACGATGCCGTACTCCATGGCCTCGTGGGCCGAGAGGATCTTGTCGCGGTCGATGTCCTTGTTGACCTTGGCGACGTCCTGGCCGGTGTGGCGGGCCATCGTCTCTTCGAGCCAGGTGCGCATGCGCAGGATCTCTTGCGCCTGGATCTCGATGTCCGACGCCTGACCGTGACCGGCCTCGCCCATGGCGGGCTGGTGGATCAGGATGCGGGCGTTGGGCAGGGCGAGACGCTTGCCGGGGGCGCCGGCGGCGAGAAGGACGGATGCCGCGGACGCGGCCTGTCCGAGCACGACCGTCTGGATCTGCGGCGAGACGTACTGCATCGTGTCGTAGATCGCCGTCATGGCGGTGAACGAGCCACCGGGCGAGTTGATGTACATGATGATGTCGCGGTCGGGGTCCTGCGACTCGAGCACGAGCAGCTGGGCCATGACGTCGTCGGCCGACGCGTCGTCGACCTGCACGCCGAGGAAGATCACGCGATCTTCGAACAGCTTGTTGTACGGGTCCTGGCGCTTGTAGCCGTAGGCCGTGCGCTCCTCGAACTGAGGAAGGACGTAGCGGCTGCTGGGCATGTGCGATGCGGCGCCGCCGAAGGTGGGGATGTTCATGATGGTGTCCTTTTCCTCTCGCCTCAGGCCGCGGTTCCGCCGCCGCCGGTGACGTCGGTGGCGTGCTCGCGCATGTGATCGACGAAGCCGTACTCGAGCGCCTCTTGTGCGGTGAACCAGCGGTCGCGGTCGCCGTCGGCGTTGATCTGCTCGACGCTCTTGCCGGTCTGGTTCGCCGTGATCTCGGCGAGGCGGCGCTTCATGTCGAGGATGAGCTGCGCCTGCGTCTGGATGTCGCTCGACGTTCCGCCGAAGCCGCCGTGCGGCTGGTGCAGCAGCACGCGCGCGTTGGGCGTGATGTACCGCTTGCCCTTGGTGCCGCTGGTCAGCAGCAGCTGACCCATCGACGCCGCCATGCCGATGCCGACCGTGACGATGTCGTTCGGCACGAACTGCATCGTGTCGTAGATCGCCATGCCGGCCGTGATCGAGCCGCCGGGCGAATTGATGTAGAGGTAGATGTCCTTCTGCGGGTCCTCTGCCGCGAGCAGCAGGATCTTGGCGCAGATCTCGTTGGCGTTCTCGTCACGCACCTCCGAACCGAGCCAGATGATGCGGTCCTTCAGCAGCCTGTCGAAGACGCTCGTTGCCATAAGGGGTTCGGGCATGTGTGCTCCTCTTCCGGTGATCTGCAACGAATCTACCGGCGGGCTCCGACACCGGATGCCGTGTTCGCCGCGGGCGGATCAGTCGAGGTGATCGGCGATTTCTCGCGCGTATCCGGTCACGGAACGGGTATAGCGGGGCAGGTGCGGCGCCAGCGCCTGCAGAGCGACGGATGCCGCCCGCTCGGCTTCCCCGTTCGACGCCAGAGCCAGGGCGTAGAAGGCGGCGGCCGCGTCGTGCAGCGGCCCGCGCGGCTCGCGCTCGTACTCGGCCCGGAGCATCCCCAGCGCCTCGTCCGTCTTGCCGAGGTTGCGGATCGTGCTGGCGAGCTGGATTGTCGCCCGCGTGCGCCGCTCGTCGTCGAGCCCGATCGCGAGGGCACGGCGGTACAGCACCTCGGCCTCGTCCTCGACCCCGGCGGAGTCGCGCGCCCCGGCGCGCTCGAAGAGGGCGACCGGGTCGTCGTCCGGCAGCTCGGCGGCGAGGGCGTCGATGCGGGCGATCACGTCGTCGGGGGCGAGCGTGTCGTCGGCCCAGACGGCATCCACTCTGTCCTGCCAGTCGTCCAGGTGTCGCATCACTCTCTGCTTTCTTCGGGTCGCGTGTCCGAGACGCGCCGCGCGATCCCGCGCGACGTTCCGCACACGAGACGGGGTCGGTGTCTCACCCGTCGAGTGTCCAAAACACGCCGCACGAGAAGGTCGTCGGGCGGCGTGCCCTGGACACTCAACGGCATGTGGGGATGAGAAAGGGGGTGGATGCCGTGGCATCCACCCCCTTCGTCAGGACTTACTCGGCGGCGTCGGCCTTCTTCTTGGCCGGGGCGCGCTTCTTGGCGGGCGCCTTCGCGGGGGCCTCGTCGGCGGGAGCCTCGTCGGCGGCGGGCGCCTCGGCGTCGGCCTTCTTCTTGGCCGGGGCGCGCTTCTTGGCGGGCGCCTTGGCGGGGGCCTCTTCGGCGGCGGGAGCCTCGTCGGCCTCGACCGTCTCTTCGTCGCCTTCGACGGGCTCTTCGCCCTCGACGGCGACGAAACCGGTCAGGTCGACGGTCTTGCCGGCGGTGTCGACGACCTTGACCTTGCCGAGCGCGATCGCGAGGGCCTTGTTGCGGGCGACCTCACCGACGAGCGCGGGCAGCTGGTTGCCCTGCTGCAGCGCGTTGACGAAGTCCTGCGGCGCCATGTTGTACTGCGCGGCCGACTGGATGAGGTACTGCGTCAGCTCGTCCTGCGAGACCTGGACGTTGGCCTCTTCGGCGATCTTGTCGAGGACCATCTGCGTGCGGAACTGCTTCTCGCTCGCCTCGGTGACCTCGGCGCGGTGCTCGTCGTCCTCGAGGCGGTTCTCGCCCTCGAGGTGCTGGTGCACCTCGTCCTCGATGAGCTGCGGCGGGACGGGGATCTCGACGGCCTCGAGCAGCGCCTCGATGAACTTGTCGCGCGCAGCGGAACCCTGCGTGAAGACGGCCTGCTGCGACACGCGCTCGCTGAGCGACTCGCGCAGCTCGGCGATGGTGTCGAACTCGGACGCCATCTGCGCGAAGTCGTCGTCGGCGTCGGGGAGCTCGCGCTCCTTGACGGCCTTGATCGTGACGGCCACCTCGGCCTCTTCGCCCGCGTGCTCGCCACCGACGAGTTTGGAGCGGAACGTGGTCTCTTCGTCGGCGGTGAGCGACTCGATGGCCTCGTCGATGCCCTCGAGCAGCTCGCCGGAACCGATCTCGTACGACACGCCCTCGGCGCGGTCGATCTCGTTCCCGTCGATCGTGGCGACCAGGTCGAGCTCGACGAAGTCGCCGGTCTTGGCGGGGCGGTCGACGGTCACGAGCGTGCCGAAGCGCGCGCGCAGACGGTCGAGCTCGGCGTCGATGCCGGCCTCGTCGGCCTCGGCCGCGTCGACGGTCACGGTGATGGTGTCGTAGGCGGGCAGGTCGAACTCGGGGCGGACGTCGACCTCGACGTCGACGACCAGGTCGCCGGAGAAGTCCTTGAGCTCTGGCAGCTCGACGATCTCGGCGTTCGGGCGGCCGATGACGCGCAGCTCGTTGGCCTCGACGGCCTGGCGGTAGAACCCGTCGAGACCCTCGTTGACGGCGTGCTCGATGACGGCGCCGCGGCCCATGCGCTGGTCGATGATCGGCGCGGGAACCTTGCCCTTGCGGAAGCCCGGGATCTGCACGTCGCGTGCGATGTGCTCGTAGGCGTGGGCGATGCTCGGCTTGAGCTCGTCGGGCGAGACCGTGATGTGCAGCTTGACCCGGGTGGGGCTGAGCTTCTCGACGGTGCTGTTGACCATGCGGTTCGTTCTCCTCGTGTGGCCCGCGCGCACGCGGGGGCCGGCTAGGCCTGTGGTCTGTGGGGCCGTGACGTCGGGGCGACAGGATTTGAACCTGCGGCCTCCCGCTCCCAAAGCGGGCGCTCTACCAAGCTGAGCTACGCCCCGGGGCGGCGCGCGGCACGCGCCGACGAAACGACCGCTGAAAGTCTAGTCGATCGGCCTGGATGCGCCGATTTCTCCGCTCGATCCGTGTCGGACTCGGCCCTCGCGCGTTCGCGAGGCGCTGTCGGGTGTCGTACAGTAGAGGACGTCCGATGCTTCGTGGCCGCAAAGCCGCGAAAATCCGGGGCTGTAGCTTAGTGGTAAAGCCTCTGTCTTCCAAACAGATGATGCGAGTTCGATTCTCGTCAGCCCCTCCATCTCACCTGATCGCGCACGTCGTTCAACGACGCCCGGGTCGTCCTCGATCGCGACGAGACCCGCGCACCGCCGCCGGAACGTCGACCACGTCCCCGCAGCGCGCCGATTCGCGGGGGTCCGGCTCACTCCCCGCCGTCGATGTCCGCAGCCGACTGCGCCTGCGCGTGGCGCGCCGAGTGAGACAGGTAGATCTCGGCGTTGCGCAACAGGCGGGAACGCTCCTCGGCGGTGAGCGCCCGGCGCACCTTCGCGGGGACACCCGCGACGAGCGAGCCCTCGGGCACGACGGTGCCCTCGAGGACCACCGCTCCCCCGGCGATCAGGCATCCCGGGCCGATCTGGGCGCCCGACAGGATGACGCTGCCCATGCCCACCAGCGACCCGTCGCCGATCCTGCACCCGTGCACGACCGCGTTGTGGCCCACCGAGACGTCTGCCCCGATGAGGACGGGGTGGTCGGCATCCACGTGCACCGACACGTTGTCCTGCAGATTGCTGCGGGCACCGATCGAGATCGCCGCGCTGTCGCCGCGGACGACGGCGTTGTACCAGACGCTCGCGCCCTCGCTCAGCGTCACGTCCCCCACCACTCGGGCTCCGGATGCCACGAACGCGGTCTCGTGCAGGCGGGGCGTTGCGCCGGGGAGCGACAGGATCGAGGCATCGGGGGCGATGGTCATGCGCCCGAGGCTAGCGCTACCGAGCCCCTACCGAGGACTACGTATCCGCCGTCGAAAACAGTAGACGGAGGCACGCGGTTCGGTAGTGGCGCTCTCTCGACGAACTCATAGCTTCGAGGCACGAAGCCCACCCGCGCCGAGGAGAGATCATGACACTCGCACCCGAGCCCACCGTCCCGACGAGAGCCACCTCGGCGCCGCGCCGCCCACGAGGGCGCGGTAGGGCGATCGTCTCGATCGCCGCAGGTACGGCGTTGCTGCTGGGAGGCGCGGGCACGTACGCCTTCTGGTCGACAGAGGTCGCTCTCGACGCCGCGCCCGTGTCATCCGGAGACCTGGATCTGTCGCTCGGCGACGCGGAGTGGACCTTGCAGGGCGTCCTCGGCCAGGCACAGCCGGTCGGGGACATCACGTCCGTGCGGATCGTGCCGGGTGACGTGCTGACGCTCCGCCAGACTCTCGACGTCACTCTGGTGGGCGACACCATCGAAGCAGACCTTGAGGCATCGCTCGGAGGAACGTTCGATGCGGGGTTGGGTGAGTACCTCGACGTCCAATTGTCGCTGGCCGGCTTCGGGAGCATGGTGGACGCCACCACCTACCACCTGGTCGAAGGCGATGTCACCGACCAGGACGGCACGCAAACGGTGGAGGCCACCCTGACGGTGACCTTCGACCCGCTCACCTCAGGCAGGAACGGCGTCAACAGCTCGGTCAACCTCGAGGATGTCGTCTTCACGTTGACGCAGACCGGTAACTGATCGCGGGCGGCCATGCCGAAGCGCGACAGGGACGTCTCGCATCGATGGCGTTGGGCGTGCGCGCTCTCCTTGGTACTCGTCGTGGGTGCGGGAAGCAGTGCCGCGCAGGCGTACTGGCAGCGCAGTCAACCCCTCCCGGCGGTGACGGTGACCTCGGGCGATCTGAATGTGGTCGCGACGTGGGCGGGCACCATGCCCGCTCCGGGACCTCTCTACCCCGGGCAGTACCGCGACTTGGCAAACCTCATCGTGACCGAGACCTCGGCGTCGGGGAGTACGTTGCGCTGGCGCCTGCGGCCGGCGGTCTTGCTGCCCATCTCAGCGCCTGGTTCGACATACGTCCAGACGACGGTGTACGTGCAATCGTGCGGGACGGGGGTCGTGATCGCGCCGGGTACCTCCTACGCCCCACCCGGTGGCCTGCTGCCCGGGGAATCGGTCGAGCTCTGCGTTCGGATCTCACTCAGGGCGGACGCCCCCGGCGATTTCACGAAAGTCGTACTCGATCCGACCGTCGAGGTGCGCGCTGTGCAGGCTCTGTCATGACTCGCGGGCCCCACCGACGACACGTGGCCTTCGTCGCCGCGCTCGCCGCCGTGACGATGTGGATAGCTCCGTCTTCGACTTCCGCTTCCGCAGCGTGGGACGCCTCCGCGAAGGCACCCGCCGTGTCGCTGACGACAGGGCTTCTGATCCCTCCCGAAACGCGATGCGAGTCCGTCTCGGCATCCCCACGGGCGGCTCGCATCGCCTGGCTGCCGGTCGAGGGCGCGACCGGTTATCGCATCGTGCTCGGGAACACGCAGAACGGGAACGCCGTCGAGCTGGCCGACGATCACGCGGGCCTGAGTTACGACATCACCGGGACACTGTTGCTGACCCTCGTGACGTCCGTGCTCGGATCGTTGCTGTTGGGGGGTTCCGTGTACGTGGAGGTTCAGGCGAAGAACAATGGGTGGATCTCGCCCGCGAGCAATCGTCAGAACGTCGTCCTGGCCGGTTCCCTCCTTCAGGCTCTCGGTGGGGGGCTCAAATGCCAGGGGCCATGACTCTTCGTCGAGACCGCCGAGACCAGTCCCCCCGTGAGCTGCGACAACCGGCCTGGCCGGGGGTCCGCGCCATCCTCGGTACCGTCCTTCTCGCCGTCGTCGCGCTCTTCGCGCTGATCACCGTCGTCATCCCCCTGCTCCTCGGCGCGCAGACCTACACCGTGCTGACGGGCAGCATGCAGCCCGGGATGCCCCCCGGAACCCTCATCGCCGTGCGCCCGACGCCGATCGAGGAGGTGCGTGTCGGCGACGTCGTGACGTACCAGATCCGCTCCGGCGATCCCGCGGTCGTCACGCACCGTGTCGTGGGGACGACCAGCAGCACGGGCGGCGACCGGCTGCTGATCACGCGCGGGGATGCCAACAACACCGACGATCCCCCCGTGCAGACCGAGCAGCTGCGGGGAACGGTGGTGCTCGCCGTCCCCTACCTGGGCTACCCCGGTGTCGTCTTCGGCGGGCAGGAGCGCGGCGCGGTGATCGCCGTGATCGGCGTCGCGGTCGTCGGGTACGGCGTCGCCCTGCTCGTCACCGATCTGCTGAGATCGCGCCGCCGCCGCGCGGCTCCGACCGCGGTGGTCGCCCTCGTCGTCGCGCTGTCGAGCGCTCCGCTGCTGTCTCCCGCACCCGCCGCCGCCGCCGACTCCCCCTCGCGGCTGCTGGTCAGCGACGACGGCGTCCGTTTCGTCGCCGACGGCTCTATCTGGGCCTTCGACGCGTCCGATCGCATCGTCCCCGGCGAGACGCAGCACTCGACGTTGTGGATCCGCAACGCCAGCGCCGACCCCGCGCGGGCCGGAATGCGTCTCGACACGGCACCCGCGTCGACGGACGACGCCGACCGGGCACTCGCCGACGCGATGCGCCTGGTGGTGGCGACGGCATCCCTCCCCCCGGGAACGCAGTGGGTCAGTGAGGTCATCCCCGCCGGTGAGACGCTGCGGGTCGAGATCGGATTGCGAATGGATGCCGCCGCCGACAACACCTCGCGCGAGGGAGACGCCCTCGTCACCCCGGTGGTGCTGCTCATCGATGCGACCGCCGACGGCTCGTCGGGTGCGGCGATCCCCCCGGGCCTCCTGCCGTGGACCGGGATCCGGGACACGCCCTTCGGCCTCTTCGTGGCGGCCGGCGGCGCGGTCGTCGCCGTCGGGATCCTGGTGCGGATCAGGCGCGTCCGGGATAGGTGAGGATTGCCTATTCACCAGGTATTTAGCCGAGCCTCAACTTGCTTGCGGAATGCGAGGGCGTGAGTACGGTTGCAGTCAACAGACTTCGTTCGTTGCGAGAAGGAGCATCACATGAGCACCGTCCAGACCCCCGCCGCCACCACCGTCGACCCGACGATGGCCGCCGGCACCGCCCAGTTCCTCTCCCCCGTCGTCATCGGCCTCGAGGCCCTCGTCGTCAACGGCAAGCAGGCGCACTGGCACGTGCGCGGCTCGAACTTCATCGGCGTGCACGAGCTGCTCGACTCGGTCGTCGCTCACGCGCAGGAGTGGTCCGACCTGGCCGCCGAGCGCATCGTCGCCCTGGGTCTGCCCGTCGACTCGCGCCTGTCGACCGTCGCCGCCAAGGCCAAGGCCACCGAGGTGCCCGCGGGCTTTGCGCAGTCCGACGTCATCATCCGCGCGGTGATCGCCGACATCGACGCCGTCCTCGTCGACATCGAGGCCGCCATCGAGGGCCTCGACGAGATCGACATGTCGAGCCAGGACGTCGCGATCGAGATCAAGCGCGGTCTCGACAAGGACCGCTGGTTCCTCTTCGCGCACCTCGCGGCGTAAGCACGGGTTCGACCCGAGGGGGGTGGCGCTTCGGCGCCGCCCCCCTCGTCGTTTCCGCGCCACCGAGGAAATCAGGCGTGGTGCGTGATCCGGCCGGCGACGAGCGTGGTGTGCACCGGCATGGCCCGCAGCGCCCGCTCGTCGGCCGTGAGCGGGTCGGCATCCACGATGACGAGGTCGGCGAGGGCGCCCGGGGCGATCTCGGCAGCGGCCGTCGACCCGCCGGCGGTGGATGCCGCGATCGCCGTGCCGATGTCGACCCGCTGCTGCGGCTGCCAGGACTCGCGCCCGTCGCGCGTGCGGAAGACCGCCGATGCCATCGCGGCCCACGGGTCGAGCGGGGCCACCGGGGCGTCGGAGCCGAAACGCAGGTTCGCCCCGCTGTCGGCCAGCGCCCGCAGGGGGTAGGGCTGAGCCGACTGCTCGGCCCAGATGGCATCCGTCATGTCCCGATCGTCGAGCGCGTGCTCGGGCTGCACGCTCGCCGCGACACCCAGCCGGGCGAAGCGCGGGATGTCGGCGTGCGCGACCAGCTGGGCGTGCTCGATCGTTCCCACCGCGCCCGTCCGCGCGTACGCGTCGAGGGCGTGGCTGTTGGCGACGTCGCCGATGGCGTGGATCGCGCACTCGATCCCGGACGCCGTGGCGCGCGTCATCATGTCGACGAGGTCGTCCGGGGAGACGGTCAGCAACCCGTGATTGGTCGGATCGCCCGGGTAGTGCTGACCGCACGCCGCGGTGCGCGTGCCGAGCGAACCGTCGGTGATTGCCTTGAGCGGGCCCACGCGGATCAGGTCGTTGCGCGCGCCGCGCACGGGCTCTCCCGTGCGCAGGCCCTCGGCGATCGCCCGGTCGAGATGCTGAGGGTAGGTGCCGTACGACACGCGCAGCACGTCGAAACCGCGCGCCGCCCGCCGCTGCCACGGCTCGTCGTTCCACGTCATGTCGAGGTCGACCAGGCCCACGACGCCGCGGGCGGCCGCGGCCCGGGCCATGCGCTCGACGGCGGTGTCGGCGGCATCCGGCTCCACCGCGTTCAGACGGCGCGAGATCTCGAACGCGTCCTCTTCGAGGAGCATCCCGGATGCCGTGGGCGCGAACCGCTCGCGGCGGAAGGCCGCGGAGTTCATCCACACGCTGTGCACGTCGGCGTTGACCAGATACGTCGGCGTCTCGCCGGTCGCGGCATCCAGCAGGTCGAGAGAGGGCGCATCGGGCCACAGACCGTCGCGGAAACCCGCGCCGATCCGCCGACCGTCGGTCACCGGCGCGGCGGACATGACGGCGGCGGCCTCGCGAGCCGTCGCCACCTCGCCGAGCGGAACGCGATCGGCGGCGAGAGCCCACTGCAGCACGTGCACGTGGTGGTCCCACAGCCCCGGCAGCAGCCAGCCCCCCTCGGCGTCGACGACGAGCCCCGTCGGACGCAGGTTGCCGGTGGGGGCGATGTCGGCGATCACGCCGTCGACGATCGCCAGGTCGACGGGTTCGTCGGTGGGCAGCAGCTCGCGCCCCGGTCCGGCGACGCGCACCGCACGGACGAACCCGACCTGTTCATCGATCATGCGCGCACCCGCGCATCGGCGGCGCGCTGCATCTCGGCAGCGAGGGCCGGATTGCCCTCCTCAAGCCCGGCGATGATGGTCTCGACCACCTCGGGGCTCCTGTTCTGACTGAGCTTGCGCTTCGCGGTGACGCGGGTCGGCGTCAGCCGGAAGCCCACCGTTCCCCGCTCGAGGCGCTCGACGAACGCGGCGTCGTTCGGCAGCGCGTACAGGCCCCGGGCGTCCTCTCCCCGACCCTCGAAGCGGTCGACCAGTCGATCCAGGACACGCAGGTTCTCGTCGGCCGAGAGCAGTTCCGGGATGCCGGACAGGTGCGCCGACACGAAGTTCCACGTCGGCACCGCGGGCACGTCGCCGTACCACCGCGGGGTGATGTAGCCGTGCGGCCCCTGGACGACGACCATCAGCTCGCGCTCCCCCAGGCCGAGGATCGCGTCGTCGGGCTTGCCGACGTGACCCACGATCGTCAGGTCGTCGCGGGAGTCGTCGAGCATGACGGCGTAGTGCGAGGCGACGAGGCCGTCGTCGGTGTGGCTGACGAGCGTCACCCACGGGCTCAGGTCGATGAGCCGGCGGATCTCGCCGACGTCGGTCAGGGCGAAGCTGGGGTTCTGGCGCACCGGATCAGCCTAGAACGCCCCCGCGATCGCTTCGACCGGTCCGGCGGCCCGAGATACGCGACGGGGTCGGTGCCTCCGCAGGGATCAGCCCGTCACGCCTGGCAGTTCGGGCACCAGTAGAGCTTGCGCCCCGCCGCCTCTTCCATCACGATCGCCGTCCCGCACACGCGGCACGGCAGGCCCTCGCGGTGGTAGACCCAGTGCCGGTCGGCGCGACGCGCCATCGCGCGGCGGTAGGCGGCCGGGTCGAGGTCGTCCATCGTCATCATCTGACCGGTCTCGACGCCGATGGGCAGCAGCCTCGCCCAGTCGCGCCACATCTCGCGCACGACCTCTTCGGGCACCTCGCGCCCGGGGGTGTGCGGGTTCTGCCGCGCGCGGAAGAGGATCTCGGCGCGGTAGACGTTGCCGATCCCGCTGACGACCGCCTGGTCCATGAGCAGCAGGCCGATCGGGGTGGGCTTCTTCTTCACCGTCGCGGTGAAGCGCTCCTCACCCTCGTCGAGGTCGTCCACCAACGGGTCGGGTCCGAGCTTGTCGATCGTGGCCTGCACCTCGTCGGGCGTCTGCAGCACGCACGCGGTGGGCCCGCGCAGATCGGCGCACGTCGTCTCGGTCAGCAGGCGCAGGCGCACCGCACCCACGGGCGGCGGAGGCCACTCGGACTGCTCCTCGAGGCCGGTGGTCTGCTCCGACATGCGCACGCGGGAACGACGTGGGGCCCCGATCGAGCTGAGCGAGTTCTCGCCCGCGGCATCCATGATCGCCTCGTCGACGACGGTGCCGCGCTGGTTCGTCTGCCCCATCCGGCCGTTCGACGATGCGATGGTGGCGTCGACCGACACGTCGCCCGAAAAGTCCCACGCGCCGTACATGCCGAGATGCACGCGCAGCCACACGTCACCGTCGAAGCGCAGGAACATCTGCTTCGCGACGGCCCGCACCTCGACGGCCTCGCGACCGTCGATCACCTCCGCGCCCTCGACGAACCGCCCCTGGGGACTGGATGCCGCGACGGTGCGGCCCACGATGTTCCGCTCGAACTGGCGGGCGATGCGGTGGACGGAATGCCCTTCGGGCATCAGCCTGCCTCGGGGTCGAACGAGTCGCTGGCGTCGGTCATGGTGTTCTGCTGGTGCCCCGCGCGCGGGTCGGGGAGCAGCACGCCGTCCTGCTCGTACGCGGCCAGCTGGCCGATGCGGCGGGCGTGACGTTCCTCACCCGAGAAGGGCGTCGCGATGAAGCGGTCGATGAAGGACGCGGCCTCGTCGAAGGTGTGCTGGCGCGCACCGATCGAGATGACGTTGGCGTCGTTGTGCTCGCGCGCCAGCTCGGCGGTCGAGATGTTCCACACCAGAGCGGCGCGGACGCCCAGCACCTTGTTGGCCGCGATCTGCTCGCCGTTGCCCGAGCCGCCGAACACGACGCCCAGGGCCTCGACGCCCGCCGCCTGGTCGCGCACGACGGCCTGCGCCGCGCGGATGCAGAACGAGGGGTAGTCGTCGAGCGGGTCGTACTCGATCGGACCGTGGTCGACGACCTCGTGCCCCTGCGAGGCGAGGTGGTGCTGGATTTGGGTCGAGAATTCGAGACCGGCGTGATCGGTGCCGAGGTGGATGCGCATGGGGCCAATCCTATTGAGGGCCGCCGACACGGCGGGCGCGGATGACGACGCCGCCCGCCCCACGAGGGGACGGGCGGCGTCTCGGGTCGTCAGGGGCGCAGACCTGCGGCGACGGGCTTGAAGCCGGCGCGGATGTTCTCGCAGCACCCGGGGCGGCAGACGTCGTACCACGGACCCAGGTCGGTCAGGTGCGGGCGCTCGGCCTTCGGCGTGCCGTTCAGGCGCTCCTCGACCAGGTCGATCAGGCCGGACACGTAGGCGGGGTCGATCCCGGGGGTGGGGGTGCGCACGGCCTTGATGCCGGCCTCTTCGGCGGCCTCCATCGCCTCGGTGTCGAGATCCCAGAGCACCTCCATGTGATCGCTGACGAAGCCGAGCGGCACGATCACCACGGCCTCGGCTCCGCGGCCGGGGAGCTCGGCGATGACGTCGTTGACGTCGGGCTCGAGCCAGGGCTGGGTGGGCGGGCCGGAGCGCGACTGGTAGACGAGCTCCCACTCGACGTCGGCGACGGCCGCGGCCACCTCGGCCATCACGAACGCGGCGACGGCCTTGTGCTGGGCCTCGTACGCCCCGCCCTCGCCGAAGTCCACGTCACGGGGACCGGAGCGCTCGGCGTCGGCGGTGGGGATCGAGTGCGTCGAGAAGAGCACGCGGATCTTCTCGGGGGCGATCCCCTCGGCGACGTACGCCGACACGGCATCCGTCACCCCGCGGACGAACGTGGTGACGAAGCCGGGGTGGTCGAAGAACTGACGGACCTTGTCGATCGTCACCGTCTCGCCCAGACCGGTCGCCTCGAGCACGCGGGCGTAGTCCTCGCGGTACTGCCGGCAGCTCGAGAACGAGCTGTAGGCGCTCGTCGCGATCGCGATGAGGGTGGTGTCGCCGGCCTGCGCGGCCTCGGTGACGGCCTCTTCGAGGTAGGGCTCCCAGTTGCGGTTGCCCCAGTAGACGGGAAGGTTCAGCCCGCGCTTGGCGATCTCGGCCTCGAGGGCGGCCTTCAGCTCGCGATTGTGCTGATTGATGGGGCTGACGCCGCCGAAGTGACGGTAGTGGTGAGCGACCTCTTCGAGGCGCTCATCGGGGATGCCGCGCCCGCGCGTCACATTGCGCAGGAACGGGATGACGTCGTCCTGGCCCTCGGGCCCGCCGAAACCGGCGAGGAGGATGCCGTCGTACGCGACGGGCGTCTCGACCCACTTGGGTCCGGATGCCGCCGCGGGCGAGGCGTAGAGGACGGTCTCAGGGCTGGTGTCCGTATCGGTCGTGCTCACGCAGACATCTTCGCACCTGCCCGCACAGCCTGGACGGGGGGTATCTCGACACTAGGCTTATGTGGTTGTCGTCGTCGCCGACGGCGTCCGTCGTCACCCACGCCGGCGCGTCATCCGCGACGATCCCACCCTCATCCCCGGGAGAACGCCAGTGCCAGGAGAGAACCTGACCCGCATCGAGGCGCAGGAGCGCCGCGCGATCGTCGACACGCACGAGTACCACGTGCAGCTCGACCTGACCCGCGGAGACGAGGTGTTCTCGTCGCGGACGGTCGTCACCTTCGCCGCCACCGAGGGAGCGTCCACCTTCATCGACCTCATCGCGCGCGACGTGCACAGCGTCACGCTGAACGGTCGTGAGCTCGACCCCTCGGTCGTCTTCGCCGACTCGCGGATCGCGCTCGACGGGCTCGACGCCTCGAACGAGCTCGTCGTCGAGGCCGACTGCGAGTACACGAACACGGGTGAGGGACTGCACCGCTTCGTCGACCCCGTCGACGGCGAGGTCTACCTCTACTCGCAGTTCGAGGTGCCCGACTCGCGTCGCGTCTTCACGGTCTTCGAGCAGCCCGACCTCAAGGCCGCCTTCACCTTCTCGGTCACGGCGCCCGCGCGGTGGAAGGTCGTCTCCAACTCCCCCACCCCCGAGCCCGTCGCGCTCGAGGGCGACGCCGCGCGCTGGGACTTCCCCGCGACGCCGCGCATCTCGTCGTACATCACCGCCCTCGTCGCCGGCCCCTACGAGGCCACCTACAGCGAGCTGACCAGCGCCGACGGCCGCGTGATCCCGCTCGGCGTCTTCGCCCGCAAGAGCCTGTGGCAGTACCTCGACGCCGACTACGTCTTCGAGAAGACCCGTCAGGGCTTCGCCTACTTCGAGCAGAAGTTCGGCTTCCCCTACCCCTTCGCCAAGTACGACCAGCTCTTCGTCCCCGAGTTCAACGCGGGCGCGATGGAGAACGCCGGTGCGGTGACCTTCACCGAGACGTACGTGTTCCGCTCCAAGGTGACGGATGCCGTCAAGGAGCGCCGCGTCGTGACGATCCTGCACGAGCTGGCGCACATGTGGTTCGGCGACCTGGTCACCATGAAGTGGTGGAACGACCTGTGGCTGAACGAGTCGTTCGCCGAGTGGGCGTCGACGATCGCCACCGCCGAGGCCACCGAGTGGGAGGCCGCCTGGACGACCTTCAACGCGATGGAGAAGACCTGGGCCTACCGTCAGGACCAGCTGCCCTCGACGCACCCCGTGGTCGCCGAGATCAACGATCTCGAGGACGTGCAGGTCAACTTCGACGGCATCACCTACGCGAAGGGCGGGTCGGTCCTCAAGCAGCTCGCCGCGTGGGTCGGCATCGAGCAGTTCTTCGCCGGGGTCGGCGCGTACTTCCAGAAGCACCAGTGGTCGAACACCGAGGTGGGCGACCTGCTCGCCGAGCTCGAGGCCACGAGCGGCCGTGACCTCGGTGATTGGGCCAAGAAGTGGCTCGAGACCGCGGGCGTCAACACGCTCACTCCGCTGATCGAAGAGGGGGCCGACGGCACCATCTCGCGCTTCGCGATCGTGCAGACCGCGCCCAGCGACTACCCCACGATCCGTCCCCACCGCCTCGGCATCGGCTTCTACTCGCTGAACGACGCCGGCGCGCTCGAGCGCGTCCACCACATCGAGCTCGACGTGGACGGCGACCGCACCGAGGTCGCCGAGCTGCGCGGCATCCGTCGCCCCGACCTCGTGCTGCTCAACGACGACGACCTCGCGTACGCCAAGATCCGCCTCGACGAGCGCTCGCTGGCCACCGCGATCGCCCACCTGAAGGACATCTCCGACCCGCTCGCGCGCTCGCTCGTGTGGGGTGCGGCCTGGGATCAGACGCGGGATGCCGAGGCCTCGGCGACCGATTACCTCGACCTCGTGCTGCGCAACATCGGCTCCGAGACCGAGTCGACGACCGTTCGCACGACGCTGGCGCAGCTGCAGCAGGCGGCGAACTCGTACGTCGCCCCGGCGACCCGCGACGCGGCGCGTGCACGGGTCGCCGACGGCCTGTGGGAGCTGGCTCAGGCGGCCGAGGCCGGCAGCGACAGCCAGCTGCAGTTCGTCACGGCGTTCGCCTCGGCGGCGTCCACGCCGGCGCACGCCGAGACCGTGAAGGCGCTGCGCGACGGCACGCTGTCGCTCGACGGGCTCGAGATCGACACCGACCTGTCGTGGCAGCTGCTCGTCTCGCTCGCCGCGTCGGGCGTCGTCACCTCCGCCGACATCGACCAGGCGCGCGCCGCCGACAACACGGCCAAGGGCGGCGAGTTCGCCGCCATGGCGAAGGCGTCGCTGCCGTCGCACGAGGCCAAGCAGCAGGCGTGGGACTCGCTCATCGCCCGCGCGGACGCGCCCAACACGATCGTGCGCTCGACGGCCGCCGGGTTCACGAACCCGACGACGGTCGGGGTGCTGGCCGACTTCGTCGAGCCGTACTTCGCCATGCTGCTGCCCATCTGGGAGTCGCGCAGCTACCAGATCGCGAACTACCTCATCGTGGGGCTCTACCCTGCGGCTCTGGCGAACACGGCGCTGCGCGACGCGACGCGTTCGTGGCTGTCGCAGCACAAGGACGCCGCGCCGGCGCTCCGCCGCCTGGTCGGCGAGAACCTCGCCGGTGTCGAGCGGGCGCTCGCCGTGCAGGAGCGCGACGCGCAGTAAGAACACCGAATGACGGATGCCCTCGCCCCACCGGGAGGGGGCATCCGTCGTTCCGGACAGGCGCCGGGGTGTTCAGCCGGCGCCGAGGGTTCGCTCGTTAGTCTGAAACGGATGTCTGTCCTCGCCGAAACCCCCGACCCGAGTCCGACGCCGACCATCACGTCTCCCGCCGACCTGACCAACCCCGACAACCTGAGTTGGTTGGGCGGTCAGCTGCTCAGCTTCGGCGGCACCATGCTGAAGGTGCTCGGCGTGATCATCGGCATCGCCGTCGCCGCCTGGATCCTGCGCGTGATCATCCGCCGCGTCGTCGATCGCATCGTCAACGGCGCCAAGAGCAAGGCGCGCGTCGACGACACCCAGGCCCTCGACCGCTCACCGCTGAGCGCGGTGCGTCTCGTGCAGCGCACCCGCACGCTCGGCACGATCCTGCAGAACATCGTCAACGTGGTGCTCGTCATCGTGGCCCTCGTGTGGGTGGCCTCGATCGTCGCCCCCGACGCCCTGGCATCCCTCACTCTGCTCACCGCGGCGGTCGGTGCCGGTCTGGGCTTCGGCGCGCAGAACATCGTCAAGGACGTGCTGAACGGGATCTTCATCGTCGCCGAGGACCAGATCGGTATCGGCGACGTCGTCGACCTGGGCCTGGCGACGGGCATCGTCGAGTTCGTCAGCGTTCGCATCACGCACGTGCGAGACGTGAACGGGACGCTCTGGTACGTCCGCAACGGAGAGATCACCCGCATCGGCAACATGTCGCAGGGGTGGTCGCGCGTCATCATCGACCTCGCCGTCCCGACCGACGCCGATATCGACGACGTCGAGAAGGCCATGCTGTCGGCCGCGAAGACCATGGCCAAAGAGAACAAGTGGCGCTCGCGCATCATCGAGCAGCCCGAGATCTGGGGGTTGGAGTCGATCAGCGGCGACGCCCTGGTCATCCGCCTCGTCATGAAGACCCGATCCAGCGCCAAGGACGACGTCGCCCGCGAACTGCGCGCCCGCCTCAAGCGCGCGATCGACGAGCTCGGCATCGCCCTGCCGCACCTCAACTCGATCGTCCTGACCGGCGCCGAGGGGGCGCAGAGCATCCGCGGCGCCCACCCGCCGCAGACGAAGGAGACCGCACTGCCCTCGGGTGCCGAGCGGCCCGTGTGGCGTCCGCGTCGCCGCCCGAAGGCATCCGCCGCCGCACAAGGGGACGAGACGCCCGAGGACGAGCCCGCGAAGCCGGTCACGAAGAAGACCATGCGCGACGCGGCGCCCACCACCGCTGTCGAGCTGCCCGGTGCCGACACCCCCAAGCCCACGCCCCCCGCGGTGCGCGCCGACGAAGGGGACCACCCGTGAGCGAGCCGATCAGCTTCTATGACCAGGTGGGCGGCATGGACACGTTCCGTCGCCTGGTGGACGCGTTCTACCGCGGCGTCGCCGTGGACGAGGTGCTCAAGCCCATGTACCCCGAAGAAGACCTGGGTCCCGCCGCCGAGCGTCTGACGCTCTTCCTCGCGCAGTACTGGGGCGGGCCGACCACCTACGGCGAGACCCGCGGCCACCCGCGGCTGCGCATGCGGCACATGCCGTTCCACGTCGATCCCGACGCCCGCGACCGGTGGCTCGCGCACATGCGCGCCGCCGTCGACGAGATCGCGCTTCCGCCGGCCCTCGAAGCGCCCCTCTGGGACTATCTCGAGCGCGCGGCCCACGCGATGGTCAACACGTTCCAGCCACGCGGGATCGGCCCCCAGCAGGACGGTCGGCCCGACACCGGTCTTCCGGTCCGCGCGGCGGACTAGCCGCGGGCGGGCGGGCCTCCCGCCCACCCGCGACGGGCGTCAGCGTCCCAGGAAGTCGCCGAAGCCCGGGATGTCGAGGTTCGACAGCTGCTCGCCGAACCCGCTCACCTGGTCGCCGACGCCCGAGACGGCGTCCTGTGCTCCCCCGGCCCACTCGCCCGCGGCGCCGAGGTCGACACCGGATGCCAGGGCCTCCAGGTCGACGCCCTCGGCGAGACCCGCGAAGTCCACGCCCATCTGCCCGGCCTGCGCCAGCAGCGGTGCCGCGACGGCGCTGACGACCGCACCGCCGGCCACCGCGGCCAGCAGCCCGCCCGCACCGACCACGCCGGCCCCGATCAGCCCGGTCCTCCCGGCGCGCGCGAACAGCTGCGACAGGCGTCCCGGTCGCGTGGCCTCGGCGCGCGCCGCGGTGCGCGCGAGGTCGTCGGGTGCGTCCGAGCGCGGACGCTCGTGGGCCGAGAACTCGGCATCCATCCGCTCTTTGACGTGCGCGCGCTGGGCGGGGGTGAGCCGGGCGAAGGCCTCGCGGTGCATCTGCTCGATGCGGTCGGGGTCGGCCGTGCGCAGCAGGTAGTCGTAGCGGGCGATCGCGGCGCGGTCCTCGGCGGACACGGCCGTCCGGCCGGAGGCGGGCGGGGCGTAGCGGCCCGGCGCCGCGGGACGCGAGTGCGCCGGGGGTGCGTCGTTTCGACGGTCCCCGGTCACCGCGTCGGCGGCGGAGCGGACGACGTCGCGCCAGTCGCGACCTCCCTGCGACGGGTTCGCACGCTGCGACGACGAGGCCTTGTCGACGGCCTTCGAGGCGAGGGAGATGAGACGGGACAGGTTGACCATGACGAGACCTCTCGACGGGCGGCGCACGGCCGCGACGTCAAGGTCTCCTCCGCCCCGCGGGACCGGCGCACCCGGAGCCCAACCGTGGTCTCGTACTGACGGATGCGTCGCGTCGGGAGTACTCCCCTTGCTGCCTCCATCGTACGGAGGCCACCTGTGCGCGTGCTGTACTAGCTGCCGGTCGCGCGCACGGCGGTCAGCCCGGAGCGCACCGGACCGCGCACCAGTACGTGACCGCGGGCCAGGCTCACCCGGGTCCACGAGCCGCTGCGGCGCACCGGCGCCTCTTCGGACCCGGCGATGAAGCCCAGCGCGAAGGCGGCGAAGGCGGTGCCCAGCGGCAGGCCGCCGAGGGCGTCGTCGGGCTGACCCCACACCTGCGCGCGGACCACCCGCACGACGTCCTCGCCGGCGTCGGCCGGAAGGGCGTCGGCCACGGCCGCCACCCCGTACTGGGCCCGGGATGCCAGGACCGAGGCGTCGATGGCATCCGTCTGCTCCCATCCGCTGCGCGGGGGCGAGATCCCCGCCCACGCCGGAAGCGACGCGGTGTCGGGAAGGACCACCGCCGTGGCGTCGTCCGGAGCGGGGAGGAGGGATGCCGCGTCGACGACCAGATCGCACTCGAGCTCGGGGTCGATCGCCGACACCCGCAGACCCAGCACCGTGGGAGTCGCGTCGAGCAGCCCCTTGGGAGCGAGCGGAGCGGCGGTCGACACCAGCACGCCGCCGTCGGCCCGCAGGCGGACGGTACCGTCACCGAGCCGGATGGCGCGGGAGGCGAAGGTGAGCAGGTCGGCTGCCGCCTGCGGGTCGGGGAACAACAGGCGCGCGGACACCCGCCCTAAACTATCAAGCGGTGCGCGTTCGTCGTGCCGGAACGGGAGTCCGCATGTCCGACGCCGTCGATCCCGTGACCTCGCTGCTCGCGGTCCTCGACCTGCGCGATGCGGGCGCGCGGACCACCGAGGACATCTTCACGGGTGTGTCGCAGCCGATGCCGTTCGGCCGGGTCTACGGCGGCCAGGTGCTCGCGCAGTCGATCGTCGCGGCCTCGCGCACGCTCCCTCCCGAGCGCACGGTGCACTCGATGCACGGGTACTTCCTGCGGCCGGGCGACCCCGCCGACGGGATCACCTTCTCGGTCGACCGCATCCACGACGGTCGGTCCTTCTCGACGCGGCGCACGCAGGCCTTCCAGGGCGGCGTGCCGATCTTCTCGATGATCGCGTCGTTCCAGGACGAGGACCCGGGGTTCGAGCATGCCGAGCCGATGCCCGAGGGCATCCCTCAGCCCGAGGAGCTGACGCCGTTCGACCCCGAGGGTCTGCATCCCCTCAGCCGGCGCATGTTCTCGGAGCGTCCCGTCGACGTGCTGCACGTGCCGTCGCCGGTGTACACCTCGGTCGAGGGGCCGCACGTCCCGCGCCAGGCGGTGTGGATGAGGGTCAGCCGCACGCTGCCCGACGACCCCGCGGTGCACCGCGCCGCGCTGGCCTACCTGAGCGATCTGACGATCCAAGAGACCATCCTGCGCGCGCACGGCGTCGCGTGGAACGCCCCCGGGCTGAAGGTCGCGAGCCTCGACCACGCGATGTGGTGGCACCGCCCCGGGCGCGTGGACGACTGGCTGCTGTACGTGCAGGAGTCGCCGAACGCGCGCGGCGGCCGCGGTCTGTCGACGGGCCGCATCTACACGCGCGACGGCGTCCTGGTGGCCAGCGTCGCGCAGGAGGTCATGGTGCGGCTCCCCCGCGACTGACCACCGGATGCCGCCCGCCTGGCGGAGGGACCGCGCGGCGGAGCGATGAGCCGGCGGCAGGCTCCGAGGGTAGTCGCGTCGGAGGCGGACGTCTCAGCTGCGGGCGGAGCGCCGCCGGTAGTCGATCGGATCGCCGACGTAGGGCGCCCACGCCGTGCGCTCCGCTTCGCTCCAGCGGATCGGGCGGCCGCTGGCGGTGTCGACGAGCACGACCACGACGGTCGCGCGAGCGTAGAGCACCTGCTCGGCGTCGCCGACGGGGCTGAAGACCTCGAAGCAGACGTCCGAGCTGGATCCGCCCATCGCGCCGATCCACATGCGCACGTCGAGGGGACGCTGGCTGTAGGGAACCGGGCGCAGGTACTCGATCTCCTGCCGCGCGATGAGCGTGGCGCGTTCGCCCCCGCTGTCGAGCACGCTCATGTCGAACACCGCGGTCGGCAGGGCCTCACCCTCGCCGTCGCTGCGCCAGAAGGCGCGCAGACGGGCCTCTTCGAGCAGCTTGAGCATCGAGGTGTTGTTGACGTGGCCCAGCGCGTCCAGGTCGCCCCAGCGCAGGTGGATCGGCACGTGCAGCCGCTCGGGCCCCGCCGTGGCGGAGCCCGAGCCGGTGGTGACGTTCGCGTCAGTCACGCGTGAGCTTGCGGTAGGTCGAGCGGGCCGGGTTCGCGGCATCCGCTCCGAGACGCTCCACCTTGTTGGCCTCGTAGGCCTCGAAGTTGCCCTCGAACCAGTGCCACTGGTCGGGGTTCTCTTCGGTGCCCTCGTAGGCCAGGATGTGCGTCGCGATGCGGTCGAGGAACCACCGGTCGTGCGTGATGACCACGGCGCAGCCGGGGAACTCGAGCAGGGCGTTCTCGAGCGAGCTCAGGGTCTCGACGTCGAGGTCGTTGGTGGGCTCGTCGAGGAGCAGCAGGTTGCCGCCCTCTTTCAGCGTGAGCGCGAGGTTGAGGCGGTTGCGCTCTCCACCCGACAGCACACCGGCCTTCTTCTGCTGGTCCGGGCCCTTGAAGCCGAACTTCGACACGTAGGCGCGCGAGGGGATCTCGGTCTTGCCGACCGTGATGATGTCGAGCCCGTCGGAGACGACCTCCCAAAGCGTCTTCTCGGGGTCGATGTTGGCGCGGGACTGGTCGACGTAGCTGATCTTGACGGTCTCGCCGATCTTGAGCGTGCCGCCGTCGAGCGGCTCGAGGCCGACGATCGTCTTGAAGAGCGTCGTCTTTCCGACGCCGTTCGGGCCGATCACGCCGACGATGCCGTTCGGGGGCAGGTTGAAGCTGAGGTTGCTGATGAGCGAGCGGTCGCCGAAGCTCTTCTCGAGCTTCTTCGCGTCGATCACGATGCTGCCCAGGCGCGGACCCGCGGGGATCTGAATCTCGTCGAAGTCGAGCTTGCGCGTGCGCTCCGCCTCGGCCGCCATCTCTTCGTAGCGGGCCAGACGCGCCTTGGACTTGACCTGGCGGCCCTTGGCGTTGGAGCGCACCCACTCGAGCTCCTCTTTGAGTCGCTTGGCGAGCTTGGCGTCCTTCTTGCCCTGGACGTCGAGGCGCTGCCCCTTCTTCTCGAGGTAGGTCGAGTAATTGCCCTCGTAGGGGTAGAGGTGACCGCGGTCGACCTCGGCGATCCACTCCGCGACGTTGTCGAGGAAGTACCGGTCGTGGGTGATCGCGATGACAGCGCCCTTGTAGGCCTTGAGGTGCTGCTCGAGCCACAGCACGCTCTCGGCGTCCAGGTGGTTGGTGGGCTCGTCGAGCAGCAGCAGGTCGGGCTTCTGCAGCAGCAGCTTGGCCAGGGCCACGCGGCGACGCTCACCACCGGACAGCGGGACGACGGAGGCATCGGCGGGCGGGGTGCGCAGGGCGTCCATCGCCTGCTCGAGCTGCGAATCGAGGTCCCAGCCGTCGGCGGCGTCGATCTCTTCTTGCAGGGTGCCCATCTCGGCGAGCAGCGCGTCGAAGTCGGCGTCGGGGTCGGCCATGAGCGCCGAGATCTCGTTGAACCGGTCGAGCTTGGGCTTGATGGCCACGCCGTCCTGGATGTTCTCGAGGACCGTCTTGCTGTCGTCGAGCTCGGGCTCCTGCATCAGGATGCCGACGGTGAAGCCCGGGCTGAGCCGCGCCTCGCCGTTCGAGGGGTTGTCGAGTCCGGCCATGATCTTGAGGATCGTGGACTTACCGGCACCGTTGGGACCGACCATGCCGATCTTGGCGCCGGGCAGGAACGACATCGTGACGTCGTCGAGGATCAGCTTGTCGCCCACGGCCTTGCGCGCGCGGACCATGGAGTAGATGTACTCAGCCACCGAGGTGTACCACCTTCGAGATTCGGGGATCGGGCCGTCTCGCACCGGGATGCACCGCCGATGCGGCAGCGAGGTCCTGGTCGAGCGGAAGTCGCTTCGATCCTATCAACCGAGGTGCGTAGGACCGGCGAGGGAGCCCGGCGTCACCAGTCAATCGTGCGCGTCTGGCCGATGAGACAGCCACCCGAGGACAATCCGGGCAGGACCGTCGTGACCGGGTCGCCGATCGAGGGGCCGACCTGGCCGACGAGGCACTGATCGCCCAGCCGCACCGCGAACTCGATGCTCTCCGCCGCGTTTCCGATCGTGGAGTAGTCCGCCGTGACCTGCATCGCCGATTTGTCGAAGCCCGCCGCGGTCAGGGCGTCGATGTACGCCCGGCCGGACACCTGGTCGGGGCCCGACCAGACACCCGACACGACCTGCGCGAAGAACGGGAGGTTCTGCTGCGCGCTCCCCCCGGGAACGAGGACCGGCGCGGCCGCGGTCGGAGCAGCCGAGGGCGCGACGCTCGGGTCAGCCGCCGACGCGGAGGGCTGTTCGGTGGTCGTTGGAGCGGGCTCGGGCGCCTCGCCCGTGCAGCCGGCGAGGCCGAGGGCGGCCACGAGGGCGAGCGCGGCGAGAGGACGACCGAAGGCGCGAGTCACGGGTCGAGTCTACGGAAGCGGCTCGACGCCCCGAACCCGGCCGCCCCGAACCCGACCGCCCCAGGCCGACCGTCCGTCGCGCCCGTCGGCCGTCCTGAGTCCCCGCTCAGAAGGGACCGTCTCCTCCCCCGACGGGGACGGCATCCGTCATCTGCTCGCGATCGGCCACGGCCTCCGCTCCCGCCCCCGGGACGGCCCACCCGTCGGCGCCGGCCGGATCCGTGCGCGCCTGCTCCGACCCGTCCTCGTGCGCGGGCTCGGACGGGCTGCCCGCGGCATCGCCCGGCCGCTCCGCGCGGACGAAACGCGTGGTCCCCCAGCGCAGGTCGTGCCCGATGGCGTCGGCGACGACGTCGGCGCTCACGCCGCGCGTCGTCTCGTTCTCCCACTCGCGCAGGCGCAGCCGTCCGGTCACGACGACCCGCTCGCCCTTGCGCAGGGACCGCAGGGCGTTGGCCCCGAGGTCGCCGAAGGCCGAGATCGCGTAGAAGCTCGTGTGTCCATCGACCCACTCGTTGCGCTCGCGGTCGAGTCGACGCTCGCCGACCGCGAGCCGGAACGCGGCGACGGGACCCCCGTCGCGCGTCGTGCGCCGCTCCAGTTCTCCGACGACGTTGCCCACGAGGCTGATGTGGTCGCTCATGTGTGTTCTCCTCTCGACGTGGTGTGCGCTCCGGCATCCGTGTGCCCGACGGATGCCGGAGCCACGCTCAGACTGACCGCGACGCGGGGACCGCGACGGCGGGAAAGGGCCGATCCGGGGATCGATCGGCCATGCCGCCGGGTGGGGAGGAGAGGCGGACGCTCCCCCGCGGAGGCGATGTCGGAGGTCCGTCGTACGGTCATCGCATGCACACCGCACTGTGGAACGACCCCGCACCGGCTCCGCGCTCGGCCGGCTGGGGCGCGGCGACGCACGTCGCCGCCGGTCTGTGGCGCATCGCCGATCCGCGGGGCATCGTGGTCGGCCACATCCGCGCCATCGCGGCCGAGGGCGGGTGGCGCTACGCGGCTGAGCGCTTCCACGTCGCGTCGGGGGGCTTTCGTCGGCTGGGCGAGTTCTGGTCGTCGTCCGACGCCGTCGAGTGCCTGCGTTACGCGCGGTGAGCGGAGCGGTATGCGACCCATCTCCCGGCGCTCGCGGGCGGAGGCACCGTCACACCACCGTCGCGTAGTCCTCACGGGCGACCACCGCGCTTCCTCCGCGGACGTCGTCCCACGCGGCGCGCAGAATCCCGACGGCCCGCTCGAGGGCGGCCGGGGGTGCGGTGAACGGCACCCGCAACCGGCGGTCGTGTCCCCCCTCGACGGCGAAACGGGATCCCGCCGACAGCGCCAACCCGCGCCCTCGGGCGTTCATCACGAGGGGGGTGCTCAGGGGCTCCCCCAGCCCGACCCACAGCGACACCCCGCCCGACACGTCGGGAACGTCCCACTCCGGCATCGTCGAGCGCAGGGCGCGGACGAGGCTGTCCCGACCGGCGCGCAACAGGTCGCCGCGCTGGTGGGCGATCTCGTCCAGGCGGGGTACGAGACGTGTCGCGATCGCCTGCTCCAGCTCGGGCGTGCCCAGGTCGTGCACCGGTCGTCCCGCGGCCAGCCGTCGCACGATGTCGGGCGCCGCGCGCACCCACCCGACCCGCAGCCCGCCCCACACGGTCTTGCCGAGCGAGCCGATGCGCAGGATGCGCTCGTCGTCGGGGAACGGCGCCGCACCACCGACGCGGTCGATGTCGAGCTGGGCGGTGGTCTCGTCGAGCACCAGCAGAGTGCCCGCCGCTCGTGCCGCCGCGACGAAGGTCTCGACCTCGAGAGCCGTCATCGTCCGCCCGGTGGGGTTGTGGAAGTCGGGCATCAGGTACGCCAACGACGGCGCCGCCCGCGCGAACGTCTGCTCGGCCCGACCGAGATCCCACCCGGTGTCCGAGGCCACCGGTACGCCGATGAGCCTCGCGCCGACCCGGCGGAATGCGTCGGCCGCGTGCGGATAGGTCGGCGTCTCGAGCAGGACGCGACCCGCCCGCCCGAGCAGGACCGACGCGATCAGGTGGATCGCGCTCTGCGCTCCCGTCGTCACCAGCACCTGGTCGGGGGTCGTCACCAGACCGCGAGCCCCGTAGTGCGCGGCGATGGCCGCGCGCAGGCCCGCGTCGCCCACCACGTCGTAGCCGATCCGCGCGACCAGCGCCGGAGCCTCCTGCATCACCTCGGCCATCACCGCCGGCAGTCCGGGCCAGGCGGCGGGGCTCGCTTGCTGCAGATCGATCGCCGCGCCGTCGACCTCGTGCCGCCCCGGATCGGTCCGGCGCAGCGGCAGGGTGACGCTGCCGCTACCGCGCAGACTCTCGATGTGCCGCGTTTCGCGCAAGCTGCGGTAGGCCGCGGCCACGGTGGTGCGGCTCAGCGACAGGGCGGCCGCGAGCTCGCGCTCGGCCGGCAGCGCGGTCGACGGGGCCAGCCTGTTGTCGAGGCAGAGCAGACGGATGCCGTCCGCCAGCGCCTCGTAAGCGGGCCCGGTCCCCCGCCACCCGCCGAGAGCCGTCGCCAGGGCCCGAGCCGATATCCGCGAATCCATGGGTCCACCGTAGTGGAATTGGCATCCTTACCAAGATCCAATCGCGTGATTGGATCGTCACATGGTCACCCGCGTCACCCGTCTGCTCATCGGTCTCGTGCTCTACGGCGTCGGCTGCGCCGTCACCGTCGCCGCCGGACTGGGTGTCGACCCTTGGACGGTTTTCGCCCAGGGAATCGCCCGCGTGACCGGGCTCGGCCTCGGATGGGTCACCAACATCATCGGCCTCGGCGTGCTGCTGCTGTGGATCCCCCTGCGGCAGAAGCCCGGCATCGGGACGGTCGCCAACATCCTGCTCGTCGGCACCAGCCTGCAGCTCGCCCTGGGCGTCCTCCCGCACCCCGACGTCTTCTGGGCCCAGGCCCTCATGCTCGTCGGAGGCGTCGTGCTGGTGGCCGTGGCATCCGGTCTCTACATCGGAGCGCACTTCGGACCCGGCCCGCGCGACGGGCTGATGACCGGCCTGAACGGGCGCTTCGGCTGGCCGATCTGGGCGTGCCGGCTGGTCGTCGAGGGCAGCGTCCTCATCCTCGGTTGGCTGCTCGGCGGAACGGTGGGCATCGGCACGGTCGTCTTCGCGCTCGGCATCGGCCCCCTCGTGCACGTGGCGATGCCCCTGCTCGCCACCCGACGTCCGGCACCGCACGCCCGCCCGGCTGCGCACGTCTGACGCGTCGGGTGCGGCTCCCGCGAGAACGCGACGGACCGCACCCGACGGCGGTCCTCAGTGCTCCCGGAACTCGGGGCGATCGCTCCCCGGCTTCAGGTGCGCGTGCAGGGCGTTCTTGGCGATCTCCATCGAGGGATACACGCCGAGGCGTTCGTCCTTGCCGGCCATGTGGACGGCATAGCCCTCGGCATCCTTCTGGATCTTTCCGACGACGCCCACGGGGCCGTAGGCGACCCAGAGGCGTCGTGTCGCGGTGTCCGACATGAGTGCTCCTTTGCTCTCGTTCGCCGCGAGGGTACGCCCGCATCGGGGCCGCCGCCAGGGGCTGGTGCGGGCCCGGGCCGCCGGTCGCTATCCTGGAGCCGACCCCCAGTAGCTCAGTGGATAGAGCAGCGGCCTTCTAATCCGCCGGTCACACGTTCGAATCGTGTCTGGGGGACCAGACCCCCTCTCCCCCGCGATCACTAAGCTGTGGGGATGGTAAACGCCTCCGAGAACGACCGGCTCGTCTGGATCGACTGCGAGATGACCGGGCTCGACCTCGCGGTCGACGAACTCGTCGAGATCGCCGTCGTCGTCACCGATTTCGAGCTGAACGTGCTCGACCCGGGGTTCCAGATCGTCATCAAACCCGACGCGTCCGCCCTGGCGAACATGGGTGAGTTCGTCACCGACATGCACCGCTCGTCCGGACTGCTCGACGAGATCCCGAACGGTGTGAGCCTCGCGGATGCCGAGTTCCAGACCCTCGAGTACATCCAGCGCTTCGCGCCGGTCGAGGGAAAGGCGCCCCTCGCCGGCAACACGATCGGCACCGACCGCATGTTCCTGGCCAAGTACATGCCGCGCGTGGACCGCTGGCTGCACTACCGAAACGTCGACGTCTCAAGTGTCAAGGAGCTCTCGCGCCGGTGGTACCCGCGGGCGTACTTCCAGGCCCCGGCCAAGAACGGCGGGCACCGCGCCCTCGCCGACATTCGCGAGTCGATCCGCGAGTTGGCGTACTACCGCGCCGCGGTGTTCGTGCCGCAGCCCGGGCCGACCAGCGACGAGGCGAAAGCGGTGTCGCAGGCGGCCGTGTCGTCGTTCGCGCTCGACGTGTGACATAATCTTTCAGTTGTCTTCTTCTGAAGACACATGGTGGCTATAGCTCAGTTGGTAGAGCACCGCGTTGTGGTCGCGGGGGCCGCGGGTTCAAGTCCCGTTAGCCACCCCAACATCGACAAGGCCCGGAAAGTCATCGCTTCCGGGCCTTTGTCGTTCGAGACGGCCGCGCCCGCGCGCCGTAGAATCGACTCCGGATGCCGCGGCCCGACACCGCGGCGCATCACCGGCCCGAACCCCGGGAGGCCCGCCGTGCACGACGATGTCGACGAGCGACCGGCCCTCGAGATGGATGCGATCGCGTTCGAACGCCTCGTCGTCGACGAACTCGACCGGCTGCCCGACGACATGGTCGAGGGACTCGACAACGTCGTCTTCGTCGTCGAGGACCGCCCCGAGGACGGCTCCCTCGATCTGCTCGGCCTGTACGACGGATGGGCGCTGACCGAGCGGGAACGCTACGGAGTCGGCGAGCTGCCGGACCGCATCATCCTCTACCGTGAGCCGCACCTCGCCGTGTGCGCCGACGAGCACGAACTGCGCGACGAGATCCACACGACACTCGTGCACGAGATCGCCCACTTCTACGGCATCGACGACGAGCGCCTGCACGAGTTGGGGTGGGCCTGATGGCGGGCACCGCCGCTCCCGACCTCGATCTCGACCTCGAGGGCCGGGTGGAGTCGTCGCCGCCCTCGTCGTGGCAGACGGTCGTATGGAACGACCCCGTGAACCTCATGAGCTATGTGAGCCACGTCTTCCGCACGTACTTCGGCTTCGACGCGGCGACGGCGCACCGGCTCATGCTCGCCGTGCACCACGACGGTCACGCCGTCGTCGCCCGTGGCCCCCGCGAGGTCATGGAGGCGCACACGCAGGCCATGCACGACTACGGCCTGTGGGCCACCGTCCGGAAGGATCCCGCGTGAGCGAACGCATCGTCGTCCTCGAGATCAGCGGTCTCGAGGCGCTCCACCTCGCGGGCATCGTGGGGCAGTTCCGCGATCTGCTCGCTGACTCGCGCGCCGACACCGACCCCGCCGTGGAGCGCTTGCTGCCCGATGCATACCCCGACGACGCGTCCGCCAGCCGCGAGTTCCGGCGCCTCACCGGCGGCGACCTGCTCGGACGGCGGGCGGAGGATGCCGCCACCGTCCTGCGCACGCTGGGGGGCGACGGCGGCGACCTCGATCCGCACAGCGATCCCGACGCGACCATCGCCGTCGCCCTGGGCGAGACCGAGGCGCTCGCGTGGATGCGCACGCTCGCGGCGGTGCGTCTCGTGCTCGCGGAGCGGCTCGGCATCCGCACCGAAGACGACCACCAGCCCGAGGACCCGCGCTTCGGCGTCTACGACTGGATCGGCTACCGCCTCGACGGTCTGATGACGGCGCTGGACCGCACCTGACGACCGCGTCGGCCGGGTTCAGGGGACGCGGACGACGACCTGGGCGAGGGATGCCGGGTCGTGCTGCGCGATGTGAGCGTCCTCTTGGCGAGCCCAGCGATCCCAGTGCGGGCGATAGGTCTCGCCGTCGCGGTCGAGCGCGCGCGAGCGGCGCGAGGGCGTCGGGGCGTCGACCCAGACCGACACATCGGCGAGCCGCGCCGCCTCGGGCGTGAGCAGACCCGCTCCCTCGACGATCAGGGGCAGCGAGGGATCGACCGCATGGGCTTCGGCGCGGGCGTCGGCGACCCAGTCCCAGCGCTGCCACACGCCCATGATTCCCCGCGCGTGCGGTCGCAGGATCGTCTCCTGCGCGTACTCGGCGCCGGCGGCGAGCCCGTCCCACCCGGGATACACGTCGTCGAGGGCGACGAGCTGCACGCGACCGCGGCCCGGCCACGACGCGACGAGCCGACGCGCCAACGAGCTCTTGCCCGCACCACTGCGCCCGTCGATGACGACCGCGGGGTTGGCGGCCCCCACCGCGACGATGCGCGCCGTCACGGCCGCGATCGCGGCGGAGAGGGCGTCGTCGACCGGGTCCGGGTTACTTCTTGAGGGCGCGGATGACACGGCTGAGGGCGCGACCGGCCACCCACACGAAGGGGATCCCGACCGCGAGGAGCGCCACGAGGTTCGGGTCGAAGCGCAGGTCGTCGCCGCGACGGATGTAGGCGCCGAGCGGCAGCGTGTAGCCGCCGCCCCCGCCGCCGCCGTTGCCCTGCTCGTCGGAGCCGCCGCCGTAACCCGCCCAGGTCAGCGCGACGGGGACGATGCGCACGCCGTCGACGTCCTGCTGCTCCCCGTAGGCGGAGGTGATTCCGAAGCTCGTGGCCTGCTTACCGAGTTCCAGTGCGATGTTGGGCATGGACCGAGCGTAGCGGTCCGTCCGCGACCGGCCCAGGGGCGTTGCGCCCGGCGGCGGGTCGTGTCAGTGCTCGTACGACGGGCGGGGATTGGTCGGCAGGGCTCCCCCGCCGCGCGCGGGCCCGAGCAGCGAGCCGCGCGTCACCGCGCCGCGACCGAACCGGGCCGCCGCCCCGTCCAGGGCGCCCTCGACGCGACGCCACTCGGCGTCGTCGTCCCACAGCGTCGCCGCCATGGCCGCGGGCTTGAGCTTCTCCCCCCGCACCCCGACCAGCCGGACCGCCTGGCGCCGGTCGATGCCGTCGAACAGTTCGATCGCCGCATCGCTGATCCGCTGTCCCACCGACGTGGGCTCCGGGAGCGTGCGCGAACGGCTGAGCGTGGTGAAGTCCGAGAAGCGCACCTTGATCGAGATCGTCGACGCCTCGTACTGCTGCGTGCGCAGGCGGGCGCCGACGCGATCGGCGAGGCGGCGCAGCTCGACGTGCAGCGTCCGCGTGTCCGAGATGTCCGTGTGGAAGGTCTCTTCGTGGCCGACGCTCTTCTCGCTGCGGCCGGTGTGCACCTCGCGCGCGTCGATTCCGCGCGAGAGGTGCCAGATCCGCTCCCCCATCGCGGCGCCGAGCACCTGATCGAGGGCGTGGCGCGGGGTGTCGAGGATGTCGGAGATGAGCCGGATGCCGCGGGACTCCAGCGCCTCGGCGGCTTTGGGACCCACCCCCCACAGCGCGCGCACCGAGCGGGGCCGCAGGAAGGCCTCGGTGTCGGCCGCCGCGACCACGAGCAGCCCGTCGGGCTTGGAGATCGTCGATGCCATCTTGGCCACGTGCTTCGTGGCGGCCACGCCGATGCTGCAGGTGAGCCCCGTCTCGGCCTTGACGCGCGCGCGGAGGTCGCGCGCGATCGTGCCGGGACTGCCCCACAGTCGCCGCGCGCCCCGGACGTCGAGGAATGCCTCGTCGATCGACAACGGCTCCACCAGCGGCGTGACGTCGTGGAAGATCGCCATCACCTGCCGCGACATCTCGGTGTAGCGGTGATACGGCGGGTTGACCACGATCGCCGTCGGGCACAGCCGCAGGGCGATCGACACGGGCATCGCGGACTTCACCCCGTAGCGACGCGCCTCGTACGACGCGCTCGAGACGACGCCACGCCCCTCGGACCCGCCGATGATCAGCGGCTTGCCTGCGAGCGAGGGATCGTCGAGCACGGCGACCGAGGCGAAGAACGCGTCCATGTCGACGTGCAGGATGCCGGTGCCCGTGTCATCGGCGTCGGGGCGCGAGACGAGGCGCCCCGTACCGTCACCGCGTCCCATGGCATCCATTCTCCCCCGGACCTCCGACATCGGGCCCGCCCGTGCCCCGCCCCCGCGCACAACCTCCACCATGCGCACGACCTCCGCGGATCCGTCGGCGTTCGTGCCCATCACCGACCCGGGGCGAGGCTCGCCGTTCCGCTGCGCGCGGCCCGGCAGCACGTCCGCAGATGCACGGATGCCACGGCCCCACCCTCGATACGGGCGGGTGCCGTGGCATCCGGTGTCTCACTGAGCGGCGGCGCGCTCCAGCACGAGCTCGCGCACGCGCGCGGCGTCGGCCTGACCCTTCATGGCCTTCATGACCGCGCCGATGACGGCGCCGGCGGCCTGGACCTTGCCGTCGCGGATCTTGGCGAGCACGTCGGGCTGAGCGGCCAGGGCGTCGTCGATCGCGGCGATGAGGGCCCCGTCGTCCGAGACGACGGCGAGCCCGCGCGCGTCGACGACCTCTTGCGGCGTGCCCTCGCCGGCGATGACGCCCTCGAGCACCTGCCGGGCGAGCTTGTCGGTCAGGGTGCCGGCATCCACCAGCTTCTGCAGCGCGGCGACGTTCTCGGGCGAAACGAGATCGGCGGCATCGCGCTCCTGCGCGTTGGCCACGCGGGTGATCTCACCCGTCCACCACTTGCGCGCGGCGGCCGGGGCGGCACCCGCGGCGATGGTGTCGGCCACGGCGTCGAGCAGGCCGCCGTTGGCGACGTCCTGGAACTCCAGGTCGGTGAAACCCCACTCGCCCTTGAGCCGGCGACGGCGGGCGGCGGGCGGCTCGGGCAGGGCCGCGCGCAGCTCTTCGATCAGTTCGGGCGCGGGCACGACCGGCAGCAGGTCGGGCTCGGGGAAGTACCGGTAGTCGTCGGCATCCGACTTGGGACGACCGGGCGACGTACGACCCGTGTCCTCGTGCCAGTGACGCGTCTCTTGCGTGATCGTCCCGCCCTTGGCGAGGATCGCGGCCTGGCGCTGGATCTCGTACCGGACGGCGCGCTCGACCGAGCGCATCGAGTTCACGTTCTTGGTCTCGGTGCGCGTGCCCAGCTTCTCTTGGCCGCGGGGCCGCAGCGACACGTTGGCATCGCACCGCAGGTTGCCGCGCTCCAGGCGCGCCTCGGAGATGCCGAGACCGCGCACGATGTCGCGGATGGTCGCCACGTACGCCTTCGCCAGGGCGGGAGCGGAGTGCTCGGCGCCGAAGATCGGCTTCGTGACGATCTCGACCAGGGGGACGCCCGCGCGGTTGTAGTCGACGAGCGAGTACTCGGCGCCCTGGATGCGACCCGTGGCGCCACCCATGTGGGTGAGCTTTCCGGCATCCTCTTCCATGTGCGCCCGCTCGATCGGAACGGTGACGACGGTGCCGTCCTCGAGCTCGACCTCGACGGAGCCCTCGAAGGCGATCGGCTCGTCGTACTGCGAGATCTGGTAGTTCTTGCCGAGGTCGGGGTAGAAGTAGTTCTTCCGCGCGAATCGGCTGGACGGCGCGATCGAGCAGCCGAGGGCCAGGCCCAGGCTGATCGACGAACGGATCGCCTCGGCGTTGACCACGGGCAGCGCCCCGGGCAGTCCCATGTCGACCGGGGCGACCAGCGTGTTGGGCTCGGCGCCGTGGTGCGCGTCGTTCGCGGGGTTTGGCGCGGCCGAGAACATCTTGGTCGCGGTGTTCAGCTCGACGTGCACCTCGAAGCCGAGGACGGGCTCGAACATCTCGAGCGCCGCGTCGAAGTCCATCAGGGCGTCTTTCGCCATCAGAGCGACGCTCCGTTCGTGAGAGAGGGGGCCTTGTCGAGAAGCGGTCCGCCCCACTGGTCGACCAGCAGGGCTTCGAGCGCCGCGCCGACGCGGTACAGGCGCGCGTCCTCGCGGGCGGGGGCGAGGAACTGGATGCCGACGGGCAGACCGTCCTCGGCGGCGAGGCCGCTGGGCACCGAGATGCCCGGGACGCCCGCGAGGTTCGCGGGGATCGTCGTGACGTCGTTGAGGTACATCTGCAGCGGGTCGTCGATCTTCTCGCCCAGGCGGAAGGCCGTGGTCGGCGCCGACGGGGTCGCGATGACGTCGACCTCGGCGAACGCCGCGTCGAAGTCCTGCTGGATGAGCGTGCGCACCTTCTGGGCGCTGCCGTAGTAGGCGTCGTAGTAGCCCGCCGACAGCGCGTAGGTGCCCAGGATGATACGGCGCTTGACCTCGGGACCGAAGCCGGCGTCGCGGGTGGCCGCCATGACGTTCTCGACCGTGGCGGCGCCCTGCGGGTTCACCCGCAGGCCGAAGCGCACGGAGTCGAACTTGGCCAGGTTGCTCGACGCCTCGGCGGGGAGGATCAGGTAGTACGCGGCGACGCCGTACTCGAAGTGCGGCGCGCTGATCTCGACGATCTCGGCACCCTGCGCCTGCATGGCCGCGAGCGACGCGCGGAACGAGTCCGACACGCCCTTCTGGAAGCCGCGGTCGTCGAGCTCGCGGATGACGCCGACCTTCAGACCCTTGAGCACCTCGCCGGTCGCGCCCTCGCGGGCGGCCGCGGCGAAGGACGGCCACGCGTCCGACAGCGAGGTCGAATCGTTCGTGTCGTGACCGCCGATCACATCGTGCAGCAGGCCCGCGTCGAGCACGGTGCGCGTCACGGGGCCGACCTGATCGAGGCTGGATGCCAGGGCGATCGCGCCGTAACGGCTCACGCCGCCGTAGGTGGGCTTGACGCCGACCGTGCCGGTGACGTGCGCCGGCTGACGGATCGACCCGCCGGTGTCGGAGCCGAGGGCCAGCGGCGCCTCGAAGGCGGCGACGGCCGCGGCCGAACCGCCACCGGATCCGCCGGGGATGCGGTCGAGGTCCCACGGGTTGCGGGTGGGCCCGTACGCCGAGAACTCGGTGGACGAGCCCATCGCAAACTCGTCCATGTTGGTCTTGCCGAGCGGGATCAGACCCGCGGCGCGGGATCGGGCGACGACCGTGGCGTCGTAGGGCGACATGTAGCCCTCGAGGATCTTGGATCCGCTCGTGGACGGCATGTCGGTGGTGACCAGAACGTCCTTGACCGCGAGCGGCACACCGGCCAGCTCGTGCAGCTGCTCGCCCGCGGCGCGGCGGCGGTCGATGTCGGCGGCGGCGTCGAGGGCGTGGTCGCTGACGTGGAGGAAGGCGTGCACGTCTGCGTCGACGGCGGCGATGCGGTCGAGGTGGGCCTGCGTCGCCTCGACGCTCGACACCTCGTTGCGGGAGAGCGCGGATGCCAGCTCGGCGGCGGTGAGGCGGGTGAGATCGGTCATCGGCCCTCCTCCTTCGCGACGGCGGCGGGGGTGAAGGAACTCATGCGGCTCACTGCTCTTCTCCGAGGATCGCGGTCACGCGGAAACGGCCGTCGGCCTGGTCCGGCGCGTTCGACAGGGCCTGCTCGCGCGTGAGCGTCTGTCCGACCACGTCGGGGCGGAAGACGTTCTGCAGGGGGATCGGGTGGCTCGTGGCGACGATGTCGGGCGTTGCCACCTCGGAGACCTTCGCGATGTTGTCGACGATGGCATCCAGCTGGCCGGTGAGGCTCTGGACCTCCTCGTCGCTCAACTGGATCCGGGCGAGCACACCGAGATGGCGCACGAGATCGGGAGTGATTTCAGACACCCGCCAATCCTAGTTCGCCGCGCCAGCCGCGACCGCCCCCTCACCGTCCTTCGGCACCGTCGCCGCCTGTGGAGGGGACGGCGGGCCGGGCGCGGCTCGGCCTAGGCTGGCGGGGTGACGAGCTTCGAACCGCCGCGCCCCTGGACCTCGAGCTATGCCGCGGGGGTGCCCGAAGACCTGGCCCCCGTGAGCGGCTCGCTCGTCGACATCGTCGACGCCTCGACCCGCGACTACCCCGACGCCCCGGCCCTGCAGTTCTTCGGCCGCGAGACCACGTACGCGCGGCTCTCGGCCGACATCGCCCGCGTCGCCGCGGCCCTCGCGGCGCACGGCGTGCGCGCGGGCGACCCCGTGGCGATCGTGCTGCCCAACTGCCCCCAGCACATCGTCGCGTTCTACGCGGTGCTGCGCCTGGGCGCGGTCGTCGTCGAGCACAACCCGCTCTACACCCCGCGCGAGCTGCGCAAGCAGTTCGAGGACCACGGCGCGAAGCACGCGATCGTGTGGAGCAAGGTGGTGGCCACCGTGCAGGAGTTCCCCGCCGACCTACGGGTCGACACGCTCGTCTCGGTCGACGTCACGCGGGCCATGCCGTGGACGACGCGCCTCGCGCTGCGCCTGCCGGTGGCCAAGGCGCGCGAATCCCGCGCCGCGCTGTACGCCAAGACGCGGGATGCCGTTGCCTGGGACGACCTGGTGCGGCACGACCCGCTGCCCGAGACGCATCCGCGGCCGGCCTCGGGCGACCTGGCGATCATCCAGTACACCAGCGGCACGACGGGAACACCCAAGGGCGCGATGCTCACGCACGCCAACCTGCTCGCGAACGCCGCTCAGGCGCAGGCGTGGACGCCCCAGATCGTCCGCGGCGAGGGCTGCGTCGTCTACGCGGTGCTGCCGATGTTCCACGCCTACGGGCTGACGCTGTGCCTGACCTTCGCGATGTCGATGGGCGCGCGGCTGGTGCTGTTCCCCAAGTTCGACCCCGACCTGGTCCTCGCGGTGACGAAGCGGCATCCCGCGACCTTCCTCCCGCTCGTCCCGCCGATCGCCGAACGGCTGCTGAAGGCCGCGACCGACAAGGGGGTGTCGCTCGCGGGGACGGACATCGCCATCTCGGGGGCCATGGCGCTCCCCCACGACCTGGTGGTGCCGTTCGAGCACGCGACGGGCGGCTATCTCGTCGAGGGGTACGGACTGAGCGAGTGCTCCCCCGTGCTCATGGCCAACCCCGTCGCCGACAACCGGGTCGCCGGCACGGTGGGGTTGCCCCTGCCGGGTACCGAATGCCGCGTCGTCGACCCCGACGACCCCCGCACCGACGTCGAACGCGGTGAACTGCTCGTGCGCGGGCCGCAGGTGTTCTCGGGCTACTACGGCAAGCCGGACGAGACCGAGGCGGTCTTCGTCGACGGGTGGTTCCGCACCGGCGACATCGTCACGATCGACGACGACGGCTTCGTGCGCATCGTCGATCGCATCAAAGAACTCATCATCACGGGCGGGTTCAACGTCGCGCCGACCGAGGTCGAGAACGTCCTTCGTCAGCACCCCTCGGTCGCCGACGTCGCGGTGGTGGGGGTGCCGGACGCCCACGCCGGTGAGGCGGTGGTGGCGGCCGTCGTGCCCGCGACGCCCGGCGAGTTCGACGCCGAGGCCGTGCGCGCGTTCGCGCGGAGCATTCTGACGCCCTACAAGGTGCCCAAGCGCCTCGTGATCGTCGACGACCTGCCGCGTTCGCTCATCGGAAAGGTACTGCGTCGGCAGGTGCGTCGAGCGATCACGAGGCGCTTGGGCACCTTGTAGGGCGTCAGAATGCTC
>NZ_QDFT01000010.1 GCF_003075375.1 Microbacterium testaceum | reverse complement strand
CGTGAGGCTGAYGCGCTCGACAACGCGCCGTCCGTCGACACCGGCGAGGTGCTCGAGCGCATCAGCCTCACGTGCGCTGACGTCGTGCAGTTCGCCACGATCGACGGTGCGCACGCCGCGGGTCTCGCGGGCACCACAGGGTCGATCGCGGTGGGCAAGGCCGCCGACATCGTCGTGCTGGACGACCGCTCGCTCGCCCTCACGCCGCTGAACAACCCCATCGGCAGCCTCGTCTACTCGGCGCACCCGGGTCTCGTGCGCGACGTGTTCGTGCAGGGGCGCCGCGTGAAGAAGGACGGCGAGCTCGTCGGCGTCGACATCGCCCGGCTGAAGGCGGATGCCGAGTCCTCCCGCAGCTACCTGCTCGGCGAGATGCCCGAGGCGCGCCTCGACGGCACCTGGCACCCCGCCCTGGTGACGGCATGACCGATCTCGCCGTTCCCGCGCGCATCGCGCCGAAGGACCACGGGTCCACGGCGCGGATGGTGCTGGCGTGGCCGGGGACCCGGGCGCTCATCGCCGTCGCGGCGCTGTTCCTGATCAGCCCGCTGATCGCGCCAGGCAGCGTCGGGCCCACGGCCATCGTGTCGATGCTGCCGTTCGCGGCGCTCATCGCGATCGTCGCGATCGGGCAGACGCTCGTCATCCAGCAGGGCGGCCTCGATCTCTCGATCCCGGGCGCCGTGACGCTCGGCGCGCTGATCGTGGCCCGCTTCGGCGGCGACGACGCGCTCGGCCTCCCCGCGGCGATCACCGCGGCGATCGTGGTCACGGCGGCGTTCGGCCTCGCCAGCGGCCTGGTCATCACGCTGTTCGGTCTCCCGCCGCTCGTCGTCACCATCGCGGTGAACGCGCTGATGATCGGCACCGTCCAGGCCCTGTCCGGCGGATTCGCCACCCAGAGCCCGGACGCGCTCAACCAGTTCGCGCTCAGCCGCTGGGGTGGCATCCCGGTCCTGGTCTTCTTCGCCCTCGTGCTGACGCTCGCCGTCCACGTCGTACTGAAGCTCACCCGCCTCGGCCGCCGGTTCGAACTCGTCGGTGAGAACCCCCGCAGCGCCGCGAACCTCGGGATCGGGACGCGCGGATACACGATCGTCGCCTACGTGCTCTCGGCCGCGCTCGCCGCCGTCGGCGGGGTGCTGCTCGCGGGCCTCCTGCGCACGCCCACGCTCACCGCCGGCGAGGACTACCTGCTGCCGTCCATCGCCGCGGTCGTCCTCGGTGGTACCGCCCTCACGGGCGGCCGGGGCAGCGTCGTCGGCACCGCGCTCGGCGCGCTCTTCCTGGCCCAGCTGACCCAGCTCGTCCAGACGTTCACGCAGGCCACCGCCGTGCAGAACATCGTGCAGGCGCTCATCATCGGCGTCGGCATCGTCGCCCAGCTCCAGCTGGGCGGCTCCACCTCCCGCATCCGGAACCTCATGCGACGGCGTCCGGGAGCCTGACACCGGCTCATTCCCGACCGCGACCCGCCCGGGTCGACGGGCGATCCGTCGCGCCCGCAACCCGTCCCCGCCTACCCGATCACCACTCGAAGAGGAGTACCCCCAATGATCACCACAGCACCCGCACGGCGAGCAGGTCTCGCCGTCCTCGCGCTCGGCGCGCTCGTCCTCGCCGGCTGTTCCTCCACGAACAGCGCCGGCGGCGGCAGCTCCGAGGGCGCCAGCAACCTCACCGGCGACATCGCCGCCGGCAGCACGGGCACGGTCGACCAGTTCACCGACATCTCGGCCGTCTGCCCCACGGACGGCAAGAAGGTCTCGGTCGGCGTCGTCGACGGCTACGGCACCAACACGTGGTCCAAGACCGTCCTCGCCGAGATCCAAAGTGAGGCGGCCAAGTGCTCCGCCATCTCGGGCGTCGAGTTCATCGCCGGTCGCGGCGACCTCGAGGCCACGACCTCGGGCATAACGAGCCTCGCCGCCAAGGGCACGAACATCATCCTCGTCATCCCCGACGCCGGTCCCGGTGAGGCGCACCTGCCCGCGATCCGCCAGGCCACCCAGGCGGGTTCCACGGTCGTCGCCTTCGCGTCCGACCCGCAGGGCACCGCGGGCACCGAATACCTCGACTACACCGACCAGATCCCCGCGTTCGTCGGCAAGTCCAAGGCGCAGTGGATCGTCGACCAGCTGGGCAGCGCCGGCGGCAACGTCGTGTTCTTCGGCGGCCCCTCGGGCGCCCTCGTCTCGACGCAGGAGTTCGCCGGGGCCAAGGAGGTCTTCGACGCCAACCCGCAGGTCAAGCTCGTGAACAGCGAGCCGATCTGGACCAACTGGGACCCGGCGCAGGCACAGCAGGCGATGGCCGGCGTCCTCTCGCAGGGCACGCCGATCAACGCGATCATCGCCGACTACGGCGCCTCCGCCTCGGGCGTCATCCGCGCCTACGAGGCCGCGGGTCAGCAGCTGCCGATCCTCACCTCGACCGACGACAACTCCCTGAGCTGCGGCTACGCCGACCTGAAGGCGAAGAACCCGGGCTACGAGCTCGCAACGGTCTCGTCGCGCACCTGGATCGGCCGCGTCGCGCTCCGCAAGGCTCTCGCCGCCGTCGCCGGGAAGTCCGACACCGAGCCCTCGCTGTACGAGCTCGCGCTGTTCGAGGACTCCACCGGCAAGACGGCCGATGCGGTGACGCCCGACAAGGCGTGCCTGTCCTCCGCCCCGTCGGACGCCACGCCGTCGACGCTGCTCACCTCCGCCGAGATCACGAAGCTGTTCGGCTGATGAACGAGACCCCCACGACCGTGGTATCCGCGCTCACCCTCTCGGGCATCACCAAGACCTACCCCGGTGTCACCGCGCTGGATGCGGTCTCGGTCGACATCGCCGCCGGTCGCGTGCACGCCGTACTGGGCGAGAACGGCGCCGGGAAGTCCACCCTCGTGGGGATTGCGGCGGGATCGGTGGTGCCGGATGCCGGCACCATCGGCCTCGCCGGGCGCGAGTTCGATCGCATCCGTCCCGCCGAGGCGCGGGAGTCCGGGCTCGCCATCGTGTACCAGATCCCCGCTCTCGCTCCCTCCTTGAGCGTGGTGGATGCCGTGCTCCTGCTGCTCCCCGCGAGCAAGCGCCCTTCCCGCCGCACGGCGGCCGCCTGGGTCACCGCGCACTTCGAGCGCCTGTCGCTGAAGATCGACCCGCACGCCCTCGTGTCGTCGCTGTCGCTGCGCGAGGCGCACCTCGTCGAGATCGCCGCCGCCCTGGCATCCGACCCTCGTGTGCTGGTCCTCGACGAACCGACCGAGGCGCTCGGGCCCGAGGAGACGGCGTGGCTGTTCGCCCAGGTCCGCGGGCTGCTCGAGAAGGACGTCGCGATCGTGTACATCACCCATCGGATCCCCGAGGTGATGGAGATCGGCGACGACCTCACCGTGCTGCGCGACGGCCGCGTCGTCGGGCGCGGCTTGGTCGCGGACTTCACCGCGGATCAGGTGGTCGAGCTCATCGTCGGGCGCTCGCTCGAGACGACGTTCCCCGACAAGCCCGCGGCGACGCCCGCGACGGCGACGCCCGCGCTGGAGGTCCTGGAACTCAGCGGCCCCGGGTACGACAACGTCTCGTTCTCGGTGTACCCCGGCCAGATCATCGGTCTCGCCGGCGTCGAGGGCAACGGCCAGCGCCGTGTGCTCCGCGGCATCGCCGGCGGGGGCGCGACGGGCGGCCGGGTCCTCGTGAACGGCGAGAAGATCTCGACGCGCTCGCGCCGGTCGGCGTCGTCCGCGGGGGTCGTGTTCCTCCCGGGCGATCGCATCGGCGAGGCGATGTTCGGCAAGATGTCGATCCGCGAGAACGCCGTCGCCGGAGCGCTCCGCGCCGCGATGCCCGGCGGCTTCGTCCGGCGCAGCCGCGAATACGAGCTGACCCGCGAGGGCGTGTCCGGCCTCGCCGTGAAGACACCGCACTTCGAGGTGCCGGTCGCCGCGCTCTCGGGCGGCAACCAGCAGAAGGTCCTGCTGGCCCGCGGGCGCCTCGGTGACCCGAAGGTTCTGCTCGTCGAAGACCCCACGCAGGGTGTCGACGCCGGCGCGCGCGTGGACATCTACGCGTTCCTGCGCGAGCTCGCCGCCTCGGGCGTCGCGGTCGTCGTGCTGTCGACGGACGCCGTCGAGCTCGAGGGCCTGTGCGACCGAGTCGTGGTGTTCTCGCGCGGCCGCGTGCAGACGACCCTCATCGGCGACGAGGTCGACGAGCGCGCCATCACGGGCGCGGCGGTCATGTCGCACGAGACGGCGTCCATCGAGGTCGCCCGCGACCCGCGTCGACGCTCGCGCGGCTTCCTGGCGGGAGAGACGCAGGCCGTCGTGCTCCTCGGGCTCGCGGTCGCACTCTCGGTTGTGGCGTCGTTCGCGTCCTCGGCGTTCCTGAGTCCCCTCAGCATCAGCCAGTTGCTGGCGGCGACGAGTGTCCTCATGTTCGTGGGGCTCGCGCAGCTCGTCGTCGTCATGACGGGCGGCATCGATCTGAGCATCGGATCGGTGACGGCGCTGTCGTCGGTGATCCTGTCGTTCTTCGCGCAGCAGGGCATCGGCTACTTCCTCGTCGGCCTCGTGCTGGCGCTCGCCGCGGGTGCCGCGGTGGGGTGGGTCAACGGCCTGCTCGTCACGCGTCTCTCGCTGCCGCCCGTGATCGCGACACTGGTGAGCTCGATCGCGGTGCTGGGCCTCGCCCAGGTGCTGCGTCCGAGCCCGGGCGGAGCCGCCCGCGCCGACGTCCTCACGACCCTCGGCCTCGCGATCGCGGGGGTGCCGATGATCCTGGCCCTGGCCGTGGCCATCGCGGTGGTCATGTGGTTCGTCATCCAGCGCACGCGCGGCGGTCGTGCCCTGCGGGCCGCGGGTTCCGACCCGGTCAAGGCCAACCGCATGGGTGTGCGGGTTCCGCGGACGCGGCTCCTGGCCTCCGTCACCGCCGGCGTCCTCGCGGCGCTCGCCGGGCTCGCGGTGTACTCGCGGTCGGGCATCGGCGACGCCAACGCGGCACAAGCGCTCACGCTCACCTCGGTCACCGCGGTGGTGATCGCGGGGGCTAGCATCTTCGGCGGTTCGGGGTCGGCCCTCGCGGTCGCCGCGGCCGGGCTGCTGCTGCAGACCGTCACGAGCGCGCTGGCGTTCCTGTCGCTCGGGCTGTCCTGGCAGTACTGGATCCAGGGTGCGTTCGTACTCTTCGCCGCCGTCGTCCCGCTCGTCATGGCGCTCGTGCGCCGCGGTCGCTCGCCGGGCACGCGGGCCGGTTGACCCACCGCCCCCATCGGAACCCCTCGAACCTCTCAGGAAGGCCATCATGAAGAACACCGGAACCACGGGCACCAACGGTGTCGACTGGGAGGCGCGCGTCGACTTCGACCGCCTCCGCGACGAGCGCCTCGCGCGCGTGAAGGCGGAGCTCGAGCGCTCCGAGCTGGGCGCGGTGCTCGCCTTCGACTTCTCCAACATCCGCTACATGACCGCGACGCACATCGGCACGTGGGCGATGGACAAGCTCATCCGATTCAGCCTGCTGACTCGCAACACCGACCCGATCTCGTGGGATTTTGGATCCGCGGCTAAGCACCACGCGTTGTACAACCCGTGGCTGGACGTGACCTCGTCCGAGATGGATGCCGATCCCCACGCGCCGCACGAGGGGACCAAGCGTCCACGGCTCGAGTCAGGGGCGCGGGCGGGCATCTCGACCCTTCGCGGAGCCTTCCCGCCGGATGCCGGGATCGCCGAGGAGGTCGCGCGCAAGATCAAGCGCGAGCTGGAGAAGTTCGGGGTCGCCGACCAGCCGCTCGGCGTCGATGTCATCGAGCTCCCAATCCTCTTCGCGCTCCAGCAGGTCGGCATCCGGGTCGTCGACGGTCAGCAGGTCTTCATGGAGGCCCGGCGCATCAAGACGAACGACGAGATCCGGTTGCTCACGCAGGCGGCGTCGATGGTGGACGCGGCGTACGAGGACCTGTACCGGTTCCTGCGCCCCGGCGTCCGCGAGAACGAGGCCGTGGGGCTCGTCGCCAAGACGCTGTACGACCTCGGGTCCGAGTACGTCGAGGGCGTCAACGCGATCTCGGGTGAGCGCTGCTCCCCGCACCCGCACGTGTTCTCCGACCGGCTGATCCGGCCGGGCGACCCCGCGTTCTTCGACATCCTGCACAGCTGGAACGGCTACCGCACGTGCTACTACCGCACTTTCGCGGTGGGCTCCGCGAGCACGAAGCAGAAGGATGCCTACACTCGGGCCCGCGAATACATGGACCGAGCGATCGCCCTCGTGCGTCCCGGTGCCACGACCGCCGACATCGTCTCGGTGTGGCCGACGGCGCAGGAGTTCGGCTTCGCGGATGAGGAAGCGGCGTTCGCCCTGCAGTACGGCCACGGGGTCGGCCTGTCGATCTGGGAGAAGCCGATCTTCTCGCGGCTGGTGTCGTTCGACCACCCCGAGGAGCTCAAGGAGGGCATGGTCTTCGCTCTCGAGACGTACTGGCCCTCGGCGGACGGATGGGGCGCCGCACGTATCGAGGAGGAAGTGGTGGTGACCGCCGACGGGTGCGAGGTCATCACGAAGTTCCCCGCCGAAGAGTTGCTGATCGCTGGTCCGCGATACATCGCGGTCGGCGGCCCGCTGAACAACCAGCGCGACTCGCAGTCGCACCTGAACACGACGTGGGGCCGCGGGGAGGCGTGATGGCGTCGGTCGGATTCCTCGGCCTCGGCTCGATGGGGGCGGCGCTCGCTCGCCGCCTCGTCGACGCCGGTCACGACGTCCACGTGTGGAATCGCTCGCGTGGGCCGGTCGACGATCTCGTCGCGGTCGGGGCCGTGGCCTGTGCGACGCCCGGCGAGGCGCTCGCGCACCCCGTGTCGTTCTCGATGCTCGCCGACGACACCGCGGCGCTCTCCGTCCTGGATGCCGAGTCCGTGGCATCCGCGACGGGTGGGGTGCACGTGAACATGGCGTCGATCAGCCCCGCCGGGGCGGGGGAGCTGCAGCGGAGGTTCGCGGCGGCCGGGGCGCGCTACGTCGCCGCTCCGGTGCTCGGTCGCCCCACCGTCGCGGCGGAGGGCAAGCTCAACGTCCTCGTCGCGGGGGCGGCCGACGACGTCGCCGAGGTCGAGCCGTTCCTGCGGGTGTTCGCCGCGCGCCTGTGGCCGCTCGGTGCGGAGCCGTCGACCGCGAACGCCGTGAAGATCGCGGTGAACTACGACATCATCCACGCGATCCAGGCGATCGGGGAGTCGGTCGCCCTCGTCGAAGCGCGCGGCGTCGACCCCGGACTGTTCGTCGAGATCCTCACGTCGACGCTGTTCGCCGGGGTCGTGTACAGCGGCTACGGCGGGATGATCGCGCGGCAGGCGTACGACCCGCCCGGATTCGACGTGGCCCTGGGCTACAAGGATCTCCTGCTGAGCGCCGAGATCGCGGGCGAGACGGGGACGCACCTGCCGACGCTCGCCGCGCTCACTGCGGTGTTCGAGCGGGCGCTCGCCGAACCCGACCTCGTCCGCCTCGACTGGGGCGCGGCGGCCGAAGTCACCCGGCGGGGCCTCCTGCCGGCATCCGATGACGAACGAGAAGGAGGTGCGGCATGAGCCGCAGGTATCTGGTGGTGGGGGGTACGTCCGGGATCGGACGCGAGATCGTCGCGTCGCTCGCCGCGGACGGCCACGAGGTGACGCTCACGGGCCGTGACCCGATCGCCGCCCAGGCGATCGCCGAGGAGATCGGCCCGAACGTCCGCGGGATCGCGGTCGACATCTCGGAACCGGAGGACATCGCCCCCGCGCTTGCCGACGTCGGCGAACTGGACGGCCTCGTCCTGGCCGCGATCGAGCGCGACGCCAACACCGTCCGCGACTACGACATCGCCCGCGCCCGGCGTCTGGTGACCCTCAAGCTCGTGGGGTACACCGAGACCGTGCACACGCTGCTGGACCGGCTCGTTCCACAGCGCTCGACCGGCATCGTGCTGTTCGGCGGCCGCGCGAAGGACGCGCCCTACCCCGGCTCGGTCACGGTCTCGACGATCAACGGCGGCGTCGAGGGGCTCACGACGGCCCTCGCGCTCGAGCTCGCCCCGCTGCGCGTCAACGCGCTGCACCCGGGCATCATCGGCGACAGCCCGTTCTGGGCCGGGAAGCCCGCGGGGGTCCTCGAGGGCTACTCGTCCCGCACGCCCGGCGGCGAGCTGGCGACGATGAACGACGTGGTGGATGCCACCCGGTTCCTGCTCCACAACCAGGGTGTCTCGGCGACCAACCTCTACGTCGACCGGGGCTGGCGCATCACCTGACGGTCTGCCGAGGGAGTCACGTTGGAACCCCGGTCGGCGGAATGGCCCGGGTTTTTCGCTGTCATCCCTGCTGGCGACTGCTCGCCGGTCTCGCCGCATGTCCACCCCTCGCCACGACCTCTCCGAGGGGTATCGACGAAGTTCGCAAGTCGGCCGGACGTGGAAGTATGGCGTCACGAGTGAGGCCGAGGAGAACGCGCCCGCTCGTCTCTCTTCGGTGTGCGGCGTGATGTGAACCTACAGGTTCCTCGCCTGGCACCGTTGGGGCTATTTCGCGGCGCCCATGTTTATATGCGGATACATTTCTGCGTACCGAATTCGGTTTGGTGATCGTCGTTCTGTTATGCGTCGGCCGTGGGTCGGTTCAGGTCGGTGTAGGTGCCCCGGTCTCGCTGACGTTCGCGCGGCGCTTCAATCTCGGCGGACAGCCGGCGAAAGGTTTCTTCCAGGCGACTCGCCAGAGCGCCTCGCTCCCCGCCCATGTCCACCATCCGCAGCAGCCGTTCAGGCCCTTCTCAGCGCGGCAGCAATCGTATGCGGCGAATTTGATCGATGCCCCGAGCGTCTCGCTCTACGGATGCCGCGCGAGGTGGGCCGTCGATGATGACTCGGTCGATGAGCGGTGCTTTCTGCTTCAGGCCGAATCGCCTGACGACGCAGTGGCGCTCCTGCGCATGCATCTCGAGAAGGAGTTTCCTCGAGTGGACCTCCGGGAGATCCGTGTCGAGATGGACGACTCGCGGTTGGAGACCATCGTCAGTCATTTCAGTGTGTTCACCACGTCACGCGTGTCGCAGCTCGACGAGTACGATTTCATCGACTCGTTTCGCCTAGGTCCAGTCATCGAACCATCGTGAGTGGCTATGCAGTCCGGTGACGGATGCCGATCAAGCAGGCGTCTGCCGTCCAAAAGCACTGCCGAAATTTGCGTTGAACACCCTGATCCGGTCGATGTCGGTAAGTGTCGTTCCGGCCCGTACGCGGGTTCGTGGGTGATGGGTACTTCCGAGTCCGTTATCGAAGCGGCGATGGATCAGGCTATGGATGAGTGGGACGGAAACTCTAAGCTCATTCCCGCCACGCACGAGGTCAAGAGCATCGCGGCGAGTGAGGGCAGGTTTGAGAACGTACTCGACTTCTAATAGCTGAACTCGGAGCCCCAAGTCGATTGGGTGGACCACGGGTTAGCAGAACTGGCTCGCGCCGTGTTGTTCGATAACACCGGCTTTGTTCGACAGCGAAGGTTTTTGGGGTTGAAATCCAATGTCGTGCTTCCGCCGATGGAAGCGGTCCGCCTCGCTTCTTGCCCTCACCCTCTCAAGCTGCAGTCGGTGAGGTCCGTGCTCACCTTCAAGACTCAGGCGGACTCTCTCTTTCCGCAACTCGTAAATTTCCCCGCGGAAGACTGGTCGCGGATGGCGGAAATTTGCTGGAGGGGGATTTTGTCGAGGTGTCTCGACGAGGGTGGTTCGCCATCGAGGTGGACTTCGGTGAGCAGGATGTGGACCTTGCCGATGCGCGCCGGGTCAAAGCGGCCGCGCTTGCTGGTCACCCTGTGAAGCGAGCGAAGCAGCTCGAAGAGACGGAGATCTGTTTGGGGTTCGTGCCGCACGGTGTGTCGGTCGTGAACGACCCCGATCCGGTCTCGCCCTGGGAGTGGGCGCGTGACCTTCAGGACTGGCCGGCCGCAAGCGGATGAGTTGAGCGAGGGCCTCGATGCGGACGGGAGGAGGTGTGCGCGATAGCCCCGGGTACTCGTGCTCAAGACCGCAACGTCCAACGTCCCCTCAGCGTGCCCTGGTCTCGCCGAAGATCTCGGGATGCCGCTCCAGCTCGATGCGCGTGCGCCGGATGTGCCGCTCGAGCACGTGGGCGGCCTCCTCGGCGTCGCCGCGGCGGAGGGCGGCGACGAGCAGCCGGTGGTCGAGGTGCGCGGTGCCGTCGTGCCTGGCGTGGGCCGCGGTGACGAAGGCGCGACGGTAGTGGTGCGTCCGGTTCCACAGGCCCACGACGGTGTCGCCGAGCATCACGGTGCGCGCCGGCGCGTAGGTGGCGAAGTGGAACTCCCGGTCGTGGCGCAGGAAATCCTCGGCATCCGCGTGCTTCATGCGGGCGGCCAGGTCGTCGAGGGCGTCCAGGGCGTCGGGGGAGAGCAGCGGCGCGCTCATCCCGAGGAGGACCGGCTCGATGCGCTCGCGCACGAGGTAGAGCTCTTCGCACTCGGCGAGGGTCAGGCGCGACACCCAGGCGCCCGAGTTGGCGACGAGCGTCACGAGTCCCTCGGACTCGAGGGTGCGCAGCGCCTCGCGCACCGGGATGCGGCTCGTGGTGTGTCGGGCCGCGAGGTCTTCCTGCCGGATCCGGGTCCCGGGCGGATGGATGCCACGGAGGATCTCGTCGCGGAGCGTGTCGGCGATCCCCGACCCGGCGCGCCCGTGATCCCGGGCGACGGCGAGCGGGCCGCTCATTCGGCCGGCCTCGCGGGGTGCCACAGCAACGTCTCGGTATCCTGCTCGTAGGCCTTGCCGTCGGGGAAGCTCACGAGCTCGAACTGCATTCCCCACGGGGCGCGGAAGTAGATCCAGCGCTGCCCTGCCGAAGCGGCGCCGCTGACGACCGGTTCGCCCATGACATCGACGCCATAGGCGTGCAGGTGGGCGACCGCGGCATCCAGATCGTCGACATAGAGCGCGAGGTGATGCCCGCCGATGTCGCTGTTGCGCGGGGGAGGAGCCTGCCCGTCGGCGGCGTCGTACGCGAAGACCTCGATGTTCGTGCCGTTGCCGAGGCGGTAGAAGCGGATCTCGCGGATCGCCGTCCGGGGGTGCACGCCGAGCTGCCGTGTCATCCAATCGCCCTCGCCGCTGCGGCCCGGGAGCGTGTAGACCGGCACCGCGCCGAGGACGTCCACGAGGAAGGACTCGGCCTCGTCGAGATCGGGCACGGTGAAGCCGATGTGGTCGCTGCCGCGCAGTCCCGGAAGTCCCATGTCGCATCCTCCATTGGATCCATTGACGCCCATGAAGGCGTCTCTCGACAGTATCTCGCGGCACTTGCGCCTTGTATTGGAGACAATCCGATCGTACAGTGTGAGCGAACGACCTGTATAGGTGGACGCAACGACGCGTGAGGAGCGACATGGCCAAGCGGAAACGGCTGAACACCGGTGTCGAGTGGGTGCAGCTGGAGACGACCGCCGCGGACTGGAAGGCCGCCGACCCGGAACTGCTCGGGACGATGCTCGGTCAGCTGCATCTCATCCGGGCCTTCGAGGAGGCGGTGCTCGACCTGGCGGGCGCGGGTCTCGTGCACGGCCCCGCGCACTCCAGCATCGGGCAGGAAGGCGGCGCGGTCGGCTCGATCGTCTCCCTCCGACCCGCGGATGCCGTCAACGGTTCGCACCGCGGACACCACCAATTCCTCGCCAAGACGCTCGCGTACGTCTCCGGCGGTGCGCTCGACCCGGCAGCCCTCGCCACGCCGGACGTGCAGACGCTGCTCGATCGCACGCTGGCCGAGATCCTCGGGCTCGCCTCGGGTTTCTCGGGTGGCCGCGGTGGCTCGATGCACCTGCAGTGGCTCGAGGCTGGAGCACTGGGCACCAACGCGATCGTCGGCGGCGGCGCCCCGCTCGCCACCGGCCACGCGTGGGCGCAGAAGCACGCCGGCACCTCGGACGTGTCGATCAACTATTTCGGCGACGGGTCGAGCCAGATCGGCTCGGTGCTCGAGTCCATGAACCTCGCGTCGACGTGGAAGCTCCCCGTCGCGTTCTTCATCGAGAACAACCTGTACGCGGTGTCGACCCGCGCCGACGAGGCCAGCGCCGACACGCGCTTCTCCGTGCGCGGCCAGGGCTTCTCGATCCCCGCGTGGCGTGTGGACGGGATGGACCCCCTCGCCGTGCACCTCGCCACGGGCGAGGCGCTCGACCGCATGCGCGTGGGGGAGGGCCCGGCGATCGTCGAGGCCGAGGTCTACCGCTTCTTCCACCAGAACGGCCCCTACCCGGGCAGCGCGTTCGGGTACCGCACCAAGGACGAGGAAGGCCAGTGGCGCGCGCGCGATCCGCTGGAACGCATGGCATCCGAGATGCGCCGCCTCGGCCTCCTCGATGACGCCGAGGCGCAGGCGGTCCGCGAGCAGGCCGTGGCCGCCGTCGCGCAGTCGGTCGCCGCCGTGGTCGAGCCAGACCCCGAGCGTCCCGGCCGACGCCGCATCCGCCCGGAGCTGTGGCCCGACCCGGCCGTGGTGGACACCGGCATCCGGGGGGATGCCTCCGAGCTCGACGCCCTCACGGCATCCGAACCCGCGCGGTGGACCGGCGGGTGGCGCGACCTGAAGTTCGTCGACGCCGTCGCCCAGACGATGGACCGCCAGATGGAGACCGACCCGCGCATCATCGTGCTCGGCGAGGACGTGCACCGCCTCGGCGGCGGCACGAACGGCGCGACGAAGGGCCTCGCCGAGAAGTACGGCCCCGACCGCGTCATCGGAACCCCGATCAGCGAGAACGGCTTCTTCGGCGCCGCGGGCGGCATCGCGATGGACGGCCGCTTCCGCCCCGTCGTGGAGTTCATGTACCCCGATTTCATGTGGGTCGCCGCCGACCAGGTGTTCAATCAGGTCGGCAAGGCCCGGCACATGTTCGGGGACAACAACACCGTCCCGCTCGTGCTGCGCACGAAGGTCGCGATGGGGTCCGGCTACGGCTCGCAGCACCTCATGGATCCGGCCGGGATCTTCGCGACGCAGGCGGGGTGGCGTATCGTCGCGGCCTCGACCGCCGCGGACTACGTCGGGCTCATGATCGCCGCGCTCGCCCTCGAGGACCCGGTGCTCGTGATCGAGCACGTCGACCTCTACGGCACGCCCGACCGCGTCCCCGACGGCGACCTCGACTACGTCATCCCGCCGGGATCCGCCGCCGTGCGCCGGGAGGGGAACGACGTGACGGTGCTCACGTACCTGTCGATGGTCGGCCACGCCCTCGAAGCGGTCGAGCAGACCGGAACGGATGCCGAGGTCATCGACCTCCGCTGGCTCGACCGCGCGTCGCTCGACTGGGACACCATCGGCGAGAGCGTCCGCAAGACCAACGCCGTCCTCATCGTGGAACAGGGCGCCCGGGGACCCTCCTACGGAGCGTGGCTCGCCGACGAGATCCAGCGCCGGTTCTTCGACTGGCTCGACCAGCCGGTCGAACGCGTCACCGGCGGCGAGGCGAGCCCGAGCATCTCGAAGGTGCTCGAGCGGGCCGCCATCGCCCGGACGGAAGAGGTCGTCGCCGGGCTCGAGCGCGTGCGCGCGGCGGGAGGGATCCGCTGATGGCCGTCGTCGTCCGCATGCCCGAGATCGCCACGGGCGCCGCCGAGGCCGCGATCCAGAGCTGGCTCGTCGAGGTCGGCAGTCCCGTCCGCGCCGGTCAGGCGATCGTCGAGATCGAGACCGAGAAGGCGGTCGTCGAGTACGAGGCCGAGCGCGCCGGCATCCTCGCCGGGATCCTGCTCCCCGCCGGTGACGCTGCCGCCGTGGGCGTCCCGATCGCCGTTCTCGCGGAGGAGGGGGAGAGCATGGATGCCGCGCTCGCCGCGGCCGGGGGAGCACCCGCCCCCGCGACTGCCACGCCGTCCGATGCGGAGGTCGCCGCCGCGCCCGAGGAAGCGGCGGAGGCGCCTGCGGCCGCGGCTTCGGCACCTGCTCCCGCGCCGGCTCCCGCTCCCGCAGAGCCGCCCGCCGACGAGCGCCGGCTCTTCGCCTCGCCGCTCGTGCGCCGCCTTGCCGCCGAGCGCGGCATCGACCTCGCCGAGGTCCCGGGCTCCGGCCCCCGCGGTCGTATAGTCCGCCGCGATCTGGATGCCTGGACGCCGACGCCCGCGCAGCGGCATCCGGAACCCGCCCCCGAGGCCCCCGAACCGCCGGCTCCGGCAGCGGCGGGGAGCGCGTACGAGGACGTGCCGCACACCGGCATGCGGCGTGCGATCGCGCGACGGCTAACCGAGTCGAAGGTCACCGTCCCGCACTTCTATCTTCAGGCCGACTGCCGTGTCGACGCGCTGCTCGCCCTCCGCGCGCAGATCAACGCCGGACGCGAACAGCGCATCTCGGTCAACGACCTCGTGGTGAAGGCGGTCGCCGGCGCGATGCGCGACGTCCCCGAGGCCAACGCGATCTGGACCCCGGATGCCACGCGTCGGTTCTCCGCCGCCGACATCGCCGTGGCCGTCTCGCTGCCGGGCGGACTGCTCACCCCCGTGGTTCGCGGGGCCGACCGCCTCGCGATCGGCGAGCTCGCCGCCACGGTCCGCGACCTCGCGGCGCGAGCCCGCGAGGGGCGCCTGAAGCAGAACGAGCTCGAGGGCGGCTCATTCGCGGTGTCGAACCTCGGCATGTACGGAACGACGTCGTTCTCGGCGATCATCAACCCCCCGCACGCGGGCATCCTCGCCGTCGGAGCCGCGACGCGGCGGCCGGTGGTCGGGGAGGACGGGTCGCTCGCGGCCGCGACCGTCATGTCGGTGACGCTCTCGGCCGATCACCGGGTGCTCGACGGGGCGCTCGCGGCCCAGTGGTTGTCCGCGTTCGTGGCCCGGATCGAGAATCCTCTGCAGATACTGCTGTGAATCGTGCCGGTTTCGGGCTCCTGCGTTTCGCGACGGGGCCCGGAACCGGCACGCTGGGAGGAGACGTCCGCGGGGATCGCGGACCGGAGGAGAGGAACACCCGTGACCCGAATCGCCGTCATCGGAGGAACCGGCTACGCCGGTAGCCACATCGTCGCCGAGGCCGTCCGCCGCGGCCACACGGTCGTCTCGGTCGCCCGTTCGGTGCCCGCCGAGCGCGTGGAGGGAGCGACCTACATCGAGGGCACGGTCCTCGACGTCCCCGGCCTGCTCGCCGAGCTCGAGGGCGTCGACGTCGTCGTTTCGGCCGTCGCGCCGCGCGGCGACATGCTGGGCAAGCTCCGCCCCGCGATCGCTCAGCTGAACTCCGTCCTCCCCGAGGACGCGCGCCTGGGCGTCATCGGCGGCGCCGGCGGATCGCTCGTGGCCGAGGGCGGCCCGCGCCTCATCGACACCGAGGGCTTCACCGACGAGTACAAGCCCGAGGCGTCGGAGGCCATCGGCATCCTGGAAGACCTCGAGGCCGACTCCTCGGACCGCGACTGGTTCTACGTGCACCCCGCCGGCGGGTTCGGCGTGTGGGCTCCGGGGGAGCGCACCGGCACGTACCGCGACGGCGGGCACGTCCTCGTGGCGGATGCCGACGGCAACTCGTTCATCTCGGGCGCCGACTTCGCCGTCGCGGTGCTCGACGAGATCGAGACCCCGAAGCACTCCCGCGACCACTTCGCCGTCGGCTACTGACCGCGGGAACCCCGACGGCGCCGTCCCCTCCGGGGCGGCGAGGTCGCGTGATGTCGCGCGGGCCCCGTCCGGGGCGGCTCGCGGCGTCAGACCAGGTCGCGCCAGTCGACCAGATCGGTGTCGGTCGTGGGGACCTCGCCTGTGGCGGGGGCGTCGGCGTCGGACACCGTGGGGATCGAGAGTGTGTCGGTGGGCGGGCCCATCACCGTCGCCTCGTCGCGGCGGTGACGCAGCACGTCGTCGATGTACGAGCTCACGACCTCGGCGAGCGGCACCGATCGACCGCGCGCCTGCGACATGTACCAGCGGTGCTCGAGCACCTGGTGGAACACCTCCGCGGGCTCGAGCTTGGCGCGCAGATCCCACGGGATGGCCATGACGATCGGCTCGAAGACACGGGTCAGCCACTCGTGCGCGACCATCTCTTCGTCGGCGCCCAGACGCGAGACGCGCGCGCGGAACTCGTCGAGGTCGTTGAGCAGACGCCGAGCCTGATTCTCTTCGACGTCGAGACCCGTCAGGCGCAGCAGGCGACGCTGGTGGTGGCCGGCATCCACCACCTTCGGCTGGATCGACACCTGCGTGCCGTCGCTCGCGGTGCGGATCGACATCTCGCCGATGTCGAAACCGAGCGCGTTCAGACGGTGCACGCGCTCGGTGATGCGCCACGACTCGTCGACCGCGAAGGACTCCTTGTCGGTGAGTGCACCCCACAGCGAGTGGTACGACGAGACCAGGCCGTCGGCGATGGCCACGGCATCCACTCCGCCCTCGAGACGTCCACCGGCCTCGAGGTCCATGATCTCGCCGGCGATGTTGGTACGGGCGATGTCGAGGTCGTGGGCGCGTTGTCCGGGGCTCAGACGATTGCCGTGCAGCTCGCCCGTCTCGGCGTCGACCAGGTACGCGGCGAACTCGCCCGCGTCGCGACGGAAGAGGGTGTTCGACAGCGACACGTCGCCCCAGTAGAAACCGACGTTGTGCAGGCGCACGAGAAGCACCGCGAGGGCGTCGACCAGTCGCGTCGCCGTGTGCGGGCGCAGCACCTGCGTGAAGAGCGCGCGGTAGGGGAGCGAGAAGCGCAGGTGCGCGGTCACCAGGGCCGCGGGCAGCGGGCGACCCGAGGCGTCGGTGCGCCCGGCGATGACGGCGACGCGGTCGACGCAGGGAGCGGCGAGGCGGTCGAGGTTGCCGAGCATGTCGTACTCGCGACGAGCCATCTCTTCGGTGGTCTCTTTGATCGCGACGACACGACCCGAGAGGTTGGCGAAGCGGACGAGGTGACGCGAGATGCCCTTGGGGAGGGCGACGATGTGGCTGCTGGGCCAGTCGGCCAGAGAGGTGGACCAGGGCAGCTGCAGCAGCCCCGGGTCGACGGTGCTGGCGGTGATGATGAGCGATTCGGACACGGGGGCCTCCGGGAAAACGGTGCGGCGCGCCCCCGGCCCGACCAGGTCGGGATGCCGAGGACGCGCCGCGTCGATGCGTGGGTCAGGCCGAGGCGATGGCCCGGTCGGTCAGGCGCTCGCCCGACTCGAGGTCGAACACGTGAACGTGTCCGGGGACCGGGGCCAGCACGACCGTCTCGCCCGCGTTGGGGTGACGACGACCGTCGACGCGCGCGACCAGGTCGGTGCGCTTGCCGTTGATGTCGGTGTGACCGTACAGGTAGCCGTCGGCGCCGAGCTCCTCGACGAGGTCGACGACGACCGAGAGGCCGCGGCCGTCGGCCGGTGCGACCTGGATGTCCTCGGGGCGGACGCCGATGGTGACCTCGGAGCCGTGCGCCTTGCCGATGGTGTCGGCCTCGACGGGGACGACGAGGTCGCCGAAGCGGACGCCGCCCTCGGCCAGGTCGGCCGTGAAGAGGTTCATCGCGGGCGAGCCGATGAAGCCGGCCACGAAGACGTTCTTCGGGGTCTCGTACAGGTCGCGCGGGGTACCGACCTGCTGCAGCAGACCGTCCTTGAGCACGGCGATGCGGTCGCCCATGGTCAGGGCCTCGGTCTGGTCGTGCGTGACGTAGACCGTGGTGACGCCGAGGCGGCGCTGCAGCGACGCGATCTGCGTACGGGTCTGGACGCGGAGCTTGGCGTCGAGGTTCGACAGCGGCTCGTCCATGAGGAAGACCTGGGGCTGGCGGACGATCGCGCGACCCATCGCGACGCGCTGACGCTGACCACCCGAGAGGGCCTTGGGCTTGCGGGTCAGGTACTGCTCGAGGTCGAGGAGCTTGGCGGCCTCGAGGACGCGCGCGGCGCGCTCTTCTTTGCCGACGCCCGCGATCTTGAGCGCGAAGCCCATGTTCTCGGCGACGGTCATGTGGGGGTACAGCGCGTAGTTCTGGAAGACCATCGCGATGTCGCGGTCCTTGGGCGGCACATCGGTGACGTCGCGGTCGCCGATGAGGATGCGGCCCGAGTTGACCTCTTCGAGGCCGGCGAGCATGCGCAGCGACGTCGACTTTCCGCAGCCCGAGGGGCCGACGAGGACGAGGAATTCGCCGTCTGCGACGTCGAGGTTGAGCTTGTCGACCGCGGGGCGGGTTCCGCCCGGGTACAGACGGGTTGCGTTGTCGAAGGTGACGGACGCCATGTTTTCTTCTCCTTCACCGGCAGGTACGTGCCGGACGATCCGTAGTGAATGGAATGAACGGGGGCGACCCCGTGCGCCCGACGGTGGACGCAGGGTCAGTATCGCACGTGTCTGGTCATTTCTCAGCCAGCCTCGTTAGCATCGTTGATCGTTCGCCCCACCCGAGCGATCCCCCTGATTTCATGCGGCAGACGTTTATGCCCGGAAGGTTCCATGTCCCACGACGAGACTCCGCACGTGCCCGCCGAACGCGATCGTCGCGAGGCGGTGCGCGAGAAGGCGCAGCAGGTCAAGGCGAAGCAGACGCGCTGGCGTATCGCCCGTCGCTCGCTCCTCGCGATCGGCGCCGTCGCGGTCATCGGCGTGGCAGCCGTGGGCGTCTCGGCCGCGCTGAACTCGCGTGAGGCGCGTTCGCAGGCTCTTCCGGATGCCGCCAGCGACGACGGTTTCGTCATCACCAGCGCCTCGCAGGTCGCCGACCCCCTCGCCGACCAGACCGTCGACGGCAGCGCGGCGACCATGGCCGCCGGAGCGGCCGCTCCCACCGCCGCGCCGACCCCCGAGCCCACGGGATCGGCCGCGCCGGTCGATATCCGCGTCTACGTCGACTACATGTCGACCGAGGCCCGCGAATTCCAGGCCGCCAATGCGACCCAGCTGTCGAAGTGGGTCACGGACGGAGCCGCGTCGCTGACCTATTACCCGGTCGCCATGCTGACGTCGAAGTCGAACGGCACGAAGTACAGCCTGCGCGCCGCGGGCGCCGCCGCGTGCGTGGCGACCCACGATTCGGACCGGTTCTTCGCGTACAACCACGAGCTGCTGACCAATCAGCCCGCGGTGGACTCGGACGGGTACAGCGACCAGCAGCTCGCCGACATGGCGCAGGGCGCCGGCATCAGCGATATCGCGACGGTGCGCGAGTGCATCGAGGACGAGACGTACACGGCGTGGGCGAAGGCCGCGACCGACCGTGCGATCAAGGGGCTGCCGGACACGAAGGGTCAGGCGCTCACCGCGACCCCGACGGTCTTCGTCAACGGCACCGAGTACGTCGGCAACATGAACGACGCGAAGGAGTTCGCGCAGTTCGTGCTCACCGTCGACAGCAACGCGTACTACTCGACGGCGACGCCCACCCCCACGCCCACCCCCGCCGGTTGATCGCGCAGGTGTTTCCCGCCCTTTCTATGAGATTCTGGTGACATGAACGACGAGCTCGAGGACTCCCCGCCGCGGCGGTCCCGTGATCAGTTGATCGCGTGGGTCGACGAGTTCCGCGAGCAGGGGCACCTCTTCGCCGGCCAGCTGAAGGTCGTCGAGCAAGAGGACGCCGACAGCCAGGACACCGGCCTGGTCGTGATGAACCTGATGAACGCGAAGGCGTCCATCTACATGCAGCCCCGCGGCTACGACGAGCTGCTGTGGGAGGCGACGCTCACCTCGCGCCCCGAAGACCTCACGCTCTCGCCGCACGAGATGGCGAGTCTGGCGGCCGAGCTGGTGGTGGCGGGCAACCTGTGCGCGTTCCTGCAGTTCAAGTCCCTCGAGTGGGACCGCGAAAGCGGCATGCACACCGAGTGAGCGATGCGGCCGCCCCGGTCGCTCTAGACTCGATGACCGGGACGCCCCGCGTTCCACGCCGGCTTGGCGCAATTGGTAGCGCACCGTACTTGTAATACGGGGGTTGCAGGTTCAAGTCCTGTAGCCGGCACCGCACCCCCGCGCGGCTGACGGCCCGCGCAGCAGCCGCCCGCCCCGGTCAGTCGCCGTGCTTCGCGGTCCACTCCTCGAACGGCGCGGTCGCGGCATCCACCCGGATCTGCTGCGCGGAGAGCGCGCGGTCGTCGATCGGCTTCGTGTATTCGTCGTAGAAGGTGGCGAGGCTCATGAGTCGGTTGCCGTCCTCGTAGTGCTCGCCCTCTTCTTCGCGCGTGACGGCGAAGACGAGGCGGTCGGGCTGGGCGTAGTACACCGCACCCAGGCACATGGGGCAGGGGTACGCGGTGACGAACATGTCGTAGCCCGAGAGGTCGCTGATGCCCTTCTCGGCGGCGGCGCGGATCGCGCGGATCTCGGCGTGCGCGGTCGGGTCTCCCTCCTGCGCCACGTGGTTGACGGCTTCGACGACGATCTCGCCGTCCTTGACGATGAGGCAGGCGAAGGGCTTGCCGCCCTCGCGGACGTTGTCCATGGCGCGCGAGACGGTGAGGGCGGAGAGGTCGTGGTCGTTCATGCCTCGACGGTAGACGGCCGCCGTCCGCCGACGCCGGGGTGGGCGCGGCGCGGAAGACGTGCTACCCCGGCTGTGAGCTTGCGTCCGGTGTGGCTGTGTCGTGTGCATGCTTGTCGCGGCTGCCTAGGTGCGCGCAGCCCGTTGTCCGGTCATGTCGGAAGCCCCGCATAGCCTGGCGGTGTGAACCTCCTTCTCCTTTCTCGTCACATCGGGGCCGTCACGCCTTTTCTCGAGGGAGTGGTTGCCGGCTGGCCGCGCCCGCTTCGTATCGGGTACGTCGACGACGCTCAGGCGCCCTTCTCCGACGCGCCCTTCGTCGTGGAGGAATACGACGCTCTGAAAGGACTCGGGCATGAAGTGATCCGGATAACGCTTCGCGACATGCCAGCGAGTGAACTCGACCGAGCATTAGCCGGCCTCGACGTCGTGTACGTCGCGAGCGGGAGCACGTTCGCGCTGCTCGAAGCTCTGCGAGCGACGGGAGGCGGGAGGGTTCTGAGTGATCGAGTGCGAGCGGGCCTGCCGTACATCGGTGCCAGCGCGGGGTCCATCGTGGCCGGCCCTGACATCACCCCGGCGTCCCTGATGGATGACCCCGCCGATGGTCCGGCACTGACAAGCCTCGATGGACTTGCTCTCGTCGACCAGGTTGTCATCCCCCACGCTGACGGGCTTCTACCGCCGTACCCTCCGGAGCTCATCGATCGCACCCTCAAGACCTACGGCGCCGACTATGTGTTGCTTCCCCTTCGCGACGACGAGGCACTGCTCATCCGGTCGGGGCAGGGGCGAGTGGTCGATTCTGCTCCTGCTTCGCGTAGCTGACTCTGACGGTCGTCCGTCACGCCGACCCGTTCTCCGTCATTCGCGCAGGTCCCAGGGAAGTCATCGAACGCATCACCCGCGGGAACTTCCGCCTCCTCGAGCGGCTCTTGCCCCAGATAAGCCGCGTCCTCAAGATCGACGAACTCACGACGATCGCCGATGACGTCGGAGAAGCCGTCGCCAGCGTCCTCGTCATCGGGAGACGACAGGCGCCATCAAGTGACCGCAGAACGCCGCCACAGAGCGAGCAACTCCACAACCCCCGGCTCACGACAGCGCGCGCGCGAGGGCGACCAGGAAGATCCCTCCCGCCGCGATCGACACCAGTCCCGCGAGCAGGGCGCCGCCGATCGCCGCCGCGCGGAGCGGGCCGGGGCGGGACGCCGCCTCCCAGGCGAACAGCAGCGCCGCCACGCCGATCACGAGCATCACGAGGTCGCCGACGAGGCCCGCGGGCGCCCACACGACGCTCGCGAGAGCGGCCAGGCCCGCGAGCAGCGCCAGGACGTGCCGGGTGTGGTGGCCCGGCGGGGGATCGGTGTTCACGGAGCGCGCACCGCTCAGCGCAGACGAACGCGCAGCCACCGGACCCCGTGCGCGGGGACCGTGAGACCGGCCCCGAGCCACACCGGGTGCGAGGTGACGATGTCGAGCGCCTCGGGGGCGAGACCCGAGAGGGTCAGGGCGTCGATCTCGACCGCCGTGTCGGCGACGTTGGCGACGACGAAGACGGCGAAGCCGTGGTCGCCCGGACGCAGGAACGCCACCACCGAGGACACCCGGGCGTCGAAGGCCACGAGTTCGTTGCCGGCGAACTCGGGCGTCGACCGACGGACGTCGATGAGCCGCGTCAGGCGTGAGAAGACGCGACCGGCGGGGGTCGTGGCATCCGTCCTCTCGGCGTACGCCCCCTCGGGGCGGAAGGGACGATGCACCCATCGGCTGTCGCCCGCCTCTTCGGGCCGGTCGGCGTAGCCGTAGTCGTTGAGCTGGGCGACCTCGTCACCCAGATAGAGCAGGGGGATGCCGCCGGTCGACAGCGCGAGGGCGTGGGCGAGCACGACGCGATCCTCCCCGCCCGCGTCGCCCGCCTCGATGCCCGCGAGCGAGGCGGTGGTCCCCGTGACCCGGGCGTCACCCGTGCGGGGGTTCTCCTGGAAGGGCACGCCGCGCGCGAACGAACCCGGCGCGCGACCGACGTAGAAGTCGTTGAGGAATCGGCGGTGGGGGTATCCGTCGATGCCGAGTTCGGCGGCATCCTCGTCGGCGAAGGTCCACCCGATGTCGTCGTGGCTGCGCACGTAGTTGACCCACGCGGTGCCCGGGGGGAGGGCGTGCCGCCGCTCGAGGGCCTGCTGCAGCAGACGCGCGTCGCGCGTGGCCAGGGCCTCCCAGGTGAGGGCCATCTGCAGCGGGTTGTACGAGATCTGGCATTCCTCGGGCGAGATGTACGACACGACCTCGTCGGGGTGCACGATCGCCTCGGACTTGAACAGCAGGCCGGGAGCCGCCATGCGCAGGACCGCGTTGAACGCCTGCAGCAGCAGGTGCGCCTCGGGGAGCGATTCGCACGTGGTGCCGAGCCTCTTCCAGATGAAGGCCACGGCATCCATGCGGAGGATCTCGACGCCCTGGTTGGCCAGGAACAGCATCTCGCCGGTCATGGCCTCGAAGACCGCGGGGTTGGCGTAGTTGAGGTCCCACTGGAAGTGGTAGAACGTGGCCCAGATCCAGCGGCCGTCGTCGAGCTGCACGAACGAGCCGGGGTGATCGTCCGGGAAGATCTCGCGCGTGGTCTGCTCGTAGGCGTCGGGCATCTCGCGGTCGGGGAAGATGAGGTAGAAGTCCTCGTACCCCGCGTCGCCCGCGATGGCCTTCTTCGCCCAGCGGTGCTCGTTGCTGGTGTGGTTGAAGATGAAGTCGACCACCAGCGAGATGCCGGCGCGACGCAGCTCGGTGGCGAGCTCGGCGAGCTCCTGCATCGTCCCCAGCTTCGGGTCGACCCGGCGGTAGCTCGACACCGCGTAGCCGCCGTCGCTGTTGCCCTCGGGGCTCTCGAACAGCGGCATGAGGTGCAGGTACGTCAGCCCCAGCTCGCGGAAGTACGGAATGGCATCCCGGATGCCGCTGAGCCCACCCGCGTACCGATCGACGTAGCAGACGCCGCCGACCATCCGCTCGTCGGCGAACCAGTCCGGGTCGCTCGCGCGCCCGCGGTCCACGGCCTTGAGGTCGGCCGGCCGCGCCGCCCACGAGCGCCGGGCGAGGTCGACGACGGAGGCGAGGCTCTCGAACCCGTCGGCGCGGTCGCCGTACAACTGCACGAACAGGTCGTGCAGGCGCGGCAGGTGCAGCTCGACGTTGCCGAGGAACTCGCGATCGACGTGGTCGGCGGTGAGGTCGGCCAGGATCGACGAGACGTCGTGGGGGCCGGGGCGCAGCTGGGTCACGGGGAAAGCCTGGCGCATCCGCGGGGGTGCGGTCGACAACGACCCGGTCTCGATCTGGTCGGGGCGGCCGCTGAGCGGTGACCATGGGGGGCATGAACGCGAACGAGTCACGCCGATCGGTGCTGGTCTGGGCCGCCCTCACCGGGGTCGTGGTGGTGTGCGCTTACGCCGTCGTGGCCCTGGTCCAGATCCTCGTGTGGAACCCCGAGGCCGCCGTCCCGGGTCTGACAGCGGACGAGATCTGGCGACAGGTGGGTGAGGCGCAGCAGGGTCCGCCGAACGCGTTCGTCGTGGGAGTCATCGCGCTCGGGCCGATGATGGCCATCGTGCTGTTCGCCCTCTTCGTCGTCACCGAAGCGGGCGTCTGGTCGACGGTCGCGGGGTATCTGGCGCTGCTGGTGATGGGCGGTCCGGGATATTTCGTCGCCTCGTTCGGCCCCGGCATGGGCCTGGCGGACACCTACTACATCAGCGGCGGGGACGCCTCGGGCGCCGGCCTGGCCCTCGGGAGCGTGAGCCTGCTCGCGCTCGTCGCGTTGATCGCGGTATTCATCGGGGCGTTCGTGCGCGACCGGCGCGAACGGCGGCTGCTCGCAGCGTAGCGAGATTTGTATCAAGCTAGTAATACAAAGCGTGCTATACAGGTGACACGAAAGGGGGGTGTCATGAACGTGGAGCATCTCGGTGACGTGTGGGACAGACTGCGAGCCGCGCCGGTGGCGGAGGTGGGGGCGGCCCTGCTGTCGTCAGCGCTGATGTGCGCACTCCTGGGCGTCGTGGTCGGCGTCGCGGTGGTGGTCATGCGGCGCAGAGTGCGGGCGGGGGACCCGGTGGGGCGGACGGGTGGCGACGAGCGCGCGCTGGCCGGAACCGCGATCGCCGTGGGGGCGGTGTGGTTCGTCGATCTGGTGATGCGCGGATACGTGCTGGACCTGTCCGCGACCACGGCGTGGTGGCAGTTCGCGGTCGCACCGGCCGCGGCGGGAGCGTCGCTCTGCGTGTTCGCCCTCGCGCTCCGGACGTCCGGGACCCGGGCGCGGGTGACTCCCGGGGTGGTCGCGCGCAGGACCTGGCGGAGCTACGGGCCGACGGGGTCCGTGATCGGATCGTTCGGGGCATTGCTCGTCGGCGCCGGTGTCGTGACCGTCGCGTTCGGCGCGGCGTCGACGCATTCCCAGGCCGGGTCGTCGGACCGCATCGCGCTCGGCATCCCGAACACCGATCTCGACCCGATCGTGGTCACGTTCCCCGGATGGACCTACGGCCTGCCTTTTCTGCTCGCGCTGGGGACGCTGACCCTCGCGACGATCCTCGCGCTGCGTCGCAACGCCGTGCGGCCCTTCCGCGACGGCGTCTCGCTCGATGACGAGCGCGCCCGGCGGAGGCGGATCTCGACCGGTGTCGTCATGGTTGCAACGGCGGGCGTCCTTCTCGGCCTCGCCGGCCTGCTCCGGATGGCGCAGTCGGCCGCGGCGGGGTCGATGACGGTGAGCGGAGACGGCATGCCCCCGATGACCTACGCGATCGCGTCCCCCTACGGTGAACTCCTCGTCTTCGGCGGTGTCGTGGCATCCGTGATGCAGATCGCCGTCTCCGCGATGCTGACCGCCCTGGTCGTCGATGCGGCGTGGGCGCAGTGGGGGCTCGTCGGGCGGCCTGCGCCGGCGGGGGCACTCGGATGAGGGATGCCGCAGGCGAGATCGACGAGAAGACCGCGGGCGTCGACCTGCTCCGGTTCTTCCGCGGGCTCATCGTGTCGGGCCGACTCGGTGCCGGCGACAGACTGCCGACCGTCCGTCAAGCCGCCGCGGACTTCGCGGTCGCGCCCGGCACCGTGCAGAGGGCGTACAAGGCTCTCGAGGCCGAGGGTCTCGTCCACAGTCGGGTGGGCTCCGGGACGCGTGTCGCCGACGGCGTCAGTCCGATGACCAGTGAGATGACACGCCAGGTGGACGCCCTCGTCGCGGCGGTTTCGGCCAGCGGCGGAGACATCGAGGCGGTGGTGGACGTCCTGCGGATGAAGTGGGAGGAGCGAGCGCCGGACTCGCGCTGACCGCGGCGCCGCCGCCGTACGATCGACGGTGGCCCTCAGCCCGGGGGCGCGAGGGGAGAACCGTGTCCGAGCGCGGAACGATCGGCGTGGCCGTCGGCGGGGCGGTGCTGATCGGTGCGCTCACGGCGCTGCAGGCCCGCATCAACGGCACGCTCGGGGCCGAGATCGGCGACGGGATCGTCGCCGCGGCGATCTCGTTCAGCTCGGGACTCGGCATCCTGGTCGTCCTGTCGGCGCTGCTGCCCGAGGGGCGGCGCGGATTCGGACGGTTGGTCGACGGCATCCGTTCGCGCACCCTGCCGCCGTGGATGCTGCTGGGCGGGCTGGCCGGCGCGTTCACCGTCGCGAGTCAGGGCCTGACCGTCGCCACCATCGGCGTGGCGTTGTTCACCGTCGGCTTCGTGGCGGGGCAGACCACCGGCGGGCTGATGCTCGACCGCGTCGGATACGGCCCCGCGGGGGTCGTGCCGGTCACGGTGCGCCGCGTGATCGGCGCGCTGCTCGCGATCGCGGGCGTCGTCGTCTGCCTCTCGGGCGATGCGCTGGGCGGTGTCCCCCTGTGGATGCTGATCGTCCCGGCCGTCGCGGGTGCGGGAGTCGCGTGGCAGCAGGGCACCAACGGCCGTCTGCGCGTGCGGGTCGAGAGCCCGCTCACCGCGACCCTGGTCAACTTCCTCGGCGGAACCGTCGTGCTCGTCGTCGCCGCCGTGATCCACGTCGTCGCGGTCGACGTCCCGCGCGTCGTGCCGACCGAACCCTGGCTCTACCTCGGCGGCGCGGTCGGGGTGGTCTACATCTTCTTGTCGGCGGTCGTCGTGCGCCGCACGGGCGTGCTGCTGCTCGGGCTCGGCTCCGTCGTCGGGCTGCTGACGACCTCTGTGCTGCTGGATGCGCTCTGGCCCGCTCCCGCGGCTCCCTCGACGCCGGTCGCCCTTCTGGCCGCCGGTGTCGCGATCGCCGGTGTCGCGATCGCCGCCGTCCCGTGGCGGCGTCGTCGCCGCTGACCGCGAGGCGCGGCGCCGTGGCGGTCCCGCCCGGCAGACGACGACGCCGCCGGCCGCAGCCGACGGCGTCGATCGCACCGGAGGAACGGGGTCAGAGGCGCGCCTCGTCGACCGGACGTCGCTTCTTGCCGCCGGGCAGTCGTGAGATGTGCTTCGCGGCATCCACCGTCTTGCGACGCACGGGACGCGTGCGCGGGGGCTTGCCGCCGACGTAGAGCCAGCCGAGCAGCACCTCGCCCTTCGCCAGCCCGTGCGCCTTGGCGAGGACCTTGCTGCGGGTGTTGTCGTCGGTGCGCCAGAAGACGCCGAAGCCGGCTTCGTCGAGCGCGAGGCTCAGCATGTGAGCGACACCGGATGCCACGGCCTCCTGCTCCCACGCGGGGATCTTCTTCGAGCGCAGGTCGGCGACCACCGCGATGATCAGCGGTGCACGTCGGGGCTTGGAGGAGTACCCCTTCTTGCCGTCGGCCTTGTTCAGCGCGCGCGCCAAGAGGTCGCGGTCGGAGCCGCGGATCTCGATGAGGCGCCAGGGTCGCAGCGTCTTGTGATCGGCCACGCGGCCGGCCGCGGCGACGAACACCTCGAGCTCGGGACCGGTCGGGGCGAGGTCGGTGACCTTCGACCAGGACCGGCGGTCGCGCATCGCCTCGAGTGCGCTCACGCCTGCTCTTCGGGGGTGAAGTTCAGCGACAGCGAGTTCATGCAGTACCGGTCGCCCGTGGGGGTTCCGAAACCGTCGGGGAAGACGTGCCCGAGGTGCGAACCGCAGTTCGCGCAGCGGACCTCGGTGCGCTGCATGCCGTGGCTGTTGTCGTCGAGCAGCTCCACCGCTTCGGGGCGGACGGACTCGTAGAAGCTCGGCCATCCGCAGTGCGAGTCGAACTTGGTACCGCTCTGGAACAGTTCGGCCCCGCACGCGGCGCAGGTGTACAGGCCGGCGCGGCTCTCGTCGAGCAGCTCACCGGTCCAGGCGCGCTCGGTACCGGCCTGGCGCAGCACCGCGTACTGCTCGGGGCTGAGCTCGGCGCGCCACTGGTCGTCGGACTTGTCGACGGCGTAGGTCATGTGTTCTCTCCTTCGTCCCCTCCATTGTCTCGCGCGCGACGCGTCCCCGGTCGTGGCGGGATAATTTCCCGATGGATCAGGATGCCGTGGATTCCGTCGTCGAGCGCTACGGGCGCTTCGCCCGCGACGAGGCCCCGGGAAGATCGGCGGTCTACGAGCAGTGGGCGGCGCGCATCGCGGGGGACCGCGATCTCGCGGCAGCGCTCGCCGCGATCCCCGACACCCGTCGACAGCCCCCGCTCGTCTTCGCCGTCATGCGCGTGCTCGGCGCCCCCGACGCCGACATCGACGAGTGGGCCGCGTGGGTCGTCGCCCACGCCGAGTCGATCGCGCTCGAGTGCGGGCGACGGAGCGTCCAGACCAACGAACCGCTCCGCTGCGCGACCCTGCTGCCGGCGCTGTCGCTGATCGACGGGCCGATCGCCCTGCTCGAGGTCGGGGCGAGCGCGGGGCTGTGCCTGTACCCCGACCGCTATTCGTACCGTTATCACCGCGGCGCAGAGACCGTCGCCCTGGATCCGCCCGCGGGGCCGAGCGCGGTGATCCTCGCCTCGGAGCTCAGCGGGTCGCCCGCGTTGCAGATGCCCGAGATCGTGTGGCGGGCGGGGATCGACCTCAACCCTCTCGACGCGCGGGATCCGGACGACCGCGCGTGGTTGGCGGGTCTGGTCTGGCCGGGCGAGGAAGGACGCCGGGAACGCATCGTCGGCGCGCTCGACATCGCCGCGGCCGATCCGCCGCTGCTCGTGACGGGCGACGGTGCCGAAGCGCTGCCGGACCTCGCCGCCCGGGCCCCGCGCGACGCGACGCTCGTCGTCACCACACCCGGCGTTCTCGCCCACGTCCCCCGCGCGCGCCGCGGCGACGTGATCGACGCCGCGCGGGCGGCGGGACGCTGGATCACCCTCGACGCGCCGGCGCTCCACGACGGGTGGACGCGACGGGTGGAGGCCGTGCGCGGAGGGTTCTCTCTCGCTCTGGACGGCGACGTCCTGGGCGAGGTGGATCCGCTCGGGGCGTGGGTGGCGTGGCATCCGGGATTCCGACCCTCCGCGCAGTAGCTTTGCCGGGTGACTCTGTCGGACCGCGATCTCGCCTTCCTCGCTTTCGAGGGTGAGTGGCGACGGCACGCGGGTGCGAAGGAGGAGGCGATTCGCGCCGAGTTCGAGATCACGCCCGCTCGGTACTACCAACTGCTCGGTCGATTGATCGACACCCCCGAGGCCCTCGCCCACGATCCGATGCTCGTGCGGCGCCTGCGCCGTCGACGCGACGAGGCCGCCGAGACGCACCGTTCTCGCGTGACGCGGTCGGCCACCCGCTGACGGGCGCCCAGGGCGTCGACCGATACGATCGTCGAATGGCCAGATCGACCTTCCCTCGGGATCGCTTCGACGACCTGCCCGACGCCTCCGGGCGTGTCGGCGCCCATCGTGCCGAGAAGCCGCGGCTGCGAGGGTGGATCGTCTTCCTCTGGGCGGCGCTGGCCACGCTGGTGCTCATCATCGTCGGCATCTTCGGCACGCTGGTGGTGTCGGGACGCATCTCGCTGGGCGACGACGCGGCCCCCGCTCCCTCGGCCTCGGCCGAGCCGACGACGCCCGCCGTGGTCGACACGTCGTACTCGGTGGTCGTCCTGAACGGCACGACGAACGACGGTCTGGCGGGCGAGACCCGCGACCGCATCGTCGCCGCGGGGTGGCCCGGCACCTCCGTCGAGACGGGGTCGTCCGACAGCACCGACTTCGCGACCACGACCATCTACTACCTTCGCGACACCGATCTGCCCGCGGCCGAGGGGCTCGCGCAGACGATCGGGGGAGCAGAGGTGGCGCAGAGCGACTTCCTCCAGCCCACCGACGACCCCGACACCCCCGGCGACGAGAGCGACGTCAAGCGTCTGATCGTCGTCCTCGGTCTCGACCGGGTCGCGGGCGGGGCGGACGAAACCCCCGCGCCCTGACCCCGACGGAGCCCGGTGTTTCCGCGGCGTAAACACTTCGGTGCACCTACGTCAACTTTGCTCTGAACGCCCCGCGACGCGGCATCCCCCGTGCTTACGATGACCTCGTCGTTCAGCAACAGGAGATTCGCATGACGCAGGGCACCGTCAAATGGTTCAACGCCGAGAAGGGATACGGCTTCATCACCGTGTCCGATGGGCAGGACGTGTTCGTCCACTACTCGAGCATCGAGATGTCGGGCTTCCGCGTCCTCGAAGAGGGACAGGCCGTCGAGTTCACCGTCGGCAGCGGGCAGAAGGGCCCGCAGGCGGAGTCCGTGCGACTGGCCTGAACGCTGCATCGAAGGCCGTGGCATCCGAAGTCGGATGCCACGGCCTTCGTCGTTCCCGGACGGGTGAGGCGGCTTGCACTCCCCAGGGGCGAGTGCCAGAATGAGTTAGCACTCGCTTTCGTCGAGTGCCAAAATCTGGAAGTCACCCGTCCGGGAGGGACGACACACTTATGGCAAAGATCATCGCTTTCGACGAAGAGGCCCGTCGCGGTCTCGAGCGTGGCCTCAACACGCTGGCCGACGCCGTCAAGGTGACCCTGGGCCCCCGCGGTCGCAACGTCGTGCTCGAGAAGAAGTGGGGCGCCCCCACGATCACGAACGACGGCGTCTCGATCGCCAAGGAGATCGAACTCGACGACCCGTACGAGAAGATCGGCGCCGAGCTGGTCAAGGAGGTCGCCAAGAAGACCGACGACGTCGCGGGTGACGGCACCACCACGGCCACCGTCCTCGCCCAGGCTCTCGTCCGCGAGGGACTGCGCAACGTCGCCGCCGGCGCCGACCCCATCAGCCTGAAGAAGGGCATCGAGAAGGCCGTCAAGGCCGTCACCGACGAGCTGCTGTCGTCGGCCAAGGAGGTCGAGTCCAAGGAGCAGATCGCCGCGACCGCGTCGATCTCCGCCGCCGACCCCGCCATCGGCGAGCTCATCGCCGAGGCCATCGACAAGGTGGGCAAGGAAGGCGTCGTCACCGTCGAAGAGAGCAACACCTTCGGCACCGAGCTCGAGCTCACCGAGGGCATGCGCTTCGACAAGGGGTACATCAACCCCTACTTCGTCACCGACCCCGAGCGTCAGGAAGCGGTCTTCGAGGACCCCTACATCCTGATCGCGAACCAGAAGATCTCGAACATCAAGGACCTTCTGCCCATCGTCGACAAGGTGATCCAGGAGGGCAAGGAGCTCCTCATCATCGCCGAGGACGTCGAGGGCGAGGCACTCGCGACGCTCGTGCTCAACAAGATCCGCGGCATCTTCAAGTCGGTCGCCGTCAAGGCTCCCGGCTTCGGCGACCGTCGCAAGGCGCAGCTGCAGGACATCGCGATCCTCACCGGCGGCCAGGTCATCACCGAAGAGGTGGGCCTCAAGCTCGAGAACGCGACCGTCGACCTGCTCGGCCGCGCTCGCAAGGTCATCATCACCAAGGACGAGACCACGATCGTCGAGGGTGCCGGTGAGTCGGAGCTGATCGAGGGTCGCGTGACCCAGATCCGCCGCGAGATCGAGAACACCGACAGCGACTACGACCGCGAGAAGCTCCAGGAGCGCCTCGCCAAGCTCGCCGGTGGCGTCGCCGTCATCAAGGCCGGTGCCGCGACCGAGGTCGAGCTCAAGGAGCGCAAGCACCGCATCGAGGACGCCGTGCGCAACGCCAAGGCCGCCGTGGAAGAGGGTGTCGTCGCCGGTGGTGGCGTCGCGCTGATCCAGGCCGGTAAGAACGCGCTGGCGAACCTCGAGCTCGTCGGTGACGAGGCCACGGGTGCGAACATCGTGCGCGTCGCCATCGAGGCTCCGCTCAAGCAGATCGCGTTGAACGCCGGTCTCGAGCCCGGTGTCGTCGCCAACAAGGTCTCGGAGCTCCCCGTGGGCCACGGCCTGAACGCGGCGACCGGCGAGTACGGTGACCTGTTCGCACAGGGCATCATCGACCCCGCCAAGGTGACCCGTTCGGCTCTGCAGAACGCGGCATCCATCGCCGGTCTGTTCCTCACGACCGAGGCCGTCGTCGCCGACAAGCCCGAGAAGGTCGCCGCTCCCGCGGGCGACCCGACCGGTGGCATGGACTTCTGATCCACGCTGACGATTGAGAACGCCCCCTCCTCCGGGAGGGGGCGTTTTCGTGTACGGACCGGGCCTGGATGAGAATTCTCTTACCCAGGCGGTGCGCGCCGAATCATCCGACTACGCTCGATCGAATGAGTGATCTCTTCTCTTCTCGCGAGGCGGAGGCGGCGATCGCCCGTATCGAGCAGCAGGTCGCTGAGGCGCAGGTGCGTGCCGCGCAGGCGCAGCAGGTGCAGGCGGACATCGATGCGGTGCGGGCGACGGCGACGGCGCCGCGACGCGAGGTGGCGGTGACGGTGGATGCCACGGGCCGGCTGATCGGTATCCGTCTGGCCAACGCGGCGTACGAGCTGCGCCCCGACGCGTTGGAGCGGCTCATCGTGGAGACGGCGGGGGCTGCGCAGCGGCTCGCGGGGGAGCAGGCGTTGGAGATCTCGCGCGCGGCGTTCGGCGCGGACTCGGCGATCGTGGACCGGCTGGCGGGTGAGATCGAGCGGCAGTCGCCGCCGTCTGCGCCGATGGGTTTCCGGGTCTGACGTCGTGGCGGAGCGTATCGCCGTCGATTCCGAGCTGATCGGGTCGCATGCGTCTCGGTTGGGCGCGGTGGCATCCGATATCTCCGTCGCCCGGGATGCCGGGTCCTCCGGGGGCCTGGATGCCGAGGCGTTCGGGGTGTTGTGTTCGTTCCTGGTGGCGCCGGCGACGGTGGCGGCCGATGCCGCCCGTTCGCTGATCGGCGCCGCCGAGGACATGGTGCGCCGTTCGGCCACCGAGATCGTCGGCGTCGGCCACGACATGGAGGCGTACGAGCAGAAAGTCATGGAGTGGGTGCGGGCGTTGGAGGCGGGCCTGTGAGCAACGCGCTCATCGCCGGACCCGTCGACACCGCGACACCGTTCAGCGGGGCCGGGCTGCTCGACTCCGGCACGCAGCTCGCGCACGCGATCGAGTCGGGTGATTGGGTCGAGGGTGGACTGGCGGCGTTCAGCACCGCGGTGGACACCGTCGCCGCCGTCATCGACCCGTTGGGGTCGCTGATCGCCGCAGGCCTCGGCTGGCTGATCGATCATTTCGAGCCGATCAAGGGCTGGTTCAACGACCTCACCGGCGACGCCGGCGCCGTGATGGGGTTCGCCCAGACCTGGACCAACGTCCAGACCCAGCTGGATGCGTCCGCCGACTTCCTGGACCGCGTCGTCACCGACCTGGACGACATGGCGGGTGAGGCGATCGAGGCGTACCGCCGGTTCCAGACCGACGCCGCCGCGCACATCCGCGCGTCGGGTCAGTGGGCGGGGGCGATGGCCACCGGTCTGCAGATCGCCTCGACCATCGTGCAGGTCGTTCACGACCTCGTGCGCGACATCCTGTCGCAGCTGGTCGGCTCCGCGATCTCGTGGGCGACGCAGGCCGTGGTCACGGTGGGCCTGGCCACCCCGTGGATCATCACGCAGGTCTCCACCCGCGTCGCCAGCTGGACCGCGAAGATCAGCAGCAAGCTCACCGGACTGCTGCGCTCGTGCGGCAAGCTCGGCGACCTGCTGACAGAGCTCAAGGCGCTGATGAGCCGCGGAGAGGATATGTTCCGCCGCGTCCCACGCCGCGCTGCAGAGGCGACGCCTCCGACCCGCGCACCTGAGCAGCCACCTATCGCGGGCACGCATGCGGACGACGTGCCACCCCGCGGTGGCACTCAAGGCAGCCCATCGGCGCATCGTGCTGACGATGAAGTGGACGCTCCGTCGCGTTCCGACGATGCCACTCCTGAGCAGATAGCAGCTGATGAGCAAGCGCTGCGGGACTACACGGGGCCACTGTACGTCGACATCAACAAGGCACTGCGAGGACAGATTCCGATGACACCGGAACTGCAGAGCGCTATCGATGGCGCAGTCCGAGCCCTGGATCGTCTCCCCGACCATCCCGGTACCGTCCTTCGAGGAGAAAGACTGGAGCCTGGGGCGACGTACCTCGATGCTTATCAACCCGGCCAGATCGTGACGAATAAGTCCTTCACTAGTGCAGACATCGATCGCGCCTTCGCCGGAGAAGTGCAGTACGAAATCGAATCGGTACACGGGAAGAGCGTTCAACACCTCAGCCGCTTCGCGGACCACGAGAATGAAGTCCTCTTCAAGCCCGGAACGAACTTCGAGGTGCTGCGTCGCCGCGAAGTGGACGGCCAGATTCAGATCATTATGCGGGAGGTGCCGTGACGGACTTCGACGAAATAGCTGCTGGGCTGTCGGCTGAGGAGCGAGAGAAAACGCAAGCCGGCATGGACAACCTCCGACGGCGCCAGCTGGCGGGGGATTACAGGAGTCGTCCGACCATCCCCGAAAAAGCCGACAGTATGCTGCCGGGCATCGTCGTGAAAAGGCCGGCGCCCCGTCCCCCTGAACTCGTACAAGACAACGAGTTGGGAGGATCGGCGCATGACTGACGCGGCCGGTGCTGCCCTGGCTCTTCTCCGCGCGCTCGAGCGGTTACCCGCATACACGGGTGTCGTCTTTCATGGTCTTCCCGGCGTTCCGCCCCTGAAGCCAGCGCGCTGGACCCGCGGACTGACCGCGACCAGTAGGGACCCCCGAATCGCGACGGAGAACTTCTCCACCCCGGCCGTTGCTGCCATCGTGAGCCGTACGGGGCGCAACATAGCGGCATTCGCCGCCAACCCTGCCGAGCAGGAGATCGTCCTTCCACCCGAGGTCGTTCTCCTGGAGGTGGCCAGGATCTCTCTCCCGGACGGTCGTCCCGTGACGATCATCGAGCAACTCGCCGAGCAGGATCCGTCGGCCTCGCTCCCCTCGACACTCGAGGCGCTCGCCGATCAGGTGCAGCAGACGCTCCAGAGTGCATGGGAGTCTGCGGACGTGCCCATCACCACCCCCGGGAAGTTCGTCGAGCCATTCTTTTTTCTCGACGATGAATGACGTCGCCAACAGGATGTCCCACCACCCGCAGTCGACGATGCGAAGCTCAGCGACGCGATCGTGCGCCACACCGGATGGGGTGTTGCGCCGGGACCAACCAGTGACCTGGGCGCCGTAGCAGCTCGGTTTGGCGATGAGGCGCAGGACCTCATCCCCGTGCTCATGGCGTTCGTTCGCGGCTCGGTGACCGTGGCATTCCACGAGGTCGCACCGGCGGACGACGGGCTGCTGGGACGCGTCCGTTCCAAGCTGGCGGCGGTCATGTTGCGTCTCTCGACAGCTGGCGTGGACGCGCTGGCGTGGCGATAGCCGACCGCGGTCCCGGCCTGCAGAATCTCCCGACGACGAGATGACAGCCCTGGATGACGCCGTCATGGCGTACGTGTGGCGGCATTCGTCGTCGGTTCCCGGTAAGCATCCGGATGCTGTGCCCGATCCTGACCTCCGCGCGGGTAGGGAAGATCATCGCGGAGCTCGACGCGATTCGCCCTGGAGCCGACGCCACGGATCTCACACCTGGGCTGACAGAGAAGCGCGCTTATCGAGCGCCCGACACCCGGAGCTCGGCGAGCGTGGGATCGGGGCTCTGCGTGATCTGCTCGCGGGGATCTGACGCTGACCGAACGAACGCCCCGGGCATTCGTAGCGTCAGGCGTCGGGGTCGGGGCGGTAATCCTCGGGCAGGCGCTCCAGCGGCTGCGTCTCGATGAGCGCGTGCTCCTGCGCGTCGCGGCGATCGGCGAGGGGGAGCGACACCCGGAACGTCGCTCCGCCACCCGGCGTATCGACCACCTCGACCGTGCCGTGCAGCAGATCCACGATGGATGCCACGATCGACAGGCCCAAACCCGACCCACCCGTCTCACGGGTGCGCGAGGTGTCGGCGCGCCAGAAGCGCTGGAAGATCTGCTCGCGGATCTGCTCGGGGACGCCCTCGCCGTGATCGATGATCTCGATCCAACCCATGTCGTTCTCGGCATCCACTCCCACTCGAAGACCGATGGGGGAGTCGTCCGCGGTGAACCGACGGGCGTTGCCGAGCAGGTTCGCCACGACCTGGCGCACCTTGTTCTCGTCGCCGAGGACGATCGGGGCGAGCCGTGCGGCGGGGCGCACGACGCTCACCGGCGGGGCCGCGGCGACCGTCGGCGTCTCGCCGGAGGTCGTGGAGGGGTCGCTCGCGTCCTTCGGTCGGCGGCGCAAGCGCGACAGCGTGCCGGCGGCGATCGCCATCGCGGACGTCGTCGGGGCCGTCCTGCGGCGGGGTGAGCCGCTGGCGGGCTGCCCGCCCGCGTCGAGCAGGGGGTCGAGCGTGATCATCGGCAGGATCGTCTCGCTGCGCGAGGTGGTGTCGTCGACGGTCACCTCGCGCTGGGGGGAGGTCACGCGCAGGTCGAGGGCGGCATCGCGGGCGATGGGCCGCAGGTCGAGCTCGGTGATCGATACGTCGCGGCGCTCGTCGAGTCGCGCGAGGGCGAGCAGATCCTCGACCAGGGCGCCCATGCGGATCGCCTCTTTCTCGATGCGCTCCATCGACTGCGCGACGTCCTCGTCGGAGCGGATCGCACCCATCCGGTAGAGCTCGGCGTAGCCGCGCATGGTCACGAGGGGCGTGCGCAGCTCGTGACTCGCGTCGCCGATGAATCGGCGCATCTGGCGGACCGTGGCATCCCGTTGCCCGAGGGCGCCGTCGATGCGGGCGAGCATCGCGTTGATGGCGGTCTTGAGCCGGCCCACCTCGGTGTCGGGCACGATGTCGGTCAGGCGCTGGCTGAAGTCGCCGGCGGCGATGTCCATCGCGGTCGTCTCGACCTGCCGCAGGTTGCGGAACGCCAGCGTCACCAGCCACCGGGTCAACAGCGCGGTCGCGATGAGGATGAGCAGGGCGACGAAGGCGTAGATGCCCACGTAGGCGGCGACGATGCGGTCGGTCGGTGCCAGGGGCTGGACGACCATCTGCGTGTAGACGCCGGGGTTGCCCGGCACCTGCAGCACACCGACCCGCGCGAGGAAGTGCTGGCCGGACTCGGGATCCTCGAGGTCGATGCGGCGGTCGATCTGCCCGTAGGTCTGCTCGACGGTGAACGTCGAGGGCAGGTCGGGCAGGGCCTTGGATGCCGTGCCGTTGTAGAACGCCTCGCGGCGGCCGTCTGGACCGTACACGACGACCATCGACCCGATCTGGGGCGCGTTGTCGACCTGCGAGAAGACGATGTCACCGTCGACCGGGGTAGTCGTGAAGATGCTGTTGGCGATGCTGCCCGCCGCCTGCTGCGCCAGCTGCTCGTCGAGGTTGTTGACCAGTGTCGTGCGCAGGAACACCATGGTCCCGACGCCCGCGGTGAACAACCCGATCGCGAGCAGCGCGACGGTCACGCCGGTGACCTTGGTGCGCAGGCTCAGCCCGCGCCACCAGCGGGTCAGGGCATCGTCGGAGGGCGACAGGAGAGACCTCCGCTCAGACCGTCTTGCCCGACTTCAGCATGTAGCCGAAGCCGCGCTTGGTCTGGATGAGCGGCTCGGAGGAGTGCGGATCGATCTTGCGGCGCAGGTACGAGATGTAGCTCTCGACGATGCCGGCGTCGCCGTTGAAGTCGTACTCCCACACGTGGTCGAGGATCTGCGCCTTCGACAGCACGCGGTTGGGGTTGAGCATGAGGTACCGCAGCAGCTTGAACTCGGTGGGGCTCAGGTCGATCGAGACGTCGCCGACGCTCACGTCGTGCGTGTCCTGGTCCATCGTCAGCTCGCCCGTGCGGATGATGGACTCCTCGTCGGCCTGCATGGTGCGGCGCAGGATCGCCTGGATGCGGGCGACGATCTCGTCGAGGCTGAAGGGTTTGGTGACGTAGTCGTCGCCACCGGCGTTGAGGCCCTCGATCTTGTCCTCGGTCTCGTCCTTCGCGGTGAGGAAGAGGATGGGCGCGGTGTAGCCGGCGCCGCGCAGGCGCTTGGTGACGCTGAAGCCGTTCATGTCGGGCAGCATCACGTCGAGCACGATGAGGTCGGGTTCCTCTTCGAGCACGGCCGAGATGGTCTGCGCGCCGTTGGCCACGGCTCGCACCTGGAAACCGGCGAAGCGCAGGCTCGTGATGAGCAGGTCGCGGATGTTCGGTTCGTCGTCCACGACGAGGATGCGAGGAGCTGTCATGCCCTCATTATCGTGATCGCACCCAGCAAACCGCTGGATATGGAACGGAAAGCCGCCGCCTGGTATGGGTCAGGCGGCCGCGGCGTCGATCCCGTCGGCATCGAGGATCGTGTAGGCGTACCCCTGCTCGGCGAGGAATCGCTGGCGGTTCTGCGCGAAATCCTGGTCGACGGTGTCGCGGGCGATGAGCGTGTAGAAGCTCGCCGTGTGGTTCGACTGCTTCGGACGCAGCAGGCGCCCGAGGCGCTGAGCCTCTTCTTGCCGCGAGCCGAACGAGCCCGACACCTGGATGGCGACCGAGGCCTCGGGCAGGTCGACCGAGAAGTTCGCCACCTTCGACACCACGAGCAGCGGGATGCTGCCGTCGCGGAAGCCCTGGAACAGCTCCTCGCGCTCGGGGATCGGTGTGGCACCGGTGATCTGCGGGGCTCCGAGCGCCTGGGCGAGCTCGTCGATCTGGTCGAGGTACTGCCCGATGACGAGGACGCGTTCTCCGGGATGCCGCTGCACCAGCCGTCGGGTGACGTCGATCTTGGCGGGGGCCGTCGCCGCGAGGCGGTAGCGGTCCTCGTCCGCCGCCGCCGCGTACTCGAGACGCTCGTGGGCGGGCAGATCGATGCGCACCTCGTAGCAGGCGGCCGGCGAGATGAAGCCCTGCGCCTCGATCTCCTTCCACGGCGCGTCGAAGCGCTTGGGACCGATCAGGCTGAAGACGTCGCCCTCGCGGCCGTCCTCGCGCACGAGCGTCGCGGTCAAGCCCAGGCGACGTCGTGCCTGCAGGTCGGCGGTGAGCTTGAACACCGGGGCGGGAAGCAGGTGCACCTCGTCGTAGAGCACCAGGCCCCAGTCGAGCGCGTCGAGCAGGGCGAGGTGGGCGTACTTGCCCCCGCGCTTGGCGGTGAGGATCTGGTACGTCGCGATCGTGACCGGCTTGATCTCTTTGACCTGGCCGGAGTACTCGCCGATCTCTTCGGGAGTGAGCGTGGTGCGGCGCAGCAGCTCGTCGCGCCACTGACGGGCGCTGACGGTGTTGGTCACCAGGATGAGGGTCGTCGTGCGGGTGTCGGCCATCGCGCCGGCGCCCACCAGGGTCTTGCCCGCGCCGCACGGCAGGACCACCACGCCGGAGCCGCCCTCGGAGAACGAGTCGATCGCCTGCCGCTGGTACGGCCGCAGGCTCCATCCGTCCTCGGCGAGATCGATCGGATGCGGGGTTCCGGGGGTGTACCCGGCGAGGTCTTCGGCGGGCCAGCCGATCTTCAGCAGCTCCTGCTTGATGTGGCCGCGCGCCCACGCGTCGATGACGTAGCTGTCGGGGGTCGGGTGCCCGATCAGCAGGGGAGCGATGCGCTTGTTGCGCGACACCTCGCCGAGCACGGCGGCATCCGTCGATCGCAGGACCAGGACGCCCTCGTCGTCGCGCTCGATCACGAGGCGGCCGTAGCGGTTCACGCTCTCGCGGATATCGGTGCTGACGGATGCCGGGACGGGGAAGCGCGACCACTTGTCGAGCGTCTCGAGCATGGCGTCGGCGTCGTGTCCGGCCGCGCGGGCGTTCCACAGGCCCAGGCGGGTGATGCGGTACGTGTGGATGTGCTCGGGTGCGCGCTCGAGCTCGGCGAAGACCGCGAGCTCGTGCCGCGCCGTCTCTGCCTGGGGGTGCGCGACCTCGAGGAGGACGGTGCGGTCGCTCTGCACGATGAGGGGGCCGTCAGCCATAAGGTACGAGTTTACCGGGGTCGGGCAGCGCTCGGCTCCCGGGTGTGCACACCCCCGCCGCGCGGGTCAGTCGACCAGGGCGACGCCGTCGATGTGCGACAGCGGCAGGGTGCGTTCGACGTCCGCGCCGCGATCGCGCCCGCGCAGACGGCCGCCCCCGAGGCCGGTCGCTTCGAGACGGAAGACACGGGCCGACCCGTCGGGCAGGCGCACCGTGACGTCGACGACGGCTCGGGCGCGCACCGCCTGGTCGAGCTCGCGCTCGAGCCACGCGGCATCCGAGTCCTCCGCTCCGGCGCGCAGACGCTGCAGGAGAGGGCCGTACGTGTCGACGGGGTCGGCGCTCGGGGCTGCGTCGGATGCGAGCTTCGCGCGCTCGAGCGCACGCGGGTTGCCCTCGGCGTCGACCGCGACGGCGGGATAGTGGGCGTCGGTGAGAGCCCAGAACACGACGTCCGCCGAGACGTGCGAGATCAATTCGTCGTCATCGGTGCGGTTCAGGGCGATCGAGCGCAGCGATTGGTCGACCTCCATCGAGCGCAGCAGGGTCTCGTCGTCGGTGCGCACCCGCGTCAGCTGCGTCTCGGGCTCGGTCGCCACGCGCACCCGGCCGTGCTCGGCGGACGTCCGCTCGATCACGTAGGCGAGGGGCTGGGGAAGACCGGTCAGCGAGATCGAGGTGAGGAACTCGCGCAGGGACTCCGCCGTCTCGCCGGCGGTGATCGCCGCCCCGATGGTCGCGGCGCTGAAGCGGTAGCTGGACGCCTGGGCGCGGGACTCGCGCGCCGCCATCGTGCGCAGGCGCACGTCGAGGTGTGGCGCGAGCGGGCCCGGTGCGATCGCGGTGAGGTCGTTCTGCAGATAGACGCGGTCGACCTCGGGCGGCAGCAGTTCGCGCAGGGCCGAGGTGTCGATCTCGCCCCCGTGCGACAGGGGCTCGGCCCACGGCGTGACGTGGCCCGCGGCATCCAGGAGTCCCCAGCGGACGAGCCGGCGGATCCAGAGGGTCGCGCGATCGGCCGCGTCGGGGTCGAACGGCGTCGCCTGCGCCCACTGCTCGGTCGGGATCCAGCCGCCGTCGGCGTCGCGATACGCGCCGGGCAGGGCGTCGCGCAGCGCGCCGGCGGTGCGGGACCAGCGCTCGAGCGTCGGAAGACGCAGCCATTCGCGACCCGCGGACGACACCAGCCAGGCGCGGTCGTTCGCCCCCAGCAGGCCCACGTCGGCGGCGAGTCCCACGAGCAGGTCGGCTTCGGCGGGCGTCGACACCGCTCCCGCGTCGACGAGCCGCCGACGCTCGGTGGCGCCCAGGGATCCGGTGCCGATGCGACCGAGGGGCGATTCGAGCGTCTGCAGGAGGATGTCGGCGACGCACGCCGCGTTCGTGAACGCCGCCTCGGAGGCGGCGGCGACCGATTCGGGCGTCAGCGGTGCGCGGCGGGGGGCCTCGGCATCCGTCGATCCCTCGGGCAGGGCCTCGCGGACGGCGTCGATCACGCTCGGGAAGGGGATGCCGTCGTCGCCGACGAGGGCGCGGGATGCCAGACGCTCGCGCTGCGGCGCGGGGACCGGCTCGCCGGGGGAGGCGTCGATCAGCGCTTCGGCCTCGGGGCGAGGGAGGGCGGGCAGGCCGCGGGCGATGCTCGCCGGTTCGAGCAGGGCCTCGGCCGCGTCGAACATGTCGCGCCAGGTGCTGGACGGCGAGATCTGGCGCTCGGCGAACAGCGTCGCCAGCTCGTCGTCGGAGCGCGCGCTCAACGCGACCGCCAGTGCGCGTTGTGCGGAGGTCTCGGGCACGTCAGCGGGCCTTGTTGGCCCGGGCCCTTCGCGTGAAGCTCATGATGAGCACGGCCAGCAGGCACGCGAAGGCGACCGGGGGAGCGACCAGCACGAGCAGGCTGACGACCGGCCAGACGCCCGACGACAGGTCGGCACCCGCGGTGGAACCCGCGATGATCGCGAAGAAGCACACAACCGACAGCACCAGCAGCCCGAGCGACATGAACGCCAGGATGCGGTCGATGCGTCGGACGGGAACGTCGTCGCCCGGCGTGGTGCCGCCGGTGGTGCGGGTGCTCATCGCGCTCAGCCTACTGCCTGGCGCCGGTGCCGTAGGCTGGAAGACCGGGATCCGCTCGGTTCCCGCGTTCCGCCGCGCGTTCGCGCATCTATCCAGCGAGGTGTCCATGCCCACCGGCAAGGTCAGGTTCTACGACGACGAGAAGGGCTTCGGCTTCATCAGCACCGATGACGGCCAGGACGTGTTCCTGCACGCCACGGCTCTGCCCGCCGGGACCCCCGCACCCAAGGCCGGGACGCGACTGGAGTTCGGCGTGGCCGACGGCAAGCGCGGTCCGCAGGCGCTGTCGGTGCGCGTCCTGGACGCGCCGGTGAGCCTGTCGAAGCGCTCGCGCAAGCCCGCCGACGACATGGCGATCATCGTCGAAGACCTCGTGAAGCTGCTCGACGGGATCGGCGGCGACCTGCGTCGCGGCCGCTACCCCAACGGCCCGCACGCGCAGAAGATCGCCGCGGTCCTGCGCAAGGTCGCCGATGACTTCGAAGCCTGAGCCGGTCGCCGACGAGCGCCTGACGGGAGCGCACGACCTCGCGCTCTCGGCCCTGCACGAGATCACCGCCGCCGACACCGTCGGCCCGCCCGCGGACTACACGGTCGAAGACGACGGCGTCGTCTCGCTGCGGTTCCACACCCGTTTGTCCGGGTACCCGGGCTGGTTCTGGACCGTCAGCGTCGCCGTGGTCGACGAGGCCGAGCCGACCGTGCTCGAGGTCGAGCTGCTGCCCGGTGACGGCGCCCTGCTCGCCCCCGACTGGGTGCCGTGGGCCACGCGTCTGGCCGAGTACCAGGCGGCGCAGGCCGCTGCGGCGCACGCCGACGACGATCTCGACGACGACGCCGATGAGGACGAGTCGGACGACGACGAATCGGATGACGACGACGAGGATGACGACGAGCCCAAGCCGCGCTTCCACGCGGGCGATCTGGACGGCGTCGACATCGACGAGCTCGATGCGGATCACACGCTGGGTCACGACGCGGACGACGAGTCCGAGGACTCGGGCGACGACTCCGATGACGACGACGACTCCGACGACGACGACGAGGACATCGACGAGGGCGAGCGCAGCTACTGACGCCCCTCGGCTCTCACCACGAAGGCCGCCCCGCGCGATGCGGGGCGGCCTTCGTGATGAGGCAGGACCTCAGGAGCCGGGCAGGTTCGCGATCGTGTAGTCGATCGCGCCGATGAGACGCCGCACGTCCTCGGGCTCGATCGACACGAAGGTCGCCACGCGGAGCTGGTTGCGGCCGAGCTTGCGGTAGGGCTCGGTGTCGACGATGCCGTTGGCGCGCAGGCTCTTGGCGATCGCGCTCGCGTCGATGCGCTCGTCGAAGTCGATCGTGACCACGACGGGGGATCGGTCGGCGGCGTCGGCGACGAACGGGGTCGCGTGCTCGCTGGCATCCGCCCACTCGTACAGGGCGGACGAGGACTCCGCGGTGCGCGCGGCCGCCCAGCCCAGGCCGCCGTTGTCGAGGATCCAGCCGAGCTGCTCGTCGAGCAGCAGCAGCGTCGCCAGTGCGGGGGTGTTGAGCGTCTGCTGCAGACGCGAGTTGTCGAGCGCATTCTTCAGGCTGAGGAACTCGGGGATGTAGCGATCGGATGCCGCGATCCTCTCGATCCGCTCGATCGCCGCGGGCGAGACGGCGGCGTACCAGAGGCCCCCGTCGGAGCCGAGGTTCTTCTGCGGAGCGAAGTAGTAGACGTCCGCCTGCTCGACGTCGAAGTCGATGCCGCCCGCGGCGCTCGTGGCGTCGATGACGGTGAGGGCCCCGGCATCCCCGTGCACGCGTTCGACGGGGGCGGACACACCGGTCGACGTCTCGTTGTGGGGCCAGGCGTACACGTCGACGCCCTCGACGGCCTCGGCCACGGTGCGGGTGCCGGGTGCGGCCTTTTGGACGTCGGGCGCCTGCAGCCACGGCGCGGCGGCGGCCGAGGCGAACTTGCCGCCGAACTCGCCGAAGACGAGGTTCTGGCTGCGGTTCTCGATCAGGCCGAAGGCGGCGGCATCCCAGAAAGCAGTCGAACCGCCGTTGCCGAGGATGATCTCGTAGCCCTCGGGAAGGCGGAACAGCTGGGCGAGACGCTCGCGCGTGCTCGCGACCAGGTTCTTCACCGGGGCCTGGCGGTGCGAGGTCCCGAGGATCGAGGCGCCGCGGGTGACGAGCGCCTCGAGCTGCGCACCGCGCACCTTGGAGGGGCCGCACCCGAAGCGGCCGTCGGCGGGCAGGAGATCGGCGGGGAGTTCCACGTGCGACATGGCTCGATTCTAGGGTCCGGTCCCGGACCCGCCCGCGCTCGTGTCGGAGGGGGTCGGTAGGCTGGGAGGACCTGCCGCGCGACATCGAGGACTGCTGAATGACCGACCTGATCGACACCACCGAGATGTACCTGCGCACGATCCTCGAGCTCGAAGAAGAGAAGATCGTGCCGCTGCGCGCCCGGATTTCGGAGCGACTCGGGCACTCGGGTCCCACGGTCTCGCAGACCGTCGGACGCATGGAGCGCGACGGTCTCGTCGTCGTGTCCGAGGACCGCCGTCTCGAGCTCACCGACGACGGACGCCAGAAGGCCGTCGACGTCATGCGCAAGCACCGGCTGGCCGAGCGCCTGCTCAGCGACGTGATCGGCCTGGACTGGGCGTACGTGCACGACGAGGCCTGCCGCTGGGAGCACGTCATGAGCGAGCAGGTCGAGCGCCGTCTCGTCGAACTGCTCGGGCACCCCACCGAGTCTCCCTACGGGAACCCCATCCCGGGACTCGATCAGCTCGGCGACACCGCGAGCTCGACGTTCGACGACGGCGTCGTCGGTCTCGTCCGCAAGCTCACCGATGCAGGCGGACCGATCTCGGGCACCGTCCGTCGTCTGGCCGAACCGGCCCAGGTGGATCCCGAGCTGCTCCAGCAGCTCAAGGCCGCCGGCGTCCTGCCGGGAGCCCGCGGCGACTACCGCTTCAACGAGGGCTACGTGCTCGTGCAGATGGACGGGGTCGACGAGGGGCTGGAGCTGCCGGTCGAGGTGGCCTCGCACATCTTCCTGGTCGCCGAGGACTGATCCGCGGCCGGGTGTTGGCTGTGCACCCCGGCCTAAGCGTGACTTGTTCGTTATCTTCGGGTAGCCTCTGAGGGTCCACAGGCCAGAAGCCCGCCGTCGGACCCCTCGCGGTTTGCCTCTCCGGCTCGTCGTCCGCAGAGGGCCAAGCCCGCACATCGTGCCCCCAATCGAGTGCTGACGAGCCAGCGTCCCCGAAGACGCAGAGGCGCCGGAGGAACTTTGGCTGAACACAACGATCCCGCTGCGGGCCTACCCGAGGCTCCCGCGACGGGTCCCACCCGTAAGAGCACGCGTGCCGCCGTCGCCCGAACGGCGAGCGTCCCCGTGCCCACCGCGACCGCGGCGGTCACCCGCTCCGTTCCCGCGTCCCGTGCCCCGCAGAGCCGCCGTTTCGGCAAGCCCGTCCGCAGCGCGGTGATCCTCTCGATGGTCGCCGGCATGGTCGCCACCGTCGCGATCCCGGCCTACGCCGCGACGATGCCCGCCGCCGAGACGGTGACGCTGCAGCAGATGTCGGCCCCCGACAACCAGTCGCTCGTCGTCGCCTCCGACGCGACCGCCGAGACGCTCGACCGCAGCAGCTACTCGGCCACCACGGCCGAGGAGATCCAGAAGAAGAAGGATCAAGAGGCCGCCGCTGCCGCCGCCGCCGAACGTGCCCGCGAGCTCGCCGCGAACGCCGCGAAGGCGTCGACCTCGAGCGGGCCCGTCAGCTCGGTCGACCTCAACATGACCGCGCCCGGCTCGGGCGAGGTGCGCTGGCCCCTGACCAGCTACACGCTCGGCCGCGGTCTGTGGGACTCCGGCTACCACCAGGGCGTCGACCTGCTCGCGCCCGGCGGGCAGCCGATCTTCGCCGCCGCCGCCGGTGTCGTCAGCGTCTCGCAGGAGAGCTACGGCGGGTACGGCGTCGCGATCGTCATCGAGCACGTCATCAACGGCCAGAAGGTCTCGACCACCTACGGTCACATGACCTACGGCAGCCGTCAGGTGCAGGCGGGTCAGACCGTCGCCGCCGGTCAGCTGATCGGTCTGGTCGGTTCGACGGGAAGCTCGACCGCCAACCACCTGCACTTCGAGGTGCACATCAACGGCTCGGTGGTGGATCCCTACGCCTGGCTTCAGCAGAACGCGGGCTGAGCCCGCGACCGCAGACGGCGTGCCGGAGACGATCGTTCTCCGACACGCCGTCTGTCGTTTCCCCGTCGGCCTGACCCCGGGCGTGTCGCAGTGGGTTAGCCTGTCAGCGACGTCCGAAGAACCGGAGGGAAGCCGATGAACACCAGTCCGCGCATCCGCACCATGGATGCGCTCGGGCTGCTCGTTCTCCGGCATCGTGAGTTCGGATGCCGCGGCTTCGCCGCGACCTCCGAGGCGCTGTCTGTGTAGACAGCGCCTTTATTCATGCCCTTCCGCGCCTGACGCCGTCGAACGTCGAACATCCGAGAAGCCGTCTCGGCCATTCGAGAGGAAACGGAATGCGCACACTGGTGCTGAACGCGGGCTACGAGCCCCTCGCGGTCGTGTCGTTCAAGCGAGCCCTCGTGCTCGTGATGAACGAGAAGGCCACCGTCGTCGAGCGTGTCGAGGAAGACCCCGTGTGGGCCGCCGCCGGCACCTACGACCGTCCGGCGGTGATCATCCTCACCCGGTACGTGCGGGTGCCCGGGGCGCGGCGCGTGCCGGTGACCCGCCGCGGCGTGCTGCGTCGCGACGCCCACCGGTGCGGATACTGCGGCAAGGCGGCATCCACGATCGATCACGTGCTTCCGCGCTCGCGCGGGGGCAAGGACACCTGGGAGAACCTCGTGGCCTGCTGCCTCGCGTGCAACAACATCAAGGGCGACCGCACCCCGCAGGAGATGCGCTGGGAGCTGCGGCTCGTGCCGGCGCCGCCGCACGGATCGTCCTGGACGGTGCGCGGGGTCGACAAGAGCGACCCGCGGTGGGAGCCGTACCTGGCGCTCGCGGCCTGAGTCGGCATCCTGTCTCTCCACCCTCGAGGGGGAGGGTGCCGTCAGCGTGCGCGGATGCCGGCTCCGGCGCCGATGTCGGAGGTCGATCGTATCTTCGACCCACAGGGATTGAGGGAATAGAACACATGTTCTAACCTGTGGGAGTGAGGGCGATCGTGAGAGACCAGGTACAGGCCGTACCCGACATCCATGCGCTGCGCGATCGCCTCGAGCGCATGCAGGGGCGGCGCATGGACGCCCCGGTGCTGCCGACCCATCCCGCGTTCTCGTCGCTGCTGCCCGGCGGGGGGCTGCGGTCGGGGTCGGTCTACGCGCTGGCGCGGTCGGCGTCGCTGCTGCTCGCTCTCATGGCGCGGCCGTCGCAGGACGGCGCCTGGTGCGGCGTGATCGGCATGCCCGAGCTCGGCGCCGAGGCGGCCGAGAAATACGGACTCGACCTCGATCGACTCGTGTTCATCCCCGACCCCGGTCCGCGGTGGCTGGCCGTGACGGCGACGATCGCCGAGGTGCTGCCGGTCGTCGCGGTGCGTCCGCCCGCGGGATCGCCGGCCGCGCGCGCGGGCGCCGAGACCACGCGTCTGGCTGCGCGCCTGCGCGATCGGGGGTCGGTCCTGCTCGTGCAGGGGGCGTGGCCGCAGGCCGAGGCCGTCATCGACGTGGCCGATCCCCGATGGTCGGGGCTCGGGCAGGGGCACGGCTACCTCGCGGGGCGCGAGCTGACCGTGTCGGTCACCAGCAGGCGGTCGCCGAACGCGCGGCGGGCGCGCATGCTGCTTCCCGCCGCCGACGGCACGATCGAGCTGCTCGGCGCTCCCGCCGAGCGCCTCGTTCCGCGTGATCGCGACGTCTACCCCGTGCGGGCGGTGGGCTGATGCAGGCGCCCACGCGCAGCCTCGTGCTGTGGTTCCCCGACTGGCCCATCACCGCGTTCATGCGCGAGGCCGTCTCTCCCCCCAAACCGGATGCCGCCGTGGCGGTGTTCGCGAACAACCTCGTCGTCGCGTGCTCGTGGGCGGCCCGCGCCCAGGGCGTGCGGCGCGGACAGAAGCGTCGGGATGCGCAAGCGCTGTGCCCCACGCTGCAGGTCGTCCCCGCCGATCCCGTGCGCGACGCCCGGGCCTTCGCCCCCGTCGTCGCCAGGGTCGAAGAGCGAGCGCCCGGGGTGCAGATCGTCCGCCCGGGACTGTGCGCGCTGCGTTCCCGCGGGCCGGCGCGGTACTACGGCGGCGAGGCCGAGGCGGCGCGCATGCTGATCCGCCTGCTCGACGACGACGGTTTCGGCGGTGTGCGCGCCAGCGTCGCCGACGGGGTGTTCACCGCCGAGCAGGCCGCGCGCACGGCCCCGACCGACGACCCGGTGCGCATCGTCGACCCCGGCGCGGCGGGGGCCTTCCTCGCGCCGCTGTCGATCGCGACCCTCGACGACGACGAGTTCGGCAGCCTCCTCTCGCGTTTGGGCGTGCACACGCTGGGCGATCTCGCCGCTCTGCAGGTCGAACGCGTCCGCGAGCGGTTCGGCGAGAGGGGGGTGCGTCTGCACGCCCTGGCCGGGGGCCTCGACTCGCAACCGGTGCAGCCGCGCACCCCGCCCCCCGAACTGCACCGCGACATCGCGTTCGAGCCGCCCCTCGAACTCGCCGATCAGGTCGCCTTCGGGGTGCGCGTGGCCGCCGAGGAGTTCATCGCCCAGTTGGGCGTGCACGCGCTGGTCTGCACCGAGCTGCGCGTGGTCCTGACGGGCGAGCGGGGTGAGCGCAGCGAACGCGTGTGGCTGCACCCCGGGGCGTTCGATGCGGCGGGTGTGGTCGATCGGGTGCGGTGGCAGCTCGCCGAAGACGCGCAGGGGATCTTCGGCAGCGGTGTGGCGGGGGTGCACATCGAACCCGAAGCGGTGGATGCCGCGGCGCACCACGCCAAGGGTCTGTTCGGTGCTGGTCCCGACGAGCGCGTCCACCACGCACTGTCGCGCGTGCAGGCCATGCTCGGTCACCGTGCCGTGGCGACCCCGGTGATCGGCGGTGGGCGCTGGCTCGCCGAACGCCAGGTGCTGGTGCCGTGGGGCGATCGGGCCGTGACGGCGAAAGAGCGCTCGCGGCCGTGGCCGGGCAGTCTTCCCGACCCCCTGCCGGCCACGGTCTACCCCGAGCCGCGCCTCGTGGGCGTCACCGACGTCGCGGGAGCCCCGGTCACGGTGGGGGAGCGCGACGCGTTGAGTGCGCCACCCGCGGTGCTCGAGACGGCGGGCCAACGGCGCCGCATCCGGGAATGGGCGGGCCCCTGGCCGATCAGCGAACGCGGGTGGGATGCCCTGCGCGCGCGCCGGGCGCACCGGTTCCAGGTCGTCGACGACGCCGGTGGCGCGTGGCTGCTCGTGGTCGAAGAGGGCGAGTGGAGAGCGGAGGGGCGCTATGACTGAGGCATCGGACCCGGCGCCGTCCTCGCAGGATCGGGCGGTGAGCTGATGGGCTGGACCAACCCACCGGTCAAATGGTCGGAGCTCGAACGACTGCTCAGCGACGCCCGTCGCCCGACCGACGCGCCGCCCAACGGCGACGGGGGCGATAGCCCGGCCTGGTCGCACAAGCGCGGCGCGTACGTACCGCCCACCATCGAGCGGCCCGACGACACCGTGCCCTACGCCGAGCTGCACGCGCACTCGTCCTACTCGTTCCTCGATGGCGCCTCATCGCCCGAAGAACTCGTCGAAGAGGCCGAACGGCTGGGACTGCACGCGCTCGCCCTCACCGACCACGACGGCTTCTACGGCATCGTGCGCTTCGCCGAGGCGGCCGAGGCCCGCACGGTCAAGACCGTGTTCGGGGCGGAGCTGTCGCTCGGGCTCCCCGGCCCGCAGAACGGAGAAGCCGACCCGCACGGTTCGCACCTGCTGGTGCTCGCCCGTCGCGAAGAGGGGTATCACCGCCTGGCCGCCGCGATCACCCACGCGCAGCTGACCGGAGCCGAGAAAGGCCGCCCGGTCTACGACCTCGAAGAACTCGCCGAACGCGCCGGCGGTCCGCAGGACCCCCATTGGGCCGTCCTCACCGGATGCCGAAAAGGAGCGGTGCGGCAGGCGCTCGCCTTCGACGGGCCGGCGGGTGCCGCCCGAGAGCTCGACACCCTCGTCGACCTGTTCGGGGCAGAAGCCGTGTTCGTCGAGCTGATGGACCAGGGCGACCCGCTCGATTCCCGGCGCAACGACGTGCTGGCGGGCCTCGCGGCCGAACGCGGCCTCGCCACCCTGGCCACCAACAACGTGCACTACGCGGCTCCGCAGAAAGAGCTGCTCGCGGCCGCCGTCGCCGCGGTGCGGGCCAACCGCGGACTCGACGAGCTCGACGGCTGGCTCCCGGCCCATGCCGGGGCGCACCTGCGGTCGGGAGTCGAGATGGCCGCGCGGTTCCGCCGATACCCGGGGGCCGTGGCCCGCACCGTCGAACTTGCCGACGAGATCGCCTTCCCCCTGCGCCGGGCGAAGCCCGCGCTGCCGCGGCAGAAGGTCCCCGAGGGGCACACCCCCATGTCGTGGCTGCGCCACCTCGTCTGGCAGGCCGTCCCGCGGAAGTATCCGAACCTCTCCGACGACGACCGTCGGCGGATCGAGCGCGAGCTCGAGGTGATCGAGATGAAGGACTTCCCCGGCTACTTCCTCATCGTCTACGGCATCGTCGCCGAGGCCCGGCGCCGTGGCATCCTGTGCCAGGGACGCGGCTCGGCGGCGAACAGCGCCGTCTGCTACCTGCTCGACATCACCGCGGTCGACTCGATCTTCTACAAGCTGCCGTTCGAACGGTTCCTCTCGAGCCTGCGCGACGAAGAACCCGACATCGACGTCGACTTCGATTCCGACCGGCGCGAAGAGATCATCCAGTGGGTCTACCGCGAGTACGGTCGCGAACGCGCGGCGCAGGTGGCCAACGTCATCCAGTACCGGCCCAAGAACGCCGTCCGCGACATGGCACGGGCCCTCGGGCACTCGCCCGGGCAGCAGGACGCCTGGTCGAAGCAGGTCGAGCGCTGGGGCGCGAGCCTCGAGACCGGCGCTGACCACGACATCCCCGACCAGGTCATCGAGTTCGCGTCCGAACTGCTGAAGGCGCCGCGGCATCTCGGCATCCATTCGGGGGGAATGGTGCTCACGGATCGCCCGGTCGGCGAGGTGGTGCCCATCGAACACGCCCGCATGGACGACCGCACGGTCATCCAGTGGGACAAGGACGACGCGGCGTGGATGGGACTGGTCAAGTTCGACCTGCTGGGCCTCGGCATGCTCGCCGCGCTGCAGTACTGCTTCGACCTGATCCACGACGCCACCGGCGAGCGGTGGGAGCTGTCGACCCTGCCCAAAGAAGAGAAGGCGGTGTACGACATGCTCTGCCGAGCGGACTCGATCGGGGTCTTCCAGGTGGAGTCGCGCGCGCAGATGGGGCTGCTGCCGCGTCTGCAGCCCCGCAAGTTCTACGACCTCGTCGTGCAGATCGCGCTCATCCGTCCGGGTCCCATCCAGGGCGGCGCGGTGCACCCCTTCGTGCGCCGCAAGCTCGGGCAGGAGCCCATCACCTACGTCCACCCCAAGCTCGAACCCGTGCTCGCCCGAACGATGGGGGTACCGGTCTTCCAGGAGCAGCTGATGCAGATGGCCGTCGCCGTCGGCAACTGCTCGGCCGAGGACGCCGACCTGCTGCGACGGGCGATGGGATCCAAGCGGGGGCTCGAGCGCATCGACTCCCTGCGCGAGACGCTGTACTCGGGCATGGCCGAGAACGGCCTGGTGGGACGCGTCGCCGACGAGCTCTACGCCAAGATCCAGGCGTTCGCGAACTTCGGGTTCGCCGAGTCGCACTCCCTCTCGTTCGCCCTGCTGGTCTATGCGAGTTCGTGGATCAAGCTGCATTATCCGGCGGCGTTCCTGGCCGGCCTGCTGCGCGCCCAGCCGATGGGGTTCTATTCCCCGGCGACTCTCACCGCCGACGCCCGACGGCACGGCGTGGTGGTGCGCCGGCCCGACCTGCAGCGCTCGGGGGTCGAGGCGACGCTCGAACCCGTCGACGAGGCGGCGGGGGCCGCGGGACGGGCAGAAGGGGATGCCGCGGCGGCCACCGGGCAGCAGAGTCGGCCGACCGGACGCGACGCGTGCGCCGACGCCCGGCAGCCTCCGACGGGGGAGTTCGATCCGCGCGAGCCCGACGAGACCCTGGCGCACCGCCGCGACGGAGGATTCGCGGTACGGCTGGGATTGGCGGGCGTCACCGGGATCGGCGCGAAAGTGGCCGCCCGCGTCGTGGAGGAACGCGAACGCGGGGGCCCCTACCGCGACCTGCGCGACCTCGTGCGTCGCACCGGGCTCGTCACCGCCCAGGTCGAAGCACTCGCGACGGCGGGGGCGTTCGAGAGCCTGGGGCACACGCGGCGCGAGGCCATCTGGCTGGCGGGGTCGGCGGCGCTGGACCGCCCGGAGTTCCTGCCCGATTCGCTCGTCGCGGTGCAGCCCCCGCTGTTCACCGACCCCTCGAGCTACGAGGTGCTCGCGGCCGATCTGTGGGCGACCGGTCTGTCCGCCGACGATCACCCGCTGGTCCATTTCCGGGCGGCTCTCGACGCGCGCGGGGTGATCACCTCGCGTGAGCTGCGCACCTACGAGACCGACCGCCGCATCGAGGTCGCGGGGCTGGTCACCCACCGGCAGCGGCCTGCCACGGCATCCGGGATCACCTTCCTCAACCTCGAAGACGAGCACGGCCTCATGAACATCATCTGCTCGGTGGGGGTGTGGAACCGCTACCGGCGCGTGGCGCGCGAGTCGCCCGCGCTGATCGTGCGGGGAATGCTCGAACGCTCCGTCGAGGGGGTGACGAACGTGGTGGCCGACGGATTCACCGACCTGCGGGTGGGGGTCGCCCACGCGTCACGCGACTTCCGGTGACGTCGCTCGTGCTCACTAGACTCGGGCCATCTCGCCCGGTTCCGCATCAGACAGGGAAACGACATGACCGATTCACCCACTCCGCCCGACGGCTGGTACCCCGACCCCGCCGGGGGCGGCGGACTGCGCCGCTGGAACGGCACCTCGTGGACCGACGAAGTGCGCGCGCACGACGGCAGCGTCGTGGCGCCCGCCGTGCCCGCGGCCGACGAGCCGACGCGCGACGTCCGCGAGCAGCAGGACGAGGGACGGGATGCCGGGGGTTCGGCGGAGTCGACGAGTGTCGAGCCGACGGCTGTCGAACCTGCGGGTGTCGAGCCTGCGAGTGTCGAGCCGGCGGGTGTCGAGCCTGCGGGTGTTGAGCCGGCGGGTGCAGCGCCCGACGAGGTTCCGACCGCGGACGCGGCATCGATCGACGAGCCGGTCGCGGCAGTGCAACCGGCACCCGCCCACGATCCGGCTCCGGTCCATGACGCCGCCCCCGAGCCCACCCCCGCCGACCCGACCGCGCCCGCTCAGGCTGATCCAGCCGTCGCCGCAAGTGTGGGAGCATCGCACGACGCCCCGGTGCCCTCGGGTGCTCCCGCAGCGGCTGAGGCTCCCGCGTATCCCGACTCCCCGGGCGCTCCGGCGTACCCCGGTGCTCCGGCCTACGCCCATGCTTCCGCCGACGCCGGTGCTCCCGCCTACCCGGCTGCGTCGGCGCACCCCGGTGCTCCCGTCTACCCGGGCGCGCCCGCCGACGCCGGTGCTTCCGCCTACCCCGGTGCTCCCGCTTACCCGGCTGCGTCGGCGCACCCCGGTGCTCCCGTCTACCCCGCCGCCGGAGCCGCCGGTGCCGGTGCCTTCGCGCCCCACGCAGCCCCGCGAACGGACATCTCCACGAACACCGTGTGGATCTGGCTGCTGGTGTTCCTTCCGCTGCTGGGTGTCATCGGACTGTTCCTCTTCGATTGGTCGACCTACCTGCAGGAATCGGTGTACGCCGAGATCTACGGTCTGGGTCCCACGCCCGATGCGATCCTGGTCAACGCGGTCACCTCGGTGCTGAGCATCGCCTTCTACGCGGTGACCGTGCTGTTCGCCTTCTTGGACTGGCGGCAGCTGCGAGCCCGCGGCGTCGAACGGCCGTTCCACTGGGCCTGGAGCTTCCTCGTCATCGTCATGTCGAGCGCCCTGGTGTACATCATCGGTCGGGCGGTGGTCGCCCGCCGTCGTACCCGCGCCGGTCTCGCACCCATGTGGGCGGCGATCGCCGTCAACGTCGTCGCACTCGTCGCGCTGATCGGTTTCCTGACCGTCCTGATCGTCCAACTCATCCCGCTGTTCGAAGCGCTCGCCATCTCGAACACGTACTGACCACTCGGGCGAGGGGCCGTCGGACGATGGCCTCTCGCCCGCAACGATGTGTCGATGTGTGACGCCGTGTCTCGTCACGTGACGCGCGCGGAGCCCGACCCTCTGAGCGCTCATACGCTCCTGGAACCGGCGCCCGACGCCGCGTCAACCGGGAGTAAGAGCATGTCCACGACGTCCATCGCCCAGCAGATCGACGACTTCAACACGGGATTCGAAGCGCAGATCGGAGACCGACTCGCCGGGGTCTTCGCCGGCGAACAAGAAGACCTCCGCGCCGACGGCATCCCCGCGGGGGCACTCGGTGTCGGCGACGAGGCCCCCGATGCCTCGCTGCTCACCGCCGACGGGCAGACCACCTCGCTCTCCGCCGCCCTCGGCGGGGCGGTCGGCGTCGTCGTCTTCTACCGCGGCGCATGGTGCCCCTACTGCAACATCACCCTGCGCACCTACCAGCAGGAACTCATCCCCGCCCTCCGCGAACGCGGCGCCCAGCTCATCGCCGTCTCTCCGCAGACGCCCGAGGGATCCGCCAAGATCACCGACGACGCCGCGCTCGACTTCGCCGTCCTCTCCGACCCCGCCAACGCGCTCGCCGAGGGCTTCGGCATCGTCACCGAGCCCAGCGCGGATGCGCGCGCAGCCCACACCGAGCTCGGCTTCGACGTCGCCGACAGCAATGCCGATGACACCGCCCGGATTCCCTTCCCCTCGGTGTACGTGATCGACGCCGAGGGGCGCATCCGCTTCGCCGACATCCACGTCGACTACACCACCCGCACCGAGACCGACGAGATCGTCCGCGCCGTCGACGCCCTCGGGCACGCCTGAACCCCGCGGGGCGTGGCGCGGCCGACCCGGCCGAGCGTCGCGCCCCGCACACCCGTCGCGTCGCGCCTCCGTGGGGCGCTGCCGCCTCAGTGGCGACGGGCGCCGCGGGTCGCCATGACGGCGTCGAGCAGCGCGTGCGCCGTGTCGTCCTTCGTCCCGGATGCCGTGGCCACGACCTCGCCGCCCGCACCGACGATCGTGAGGGCGTTGTCGGTCGTCTCGAACCCCCGGGTCCATCCCACCGCGTTCGCGGCCAGTAGGTCGACGCCCTTCCTCGCCGCTTTGGCGCGTGCGCGCTCGAGCAGTTCCGCGTCGTCGGCGACCGTCTCGGCGGCGAAGGCCACGATGGTCTGTCCCTCGCGACGCGCCGCGACGAGCCCCGCGACCACGTCGCGGTTCTCGCGCAGCTCGAGGGTCAGTCCGCCGGGGGAGTCCTGTTTGCGCACCTTCTGCTCGGACACCGCCGCCACGGCGTAGTCGGCGACCGCCGCGGCCATCACGATGACGTCGGCGGTGGGGGAGATGGCATCCATCGCCGTTCCGAGTTCGTCGGCGGTGCTCACGGCCACGACCTCGACCCGCGGATCGGGGCGGACGTCGGCGTCGAGGTGCGCCGCGACCAGGGTCACCCGCGCCCCGCGGTCCGCGGCGGCCCGCGCGAGTGCGACCCCCTGTCGTCCGCTCGAGCGGTTGCCGAGGAAGCGCACCGGGTCGATGGGCTCGCGCGTGCCGCCGGCGCTGATGACCACCGACAGGCCCTCGAGGTCGCGCGGACGCTCGACGAGGGCGAGGGCGGCGGCGACGATCTGCTCGGGTTCCGACATTCGACCGGGTCCCGTGTCGCCCCCGGTGAGCTCGCCGTCGGCGGGACCGACCACGTGGATGCCGCGCTCGCGCAGCACGCGCATGTTGTGGGTGGTCGCGGGGTGGCGCCACATCTCGGTGTGCATCGCGGGGGCGACGACCACCGGTGCGGTGGTGGCCAGCAGCGTCGTCCCGAGCAGGTCGGAGGCGAGTCCCGCCGTCATCGACGCCAGGGTGTTGGCCGTGGCGGGTGCCACGATGACCAGGTCGGCCGCCTGGCCGAGGGCGACGTGCCGCACCCGGGCGACGTCGTCGTGCACCGAGGTGGTCACGGGGTTGCGGCTCAGGGCCTCCCACGTGGGCTGGCCGACGAAGCGCAGGGCATCGACGGTGGGGATGACGTGCACGTCGTGCCCCGCCTTGACCAGCAGACGGACCAGGCTCACGCTCTTGTAGGCGGCGATGCCCCCGGTGACTCCCACGACGACGAACATGGCTCCAGTCTTCCAGGCCGGATCGCGGAGTGGGGGCGGGGTGCCGGCGGGGTCGTGGGCGCGCGCGAGCGGGACGAGGACGATTGGCGGCTGCGTCGGCATCCTGAGAACAGGGGGGTGTGTCGAGAACAGGCGGATCCGGCGGAATCCGGCCTGTTCTCGTCGCGGGGCCTGTTCTCGTCGCGCAGGCGCGTCGGGCAGGGGCCCCGGTCGCGCAGGCGCGTCGCGCAGGGGGCCCCGGCCGCACCGACGCGCGGGTAGCGTGGACGCAATGTGCACCGTGGTCATCCACGTCCCCGCGACGCCGGCGCAACCGGTCCATCTGCTCGCCGTCCGCGACGAGGATCGCGAGCGACCCTGGCGTCGGCTAGGACCCTGGTGGCCGGAGCGGCCCGGCATCCTGGGGGTCCGCGATGACCGCGCGGGCGGTGCGTGGCTGGCCGTCGACCCCGACGCGTCTCGATTGGCTGTTCTGCTCAACCGCGAGGACCTCTCGGGCCGCGGGGATGACGAGGTCGTCAGCCGAGGCGCCATCCCGCTCGATGCGGTGGCCGACGGCATCCCGAATCATCCCGCGACCCGCGGCTTCAACCTCGTCGACGTGGATGCCGACGGCGCCCACCTCGTCGAGTGGGATGGCCTGACCGCCCGTCGCAGCCGTCTCGCGCCGGGCATCCACATGGTCGCGCATCACGCGGTCGACGACCCGGGCACCCCGCGCATCGCGCGGTGGCTCGAGGAGTTCCGCTCCGCCGGTATCGCGGACGGATCCGACTGGTGGATGCCGTGGCTCGGCGTGGTCGAGCGTTCCACACTCGACCCGACGTCATCGGTGCTGCGGCGTGACGCGCACGACGAGCACGTCCTCGAGTCGCTCCTCGTGTGCGCGGCCACGGTGGGTCCCGCGGGCGTCGAGGTGCGCGAGGCGATGCCGGCCACCCCGGGCGCCTGGGACGACGGGCTCGTCGAGGGTCTGAGGTCCGGCATCCGTTCCTCCCCGGTGGGTGCACCGGGTCATCCGTCCACCGTCGGGGAGGCCGGACGGTCGGGGGCACCGGCCGCGCAGTAGGCTGGAACGATCCCGCCTCCGTAGCTCAGGGGATAGAGCGCCGCACTCCTAACGCGGGCGTCGCAGGTTCGAATCCTGTCGGGGGCACTGTCGGATCGACGCGGTCGTCGCGGTGCGCACACGGTGGTGATGCGCGAGCGTTGCTCCTCGTCGCCTCAAGCGCAGGCCGCCTGTGCCGGCGGCGCGCCGTGGAGTCGCGTCGCGCCGCCGTCTGCGCCCGCGCAACGTGGAGCGACCCCGCCGTCGCCCGGCGATCAACGTGCAGCGACCCTGCCAGCGCCCGCCGCGCAGCGTGGAGCGGCCCCGCCTGCGCCGCCGCGCAACGCGCAGTGACCCCGCCTGCACCCGCCGCCCCACCCGCCGTTGCGGGCCCCACCCCCGCCGTGGCATGATTACTGAACGATCGGTCGGAAAACCTCGCAGCTGAGGATGACGACCCCGCCAGAGTCGGCGGGGGAGAGGAAGACGATGTCGGACGCGTTTCTCATCGGCGGTGTGCGCACCCCGGTCGGGCGGTACGGCGGGGCTCTGGCATCCGTCCGACCCGATGACCTCGCCGCTCTCGTGGTCGGCCACGCGGTGACGCGTGCCGGCGTGCCGGCCGAGGCGATCGACGAGGTGATCCTCGGTGCGGCCAATCAGGCGGGCGAGGACAACCGCAACGTCGCCCGGATGGCCGTGCTGCTGGCCGGACTGCCGGATGCCGTCCCCGGCCTGACCGTCAACCGCCTCTGCGCCTCGGGCATGAGCGCCGTCGCGCTCGCCGCGCAGGCGATCCGCGCCGGCGACGCCGACGTGGTGGTGGCCGGAGGTGTCGAATCGATGACGCGCGCGCCGTGGGTGCAGGCCAAGCCCGAGCGCGCGTGGGCCAAACCGGGCGCCGCGTTCGACACGTCCATCGGCTGGCGCTTCACCAACCCCCGGCTCGCCGCGCGTGACAAGGCCACCTTCACGATGCCCGAGACCGCCGAAGAAGTCGCCCGCGTGGACGGCGTCTCGCGCGCCGACGCGGACGCCTTCGCCCTGCGCAGTCACGAGCGGGCGATCGCGGCACAGGATGCCGGGCGCTTCGCCGACGAGATCGTCGCCGTCGAGACGTCGCGCGGCCCGGTCGACAGCGACGAGGGGCCGCGCCGCGACACCTCGCTCGACGTGTTGGCGGGACTCCGCCCCGTCGTGAAGGGCGGCGAGGTCGTCACGGCCGGCAACTCCAGCTCCCTCAACGACGGCGCCTCGGCGATCGTCGTCGCCAGTGCCGCCGCCGTCGAACGGTACGGCCTGCGCCCGCGCGCGCGGATCGTGTCGCACGCCGCGGCCGGTCTCGCGCCCGAGATCATGGGGCTCGGTCCCGTGCCCGCGACCGAGAAGGCGCTCGCCAAGGCCGGGCTGTCGGCATCCGATCTGGGAGCCGTCGAACTCAACGAAGCCTTCGCCTCGCAGTCGCTCGCGTGCATGCGGCGCCTGGGCCTGGACCCCGACATCGTCAACGCCGACGGCGGGGCCATCGCGCTCGGGCATCCGCTGGGCTCGAGCGGCTCACGGCTGCTCGTGACCCTGCTCGGCCGGATGGAGCGCGAGGACGCCCGATACGGGCTGGCCACGATGTGCGTCGGCGTGGGGCAGGGTGCGGCGATGATCGTGGAGCGCGCCGGTGCGTGACGTCGAGGCCGGGCTCTCCGAAGCCCCCCGCCTGCGCGTCGAGGTGAGCGACGACCGCGTCGTCGCGACGCTCGACCGCCCCGACCGCCGCAACGCCATCGACCAGCGGATGGTCGACGAACTGCACGCGCTCTGCGCCGACCTCGAGGCCGACCCGCGCACGCTCATCGTGACCGGTGCGGGCGGGATCTTCGCCGCCGGCGCCGACATCGCCCAGCTGCGCGAGCGCACGGGCGACGACGCCCGCCGAGGGATCAACGCCTCGGTGTTCGATCGCCTGCGGCACCTGCCCCTGCCCGTGATCGCCGCGGTCGACGGATTCGCGCTGGGCGGCGGCGCCGAGCTCGCCTACGCCGCGGACATCCGCATCGGCACCCCGCGCGCCCGCTTCGGCAACCCCGAGCCGGGCCTCGGGATCATCGCGGCCGCCGGAGCGTCGTGGCGGTTGCCCGAGATCGTCGGTCACGCCCGGGCGAGCGAGCTGCTGCTCACCACCCGCACCCTCGACGCCGACGAAGCCCTCCAGTGGGGGCTGCTGTCGAGCGTGCACGATCCCGAAGAGCTGCTCGACGCCGCCCACGCGCTCGTCGACCGCATCGCGGCGAACTCGGCCCGCGCGACGATCCTGACCAAGCGCGCCCTGCTCGCCCCCCGTTCCGACCATCCGACGGTCGACGGCGAGCTGCAGGCCGAGCTGTTCGACAGCCCCGACAAGCACGCCCGCATGACCGCCTTTCTGGAGAGGAAGAAGAAGTGACGCTTCCCGACACCCGCCCGACTCCGGACGTCCGCACCGGGGATGCCGGCATCCCCACCTCTCTGCCCGCTCGCGTCGGCGTGCTCGGCGGCGGGCGCATGGGCGCCGGGATCGCGCACGCCTTCCTGCTCGCCGGTGCGCGCGTGCACGTCGTCGAGCGCGACGACCAGGCCGCCGCCGCCGCACGTGATCGCGTCGCCACGGCCCTCGAGCGCTCCGCCGCGCGGGGGCGGGACCTGCCGGATGCCGACACCCTCAGCGTCGGGTCCGACCCCGCGGGCTTCGCGGGGGCGGGATTGATCGTCGAGGCGGTCCCCGAGGACCGCGCCCTGAAGATCGACGCCCTCACCCGCATCGAGGCGGCCGTCGACGCGGGGGCGGTCGTGGCATCCAACACCTCGTCCATCTCGATCGACGCGCTCGCCGCATCGCTCCGCCGCCCCGAGCGGTTCCTCGGGCTGCACTTCTTCAACCCCGTGCCGGCCTCGGCGCTGGTCGAGGTCGTCACGGGAGCGGCGACGACGCCCGAGGTCGTACGTGCGGCGACCGACTGGGTCGAGGCCATCGGCAAGAGCGCGGTCGTCGTGCGCGATGCACCCGGCTTCGCGTCGAGCCGTCTCGGGGTGGCGCTGGGACTCGAGGCGATCCGCATGCTCGAAGAGGGCGTCGCCTCGGCGCACGACATCGACACCGCCATGGAGCTGGGGTACCGGCATCCGATGGGCCCCCTGCGCACGACCGACGTCGTCGGTCTCGACGTGCGCCTGGGGATCGCCGAAGAACTCGAGCGCGCGTTCGGTGCACGCTTCGCCCCGCCGGCGCTGCTGAGGAAGCTCGTCGCCGAGGGGCACCTGGGTCGCAAGACCGGCCGTGGTTTCTACGAATGGAGCGCATGATGACGTTTCTGCCCAGCTACGTGAACGGGGCCTGGTGGACGCCCGACGCCGACCCCGACGCCGCGGTCGTGCGCGACGCCTCGACCGGCGACGAGATCGTGCGAGTCAGCACGAAGGGTCTGGACCTGGCCGCGGCCGTCGACTTCGCGCGCCGCGAGGGGCAGCGCAGCATCGGCGCCCTCACCTTCCACCAGCGCGCGATGGTGCTGAAGAACCTCGCGATCGCCCTCAACGACCGCCGCGAGGAGCTGTACGCGCTGTCGGAGCGCTCGGGCTCGACGCGGCGCGACTCGCTCAGCGACGTCGACGGCGGCATCGGCGTCCTGTTCACCTTCTCGTCGAAGGCGCGGCGCGAGCTGCCCGCCGGCACGGTCGTGCTCGACGGACCCGTCGAGCCGCTGTCGAAGGACGGCTCGTTCCTCGGCCGGCACGTCTACACGCGCCTGCCGGGCGTGGCGGTGCAGATCAACGCCTTCAACTTCCCGATGTGGGGCGCGCTCGAGAAGTTCGCGCCGGCCTTCCTCGCCGGCCTCCCCACGATCGTGAAGCCCGCGACCCCCACGGCGTACGTCGCCGAGGCGTGGGTGCGCATGGTCGTCGAGACGGGACTGCTGCCCGAGGGGGCGCTGCAGCTGGTCAGCGGAAGCGTCCCGGGCCTGTTCGACCTGCTCGACCTCGGCGACACCGTCGGGTTCACCGGCAGCGCCTCCACCGCCGAGCGCCTGCGTGCCCAGGCCGCACCCGGCGTGCGGTTCACGAGCGAGACCGACTCCGTCAACGCCTCGATCCTCGGCCCCGACGCGACGCCCGGCACCCCCGAGTTCGACGCGTACGTGAAGCAGCTGCTCGTCGAAATGACCACCAAGGCGGGACAGAAGTGCACCGCGATCCGCCGCGCGATCGTTCCGGCGGGCATGACGGATGCCGTGGCCGAGGCGCTGCGCGCGAAGATCGCCGAGCGCGTGGTCATCGGCGACCCGCGCGCCGAGGGCGTGACGATGGGGCCGGTCGTCTCGCTCGCGCAGCGCGACGAGGTGCTCCGTCAGGTGCAGGCCCTGCGCGACGCCGGCGGACGCTTCGTCGTCGGTTCGGACGAGGCGCCCGAGGGCACGCCCGCCGACGGCGCCTTCCTGCAGCCGATGCTGCTGTCGTTCGCGGATGCCGCGACCCCGGCCGTCAACGACATCGAGGCGTTCGGGCCGGTCGCCAGCATCGTCGAGTACGCCGATGTCGCCGATGCGGCGACCATCGTGGGCCGGGGCGGCGGCTCCCTCGTCACGAGTGTCGCCACCCACGACCCCGACGTCGCCACCGAGCTGCTCACCCGCATGGGCGCGATGAACGGGCGGGTACTCTTCCTCGACCGCGACGATGCGCGCACCTCCACCGGGCACGGCGCCCCGGTTCCCCACCTCGTGCACGGCGGCCCCGGCCGGGCGGGCGGCGGCGAGGAGCTCGGCGGCATCCGCTCCGTCCTGCACTACATGCAGCGGACGGCGATCCAGGGCTCGCCGCGTATGCTGACCGCGCTGACCGGGGTCTGGCATCCCGGAGCCGACACCGACACCGACGGCATCCATCCCTTCCGCAAACCCCTGTCGGACCTCCGGATCGGGGATGCCGTCGAGTCGGACGAGCGCGAGGTCACCCTCGACGACATCGAGGTGTTCGCGAGGTTCACCGGCGACACCTTCTACGCCCACATGGACGAGGAGTCCGCCGCAGCGAACCCCTTCTTCCCCGGGCGCGTGGCGCACGGCTACCTGCTGGTGTCGTGGGCGGCGGGCCTGTTCGTCGATCCGGCACCCGGTCCCGTGCTCGCGAACTCGGGGCTCGAGAACCTGCGCTTCGTCACCCCCGTCTCACCCGGCGACCGCATCCGCGTTGCGCTGACCGCGAAGCAGATCACCCCGCGCGAGACCGACGAGTACGGCGAGGTGCGGTGGGATGCCGTCATCCGCAACCAGGACGACGAGATCGTGGCGCAGTACGACGTGCTGACGCTGGTGGCCAAGACCTGGGCTCCCGCCGAGGTGCTGGTGTGACGCTCCGGTCCATGATGCAGCGCGACCGCGCCTCGGCGATGCTCGGCATGGTCGTCGAGCACGACGCGCCGGGGGAGTCGCGCGTGTCGATGACCGTGCGCGACGACATGCTGAACGGCTTCGCCATCACCCACGGCGGGCTCGTCTTCACCCTGGCCGACACGGCCTTCGCGATCGCGTGCAACGAGGACGAGAGGGTGACCGTCGCCGGGGGAGCCGACATCACGTTCCTGAAGTCGACGACGTCGGGGCAGACGCTCACCGCGACGGCCGTGCGGCGGGCCCGCAGCGGCCGGACCGGCTTGTACGACATCCGCGTGACCGACGAGACGGGCGACCTGGTCGCCGAGGTGCGCGGGCGCAGCATCACGACGGATCGACGGCCACCGGCCGAGCCCGCGGCGGTGGCCGGGTCCGCGCCGGTGGCCGGGGCCGCGCCGGCGGCGGAGCCCGCGGCGGACACAACCTCCGCGATGCGCACGAACCCCGCCCGACACGCCGACGCGCCGACGGAGGATGTGTACATCGCGGAGGTTGTGCACGACGCCGACCCCCATCCCTCGAACGATTTCGAGCGCAGCGCCGCGCTCCCCACCACGGAGGTGTCCCGATGACCCTGACAACCGCACCGCGCCCGGACTTCCTGGCATCCGTCGATCCCACCGGCATCCCGCTCGATCGCCTGCGCGCGCTGCAGCTCGAGCGGTTGCAGTGGACGGTCCGCCACGCGTACGACAACGTCGAGCTGTACCGGCGCAAATTCGACGAGGCCGGCGTCCGCCCCGACGACATCCGCGCCCTCGACGACATCCGCCTGCTGCCGTTCACGACCAAGGCCGACCTGCGCGAGACCTACCCCTTCGGCATGTTCGCGGTGCCGATGGCCGACGTCCGCCGTATCCACGCCTCGTCGGGAACCACCGGGCGCCCCACCGTCGTCGGCTACACGGCCGGCGACCTCGACCGCTGGGCCGACCTCGTCGCCCGTTCGCTGAGTGCCGCCGGTCTGCGCGCGGGGGACCGCGTGCACAACGCCTACGGCTACGGGCTGTTCACGGGCGGGCTCGGCGCGCACGCGGGGATCGAGCGTCTCGGGGCGACCGTCATCCCCATGTCGGGCGGGCAGACCGCGCGCCAGGCCCAGCTCATCCAGGATTTCGAACCGGATGCCATCCTGTGCACGCCGAGCTACCTGCTCACGATCGCCGACGCGCTGGAGGCGGCGGGCGTCGACCCGCGCTCGACCTCGCTGCGGGTCGCGGTGCTCGGGGCCGAGCCCTGGACCAACGAGATGCGCCGCGAGATCGAGCGTCGCCTCGACCTCACCGCCGTCGACATCTACGGCCTGAGCGAGGTGATGGGTCCGGGTGTGGCATCCGAGAGCTCCCTCACCAAGGACGGACCGCACGTGTGGGAGGACCACTTCCTGCCCGAGACGATCGACGGCGACACCGGCGCACCGGTGGCGGACGGCGAGCTCGGCGAGCTGGTCTTCACCTCGTTGACCAAAGAGGCGTTCCCGGTCATCCGCTACCGCACGCGCGACCTCACCCGGCTGCGTCCGGGGACGGCCTTCCCCGCGATGCGCCGCATCGAGAAGATCACCGGCCGCAACGACGACATGATCATCCTGCGCGGGGTGAACCTCTTCCCCACGCAGATCGAAGAGATCGTGATGGGCATCGAGACCCTCACCCCGCACTTCGTGCTCGAGCTGCGCCGGGAGGGACGGATGGATGCCATGACCGTCCGCATCGAGCGGCATCCCGCCCTGGAGCGCGAGGTGTGCGAGGCCGCCGGCGTCGTGCTGCGTCAGCGCATCAAGGTGCTGATCGGCACGAGCGTGGACGTTCGCGTCGAGGAGCCCGGCGCCCTCCCGCGCAGCGAGGGCAAGTACAAGCGCGTCTACGACCTGCGCTGACGCGGCCCGGGCGTGCCGCCGAGGACGCATCGCTTCGCCGAGGCCGCATCCGTTCGCCGTCACACGGGTGCGGTCTCGGCGGACGGGTGCGGTCTCGCCGGACGGCCGCGGTCTCGCCGACAACCGCGAGCCCGCGCGCGCCGGGGCTCAGGCGCCCGCGCGCGCGAGCGGCGTGTCGTCGAGGCCGGCGATCAGGTCGCCGAGGCTGTCGTAGACGCCCACCGCTCCGGCATCCCTCAGCTCGTCCGCCGAGAAGCCGCCGGTGCGCACGGCGACGGTGGCGACGTCGGCCTTGGCCGCGGCGATGGCATCCCAAGGGGAGTCGCCGATCATCACGCCGCCGGTGCCGGGAACGCGAGCCAGAGCCGTCTGGACGAGGTCGGGCGCGGGCTTGCTCGACTCGACGTCGTCGGAGGTGGTCCAGGCGTCGGCCACGTCGCGCGCGTCGAGCAGGTCGAGGAAGCGCTCCACGTGATCGCTCTTGCCCGAGCTGGCGAGGACGACCTGGAATCCGCGCTCCTTCACCTCGGCGAGCAGCGCGTGCGCGCCGTCGAAGGGGCGCACCTCGTCGATCATCGGCTCGAACTCCTCGGTCCACGCCGCGCGCAGCGCCTCTCCGTGCCGGTTCTCGACGGCGTCGCTCGTGAGCGCGGGCACGAGCTGGTCGCCGCCCATTCCGATCGCCCGGTGGATGCGCCAGATCGGCAGCACGATGTCGAACCGACGGAAGGCGCGGGACCAGGCGAGCGCGTGCTGGTAGTTGGTGTCGACGAGGGTTCCGTCGACGTCGAAGATCGCTGTGTCGGCCATGGCTGCACGACACCTCATCGCGGGTCCGGGGTCACGACCATTGCGGCGCCCCGTTCCCTCGGGTACAGTTTTACTGAACGATCGGTCTGTAAAAGGAGTCGACGATGACGATGACCGCACCCCCCAGCGACGTCCGGGACGGCGAGGAGCTGTTCGACGCCCTCATCGAGGCCGACGGGCGCATCGAACCGCGCGACTGGATGCCCGACGGCTACCGCCGCACGCTCATCCGCCAGATCTCGCAGCACGCGCACTCCGAGATCATCGGGATGCAGCCCGAGGGGGCGTGGATCACCCGGGCGCCGAGCCTGAAGCGCAAGTCGATCCTGCTCGCCAAGGTGCAGGACGAGGCCGGCCACGGACTGTACCTGTACTCGGCCGCCCAGACGCTCGGCATCACGCGCGACGAGATGACGCAGCAGCTCGTCGACGGCAAGGCCCGCTATTCGTCGATCTTCAACTACCCCACCCCGACCTGGGCCGACATGGGTGCGATCGGGTGGCTCGTCGACGGTGCCGCGATCTGCAATCAGGTGCCGCTGTGTCGCGCCTCGTACGGTCCCTACGGCCGCGCGATGGTGCGCATCTGCAAAGAGGAGTCGTTCCACCAGCGTCAGGGTTTCGAGATCCTCCTCACCCTCATGCAGGGCACCGAGGAGCAGCGCGAGATGGCCCAGGATGCCGTGAACCGCTGGTACTGGCCGAGCCTGATGATGTTCGGGCCCCCCGACGACGACTCGCCCAACTCCGCGCAGTCGATGGCGTGGAACATCAAGCGCTTCAGCAACGACGAGCTGCGTCAGCGGTTCGTGTCGATGCTCGTCCCGCAGGCGGCGGTGCTGGGCGTGACTCTGCCCGATCCGGAGCTGCGCTTCGACGACGAGACCGGTCAGTACGTCATGGGCGAGATCGACTGGACCGAGTTCAACGAGGTTCTCGCCGGACGCGGTCCGCTGAACACCCTGCGGCGTCAGCACCGTCGCGACGCCCACGAAGAGGGCGCGTGGGTGCGCGAGGCGGCCGCGGCGTACGCAGCCAAGAAGAGCGCCGCCCGCGTCGAGACGGCGGTCGCCTGATGGCCACGCCCGGCGGCAGCCCCGCCGAGACCTGGCCCCTGTGGGAGGTGTTCGTGCGCGCCGGCCGCGGTCTGAGCCACGTCCACGTCGGCTCGCTGCACGCCCCCGACGCCGATCTCGCCGTGCGCAACGCGCGCGATCTGTACACGCGCCGTGGTGAGGGCGTGTCGGTCTGGGTCGTGCCCTCGGATGCCGTCACCACCAGCGACCCCGGGGCCAAGGGCGCCTTCTTCGAGTCGCCCGCGGGCAAGAACTACCGGCACGCGGTGTACTACACCGCGTCCGAGGGGGTACCGCACCTGTGAGCGCCACGATCGACCCGCACGGCGACGTGTCTCTCGACGCCCGCGAACTCGCGGCCGAGCTCGCCGGGGGAGAGGACCGCGCCGTCGACCCCGACGTCGCCCGATACGCGATGGCCCTGGGCGACGACGCCCTGATCCTCGCGCAGAACCTCTGCGGCTGGGTGGCCCGCGCCCCCGAGCTCGAAGAGGACGTCGCGCTCGGCAACATCGCCCTCGACCTGCTCGGCCACGCGCGTTCCCTGCTGCGCTACGCCGGGAGTCACGACGGGCGCACCGAGGACGACCTCGCCTACTGGCGCGACGAGAGGGAGTTCCGCAGCGCGTGGTTGTTCGAACTGCCGAACGGCGACTTCGCGCACACGATCGCCCGCCAGCTGCTCGCCTCGACCTACCTGCTCGAGCTGTACCGCGAGCTCACGGCATCCGCCGATCCGGTGCTCTCGGCGGTCGCCGGCAAGGCCGAGAAAGAGGTCGACTACCACCGGGATCACGCGGTGCAGTGGACGCTCCGCCTGGCGGGCGGGACCGACGAGTCGCGTCGGCGTCTGCTCGTCGCCCTCGACGACACCTGGCCGTACCTCGACGAACTCTTCCGCGACGACGCGGTGCCCGATCGCCTCGCCGGCATCGCCGTCCGCCCCTCGACCCTGCGGGGTCGAGTCGACGACGTGCTGGCCGCCGTCCTCGCCGAAGAGGACGTCGCGGTGCCGACGATCCCCGGCTCGTCCGCGGGCGGACGACACGGCGCGCACCATCCCGCTCTCGGCCCGCTGCTCGCCGAGATGCAGGTGCTCGCCCGCCGTCACCCGGGGGCGACGTGGTGACCGGCGGCCGGCTTCCCGGCGTCCTCGAACGCGCGCGCGAGGTCGCGGCATCCGTCGTCGATCCCGAAGTGCCCGTGCTGACGATCGACGACCTCGGGGTGCTGCGCGACGTGCGACTCGACGGCGACACCGTCACGGTGACGATCACCCCCACGTACTCGGGGTGCCCCGCGGTCGACGCGATCCGCGACGACATCGTCCTGGCCCTGACCTCGGCCGGCTTCGGCCGCACGGTGGTCGAGACCACCCTGACCCCGGCCTGGACGACCGACTGGATGAGCGAGGCGGGAAAACGCAAGCTCACCGCGTACGGGATCGCCCCGCCGACCGGTCGCGCTCCCGCCGGCCCGATCCGTCTGGCGCTCAGCGTCGCGTGCCCGCGCTGCCGTTCGCTCGACACGCGCGAGGTCTCGCGTTTCGGCTCCACCTCGTGCAAGTCGCACTGGGAGTGCCGCGCCTGCCTCGAACCCTTCGACCACTTCAAGGCCCTCTGATGACGATGACGGATGCCACGCCCCCGGCCGCTGCGCCCCGCGCTCGCGCGCGCTTCCACACGCTGCGCGTGGCCGAGGTGCGCCCCCTCACGCCGACCGCGATCGAGGTGACCTTCGCGGTCCCGGACGACCTCGCGGACGCCTACGACTACGCCGCCGGGCAGTACGTGGCCCTGCGCGCGCGCGTCGACGGCGAGGAGCTGCGCCGCTCCTACTCGCTGTGCCGCCCGCCCGCCCGCGGCTCCCTCAGCGTCGGGATCAAGCGGGATCCGGACGGCCGGTTCTCGTCGTGGGCGCACGAGGGGCTGCGTCCCGGCGACGAGATCGACGTGATGAGCCCGCAGGGCACGTTCGTCTCGAAGGCGTCGACGTCCACCGGCCACGTCGTGGCGATCGCCGCCGGATCGGGCATCACGCCGATCATGGCCCTCGCCACCGACGTGCTCGAGCGATCCGCCGACGCCCGCATGACGATCGTCTACGCCAACCGCTCCTCGACCGACGTGATGTTCGTCGACGAGCTCGCCGACCTCAAGGACCGCTACCCCTCGCGCCTGACGCTGCACCACGTGCTCTCGCGCGAGCAGCGCGCGGCCCCCGTGTTCTCGGGGCGGATCGACGAGGAGCGCCTGCGGCTCATCCTGTCGCGGCTGCTCGTCCCGGCATCCGTCGACGAGTGGTTCCTCTGCGGGCCGTTCGCCCTCGTGGAGCTGTGCCGAGAGGTGCTCGCCGATGTCGGCGTCGCGCGGGAGCGCGTGCGGTTCGAGCTGTTCACGGCGGGCGAGGGCGATGCGCCGGCCCAGACCGGGGGAGCGCGTCCCGTCCGCGTGCGCGACGACCAGCCGGCGCGGCGGATCGACTTCACCCTCGACGGGCAGTCCGCGTCGGTCGAGACACCCGTCGCGGCGAACGAGACGATCCTCGCCGCGGCCCTGCGCGTGCGCCCCGACGTTCCGTTCGCGTGCGCCGGCGGGGTGTGCGGCACCTGCCGGGCGCGGGTGATCGAGGGGTCGGTGTCGATGACCGAGAACTACGCCCTCGAACCCGACGAGATCGAGCGCGGGTACGTGCTGACGTGCCAGTCGCACCCCACCTCCGACGCCGTGCGCGTCGACTACGACGGATGAGCGGCATGATCGAATACCGCGTCGCCGACGACGTCGCCGAGATCGTGCTGAACGCCCCGACTCGACGCAACGCCCTCGGCCCGGACGACCTGCGCGCGCTCGCCGCCGCCTACGACCGCGCCGAGGCCGACGGGGCGCGGGCGGTGCTGCTGCGCGGCGAGGGGCCGTCGTTCTGCGCCGGTCGCGACATCTCGGGCGTCGATCCCGCGACCGACGACGTCGCGGGCTACCTCGACGACACCCTCGCGCCGCTGCTGCGCCGTATCGCCGGTTTTCCGGCGCCGACGTTCGCGGCGGCCCACGGCGCGTGCCTGGGGGTCGGGCTGGGCCTGCTGATCGCGACGGACGTCGTGTACGTCGCCGACACGGCGAAGATCGGGTCGCCGTTCGCGGCGCTCGGGGCGACCCTGGACTCGGGGGGCCACGCCCTCTTCGTCGAGCGGCTCGGCACCCACGCCACCCTCGACCTCGTCTACACCGGACGCCTGATGTCCGGCGACGAGGCCGTGCGGGCGGGTCTGTTCTCGCGCGTCCTCCCCGCCGACGAGGTGACGGATGCCACGACCCTGGCCGCGCGGCGCACCGCGGCGGGTCCGACGGCGGCGTTCCGCGCGAGCAAGCGCATCGTGTCGGCCCTCCGCGACGAGCGGCTGGGGCTGTGGGAGGCGATGGCGCTCGAGAACCGCGCGCAGGCCGCGCTGGCCGCCACCAAGGACTATCACGAGGGTTTCGCCGCGTTCCAGGCCAAGCGCCCGCCGTCGTTCACGGGTCGCTGAGCGCGGGCCCGCTGTCGTTCTCGTGGGGCGGACCGATCGTCGTCCTGATTGAATCGGGGGATGCCGAGCATCGACGAAGAACTCGCGGCCTTGCGGCGACGGGCGTACGCCCCGGACGGAGACATCGCGGCCGACCCCGCGGCGATGGCCCGCCTGGTCGAGCTCGAGGAGCGGGCGGCGGCTGCGTCGGTCCCGGACGCGCGTGCAGCGGCCGTCCCCGCCCCAACCCCGGCCCCGGACGCCGACGCCGAGGCGGGACCGGCGGACCCGTCCGCGCAGGACGAACGCCCCGACGAGCTCGAGCCGGACGCCCCCGCCGAGCCGGCCCGGCATCCGCGATCCCGATTCCGGATGCCGCGACCGCGCCGGTCGATAGTGGTCCTGCTGACCGCCGCGGCGCTGGTGGTCGGCTGCGCGGTCACCGCCCTCGTCGTCGTGCAGCGCGTGCAGACGGATCCGCTGCAGGTGGGCGCGACGCAGATCGCCCGCCTCGCTCCGGATCCGGACTTCCCGGTCCCGAGTTCGTTCGCCCGGGGCGTGACGGGCAAAGTGACCGCGTACGAGGAGTTCCAGGGCTTCCGCGTGGTCTCGTACCCGTCCTTCGAGACGGGGGAGGGCGCGTCGCAGTGCCTGACGGTCTGGCAACCCGCTCTGCTGTCGGAGGTGGGCAACGGCACCTCCTACGACGGTCGCTACCTGCTCTTCGCGTGCGGGGCGGGTGTCTTCCCCGCGAGCGCGACGCTGCTGCTCGGCGCGGACTCGCCCGAGAAGCGCAACTCCGATCTTCCGGCCGGCACCGCCCTGCAGTTCGTCTACGACGCCGCCTCGGATGAGGTGGTGGTGTTCGAGGGCTGAGCGCCCCGGCATCCATCCCGTCCTGCCCCGTATGGTCCGCGAGGCTGCACGCTGCTGACGACTCGGCGTCAGGATGTCGCCGACTTGTCAGCCGCGTGCAGTCTCGCGGCGAAAAGGGGCCACGCACGACGACGCCCCGGCGCGAACCGGGGCGTCGTCGACGAGCGGGTCTCAGGCCGCGGTCGTCACCGCGAACTGCACCGAGCCCTGCTCGGGGTCGATCTGCGCGTCGAGGACGCGATCGTCGAGCACGGCGGCGGCGTCGCCGTCGAGGAAGACGCGCGCTCCGGCGCTCTCGACGACGGTGTCGGACGGCTCGGGGGCGTCGACGACCGACAACGCGAACTGCGACTCGGGCGAGCCGGCGCCCTCGATGCGCACCCCGCCCTGCGGGGCGTCGGGGATCTGCGCGGTGATGGTCTTGACGGCGGTCGTGGCCTCTTCGGTGAGCGTCAGCATTGGTGACTCTCCTTCTCTGATCGACGACAGGAGTCAGCCACGATGCCGAGAACCGGCCCTGCTCTCAACCTCAGGCGCCCATTGCCAGGGCTTTCCCACCGGTCGTCCAGGGGTCAGGGGAGCAGCCCCGCGCGCCGCGCCCGGGTCACCGCCGCGTGCCGGGTCGAGGCGTCCAGCTTCGACATCGCCGAGGCCAGGTACGACTTCACCGTGGTCTCTCGAAGCCCCAGGGATGCCGCGATCTCGCCGTTCGTCGACCCCACCGCCGCGCACGCCAGCACGTCGATCTCGCGGCGCGACAGGTGGATGTCGGTGTCGACCGAGCCGGTCGGCGCGTCGCCGGTGAGGGCGGCCAATCGCCCCTCGATGTCTTCGAGGCGACGGCGCAGGTCGTCGTCGCCCACGGTCGCCGCGATACCCCGCAGCTGCGCGTAGCTCTCGCGGATCTCTTCTCGCGCACCGGCGCTGATGCCGCCCTCGGGGGCGGGGGAGCGGGCGAGGCGTCGCTCGACCTCGGCACGCACGCGCAGTTCGGTGCCGAGCTCTCCGGCCACGTCGAACGCGGGGCGCGCCTCGACCTCGCCGACGGGCGCTTGCGCCCACGAGCCGCAGTAGAGCACGCCGCGGGCGGCGCCACTCACCAGGACGGGTACCGCGAACAGCGTCGCAATCCCCTCGCCGAGGATGGCGCGGTCGTAGTCGTGGGTGATCGTGCGCGAGGTGCGGTAGTCCAGGGTCATCCGGGGCCGGCGTTCCACGAGGGCGCGGCCACCGAGGCCGCGGGTGGCGTGCACGACCAGGCCGTCGATGCTGCGGGTGCGGGCGCCCACGATGGTGGTCACGTGGACGGCGCCGTCGTGCTCGAGACCGCCGAAGGCGACGGGGAAGTGCGTGCGTCGGGCGAGTTCGGACACAGCGTGCGACACGAGGGTCGCATCGTCTCGAAGAGCGGAGGGTGCGGACACGCACTACCTACTTCCGGGGGTGACGGCGTCGTCGCCGCGTTTCGTAGCGTCGACCATACCACCGGGGAAGCAAAGGCCGACCCGGACTTTTCTCCCCGATCGGCGCAGTGCTGCGCCGTACTCATGAGGCAAGGAGGCCACATGACGGACCGTCGGATCGACGACGCTCACACGAGCGGCGTCGACTACATCGCGGTCGAGGAGTCCGCCCCGTTCCGGGAGTTGAAGCGGCGTCAACGCAGCTTCGTCTTCCCGCTCGCGGTGGCGTTCCTCGTCTGGTACTTCGTCTACGTTCTGCTGTCGTCCTTCGCGCCCGGGTTCATGGCCCAGCCCGTGTCGGGCGCGATCACCGTCGGCCTGCTGTTCGGCCTGGGGCAGTTCGTCACCACGTTCGCCATCACGATGGGCTACGTCGCGTACGCGAACCGTCGCCTCGACCCGGGCGCCGAGCAGCTGCGCGATGAGCTCGAGCGCGCCGAGGGAGGTCGCTCGTGAACGACGTGCTCGCCTCCATCGACGCGGCCGTGCAGACGGTCGAGAACAACCCGGTGCTGAACATCTCGATCTTCGGCGCCTTCGTCGCGGTGACGCTGTTCATCGTCATCCGCGCCAGCCGCAACAGCAAGACCGCCGCGGACTACTACGCCGCGGGTCGCTCGTTCACCGGTCCGCAGAACGGCTTCGCGATCGCCGGCGACTACCTGTCGGCGGCGTCGTTCCTGGGGATCGTCGGCGCGATCGCGATCAACGGCTACGACGGATTCCTGTACTCGATCGGGTTCCTCGTGGCGTGGCTCGTGGCCCTGCTGCTGGTGGCCGAGCTGATGCGCAACACGGGCAAGTTCACGATGGCCGACGTGCTGTCGTTCCGTCTCAAGGAGCGCCCGGTGCGCATGGCTGCGGCGATCACCACGCTCGCGGTGTGCTTCTTCTATCTGCTCGCGCAGATGGCCGGTGCCGGTGGTCTGGTGTCGCTGCTGCTGGGCATCACCGAGCGCGTGGGGCAGTCCATCGTCGTCGCCGTGGTCGGCATCCTGATGATCGTCTACGTGCTCATCGGCGGCATGAAGGGCACCACGTGGGTGCAGATCGTCAAGGCGTTCCTGCTCATCGGCGGCGCCGTGGTCATGACCGTCTGGGTGCTGGCGATCAACGGGTTCAGCCTGAACACCCTGCTCGAGAGCGCGGTGGCCGCGTCTCCGAAGGGGGATGCCGTGCTCGCGCCGGGTCTGCAGTACGGCAAGAACCCGTGGGACTTCATCTCGCTGGCCCTGGCCCTCGTGCTCGGCACCGCCGGCCTGCCCCACGTGCTGATGCGCTTCTACACGGTGCCCACCGCGAAAGAGGCCCGTCGGTCGGTGGTGTGGGCGATCTGGCTGATCGGCCTGTTCTACATCCTCACCCTCGTCCTGGGTTACGGCGCGGGAGCGCTCGTGGGCTCCGAGACCATCCTGGCGGCACCGGGCGGCGTGAACGCCGCGGCCCCGCTGCTCGCCTTCGCCCTCGGCGGTCCCCTGCTGCTCGGGTTCATCTCGGCGGTGGCGTTCGCGACGATCCTGGCGGTGGTGGCGGGCCTCACGATCACCGCGGCGGCGTCGTTCGCGCACGACATCTACGCCAATGTGGTGAAGAAGGGCGACGTGCCGCCGGACGGCGAGGTCAAGGTCGCCCGTCGTACGGTGATCGTCATCGGTGTGCTGGCGATCCTCGGCGGCATCGGCGTGCAGGGGCAGAACGTGGCCTTCCTCGTGGCGCTGGCCTTCGCGGTCGCCGCCTCGGCGAACCTGCCGACGATCCTGTTCTCGTTGTTCTGGCGGCGCTTCACCACGCGCGGCGCGGTGTGGAGCATGTACGGCGGCCTGGGTTCGGCGCTGGTGCTCATCTTCCTCTCGCCGGTGTTCTGGGGGACGCCCACCAGCGTCTTCGCGAACACGGGGGTGGCGATCTGGCCCCTGAACAACCCGGGCATCGTGTCCATCCCGCTCGGCTTCTTCTTGGGGTGGCTGGGATCGGTGACCTCGCGCACCGCCGAGGACCGCCGCAAGGCCGCCGAGATGGACGTCCGTTCCCTCACCGGCTTCGGCGCCGAGAAGGCGTCCAACCACTGACGGTCGCCGCTCGACGAGGGAGCGCCCGGTCACCGCGTCTCGCGGGGCCGGGCGTTCCGTCGTTCAGCCCGCCGCGCGCAGGCCCCCGGCATCCCGAACCGCCCCCTCGAGATCAAGCAGATGCCGCTTGATCTCGGGGTGGCCGCCGTACTCTCCGATCGAGCCGTCGGCGCGCACCACCCGGTGCACCGGCACCACGATCGAGAACGGACTCGAGGCGCACGCGGTGCCGACCGCGCGGGCCGCGCCCGGCGCCCCGGCCATGACGGCGACCTCGCCGTAGGCCGCGGTCTCGCCGTAGGGAATCTCGAGCGTCGCTTCGAGGGCCGCGCGGGCGAAGCCGCGGACCAGGCGCCAGTCGAGCGGCACGTCGAACGCCTGTCGTGCGCCGTCGAAGTACTCGTCGAGCTGGCGTACGAGGTCGGCGCCCGGGGCGGGATCGGGATCGGGGACGACGCCGAGCCGGGCGGCGATCTCGGCGCGCGAGCGGTCGAGCCCCTCGTGTGCGACGTCGAGGCGCACGAGCGCGTCGTCGACGAAGGTGAGCAGGACGGGGCCCACCGGGCTGTCGTAGTCGGTGCTGGTGACTCTGTTCATGCGCCCATCCTGAAGACCCCCTCGACGGCGCGGACCGGCCCCGCCGCGATCGGGGGAGAGCGCGGCCGGATGTCCTGTCGGGGAGGAACGGCCGGTGATCCGGCGTGTCGCCGATTGTCGCGAAACTCGGGCCCGCTGCGCGCGATCCCGAGTCGCCCGGCTTAGTCTGACAGGTGTGTGGCGAGCTGAGGACGGTACCGTGACCGGTGCCCACGGAGACGATTCGACGTCGTCCGTCGATCCGGGCGAGCTGCGATTGTCGGAGCCCGGCATCGTGGTCCGCCACGTGGCCGACCCCGAACGCGACCGTATCCGGTCCGAGGCCGCCGCCCTCGGTGGGCGCTCGACGCTGCTGCGATTCGACGACGCGCGCGACGCGGGCATCGACATCACCAAGGCGCACCCCGGCTCCCTCCCGCAGTTCATCACGGGGCGCGCCACCATGCTCTCCAACCTGTTCCGCGACGAGGTCGCGCTGCGCACGGCCCGCATGGCCGCCGACCGCATCACCGCGAAGAACGTCGAGCTGCGCACCGCCCGCGGCCTCGAACCCGTGCACCTCGCCGTGGGCCTGGCCGCGTGGAAGATCGGCGGGGTCGAGTGGTCGGCCCCCGTGCTGCTGCGCCCGCTGGCGATCCGCCGCCACCACGGCGACTTCGAGCTGAAGCTCCATGGCGCGTTCGTCATGAACCCCGAGCTGGCGCGCGCGTTCCGCACGCACCTCGGCATCCAGATCGACAGCGCCGCCCTCGCGGGCCTGGCCTACGACCAGGGCGTCTTCAAGCCGCAGCCCGTCATCGACCACATCCGCCGCCTGACCTCGCACGTGCCGACGTTCGTCGTGCACCCGCGCCTGGTCATCTCGTCGTTCGCCGACGTCGGCTCGGGCATGGCGCGCGACACCCACGACCTCGACGACACGCTGCTGAACGCTCTCGCCGGTCATCCCGACGACCGCGCGCGGATCACCGTCCGCCGCGCCGAGCCGGTGGTCGTCGGCCCCGACGAGCGCACGCCCGCGGCCGACACGCTGCTCCTCGATGCGGATGCCGAGCAGGAGCGCGTCCTCGCCCGCATCTCGGCGGGTCACTCGCTCGCGGTGCACACGCTGCCCGGCACCGGTGGCACGCAGACGGTCATCAACGCGATCGGTCAGCTCGTCCACGCGAACAAGCGCGTGCTCGTGGTGAGCGCGCGCCGCTCCACGCTCGACGGCATCCGCCATCGCCTGGCCGGAGTGGGTCTGACGGGCCTCGCGGTGTCGCCGCACCACGTGCGCCGCGACCTCATCCGCGCGATCGGGCGGAACGAGAAGGCCGAGCAGCCCAAGGTGGCCGAGATCGACGACGCCCTGGTGCGCCTGCGCACGGTGCTGCGCGATTACCGCTCCGCCGTCACCGAGCCGCACCTGGCGCTGGGCGTCTCGGCGCTCGACGTGCTGCGCGCCCTGACGTCTCTGGCATCCACTTCTCCGGCTCCCTCGACCGAGGCCCGTTTCGACCTCGCCACCCTCGAGAAGCTCGCGGGGCGCAGGGATGCCGCGGCCCGCGCGCTCGCGATGGCCGCGCGCCTGGGCGAGTTCCGGTTCGGACCCGACGATTCGCCCTGGTACGGCGTCAGCTTCACCCGCACCGAGGACGCACGCGCCGCCCACGATCTCGCCGGAAAGCTGCACACGCAGGAAGTACCGCGACTGCTCGAGCGCGGCTACGAGCTCATCGCGCAGACGCGCATGCGGCCGTTCCAGACGGTGTCGGAGCTCGGGTCGTACCTCAAGCTGCTGCAGGGCATCCGCGAGTCGCTTGACCGGTTCAGCCCCAGCGTCTTCGAGCGTCCGCTCGGCGAGCTGATCGACGCGCACTCCCCGCGGCGCGACGCCTCGGCGATGAGCGGCCCCAACCGTCGCCGCCTCAAGCGCCTGTCGAAGGAGTACGTGCGCCCGGGCGTGCACGTCCCCGACATGTACGAAGCGCTCGTGCGCATCCAGCAGCAGCGCACCGAGTGGCAGCGGGTCGTCGAAGCCGGCGTCACCCCCGAGGTTCCGCTGGGACTGGCCGACGTGCACGTGGCGTGGCAGCGCACCGATGCGCTGCTCGGCGAGCTCGACCAGATCCTCGGCCGCCAGGGCTCCGAGCGCCTCGCGACGCTGCCCGTGCAGCGGCTCGTGCGCACCCTCGCCGGCCTCGCGGCCGAGTCGACGTTCTTCGACAACCTCGTCGAGCGCGCGCAGCTGCGCTCCGAGCTCGCCCGCCTGGGTCTGGAGCAGTTGCTCGTCGAACTGTCGGTCCGCCATGTCCCCGAGGAGCGGGTCGGCACCGAGCTGGAGTTCGTCTGGTGGCAGTCGGCGCTCGAGCACCTGCTGCGCACGGATCGGGCGCTGCTGGGGGCCAACACGAGCGTCGTCGACCGTCTCGAGCGCGACTTCCGTCTCGTCGACGAGGCCCATGCCGCCGCCGCCGGACCGCTGCTGGCGGCCGAACTGGCGACGCAGTGGCGCATCGGCATCGTCGACCACGCTGACGAGGCCACGGCGCTCAAGCGCGTCCTCAAGGACGGCCTGCACACGGCGCAGGAGATCTCGGATGCCGCGCCCACGCTGCTGCGCACCCTCGCGCCGGTGTGGCTCGCGTCGCCCTACGAGGTGCCCGACGTGCCGCACGACCTGGCGTTCGACGTGGTGATCATCGCCGACGCCGCCGCGCTGTGCCTGGCCGAGGCGACCCCGGCGCTGCGCCGTGCGCGGCAGATCGTGCTGTTCGGTGACCCGGTGGTGCAGAAGCCGACGCCGTTCCGCGTCAGCGCCTCGGTCGATCCCGCGGTCGACGAGACCGACGAGGTGCCCTTCGACGGGGTGTCGGTGTTCGAGCGCGTCGCCGAGCTGCTGCCGGTCGAGACGCTCACCCGCAGCTACCGCGCCGGGGGAGAAGACCTCTCGCAGCTCGTCAACGACGCCTTCTACGGCGGCGAGATCGTGTCGCTGCCCTGGGCCGGTTCGTACCTGGGTCGCGGCAGCCTGAGCGTGGATTACGTCGAGGGCGGCGTCGGTGCGCCCGATCCCGTCAGCGGCGCGGTCGAGAGCCCCGACGCCGAGGTCGCCCGCGTGGTCACTCTGGTCGTGGAGCACGCGGTCAACCGCGCGTCCGAGTCCCTCATGGTCGTCACCGCGAGCCGCAAGCACGCCGAGCGCGTGCGCGCCTCGGTCGTGGCGGCGCTGGCGGGGCGGTCGGACGTGGCCGAGTTCGTCTCGAGGGATGCCGCCGAGCCCTTCGCCGTGCTGACGCTCGAGGAGTCGGTGGCCGAGAGTCGCGACCGGGTGGTGTTCTCGCTCGGGTTCGGACTGACCCGCCACGGGCGCGTGCTGAGCGACTTCGGCGACCTGTCGACCCCCGACGGCGAGCGCCTGCTGACCGTGGGCATGACGCGGGCGCGACGCTCGATGGTGATCGTGTCGTCGATCCGTCCCTCCGCGTTCGACGACGGTCGTCTCGAGCACGGTGCGGCGACCCTCATGGGCATCCTCGGCAACGTCGCGGCCCGCGGCCGCGAGAGCCGTCTCGAGGATCTCGCCGATCCCCTGACCCGTGCGCTGGCGCGGGAGCTCCGTCGCCTGGGCGTCGAGGTCGACGTCGACTACCGCGGTCTGCTGCCCCTTGTGGCCCGCCACCAGGGCAAGGCCGTCGTCGCCGAGAGCGACCCGGAGTCGGGTGGCGAGTCGCTGCGCGAGACGCTGCGCCTGCGCCCGCAGATCCTGCGTCGCCTCGGCTGGCATTACGTGCGCGTGCACGCCTTCGACCTCTACAGCGATCCCGCCGGTGTGGCCGCGCGCATCGCCGAGCTGCTGGGCATCGCCCCCGAGGGCGACGCGCCGCCGGAGTCGACGACCGAGCCCCTCGACCTGCCCGGCTGAGCGTTCGGAGATGCAGATTCCGGATGCCGGTTCCCCCGGCGCCCCGGACGAGGTCCCGGTCCCTTCGACGGATTCGGGGTCCTCGGTCGAGCGTGAGGGGGCCGAGCCCATCGAAGCCCCCGACACGGCCGCGCGTCAGCCGGTCGTCCGGGTGCGGGGGGCGCGTCGCGCGCGCCTGCTCGCCGCACCGGGGACCACTGCCGAGCCCGCCCCCGCCGACGAGCGGGAACGCGGCGCGGGTGCGAGCCCCGCGGCATCCGGACCCAACGACGACCGCATGCTGCGGGACGTCCCACCCCACTATTGACCGTGGACGCGGCCGACCCCGGGACGCGACGACGCCCGCGCCGGAGATGCTCCGGGCACGGGCGTCGTGAGGTCGGGCGCGGCCGTTCAGGCGCGGTCGTTCTGGCGCTCGAGCAGGTCGCGGATCTGCACGAGCAGTTCCTGCTCGGTCGGCAGCTTGGGCTCTTCGGACTTCTCGGCTCCCACTCCCGCGCGCGCTGCGGCGATGGCCTTCCAGCGGTTCATCGGGTAGACGAACACCAGGTAGACCACGATGGCGACGGCGAAGAAGCTGATGATCGCGGTCAGCAGGCCGCCGAGCGGGAACGTGACCGCCTGGCCGTAGATGCCCGTGATCGTCGGACCGAACTCGCCGTTCTCGTTCGGCTTGTAGAAGATCTCGACCAGCGGGTTGATGAGTGCGCTGACGATCGCGTTGACCACGGCCGTGAACGCCGCGCCGATGACGACGGCGACCGCGAGGTCGATGACGTTGCCGCGGAGGATGAACTCCTTGAATCCCTTGATCATGCGCTGGCTCCCCTTCTGCCGCGCCGACCGTGGCTCAGGAGGCCGAGGACGGGGCGGACGTCTTCGTTTCCGACTTCGATGATGTCGAAGAAGACGACGAGCCGCCAGAAGCCGCGCCGGAGGACCCGCGCGAATCCGTGCGGTAGAAGCCCGAGCCGTTGAAGGTGACGCCGATCGAGCCGTACTGCTTGCGCACCTCGCCGCCGCATTCGGGGCACTCGGTCAGAGCGGCATCCGAGAAGGACTGCACGGCGTCGAAACGGTGGCCGCACTGCTTGCAGGCGTAGGAGTAGGTGGGCATGGCGATCCTTCGGGTGTTCAGGAGGTGGGGGCGGCGATCGCGACCGTGCGCGTAGGTGTGACCACGCCCGTGACGGGCTGGTCGTGCACGTCGCGGGGCACGTCGTCGACGAACTCGGAGTCGAAGATGACCGCGTAGACCGGGGGGCAGCGCTCCATCGAGCCGAGGGTCTTGTCGAAGTAGCCGCGGCCCCAGCCGAGGCGCATGCCGCGGTGGTCGACGGCGGCCGCCGGGATCACCAGCAGGTCGACGTCGTTGACGGCGATGGGTCCCAGGACGTCGCCGACCGGTTCGGGCAGGCCGAACATGCCCTCGGTGATCTCGGTGTCGGGTGTGGCCACGCTCCAGTCGAGCAGGCCGTCCTCGCGGGTGATCGGGAGGAGGACCCGGATGCCGCGCGCCACCGCGCCCGACACGAAGGCGTGGGTGCCCGGTTCGGTGGGGGTCGACAGGAAGCACGAGATGCTGCGTGCCCCGATGCGGTCGACGAGGGCGTCGAGCTGTTCTTTGACGCCCGCCTCGGCCACCTCGCGCGCGTGGGCGGAGACGGTCTGGCGGCGTTCGCGCAGGTCGGCGCGGAGCGCGCGTTTGGCCTGCTCGATGCGATCCGGCATGCGCGTAAGTCTACGTGCGCGTGTGTAACGGCGACGTCACACGGTCCCGCTAAGGTAGCCCCATGCCTCACAAGCCCTTCAAGGCCGTCATCCCGGCCGCAGGCCTCGGTACCCGCTTCCTGCCCGCCACCAAGGCCATGCCGAAGGAGATGCTGCCGGTCGTCGACAAGCCGGCCATCCAGTACGTGGTCGAAGAGGCGACCGATGCCGGCATCCAGGACGTCCTGATCATCATCGGTCGCAACAAGAACAACATCGCCAACCACTTCGACTCGATGCCCGAGCTCGAGACCAAGCTGCGCGAGAAGGGCGACCACGACAAGCTCGCCAAGGTCGAGCACTCGTCCGACCTCGCCGACGTGCACATGGTGCGCCAGGGCGAGCCCAAGGGCCTCGGGCACGCGGTGCTGCGCGCCCGCAGCCACGTCGGCGACCACCCCTTCGCGGTGCTGCTCGGCGACGACCTCATCGACGAGCGCGACCCGCTGCTCACCAAGATGATGGACGAGTACGACAAGCGTTCGGCGACGATCATCGCCCTCATGGAGGTCGACCCGGCGCACATCCACCTCTACGGCGTCGCGGCCGTCGAGCCGACGGACGAAGAGGACGTCGTCAAGGTCACGCAGCTCGTCGAGAAGCCCAGCGCCGAAGACGCTCCCTCGAACCTCGCGATCATCGGCCGTTACGTGCTGGGCCCCGACGTGTTCGACATCCTCGAGCGCACCGAGCCCGGCAAGGGCGGCGAGATCCAGCTCACGGACGCCCTCGAAGAGCTCGCGACCGGCGGCGGAGACGGCGGCGGCGTGTACGGCGTCGTCTTCCGCGGGCGCCGCTACGACACCGGCGACCGCGTGGACTACATCAAGGCCATCGTGCAGCTCGCCGCCGATCGCGACGACCTCGGTCCGGCGCTGCGCCCCTGGTTCAAGGAGTTCGCGCAGGGTCTCTGACCCCGCGAGTGCCATGGATCTCTCCGTCCCACGGCGGCACGGCGAGGTGTCGATCCGACTCATCCGCAACCGTGACGCGCGTGTCCTCCAGCAGCAGCTGATCGACAACCGCGCCTGGTTGCGCCGGTGGGAGGCGACCAGCCCCGACGGCCCCGTCTCGTTCGACATGCGTCTCGGCATCCGTCGTCTTCTGCAGCAGTTCCGCGACGGCCTCGGCGTGCCCTTCGTCATGGAGTGGCAGGACGAGGTCGCCGGTCAGCTGAACGTGTGGGGCGTCTCGCGCGGCTCCCTCGCGTCGGCGACGATCGGCTACTGGGTGGCCGAGGAGTACGCGGGCCGCAACATCACCACGATCGGCGTGGCGATGGCGACCGACGTCTGCTTCACGATGCTCAACCTGCACCGCATCGAGATCTGCATCCGCCCCGAGAACCACGCGAGCCTGAGGGTCGTCGAGAAGCTCGGTTTCCGGTACGAGGGGCTGCGGCGCCGCTACATCCACATCGACGGCGACTGGCGCGACCACTACTCGTTCGCGCTCGTCAAAGAAGAGGTGCCGCACGGCGTGCTCGACCGCTGGGAACGCGGGCAGGTGCCGCCCGACGCGGCGCGCATCCCTCCCGCCGATCGCCTCTGACGGGTCCTTGCGTCTACTTTCCCCGAGTCTCGGCACGACACGCGGGGGGATGCCGAGGTGTGATCTCCGGGTGACCTACCTTTGACCCATGGGTGGGCAGGTTCTCAGCGGTGGCGTGATCGTCTTCGTCGCGGTCGCGCTCTGGTTGGTGTATCTCCTTCCGTCGTGGCAGAGCCGGCACCGGTTCACCTCGGCCGAACGCAATGCCGTCCGCCTCAATCAGGCGCTGCGTGTGCTCGCCGAGACGGCCGAGACGCCCCGTGAGGTGCGTCTGGAGCTGACCGCGCGCACCGCCCATCAGCAGCAGAAGCTCGCGCGTCAGATCCAGGCCGAGAAGGCGCAGACCGAGCTGGCGGCCGCGAAGGCGCGCCTCGAGGTCGCACGTCTCGAGAGCGCCCGCGATCGCGACGTCGTCAAGGAGCAGCGCGCCGCCGCCCTCGAGCTGGCGCGCGCCGAGCGGGCCGCCGCCGTGCACGTCGCCCGCGCCGAGCGGGCCGCAGCGCTCGAGAAGAGCCGCGCCGACCGGGCTGCCGCCGTCGAGCGTGCGCTGGCCGAGCGGGCCGCCGCCGTCGCCGTGCCGGCGGCACGTCGCGCGCGCATCCGTCGCCGCTTCCGTCTGGCCGTCACCACGGTCGCCCTGACGGGCCTCGTCGCTGCGATCGTGGGCGTGGTGCAGGTCGCCGGGGGAGCGGCTCCGGTGCTGTTCGTCGCGGGTGTCGCCGTGGTCGTGGCATCCCTCGTCCTTCTTCGTCGTATCGCGCTGGTCGCCGCCCGCACCGCGGTGGCGCCCGTGATCGTCGCCGCAACCCACGCCGCCGTCGAGCTGCAGGATGTCGCGCTGGTGCCGACGCCTCGTCCGACGTGGACGCCGCGCGAGCTGCCGCGCCCCCTCGTCGCCTCGGTCGGTTCGCGCGCCGCGGCCGTCGTCGACGAGCAGATCGCGCGCGACGCCCTGCGCGCCGCGGCGCGAGAAGAGGCGGCGCGCTCGATCGCCGCCGAACAGGCTCCTACACCGATCGAGACGGCTCGTCCCGCGGCCGTGGCTCCGGCGCCCTCGCCGTACGCGGCCATGGGGTACGTCGACGACAGCGAGATCCAGGATCACGTGCAGCGGCTGCTCGCGCGCCGCGCCTCGGGCGAGTAATCCCCGTCGTCTCGTTTCGTCTTCTGCGGCTCCGGCCCGAGGCCCGGGCTCGTTTAGTTGGCGGGCGCTGCGCGGGCACAGCGGCGGGCCGAATCGGTGACACGCCGGGTCGGCTGCTCTTTCGGCCGGGGTGTCGGCATTTTTCCCGCCGTTGTGCCCGTGTCCCGCGCGGGCCGCCGTGGCCCCGTCAACGCGGCGATCCCCGTGTGGGCACAGCGGCGGGCCGGATCCGTGACACGCCTGGTCGGCTGCTCTTTCGGCCGGAGTGTCGTGATTTCTCCCGCCGTTGTGCACGTGTTCCGCGGGTGCCGCTGTGGCCCCGTCGACGCGGCGATCCCCGTGTGGGCACAGCTGCGGACCGGATCGGTGACATGCCGGGTCGGCTGCTCTTTCGGCCGGGGTGTCGTGATTTCTTCCGCCGTTGTGTCCCGAGTCGCACGTGCCGCCGTGGCCCCGTCGACGCGGTGGTTCCCGCGTGGGCACAGCGGCGGGTCGAATCGGTGACACGCCGGGTTGGCCGCTCCTCCGACCAGGGTGTCGGAATTTCTCCCGCCGTTGTGCACGTGTTCCGCGGGTGCCGCTGTGGCCCCGTCGACGCGGCGATCCCCGTGTGGGCACAGCTGCGGGCCGGATCCGTGACATGCCTGGTCGGCTGCTCTTTCGGCCGGGGTGTCGTGATTTCTCCCGCCGTTGTGTCCGTCTCCCGCACGTGCCGCCGTGCCGCCATCGGCGCGGCATGCGGCGCGGGGCATATGCGGCGGCGAGACGGCTGATCGCGCTGCCGGGATGGTCTCAGCACGGCCTAAGGGCGTGATAGTGTTGTCGAGTTGTCCGGGCCTGTGGCGCAGTTGGTAGCGCGCCTCGTTCGCATCGAGGAGGTCAGGGGTTCGAATCCCCTCAGGTCCACCACGCCCGGCTTGTAAAAGCCTGCAATGCGCACGGCTTGAGCCGAGCGAGTCGCTGAGGAAGGTCATCGCGACCAACACCCACCCCGGCTACTCATCGGGCTGAGACGCGCCGCGTTTTCTGAGCCGGATCGCCCCCGCCGGGCACGCTGCGCGTGCAGGTGCCGACCCCTCTAGCTCCGTGGAAGAGACGCACGTTCGGTTTTCTCCCGGGACACTGACGTTGCGCTCGTCAGCCATCCCCGCGGTCACGGGGAGCAGTCGGGTCGACGAGGAGGGCGCGGGTGAGGGTCTGTTCCACCCAGTCGCGATACCGGCCCAGATCGTATCCGAGTCGGGTGACGAGCAGACTGTAGGTTTCCGGACTCGCGATCACCCACGCGGTGTCGACTGCTCCGTGGCCCGTCAGCCCCGGTGCGAAGTGTTCTTCGGGGATGTGGCCGATGATGCGAGCGAAGAGTCGGTGTCGCTTCATCTGCAGCTCGCTCCAGTCTTCCGCGATCTCCGTATCGCTCCCGGCAGCGTCTCGGTAGATGCTCCAGCCGATCGCGGCGCGGCGCGCTACGTCGGCGACCACTGCGGCCAGCAGAGCGACGCGCTCCGCGGGGCTCAGGTCTTCAGCGAAGCGGCCGGCGGCCTCCTCCGGCGAAGCCGCGTCCCCTGCCAAGGCCTTCTCGAGGTAGCCACGCAGTAGAGCCCGTTTGCTTCCCCACGCAAGATACAGGGTTTGAACGGAGACGCCGGCGACCTTCGCGAGAGAGGCGACTGTCGTGGCCGAATAGCCCCGGGTCTCGAATTCGCTCGCGGCCGCCTCGAGGATGCGGTTGCGAGTGTCCGCTCGAAGGACCTCTCCGACCCGCTTCTGTCGACTGCGCGGATCTGGAGCAGAGCGATCGGTGGATGCCATGAAGCCAGTTTACTTCATGCTATGGATTGACCTTCCAAAGCATCAGAATTACGCTCAAAAGCATGAGGCAGCAACCGTCGATGACGACACCGATCGATAGGCCGTGGAAGCGTCCGGGGCGAGCAGCCTATGCGCGAGCGCGATTCGTTGCTTTTCGCAAGCCGCCGATCACGGTCTATCCCATGCCTGATGACGTGGTGAAGGACGAGGATGTCGCTGTGAGGATGCGCGACGGGGTCACCCTGCGTCTGAACCTGTATCGACCCGCGAAAGCCGAGGGACTCCTGCCCGTCCTGCTGTGCGCGCACCCGTATCGGAAGGACGCGCTCCCCAAGCTCAAGAGAGGTCACTGGTCGGTCAATCCGCAATTCCGGATCATGAACCAGTCGGAGCCCCTTCGCATCTCGGATCAGACGAGCTGGGAGGCGCCGGACCCGGTCTGGTGGGCGCAGCACGGGTACGCGGTCGCGAACCTCGACACCCGCGGCGGCGGCCGATCCGAAGGACGCGGAGATCTTCTCTCCGACCAGGAGGCCGACGACATCGCGCAGGTCATCGGCTGGCTCGCGTCCCAACCGTGGAGCAACGGCCGGATCGGGATGCTCGGGGTCTCGTATCTCGCCCTCTCTCAGTACAAGGTCGCGGCACTCAATCCACCCGCATTGAAGGCGATCTCCCCGTGGGAGGGGTTCACCGATGCCTACCGCGACTTCTTCACCGCGGGCGGCGTCGTCGAGAACGGGTTCGCCCGCGTCTGGCTGGCGATCACCAAGCGCGCCGCACGACTTGTGAGCGACATGTCGGTGGATCGGCGCCAGCATCCGCTCCGCGACGCGTGGTGGCAAGAGCTGACTCCGGACCTCGCGAAGATCACGGTGCCGATTCTCGTCTGCGCCAGCTTCTCGGACGCCAACCTTCACAGCGTCGGCTCGATGCGCGCTTTTCAGAGAGTGAGCTCCCCGGAGCGCCACGTCTACACTCACCGCGGGCCGAAATGGGCCACGTTCTACGGTGCGGAGGCCCTCCGCCACCAGGTGGATTTCTTCGACAAGCATCTACGTCAACTCGACGCGACGACACTGCCGTCGATGCGGCTTGAAGTCCGTGATCGCCGAGACCACGTGGTCGAGGTTCGAGACGAGTCCCAGTGGCCGCTCGCGCGCACGCAGTGGACACGTCTCTTCCTCGGAGTCGACGGGGCGATGGGAGTTGCTCCGGATGCCGCGGGAGAGATCTCCTTCGACCTGAAGCGCGAGGCGTCAGCATTCGAGTATCGCTTCGACACGGACACCGAACTCAGCGGGCCGATGAACCTTCGACTCACCGTGACCACTCACGGTGCGACGGATCCGCGGCTGTTCGTCGGAGTCGAGAAATGGGCAGATGGCGCGCCAGTCCCGTTCGAGGGGTCCTACGGCTTCGGTCGCGACCACGTCGCCCAGGGCCGCTTGCGCCTGGCTCTGCGGCAGCTCGACCCAACCAGCGCCCCGCACCGACCCGAACACCGCTTCGATGCCGAACTCCCCGTGCGGGATGGCGAGCCGATGGACGTGCAGATTCCCTTGAGTTCCTCCGCGACCCTGTTCCGCGCAGGTGAGAGCATCCGACTGCTGATCGGGGGCCGCTATCTGCAACCACGTAACCCGCTCTTCGGTCACTTTCCCACCCACTACGAGCCGAGCAAATCCGGCCGAGCCACGCTCACATGGAGCCACGAGGACCCGGCATTCCTGGAGATTCCGATCGTGCCGCTCGACGCTCGACAGGCTTGATGCGCCGTCGCAACGTCACATCCTGGGGGGCCTGGCTCGTCAGTAGCGGATGGCGCCGATGACCCTCACCCGCACCGCCACGAGCGCGGGAAGGAGTCCGGCCAGCGCGCCGACAGCGGTGGCAGCGACGAGTCCGGTCATCGCGGCATCCACCGGGAAAGGCGGGGAATCGCTGACCATGCCCTGCCCGATCAGGTGCGCAGAACCGGCGACTGCACCACCAGCACCGAAGCGCTCACCCCGACCGCTCCAGCGACGTTGACGAGTCCGAGGGCAGCAGGACGAGCACAGCGATCCCGGTGACGACCAGCTTGGTCACCAGGAAGGGATCGTCGCCGTAGCTCGCCCGGTCGTTGCGCGACACCTGCACCTGCACGTCTGCGTCCAGAGCGCTCGCCAGGTCGCGCGTGAGAAGGGTGGTCAGCGTATCGGACAGCTCCGCCGGCACCCACATCTCGTACTGCGTCGACGGGGCTCCGCCACCGTAGGGGTCGGCGGCGGCGGCCGAGGCGCCCCGTTCGCCGATCGCTGCGTCTTGAAGGCGCTGTCGCTGTTCGGCGAGCATGAACATCGACGGTTGCGTATCCCATGTCGCTGCGGGGGTCACTCCGATCACGTCGGCGGTGGTGCCCCCGGCGGGGATACCCGAGGCGGCGCCCGGTACGCCCTGCCCGCCGAGCGCGACGGCGGGGTGCGAGGCGAGCGGGGGTCGTCCCATCCGATCCCAGAAGACCTCGTTGACGATCAACCGGGGGCGAGCTGGGCCTCGTCCGCATCGCTGAACCACGTGCCCGCGATCAGTCGCACGCGGTGCATCTCGCCGTAGGGCTGGTCCACGGCCTGCGCGGCGACATACGCACCACGCCCCGGCCGCATCGGAACGGTCGGGGCGTGGCATCCACGGATCAGAGGCGGGTCACTCCTTCGGAGGGGCCACGACGCGGGGCGTGGTGGGGTCGAGCGGAGCCCCGGTGCCCAGGCGCGCGTGTCCGCGGGAGTAGGCGAAGTAGATCGCGAAGCCGAGGGCGAGCCAGATCAGGAAGCGCAGCCACGTCTCGACCGACAGGTTGAGCATGAGGTACGTGCAGATGAGCGCCGACAGGATCGGCAGCACGGGGTTCAGCGGCACGCGGAAGCCGCGCTTGAGGTCGGGGCGCTTGCGACGCAGCACGACCACCCCGATCGACACGAGCACGAACGCCGACAGCGTGCCGATGTTCACCATCTCTTCGAGGATGCCGATGGGCGTGAAGCCCGCGACGATCGCCACGATCACCGTCACGATGATCGAGATGACCCACGGGGTGCGGAAGCGCGGGTGCACCTTGGCGAGGCCGCCCGGGAGCAGGCGGTCGCGCGACATGGCGAAGATGATGCGGGTCGCGCCGATCAGCAGCGTCAGCACCACGGTCGTGAGGCCGGCGACGGCACCCGCGGCGATGACCGTGGCCATCCACGTCTGTCCGTGGAAGGCGAAGGCGTTCGCGAGCGCGGCCTGCGGGTTCAGCTCGGAGTAGGGGACCATACCGGTCACGACGACGGCGACCGCGCAGTAGAGGATCGTGCAGATCACGAGCGACGCGATGATGCCGATCGGCAGGTCGCGCTGCGGGCGCTTGGTCTCTTCGGCGGTGGTGGCCACGACGTCGAAGCCGATGTACGCGAAGAACACCAGTGCGGCACCGGCGAGGATGCCGCCGACACCGAAGGTCGCCGGCTCGAGCCCCGACAGGAACTGCAGCAGCGGTTGGGTCAGGCCCGACGCCGACTCGGTCGGCACGCTCTCGGGAACGAAGGGGCTGTAGTTGGCCGGATTGATGAACAGGATGCCGGCGATGATCACGAACAGCACGATGAAGAGCTTCACGGCGACGAGCACCAGGTTGACCCGCAGCGATTCCTTGATGCCGACCGTCATGAGACCGCCCAGCACCAGGACGAGCAGGATCGCGGGGATGTCGACGATGCCGCCGGACGAGAGGTTCTCGGGGAGCACGATGCCGATCTGACCGAGGAACGCGCCCAGGTACGCGCTCCACCCCTGTGCGACGACGCTCGCGCCCAGGAACATCTCGAGGATCAGGTCCCAGCCGATGATCCACGCGAACAACTCGCCCAGCGAGGCGTAGGAGAAGGTGTAGGCCGATCCCGAGACGGGGACGGTCGAGGCGAACTCGGCGTAGCACATGGCCGCGAGCCCGCAGGCGATGGCGGCGATGATGAAGCTGATGACCACCGCGGGGCCGGCGACCTCGTTGGCGGCGCGGCCGGTCAGGGTGAAGATGCCGGCGCCGATCACGACGCCCACGCCGAAGACGGTCAGGTCGACCGCGCTGAGGGATTTCTTGAGCCGGAATTCCGGCTCGTCGGTGTCGGCGATGGACTGCTCCACCGACTTGGTGCGGAATAGGCTCACGAGATGCTTCCTCTGTCTGAGGTGGCGCCCAGGGAACGAACACCACCTCCGGGAGGATAGTCCCTCGTGGCGTCCTCGACAGTGGCCTCGACGGTCGGGCGCAAAGCTGCTTTATCAGACGCGAATACGCATGGGTTATGAGATGCATTCGGGTGTATGGTTTGCATATTATGGCTATGAAGCACATCACCCACCTCGTGGACGACCTCGACGGCTCTGTTCTCGAAGACGGACAGGGAAAGCAGATCACTTTCTCGGTCGAAGGCCGGGCTTACGAGATCGACCTCTCCGACCGAAATGCCGACAAGTTCTATTCGGCGATCGCGCCTTTCGTGGATGCCGCCCGCTCGGTCTCGCGCGGGAACACCACCGCTCGTCGTGGCCGTGGTGAACGCCGCACCAGCGATGTCGACCTGGGTGCGGTACGCGAATGGGCGCGGTCGAACGGACACACCGTGAGCGACCGCGGCCGCGTTCCCTCGTCCATCCTGGACGCGTACAACGAGGCGAATTCCTGATCGTTCTCCGGCGCTCCGGGGAGAAAGCGTGACAACGCCTCTCTCCCCGGGCGCCGTTTCTCAATTCGCCGTCCTGGACGCCCTTCTGGGCGGCGTGTATTCGCAGGGCATCGCCGCCCGCGATGTGCGCGCGCTGGGTGATACGGGGATCGGGTGCTGCGAGGGACTGGGCGGCGAGGTCATCCTGATCGACGGCGACCTGCTCGAGTGCACCGCCGACGGCCCGCCCCGGCTGATGGACGACGACGAGGTTCTTCCGTTCGCCGACGTCTGCACCATCGGTCCCTCGCCGGCCGTTCCCACCGATCGCGGGGATCTCGCCGTTTTCCGCGCCCTCGTCGAGGAACGGCTGCGCAGCCGCAACCTCTTCCACGCGGTTCGCTGGGACGGCACGATCGACCGCATTCGCACGCGTGTCACTCGGCGCCAGTCCCCGCCGCTGCGTCCGCTCGCCGACGTCGCCGCGGAGCAGATCGAGACCGAGACGGTGGCCGTCGAGGGTTCTTTCGTCGGATTCTGGATGCCGCGGATCTACCAGGGAATCACGGTGGCAGGGCTGCATCTGCATTTCATCAGCGCGGATCGGTCGGTGGGCGGCCATGTGCTGGAAGCGGATCTCGGCCCGGGCCTCTTGCGCGTGACGGCGTTCGCCGACTTTCATCTGCGGGTGCCGACGGATGACCGTTTTCTCGCCACCGAACTCTCTCATGACGATGATCACCGAATCGTCGCGGTCGAGAATGGTGAATGATTCGCACTCACTGAATGAGGAAGGCATCGGCGCGTTCCTCCGAGGGGCGAAAAGCAGGGTGAAATATCCCCGACGCAACGGTACGCCCGCGTGAGCGCCTCATAAGGTCGGCGCATGGCGAAAAAGCACATCACCCAGTTGATCGACGATCTCGACGGCACCGTCATCGACGATGGAACGACGGTGCACTTCTCTCTCGAGGGCCGCGCCTACGAGATCGATCTCTCCGAAGACAATGCAGAGAAATTGCGCGATGCATTTCGACCGTTCATCGCGGCCGGACGCACCGCCGGGTCCGCGCACGTTCCGCTCCGACGGGCATCCCGACCGCGCGCCGTTCCGACACGCGACCTGGTCGACGTGCGGTCGTGGGCGGAGAAGAACGGATTTGCCATCAGCGATCGCGGCCGCATCTCGGAAAGCATTCTGACGGCCTACGACGCCGCACACTGAACACCCCACCGACGAATGCGAAAGCCGGGCGCCGAAACACGGCACCCGGCTCTCGTCGTTCCGAGCGTCAGACCAGGGCGTTCGTCGCCGTGCCCGCGGCGAGGCGTTCGGCGGCCAGGCCTTCGGCGGCGGCCAGAGGCGTCACGCCGCGCGCGGCGGCCTCGTCGAAGACGCGGCGCACGGTGTCGCCGATCCCCGCGACGCGGCCCATGATCTGCTCGAGCGTGCCGCGTTCTTTCGCCACCAGATCGAGGTAGATGACGCCACCGGCGTTGACCACGAAGTCGGGGGCGTACAGGATGCCGCGCTGCGCGAGGCGCTCGGCGCCGGAGCGCTCGGCGAGGGGGTTGTTGGCGGGCCCGCACACGGCGCGGGCGTCGAGGGCGTCGATCACCTCGTCGGTGAGCACTCCGCCGATGCCCGCGGGCACGAACACGTCGGCCGGGATCAGGTGCGCCTCACCCGGCTCGACCCACGCCGCGCCGAGCTCGGCGGCGAGGGTGCGCTTGGCGGGGTTGACGTCGGTCACGGTGAGCGCGGCGCCCTCGGTGGCGAGACGCTCGGCGAGGCGGCTGCCCACCTGACCGAGACCCGCGATCGTGATGCGTCGGCCGGCGACGTCGCCGGTACCGGCGACGCGCTCCAGCGTCGCCACGAGCGACGCGTACACGCCCAGGCTGGTCGGCCCCGCGGGCTCGCCCGAACCACCGACCGTGTCGGGCAGACCGACCACGTGCGGCGTGCGCTCGCTGACGACGAGCATGTCGTCGGTGGTCGAACCCACGTCCTCCGCGGTGCGGTACAGACCGCCCAGGCTGTCGACGGCGTCGCCGAGGTCGAGGAAGGCCGCGCGACGACGGTCGGCGTCGAGCACGGTGCCCACGGGAAGGCCGATCACGCTCTTGCCGCCACCCGCGTCGAGACCCGCCGCGGCGTTCTTGAGGGTCATGGCGGCGGACAGACGCAGGGCATCGCCCAGGGCGTCGGTCCACGAGGGGTACGTCCACAGGCGGGCGCCGCCGAGGGCGGAGCCGAGGACCGAGGAGTGCAGGGCGACGGCGATGAACAGGCCGCTGCGGCGTCCCGTCATCACCTCCACGCGCTCGTGGGTGAAATCGGGCAGGGGCAGGGCGTTGGTCATCGCGTTCCTTGTCGTCGGCCGCCTTGTGGGCGGCTCTTCGCGGATGCCGCGGCGTTGCGGCATCCCTTCTCATTCTGACGGCTCGCGGCCCCGGGCGCGAGCCGTGCGGTGGGGCGTGCGGCCCTAGGCTGGCGGGCATGAACGATGCCCTGCCCGCCCGGAGCCGCCTCGTCGCCGCCGCCCTGCGCGACGCGCGGATCGCCGGAGAGATCGTCGTCCTGCCCGATGCCGCGTCGACGGCGGCACTGGCCGCCGCGGCCCTGGGCATCGAGGTGGGCGCGATCGCCAACAGCCTGGTGTTCTGGAGCGACGACGTGCCGCTGCTGGTCATGACCAGCGGCGCGCACCGCGTCGACACCACGGCTCTCGCCGAACGGCTGGGGCGCGGGGCGATCCGCCGCGCGACGCCCGAGCAGGTGCTCGCCGCGACCGGGCAGCCGATCGGCGGTGTGGCTCCGACCGGTCACCCCGCGGCGCTGACGACCATCGTCGACGAGGACCTCGCGGCCTTCGACGAGATCTGGGCCGCCGGAGGGACGCCGCACACGGTATTTCCGCTGACCTTCGACGAGCTCGTGCGGCTGACGGGCGGGACGGTCGCGCGCGTCGCGTGAGGGCGCCGGCGTTCGC
>NZ_QDFT01000009.1 GCF_003075375.1 Microbacterium testaceum | reverse complement strand
GGGGCGGCGTCCCCGGCCACGGCCGGGGACGCCGCCCCCTCTCGCGAGGCGTACCGGGAGCTGTACCAGACGCTCGCGCAGATGACCCAGGAGGAGCTGCGCGGCCGCACCGAATCGCTGGCGAGTTCGTACCTGGCGCAGGGCGTCACGTTCGACTTCGCGGGTGAGGAGCGGCCTTTCCCCCTGGATGCCGTGCCTCGGGTCATCGCGTACGACGAGTGGTCGCGCATCGAGGCCGGCGTGAAGCAGCGCGTCCGAGCGCTCGAGGCGTTCCTCGACGACGCGTACGGCAATCAGCACTGCGTGCGCGACGGCATCCTGCCCGCGGGTCTGATCTCGTCGTCGCAGTACTTCTATCGCCAGGCCGCCGGCATCCGCAGTGCCAACGGCGTGCGCATCCAGGTGTCGGGAATCGACCTCATCCGCGACGAGCACGGCGAGATGCGCGTGCTCGAAGACAATGTGCGCGTGCCCTCGGGCGTCTCGTACGTCATCTCGAACCGCCGCGTCATGGCGCAGACGCTGCCCGAGCTGTTCGTGTCGATGCGCGTGCGTCCCGTCGGCGATTACCCCAACAAGCTGCTCGCGGCGCTGCGCGCCTCGGCCCCGCCCGGGATCGACGATCCGAACATCGTCGTGCTGACGCCGGGCGTGTACAACTCGGCGTACTTCGAGCACACGCTGCTCGCGCGCCTCATGGGCGTCGAGCTCGTCGAGGGCCGCGACCTGCTGTGCATCGGCGGCAAGGTGTTCATGCGCACCACCCGCGGACCCCAGCGCGTCGACGTCATCTACCGCCGCGTCGACGACGACTTCCTCGACCCGCTGCAGTTCCGCGCCGACTCGATGCTCGGTGCGCCCGGGCTCATGCTCGCCGCGCGCCTGGGCAACGTCACGATCGCCAACGCGGTCGGCAACGGCGTCGCCGACGACAAGCTGCTCTACACGTACGTGCCCGACCTGATCCGGTACTACCTCGCCGAAGAGCCGATCCTGAAGAACGTCGACACCTGGCGCCTCGAAGACCCGGGCGCGCTCGAAGAGGTGCTGGACCGCCTGCCCGAGCTCGTGGTCAAGCCGGTCGACGGCTCCGGCGGAAAGGGCCTGGTCGTCGGCCCCGACGCCTCGCCCGCCGAGCTCGACGCGCTGCGCAAGCGTCTGAAGGCCGACCCGCGCGGCTGGATCGCCCAGCCGGTCGTCATGCTCTCGACCATCCCGACGCTCGTCGAGGACGGCATGCGCCCCCGTCACGCCGACCTGCGGCCCTTCGCGGTCAACGACGGCGACGACATCTGGGTGCTCCCCGGCGGTCTGACCCGCGTGGCGCTGCCCGAGGGGCAGCTCGTGGTCAACTCCAGCCAGGGCGGCGGGTCGAAGGACACCTGGGTCGTCGGCGGATCCGCGCCCTCTCACGTCGAGTACGGCCAGGGCAACGGCGTCTCGGGTCTGGTCGCCGACCAGGCGGCGGTGACCGAGGCCATCCCGATCATCTACGACGGGCAGCCCGCACCCGCCACCTCGCCGCGTGACCCTCGGCCGGGCACCGGCCCCTCGGGCAAGGAGCAGCAGGAGCAGCAGCAGCAGGACGCCACGGTGCAGCACGGACCGCAGGCCGAGCAGCAGCAGCAGGCGTCGCAGCAGGACGAAGGGGTGTCGGGATGCTGAGCCGGATCGCCGAGAGCCTGTTCTGGATCGGGCGGTACATCGAGCGCAGCGACGGCACCGCCCGCATCCTCGACGTGCACCTGCAGCTGCTGCTCGAGGACCCGTGGATCGACGAGGACACCGCCTGCCGGTCGCTGTTGAGCGTCATGGGTTCGGCCTGGCCCGAGAACGTCGACACGGTGCGCCGCGACGACGTCCTCGCGCGTCTGGCCGTCGACCGCATGAACCCGTCGAGCATCGCGTACTCGCTCACCGCGGCGCGCGAGAACGCCCGCCGCGCGCGCGAGATCGTCTCGACCGAGCTGTGGGAGATCCTCAACACCACGAATTCGCGAATGCCGCGGCGCCTGCAGACCGACAAGGTGCACGAGTTCTTCCAATGGGTGCGCGAGCGCGCGGCCCTCGCGATCGGGATCGTCGACTCCTCGACCAACCGCGACGAGGCCTGGCAGTTCTTCACCCTCGGCCGCAGCATCGAGCGCACCGACATGACCGCGCGTCTGCTCGCCACCCGCTCGCTGACCGAGGTGTCGGGGCCGTCGTGGACGACGATCCTGCGTTCGTGCGGCGCCTACGAGGCGTACCTGCGCACGTATCGCGGGATGCCGAGTGCTCGCAACGCCGCGGAGTTCCTGCTGCTGGACCGCCTGTTCCCGCGCTCGATCATCTACTCGATCCAGCGGGCCGAGGACTGCATGAGCGCGATCGACCCCCGGGCCGACCGCGTCGGCCACTCCAACACCGTGCTGCGTGCGCTCGGCCAGATCCGCAACGATCTCGAGTACCGCCCGGTCAGCGACATCCTCGCCGAGTTGCCCGAGCACATGCAGCGCGTGCAGACGGTCACGCGCGAGGCGTCGGAGGCGATCCGCTCGCGGTTCTTCCCGACGCAGGCCGAGCCGAGCTGGATCGGGGAGATCTCGTGAGCCCCCGACAGGTTCACGCACCCGCCGCCGAAAGGACGACGCGATGAAGCGACTGCGCATCGAACATCAGACCGGGTTCGTGTATCCGGGCGACGTGGTCGCGTCGTACAACGAGGCGCGCATGCTGCCGCACTCGACCGAGAGTCAGTTCGTGCTGAGCTCGTCGCTCGACATCGAGCCGTCGACGTCGGTGAACCAGTACGTCGACTACTTCGGCACCCGGGTGGCGGCTTTCGACGTGCTGTCGCCGCACTCGTCGCTGACGATCACGGCGCGCTCGCTCATCGAGGTGCGCCCGCGCCCCATCGAGCACGCCGACATCACGTGGGAGCAGCTCGCCGCCGAGGCGGGACGCTCGATCTCGACGGTCGAACAGCTGACGCAGACCCGCCGCACCGCGCCGCACGCCGAGGTGGCCGAGCTCGCACGCTCGATCGCCGCGCAGCACGACCGCCCCGGCCCCGCCGCGCACGCGATCGCCGAGGCGATCGGCGACGCGATCGAGTACATGCAGGGCGTGACGGGTGTGACCTCGACCGCCATCGACGCGTGGGAGGCCCGCAAGGGCGTCTGCCAGGACATCGCGCACATCGCGATCGGGGCGCTGCGCGAGGTCGGCATCCCCGCCCGTTACGTGTCGGGTTATCTGCACCCCAAACCGTCCGCCGAGGTCGGCGAGGCCGTGACGGGGGAGTCGCACGCGTGGGTGGAGTGGTTCGCCGGTGATTGGCAGGGCTTCGACCCGACCAACAACATCGAGATCGGCGACCGGCACGTGCTCGTCGGTCGCGGCCGCGACTATAACGACGTCCCGCCGTTGCGCGGCGTGTACGCCGGGCCCGGCAAGAGCAACCTGAAGGTCAAGGTGACGATCACGCGCGAGACGTGAGGCGCGGGCCGCCGACGGGCGGTGGTGAGCCGAGCGCGTCGGGGGTCGAGGGGGTTCCCGAGGCGTCGGGTGGGGCGTACGCTGTGGTCAGACCACATGAAAGCGAGATCCCCCATGGTTCAGCGTCAGCTGCCGAAGGTCGGTGAGCTCCTCGAGCTCATGCAGTTCAAGAAGCCCGAGCTCGACGCGCGCAAACGCCGCCTCGACGCCGCGCTCACGATCAACGACCTGCGGACGATCGCCAAGCGCCGCACGCCCAAGGCCGCGTTCGACTACACCGACGGCGCGGCCGAGGGCGAGCTGTCGCTCGACCGTGCGCGGCGGGCGTTCGAGGACGTCGAGTTCCACCCCGACATCCTGCGTCCCGCGGCCGACGTCGACACGTCGTGCCAGATCCTCGGCGGGCCGTCGGCGCTGCCGTTCGGTATCGCGCCCACCGGTTTCACGCGGCTGATGCAGACCGAGGGCGAGACCGCCGGGGCGTCCGCGGCGGCGGCCGCCGGTATCCCCTTCACCCTGTCGACGCTGGGTACCACCTCGATCGAGGGCGTCAAGGCGGCGAACCCGACCGGTCGCAACTGGTTCCAGCTGTACGTGATGAAGGACCGCTCGATCTCGTACGGTCTCGTGGAGCGCGCCGCTGCGGCCGGGTTCGACACCCTGCACTTCACCGTGGACACCCCCATCGCGGGTGCGCGTCTGCGCGACAAGCGCAACGGCTTCTCGATCCCCCCGCAGCTGACTGTCGGCACAATCGTCAACGCCATCCCGCGGCCGTGGTGGTGGATCGATTTCCTCACCACCCCCAAGCTGGAGTTCGCCTCGCTCAGCACCACCGGCGGGACGGTCGGCGAGCTGCTGAACGCCGCGATGGACCCCACGATCAGCTACGACGACCTCGACCTCATCCGCGGGATGTGGCCGGGCAGGATCGTCGTCAAGGGTGTGCAGAACGTTCAGGATGCCGCGCGCCTGGTCGACCGGGGTGTTGACGGCATCGTGCTCAGCAATCACGGCGGCCGCCAGCTCGACCGCGCCCCGATCCCCTTCCACCTGCTGCCGAAGGTCGTGCGCGAGGTCGGCAAGGATGCCACGGTGATGGTCGACACGGGCATCATGAACGGCGCCGACATCGTGGCATCCATCGCTTTGGGGGCGAAGTTCACCCTGATCGGCCGGGCCTACCTCTACGGCCTCATGGCGGGTGGGCGTCAGGGCGTGGACCGCACGATCGAGATCCTGCGCAGTGAGATCGAGCGCACGATGACCCTGCTGGGGGTGTCCTCGCTCGCCGAGCTCGAACCGCGCCACGTCACCCAGCTCACCCGGCTGGTTCCGGTGGGCGAGCAGGGCGCCGGAACGCGGGTCTGAGCGCCCGCGGTCCCGAGCACCGCACGCGGCGGCGGCTCAGCCGCACGAGGTGAAGCCGAGGAACGACGTCACGCGCGCCGACGTCGCGGAGTCCGCTGTCCAGGACTCGCCCATGCGGGCGCGCACGCTGACGTACGAGGCGCGCAGCAGGCCCGAGACGGCCGACGAGGGCACGCGGGCGCTGCGGGTCGTCGACGCGATGCCGCTCACCACCGTGCGCCCGTCGACGAGCATGTCGAAACGCACCGGGTCGGTGCCGTCGTACCTCCACGCGATCCAGACGCCGTCGAAGGGCGGCTCGAAGCACGATGTGACCGCGGGCGCGACGACCCGCGCGGCGGTGATCGACGCCGACGTCCCGGTGGGGCTCGACCACGCCGCCCACGCGGGCGTACTGCCGGCGGCGACGGCCACGACGGCGGCCACCGTCACGGTGAGGGCGCGTCGCCCGCGCGCGGTCGGGCGCTCCCTCCGATCCCGCTCGCGCAGGGCGCGACGGGTCGATGCGTCGCCGGCGGGTGCGTGGGCGCGGTCGCGCGCCGCCCGCCGGGTCGTGGGGGGCTGCGCCTCTCCGTGCGGCGGTGGGCCATCGGCATCCGGGTCCTCGTCGTCTCCGCGGCGCAGGGCGACGACCGCGCACGCGGCGAACACCGCGACGAAGAGCGCCAGGGGCACGACCGCGCCCGCGTGCAGCCACACCACCGGCAGGCCCACCCAGGGCACGCGCAGCATCCCCACGCCCTTCACGGCGTCGGGGTCGAGGGGGGAGCTGTCGGCCGAGGGGTTCGCGTCGCCCTTCGTGACGAGTCGACCGTCGGGGCGCAGCTCGGCGATGCGATGCAGGCGCAGGCGGTCGGCCCGGTCCGGATCATCGGCGAGCACGACCCGCCCCGGCACGAGATCCTCGTGCGGGACGGGCCGCGCCACCACGACGTCGCCCACCTCGATCGCCGGCGTCATCGACGCCGTCATCACCGTGGTCGGCGTCCATCCCAGGACGACGGGGGCCGCCGCCCAGAACAGCAACGCCAGGATCAACGCCACGACCGCGCGCGCCGTCGCCACCCCCGCGATCAGCAGGAAGCGACCGGAGCGCACGACTCAGCTGTTCTGTGCTTCCCAGACGAACGAGGTCGTCGCGGTCCCGCCCTGCGCGGTGTTGGGTGCGTCCTCGGCGAGCTTCCACGTGATGCGGAAGGTGCGCGACTCGGGCGCGGTCCCGGTCGGGCTCCAGGTCGCAGCGCCCGTGGCGAACGAGGAATGCGCCCCCGTGAAGCCCGACAGGCGACCGTCGAACACGGTGCTCTGCGCGGTGAACCCGGTGCAGGTCCCGTAGCCGCCGCCGGTGCCCTGCTCGACGGTCAGCGCGAGCTGGTCGGACAGGCCCGCGGTGGTGCGGGCGTCGGCGGCGTAGAGCCGCACGTCCGAGGCGAGCGAGCCGGTCGAGGTGACGGCGATGCAGGTGACGCCGCCGTCGCCGGGCTTGGCGTTGGGTACCGAGAACAGCGCGCGTCCCGCGTCGTCGTCCGTGAGCTGGACGCTACCCGCGGTCCACGAGTTGCCCTCGTTCGACGTGGTGCTCGAGAAGGCCGCGTACGAGCTCGTCGACACGATCAGGCCCGCCGCGACCACGGCCGCGGGCAGGGCGATCGCGGTGGCGATGCGCGAGGAACGGCGAGTGAATTTCGGCATGGTGAATCTCCCCAAAGATCAGTGCGAAATGGAACACTCGCACCGTAGGGAAAGCGGGCGCGCGGCGTGTGACACGCCCGAGGGTTGACATCGCGCGCGGGGCATGGCATCCATTCAGCGGAATGCATTACATCTCTTGCGAGCGCGCCGGTCGCTCCTCGCGTCGCCGCGCTCCGGCGCCCAGGGTGAGCGTCGACGCGAGCCCCAGCGTCAAGAACGCCGCGGCGGTGAACGCCGCCGCGCGCGTGCCGTCGCTGAACGCCGCGCGGGCATCGGTGGCGAGGTCCTGCGTCTGGGGCGAGGCGTCGAGGCCCGCGATCGCGGCCCCCGCGCTGTCGACCACCAGCGACACGACCTGGTCGCGCTGATCGGCCGGCACGCCGCGATCGTCGAGGGCGGATGCCAGCACCCCCGACGTCGTCGAGAACAGCACGGTCCCCAGCACCGCGACGCCCAACGCGGCTCCGAGTTGGCGCGAGGTCGACTGCGTGCCCGAGGCCTGTCCGCTCGCCGCGGGTGGCACGTCGGCCAGGACGACCCCCGTGAGTTGCGCGGTGGCCAGGCCCACGCCGACCCCGTAGACGAAGAGGAAGGGGATGAGCGGGCCCCACACGGCATCCGGTCCGATCGTGAACGCGACGCCCGCCACGCCGACGATCTCGGCGAGCAGGCCCCCGCGCACGATCCAGACCGGGGCGACCTTTCCGCTCAGGGCTCCCGCGATGCCGCTCGCGACGAACGATCCGATCGCGAGCGACAGCAGCAGCAGGCCGGTCTGCAGGGCGTCGAACCCGACCACGAACTGCAGCCACAGCGGCAGCGCGAGGATGATGCCGAACTCGCCGAGAGAGACCACCGCGGCGGCGATGTTGCCGTTGCGGAACGAGGTGATGCGGAACAGCCCGAACGCCAGCAGGGTCGAGCGCCCCGTGCGCTGGCGGTGCAGGCCCCACGCGACGAAGCCGATCAGGGCGACCAGGGCGACCGCGAAGGCGAGGGGAACGGGCGACAGCGCGAAGGGCCAGGTCCACTCGCCGACGGCGGGAGCGGTGGTCACGGTCCACCAGCCGTAGGTGCGCCCCTCGATCAGGCCGAACACGAGCGGGGCCATCGTCGCGACCGAGAGCAGTGCCCCGACGCCGTCGATGCGCTCGACCCGGTCGCTGCGCGACTCCGCGACCGTCAGCAGCACCCCGATCAGGATGATCACGCCGAGCGGGATGTTGATGCCGAACGCCCAGCGCCACGAGAACGCCGTCGTCAGCCAACCGCCGAGCAGCGGACCCACCGCCGCCATGCCGCCGATGGTCGATCCCCACACGGCGAAGGCGATGCCGCGCTCGCGACCGCGGAAGGTGGCGTTGATGATCGACAGCGTGGTCGGCAGGATCATCGATCCGCCCACGCCCTGGACGAGACGGGCGAGGATGAGCAGCCCGCCGGTGGGGGCCAGTGCGGCCGCGATCGAGGCGGCGGCGAAGACCACGACGCCCAGCAGCATGAGGCGTCGTCGGCCGAAGCGGTCGGCGAGGCTGCCGAACACCAGCAGCAGCGAGGCGAAGACGAGGGTGTAGGCCTCTTGGACCCACTGCACCTCGGTCGAGGAGATGCCGAGCTCCTCCACGATCGAGGGGACGGCGACGTTGACGATCGTCGAATCGACGATGATCAGCGACACGGCGATGCTGATGAAGACGAGGCCCGCCCAGCGGCGCCCGGCCAGTTTGTCGGTCATGTCGCTAGCTTATCTAGCGAGTTTCGATTCTGCGAGGGCTTGACCGCGAGGTTCAGAGGGCGCTGCCCCAGGCGCCGTCGGTCGTCCGCCCGGGCAGGACGAGGAAGGACGCGCTCGCCGTGACGGTCGCGTACGTCATGAGGTCGTCGACCTCGTCGAGGCGGTGCTGGGTGCGCACGAACGTCTCGAGCTCGCGCTGGAAGCAGACGAAGAGCAGGCCGTCGTCGGCATCCGTTCCCCCCGCCGTCGCATTGCTGTAGGCGTAGCCGCGCCGCAGCATGAGCGCGCTGTCGGTGAACGACGGATGGGCGGCGCGCGCGTGGGATCGGGCGGGGACGAGGTAGTCGCCCTCGGGCGTCTTGGCGCGCAGGTCGACCGCGTCGGTCGCGCCACCGCCCGAGAGGGGGACGCCGTCCGCCCGCCGCCGTCCGACGATCGCGTCCTGCCGCTCCGCGGACTCGCCGCGGAACCGTGCCACATCGAGGCGCAGCCGACGCACGACCGCGATGGTCCCCCCGGCGGCGGGGCCGTCCGTGATCCACACGTTCGCGTCGAGTTCCGCATCCGTGCGCGGCACCACGATCCCGTCGTGGTACCCCAGGGGGTTGCGCACGATCGTGCCCTCGCCGGCTCCGCGCACCCCGGTCTGCGACCAGCGTCGGACGGCGCCGGGGACCGCGTCGAGCAGCGCGGCGGCGATCGCGTGCAGGACGCCGGCGTCGCTGCCGCAGACCGAGAGCAGCAGATCGCCGCCCGACAGGCCGGGGTCCAGCGGCCCGTCCGAGGCGAACACGGGCAGCCCCGATGCGCCGGGCAGCTGCGGGTCGAGCATCGACACCCATCGCGGTCCGACGCCGACGGTGATGGTCAGGTCGCCGGGGCCGTCGGGAAGCACCGCCGCATCGGCGCCGTCGGTGAGCCGGTCGACGGCGGACCCGAGGGCGTCGAGGGCCCCGCGCACCTCGGGGGCCCCCATCGGCGACGGGACGTCGGCGACGACGACGACCGTGTTCTTCTGCGGGGTCGCCGGGCGTGCGATTCCCGCCTGATGGATGCCGCGGGCGACGACGCGGCCTTGCGGAGAGGGGGATGCCGCGGAGTCGGGGCTCGTCCGGGGGCGGGCGGAGGCCGCGGCCAGTGCGCCCCCGACGGCGCCGAGGCCCAGGCCGATGCCCCCGCCCCACAGCAGCCCCCGGCGCGTCACCCCGGGAGCGACGGCATCGGCGGAATCGGCCCCGCGCTCGGCGGTCATCCCGCCGCTCCCGTCGTCCGCGCGCCGCCGAGGTCGACGCCCGGGGCGTCGGCGAAGTCGATGTCGATCCACGACCCGCTGCCACCCAGGCGCACGGCGGCGCGGCGCATCACCCCCTGGTCGTCGAGCCAGAACCGCGTCGTCGCCGCCTCGGGGTCGACGGTCTGTCCCGCGGGGAGCGGGTTGTCCGACAGCGGACCGGCGAAGACCGTGACGGGTGCATCGTCCAGGGTCTCCTGACCGAGGGCGAGGGCGCCGCCCTGTCGGAGCAGCAGCGGGTTGTCGGGGCGATCGGAACCCAGCGAGGCGATCACCTGCAGGACGGTGTGCAGCCGGGAGTGCGTCGCCGACAGCGGCGAGCTCTGCCAGGAATCGCCCAGGGGCACGGCATCCGGGACCGGCAGCGGCGGGGGAGCGGCGGCGTCGGTCGCGACGGGCGCGTGTGCCGAGATCGCCGAGGCGTCCCACAGCAGCAGGGCGTTCGGGCGGTCGTCCGCCGACAGGGCGGCGTAGCCGGTGAGCGTGGCGTAGTCGAACCACCCCTCGAGGTGCAGCGTCGTCCCGCTGTCGTCGAGGTCGACCCGCACCGCGCGGGTGCCCGCGTCGAAGTTGCGGAACCGGGCAGCGGCGAGCAGCTCGGACTGCTCGGCGCTGACGGGCGTCGCCGTCGGCTCGACCACCGGGGCGGCGGGGGCGCACGCGGTGAGCAGTGCGAGCACCACGGCGAACCCGCCCGCCGCGACGAGCCGCCCGCGTGTCACGGGTCCGCGGGAGGCGAGCCGCCCGCGCGTCACGGCCGCGCCCGGTCGGCGAAGAGGTCGGCGGGAGGGACGGCGATCGCGGCCCGGTCGGGCAGGGCGACCGACGCGGGCAGCACCCGCGCGGGGGCGTCGACATGGCCGAGGTCGGGCTGTGCGGGAGGAGCGGCGACCTTGAGGAAGCTCATGCCGGGCGGCACGTCGAGGGCCGGCAGGGCGGCGCGGTCGGCGGCCGGCTGCACGCCGCCGGGACAGGTCGACAGCAGGTCGCTGGGCAGCGTCGACGGGGTACCGTCGCTCACGCAGTTGCCCGCGGCCTGGGCCCTCGCCATCGAGATGTTGGCGAGATCGACGCCGTTGCCCGACCAGACGGTGCCGGTGAAGACGTTCCCGATCGCGGCGAGGTCCTCGTTGCCGCTGAGCAGGACGCCCGCGCGGGGATTGTCCTGGATGCGGTTGTTCTCGATGGCGTTCTCGGTCCCGCCGCCGATGCCGATGCCGACGCCGAAGCCGCCGTCGGCCTGCGCGGGCGACTCGGCGCGGGCGTTGGCGCTGATCAGGTTGCCGGCCACGACGTTCGCGCGTTGCGGGGTGAACGCCTCCTGGTAGTTGGACAGCAGCGTCATCCCCACCCGGTTGCCGCTGAAGCGGTTGCCGACGACCCAGACGCTGTCGGAGGCGTTCGCGTTCTCGAATCCGACCGCGTTGTTCTCGGCGACGTTGCCGGTGACCAGGATGCCGCAGCCCTCGCACTGGCCCACGTAGATGCCGCTGTCGGCCGAGCCCGAGGCGTAGGAGTCGCGGATGACGCCGTCGTGGGCGTCGAAGGCGTACAGCCCGTAGAGGCCGTTGTCGTACGCGGTGACGTGGTCGATCGAGAAGCGGCGGACGGGTGGGAAGGCGGCCGGGTCGAGATGGGTGTAGCCGTCGACGCCGTGCGCGCTGGGTCCGTTCTCGTCGTGCAGCCCGGTGACGAGCACCCCGTAGAACGTCGCGCGGGTCACCGTGAGGTTCTCGATGCTGATGCCGTCGGCGATCGCGACCACGCCGTAAGAGCGGACTCCGCCGCCGTCGATCACGGTGGCGTTGCGATCGGTTCCGCGCAGGGTGATGTCGGGCCTGTCGATGAGCACCTGTTCGTCATAGGTCCCGGGCCCGACGAGGACGAGTCCCCCCTGAGCGACGCGCGAGACGGCCTCCCCGATCGTGGGCACGTCCTCGGGAACGCGCACGGTCTGCGGAGCCTCGGGGGTCGCCGCGGGCGCGCACGCCACCAGGGGAGCGGTGGCCGATGCGGCGACGAGCAGGATCGCGAGGGCGCGACGAAGACGGGTCGGGTTCGGCACGAGCCGGAGTTTAGTCCGCGCCGCGCGGGGGACTGTTTCGGGGGCGCCGAACCGCCCTCGACGGGGTGAAAAGCCGGGTGAAATGTCGGGTGACGACCTATGCGCGGGTATGCACTTCGCCATGCTGAACCCCGACGGGTCGTTCGCGCCCGCGCTCACCCGACGCCTCTGCTGATCCGAGACGGAGTCGCCCGCGTACGGACCGTCATTCACAGCCGCGGAGTCCGTTCGCGTCGCCGGAGCACCTCGTGCTCCCGAGCGAGCGCACGCGGCCCGGTTCCCAGGGGGAGAACACACAGCATGGATGCCACACGCCCGCAGGCGCGTCGCCTTTCGACGTCCACCCGTCCGCGCACCGCGCGCTGGCGCGCACCCCTCGCGATGCTCACCGCGGCGGCTCTCGCCCTCGGCGGCGCGGTCGCCGTCGTCGGCTCCGCAGCCCCCGCGAGCGCGGCCACCGGCCAGGTCAGCGGTACGGTCTTCCGCGACTTCAACGCCAACGGCGTCCGCGACACCGGCAACGGCGCGGGATCCGGCAAGGCGAACGACGTGGGGCTGGCCGGCGTGGCCGTCACCGTCACCGACGGCCACGGCGCCGTCCTCGCGCAGGGATCGACGTCGAGCCAGGGCACCTACGCCCTCGCGACCGGGGTCGCGGACGGCACCCCCGTGCGCGTGCAGTTCTCGGGATGGCCGAGCGGGTTCCAGCCCTCCGGCACCGGGGGCCAGAACGCCACCAACGGCACCAGCCTGCAGTTCGCGGCATCCGGAGCCTCCGGCGTCGACTTCGCCCTCAACAAGCCGGGCGACTACTCGCAGGACAACCCGCCGCTGCTGACGGCCGTGCAGCGCGCCGGCGACCCCGCCCGAGCGACCGACACGACCGAATGGTCGACCGGGCCCGCCGTCGCCGGCACGCCCTACAGCGCGAACGGCACGGGCACGCAGAACGGGTTCCCCGGGCGCGTGGCGCTGGCGACCTTCCACGAGGTCGGCGCGGTCAACGCGGTGGTGTTCCAGAAGTCCACGAACAGCGCCTGGGCGTTCGCCGTCTACAAGCGTCAGTCCGGACTCGGCCCCCAGGGCTTGGGCGGTCTGTACCGCATCTCGGACGTGGTCGATTCCACCGGAGCGCCCTCGGCGGCGGGCACGGTGACCGGCTTCGATGTGCGCACCCTCGGGGTCGACCTCGGCACCGTACCCACCAACTCCGCGCGCGGCCTGACCGGGCCGCAGGACGCGGCGCGCGACGCCGACGCCATGGCCAAGGCCGGCAAGGTCGGCTTCGGCGGCGCGGCCATCAGCCCGGACGGCTCGACCCTCTACTTCGTCAACCTCAACGACAAGCGCCTGTACGCCCTCGACGTCGCCGACCCCGCGAAGTCGCCCACCCTGAAGGGCTCGTGGTCGCTGGATCTCGGCGTCGGCCAGCGCCCCTGGGCGCTCACGATCGACGACGGCACCGTCTTCGTGGGCTACGCCGACACGGGCGAGACCGCGCAGGGCGCACAGCCCGGCACCTCCGCCGCGAGCGCCGGCCTGCACGCGGGCGTGCTCTCGGTCCCGCTGAGCGGCCTCGGCTCGGCGGCGTGGACCCGCGTGCTCGACGTGCCCCTGGGCTACACCAAGGGGCAGGTGGCCGACTGGGCGACCTCGACCAACAGCAACCGGTGGAACACCTGGACCGACACCTGGCGCTGGACCGGCGGCAGCGTCATCGCAGCGTCCACGTGGCAGATCTACCCCCAGGCGATCCTGAGCGGCATCTTCCGTGACGAGGACGGCTATCTGCACCTGTCGTTCGCCGATCGCACCGCGATCCAGGGCGGCAACCGCAACCTCTCGTCGGACACGGGCTCGCAGCTGTACGAGACGGGCTCGGGCGGCGACCTGCTGGTGGCCGCACCCCGCCAGGACGGCACCTACGCGCTCGAGAACGACGGTCGAGTCGGCACCCGGCAGACCCAGTTCGGCGCGAACGCCGAGGGCCCCGGCGGCCGCGAGTTCTACGCGGACTCCAACAACCTGGGCACGGGCGGGCACCACGAGAACTCCCTCGGCTCAGTGGTCGGTCAGCGCGGAACGCGCGAGATCGTCGACACCACCTTCGACCCCCTCGACCGCGTGCGCCTGAGCGGTCTGAACTGGTTCTCGATCGACAGCGGCCGCTCCGCGCGCGGCTACGAGCTGACCGCCGACGGCGGCTTCGGCGCCGACTCGGCCGGGACGTTCCAGAAGGGCGGCGGCCTTGGCGCCGTCGCGCTGCTCGCCAAGGCCGCACCCGTCGAGATCGGCAACCGCGTGTGGTTCGACGCCGATCAGAACGGCATCCAGGATGCCGACGAGCCCGCGATCCAGGGCGTCACGGTTCAGCTCTACGCCGCCGGCGGCACCACCCCCCTCGCGACGCAGACCACCGACGCCCGGGGCCTGTACTACTTCCGCTCCGACCGTGACGGCTTCGACCCCAACGGCTCGTACACGGTGACCTTCGTGCAGCCGACGCAGGGCTCGCTCGCCCTGCGCGGGGCGAACGCCTCGACGTTCGGCACGATCGACTGGTCGCAGGCGGCGTTCACCAAGGCCGGCGTCTCGAGCACGACCGGCTCGGTGGCCGATCCCCGCACCGGTTCGGCGGCGGTCGCCCTGCGCGGGCCCGGCATGAACGTGCACGATCTGGATGCCGGCTTCGTCGCGCAGCGAGCGATCGACGTGGGCAAGGTGGTCGACGCCGCGGGCGGTGCGGCCGCCGCGGGCCAGACCTTCACCATCGACGTCGCGGCGCGCACCTTCCGCGGCGACCCGATCACCCTCGCGCAGAGCACGTTCGAGCTCGCGGACGGTGCGCGCTCGCCCGAGATCACGGTGCCCGTGGGGGCCGCGGTACGCGTGAGCGAAAACGAGCCGTCGACCAAGTCGGTGGCCATCACCGACCCCTCGGGAGCGGCGCACACCGACTGGTACACCGTCACGGGGACCGGCAAGACGCTGGCGTTCCGCGTGTCGAACACGCTGTACAAGCCGGGTTCGATCGAGGTGTCCAAGGCCGTCACGGGCGCGTTCTCGCTGTCGTCCGCCGAGCTCGCGGACGCGGAGTTCACCGTGGCCTACGCCTACACGGGCGGGTCCGGCACGCTGACGCTGAACAAGGCGAACGGCTGGAAGAGCACCGCGGGCCCGCTCCCGTACGGCGCCGTGGTCACCCTGACCGAGACCGCGAAGACGGGTCAGTCGGCAGCGGTGGGCTTCGGCACTCCGACGTGGAGCACGGGTGCCCAGAACGACGGCTCGGCGAAGGTCACCGTCGGCGACGGCACCACCACCCGTGTGACCCTGACCAACCCGACGACGAAGCTCGTCGGCGGCTTCACCGTGAAGAAGGCCGTCACCGGCTCCGCCGCGGACCGCGTGCCCGGTGGCACCACCTTCACCGCCGAGTACTCGCTCGACGGGGGTTCCACCTGGACGGCTCTCACCCCGATCGCCGACGGCGAGACGGCGACCGGACCGACCGACATCGCGGCGGGGACGACCGTGCTCCTGCGCGAGGCCGCGCGTCCGACGCTGGCCGACGTCGCCTGGCAGACCCCGGTCTTCTCGGGCACGGGCGTGACCGCGAAGGGCGACGGTACGGCCGCGCTGGTCGTCGCCGACGGCGTCACCGCCGCCGTGGCGCTGCAGAACCCGACCGAACCCCGGAACGGTCAGTTCTCGATCACGAAGGACGTCACGGGTCCGGGCGAGACGCTCGTCGACACCGGGCGCGACTACAGCGTCAACTACTCCTCGGCGAAGGGCTCCGGCACGCTGACGGTGAAGAACGGCCAGACGACCTCGTCGCCCGCGCTTCCCACCGGGACCGTGGTCACCCTGACCGAGGTCGCCCCGACCGGCGGTCTGCCGGCGGGCGCGACCTGGGGCACCCCGGTGCTCCGTGTGAACGGTGCCGAGCAGGCCAACGGGACGACCATCACGATCGGCGACGCGACCGTCGTGGGCGTCACGGTCGAGAACCCGACCACCGTGACCCCGAGCGTCGACATCCGCAAGGGCGACGGCGCGGCCGACACGGCGACGATCGCCCATGAGGCGGACACCGTCGCCGAGGGGCAGACCTTCCGCCCCGGCGAGACGCGGGACGTCGTCATCCGCGTCACCAACACCGGCCCCGAGGCTCTGCGCGACGTCGTCGTGACCGACGAGACCCTGTCGGGTGCCGCGGTCACCGGCCTGGTGTGGACGGCGCCCGACGGCACGGTGCTCACGCCCGTGGCCGACGGCGCCACCACCTCGGCGCGCTGGGAGCAGACCTTCGGGTCCGGGACCGCGTCGTTCGCGCCCGGAGCCGTGATCGTCGGCCGCGCCACGCTCACCGTCGGCGCCGCGGGGGCCGCGGCCCACCAGGACCGCGCCACGGTCGCGGGCACGGGCGCCCTGTCGGGAACCCCCGTCACGGCCGAGAACGACTACAACGCCTTCGTCGGCGGCATCCAGGTGATCAAGTACGACGGGCAGAAGCCCGATCCGGCGATCGTCGACGCCGCGGGAGGGTGGGTGACCCCGGCCAAGCCGCTGCTGGATCCGGCCCAGGATGCCAACACCACCGCCACCGCGGTGAAGCTGCCGGTCGACTCCGCGCGTCCCGTGCGCTGGGTCGTCACCAACACCGGCGACACCTGGCTGACCGACGTCACGCTGACCGACACGACGCTGGCCGGCCCCGCGATCGGCGCGGACTGGACCGCCGACCTGTCCGGAGTGGGCGGACCGAAGGACTACTCGTTCGCGAAGAACGGACCGTGGACGGGCACGTTCGCCCCGGGCGCCTCGTTCTTCGCCACCGGAACGCTCGCCCTGCCGGCTGAGAGCAGCCACACCGACCGCGTCGACGTCGTCGGCACCGTCGTGGTGCCCGCGACGGACGACGACGGCGTTCCCACCGGTCGGCCCTCGGTCGTCGACGGTGCGCCCGTCGCCGCGAAGAAGGCGGACGGATCGCCCTACACGGTGGCCGACGACGATCCGTTCAACGCCGTCACCGGCGTCGGACCCCTCGTCGACATCCGCAAGGGCGACGGCGCGGGCGCGACGATCGCGCACGAGGCCGACACCGCCGCGTCGGCTGAGGCGTACCGGGGCGGCGAGACGCGGACGATCGTGTTCCGCGCCGCCAACACCGGAGACGAGCCCCTCGTCGACGTGACGCTCACCGACCTGACGGTCTCGGGGGGCGAGGCGAGCAACCTCGTCTGGACCCTGCCCGACGGCACGCCGCTCGCCGGCACGTGGAACGCGGACACGCGGACCTGGTCGGCGACCTGGGCGGGCCCGTGGGCTCCGGGAGCGGTCATCACCGGCTCGGCGCAGCTCACCCTCGGGGCGTCCTCGGCTCCGCACGTCGACCGCGCCACGGTCGATGCCCGCGGCGCGGCATCGGGCAAGCCCGTCACCGCGCGCAACGACTACCACGCCTTCACCGGCTCGACGCAGGTCATCAAGTACGACGGTCAGAAGGCCGACCCGGCCGTGAAGGACGCCGCGGGCGGGTGGATCACCCCCACCAAGCCCCTGGCGGATGCGGCCCAGGATGCCAACGACGCCGATCACGCGGTCGAGTACCCCGTGTCGACGGCCGAGAAGGTGCGCTGGGTGGTCACCAACACCGGCTCCACCTGGCTCACGAACCTGACGCTGACGGACACGACCCTGACCGGGCCCGCGATCGGCGATGACTGGACGGCTGATCTGTCGGCGTTCGGCGGCCCCCGGGCGTACTCGTTCGTGAAGAGCGGACCGTGGACCGGGGCCCTTCCCCCGGGCGCGTCGTTCTTCGCCGAGGGAACGCTGACCCTGCCCGCCGAGCAGCACCACACCGATCGGGTCGACCTCGTCGGCACCGTGGTGGTGCCCGCGGTCGCCGCCGACGGAGTGACGCCGACCGGCCAGCCGCTGCGCGACGACCAAGGATCCCTCGTGACGGCCACCGTGGCCGATCCCGCCGACCCGTCCGCGCGCGTGCCGTTCACCGTCGGCGACGACGACCCGTTCACCGCCCGCACCGGCGTCGGCCCCTACGTCGACATCGAGAAGGGCGACGGCACGGGCACGACCATCGCGCACGACGCCGACACGATGGGCGATGCCGCGCAGTACGCCGCGGGGGAGTCGCGCACGATCGTCTTCCGCATCGAGAACACCGGCGACGAAGACCTCGTCGACGTCGTGCTGCGCGATGCCACCCTGTCGGGAGCCTCGGTGCAGGCGCTCGTCTGGACCCTGCCCGACGGCAGCACGGTCGACGCGCAGCAGCACGACGGAGTCTGGACCGCTCGCTGGGACGCGACCTTCGAGGGCGGCGCGGTGTTCGCGCCCGGTCAGGTCGTCACCGGCGCGGCCACGCTGACGGTCGGCGCGGATGCCGTGCACACCGACCGTGCGTCGATCGATGCGCGCGGCGCAGCCTCCGGCATCCCGGTCGGCGACGACGACGAGTACAACGCCTTCACCTCGGGCATCCAGGTCATCAAGTACGACGGGGGCAAGAAGGACCCGGCCGTGAAGGACGCGTCCGGTCGGTGGATCACTCCCGTCAAGCCGCTCGTCGACGCGGTCCAGGATGCCGACACCCGCGACTCCGCGGTCACGTACACGGCCGACAAGGCCGGCGTCGTGCGCTGGGTGGTCACGAACACGGGATCGACGTGGCTGAGCGCGGTCGACCTGCGCGATCTGACCGACCGGGGACCCTCGGTGTCGTCGTGGACGGCGGACCTCAGCGCCTTCGGCGGCCCGGCGTCGTACGACTTCGTCGCGCAGGGCACCTGGCATGGGCTCATCCCGCCGGGAGCGTCGTTCTTCGCCCAGGGCACCCTGACCCTCGCCGCGGGCCAGACGCACGCGGACACCGTCACGGTCGAGGCGACCCCCGTGGTCCCCGCGGTCGACGCGGACGGTGTGCCGACCGGTGACCCCGCGATTGACGCCGGCGGGACGCCGGTGGCCGTGCGCGACGCGGCGGGAGCCGTGGTCCGCGTGTCCGACAGCGACCCGTTCTGGGCGCTGGTGCCGGTGCCGCTGGCGGTCACGGGCGTCACCGCCCCGCTGGTCCTCATGGGGGCGGGCGCCCTGCTGGCGCTGCTGGTCGGTATCGCCGTGCGGATGGTGCTCCGGCGGAGACGCGTTGAGCGAGAGGCGGTGCCGTTCCGCGTCGCGGAACGGCACCGCCGCCGACTCGGGTGCTCATGGGCGACTGCGCTATCTTGACGGCGATGCGTGATTCGTCCAGGGGGCCGGGCCAGGACCGGGGGCTGCGCTCCCTGTCCGAGCGCGTCGTCACCGGCGTCCTGCCGACCGACCCCCCGCCGTCGGTGCTCGACCTGGAGCTGCTGCTCTCGGTCGAGACGGGACCCACGCCGCGGCGGTGGGTCGAGGCGAGCGCGCGGACCCTCGAGGCGATCCTCATCGCCCGGTGCCACCTGGACGACGTCGAGAGTGCGCTGCAGCTGGTCGACACGCACTTCGCCGAGGGGCGGCTGCGCGTCCCCGGGTCGCTGCACCCGGCGACGCGGTCGACCCTGCTCGCGGCGGCGTCCGAGGTGTACTCGGCCGCCGGCCAGCCGCGGCGCGCGGGACTCTACGCCGCCTCGGCGGTCGCCCACGCCGCGACGGCGCCGACCCGGTACCGCGCGCACGCCGTGAGGGCACTGGCCTACGCGTTGAACGGCGAGTACGACGCCGCCGGACGGGCGATCGAGCGCTGTCACGAGCTGATGATTGAAGCGGGCTGGTCCCGCGTGTACCGCGACTACGCGCTCATTCTCGCCGAGGTCCTGTACGCGTCGGCGGTGCTGGACGCCCCCGCCCTCGCCCGGCTCTCAGAGGAGCTGCAGGCGACCGCCCCGGCCGACCCGTTCTGGCAGTACACCGCCCGCGCCGCCGACGCGATGCGCGCGCTCATCACCCGCGACTACATGAGCGGTCTGGCTCTGCTCACCACGCTGGTGGGAGGCGCGGACGCGCTCAAGAGCCACACGATGGTGCGCGGCTTCACCCTCGGGGTCCTCGCCGACACCCTGCTGGCGCGCGGCGAGGTGCGACGCGCGCTCGCAGTCATCGAGGGCGCGGAAACACCCCGGGAGCACGCCCTCTGCTACGGGATGCAGCGCGCGGCCGCCTACCTGGCGCTCGGCCGCGACCGCTCCGCCCTGAACGCCACGGACGAGTGCATCGCGACGGGGGCGGACCACTGCGTCCGGACGCTCGTGCCGGTGCTGGTGCGCCGGTCGATCGCGTTCCTGCGCCTGAGCAACCCGGCCGCCGCCTTCGCCTCGTTCGAAGAGGCCTTCGGTCTGCGGGTGGGGCTGGGGGAGTCCTTGGCGCCGTTCATCGCGCTGCCGTGCGAGCCGCTCGACCAGCTGCTCACGATGCTCGTGGAGCGCCGGCCCGACGTCGCCGATGCGGTGGCGGCGGTGCGCACGGGTCTGGCGGCCGTTCCCACCCGTGTCGTCGCGGCGACGCTGCCCGCCCTGTCGCCGCGCGAGGAGCGCCTCGCCCTGCGGCTGCGCGGATCGTCGAGCCTGCCGCAGATCGCCGCCGACCTCCAGGTGTCGCTGAACACCGTCAAGTCGCAGCTGCGCTCGATCTACGCGAAGCTGGAGGTCTCGGGCCGCGAGGATGCCGTCGCCGTCCTCGAATCGCAGGGCTTCTTCGTCTGAGGCCCGGTCGCGGCCGCTCAGGCCCCGTGCCGCGGGCGCGGGGTGGCGCGCGGTGAACGCTCGCCCGGCGGCAGGGGGATCGGGGTGGTCCCGGCGATCTCGTCGCTGAAATCCTCGGGTTCGGGCGCGATGGTCATGATGGGGCGCGTCTCGTCGACGGTCAGGCGGAACCGCTTCGTCTCGTGACGGTGCACCCGGCCCGACGCCAGCGTCCACGCGACGCCGATGCCGCACGCGATCAGCGCCACGACGGCGGCGAGGGCGATTGCGACACGGGGGCCGAATTGGGCCGCGACAGCGCCGACGATGGGGGCGCCCACCGGGGTGCCGCCCAGCAGGATCGCCATGTACAGCGCCAGCACGCGCCCGCGCAGCGCGGGGTCGGTCGTGGTCTGCACGTACCCGTTCGCCGTGGTGAGCGTCGTCACGACGCTGAAGCCGGTCAGCACGAGGGTCGCGGCGTACGCGGCGTAGCTGGGGGCGAAGACCGACAGGGTGGATGCCACGGCGAAACCGCCCGCGCCCAGGACGACCACGCGCATCCGGGCGCGCTCGCGCCGCGCGGCCAGCAGCGCACCGGCGAGCGAACCGATCGCGACGAACGAGCTCAGCAGGCCGAAGCCGTCGGCGCCGCGCCCGAACTCGAGGGCCATCGTCGAGGCGAAGATGGGGAAGTTCATGCCGAACGCGCCGAGCAGGAACACCATCGCGAAGATCACGACCAGGTCGGGGCGCCGGGCGACGTAGCGGAACCCGTCGGCCAGGCGGGCGGGCCCGCCGCGCTTGTGGTGCACGACCAGCTCGTGGGGGCGCATGAGCAGCAGGGCGCCGATCATCGCCGAGAAGGTGAGGGCGTTGACGAGGAACACCCACCCGGTGCCGACGGCCACGATCATCACCCCCGCGACGGCGGGGCCGATCAGGCGGGCGGTGTTGAAGGACGCGGCGTTCAGAGCGACGGCGTTCGAGGCGTTCTCCTGCGCGACGAGGTCGGAGACGAACGCCTGCCGCGCGGGGTTGTCGAACGCGGTGACCACGCCGAGCGCGAGCGCGAAGCCGAACATCAACGGCAACGTCATCGCGCCGGTCAGGATCAGGATGCCGAGCGTCACCGCGAGCAGCAGCAGGGCCGACTGGGTGCACATGATGAGCCGGCGCCGGTCGAAGCGGTCGGCGACCCAGCCCGTGACGCCCACGAGCAGCAGCGGGGGCGCGAACTGCAGGGCCATGGTCACGCCCATGGCGGCGGCGTCGTTGTCGGTGAGCTGCGTCAGGACCACCCAGTTCTGGGCGGTGGCCTGCATCCAGGCGCCGACGTTCGAGACGAGCGCTCCGACGAACCAGACGCGGTAGTTGAAGATCGACAGCGACCGGAACATCGAGGTGCTCATCTGTCGGCCACCTTCCTCATGATCACGGCGGCACGGGCCAGGGTGTCGCGCTCGTCGGGGGTGAGCTCGGCGAGGGCCTCCTCCACGAAGGCGTCACGGCGACGGACGGTCTCGTCCACGATCGTGCGCCCGAAGTCGGTGAGGTCGATCGTCACGCGCCGACGATCGACCTCGTCGGGGATGCGGGTGACGTACCCGGCATCCTCGAGGAGCGACACCGTGCGGTTCATCGACGGGGCGGTGACGCGTTCGCGGTCGGCCAGCTGGCCGAGCGTGTGCGCGCCGTGCACCGTGAGGGCCGCGAGGACGGCGAACTGCCCGTCGCTCATGGTGTCGACGGCCCGCTGCGCGCGAAGGCGGCGGGCCAGGCGGAACGTGGCCATGCGCAGCTCGGAAGCTGCGGCGCTGAGGTCATGACCCTGGTCGGGAAGGGGGGATTCGTCGACGCGATCGTTCATGTTCCTGATCGTGAGCCTAGCTCATTAGCCTTGCTAACGGAATAGTGCGGTCGCCCCCCGACGGCCGCGGCCGACCGCCTCCGCTTATGCTCGGCCCATGCCCCAGTTCGTCGACGCCTACGGCATCCCCATCGTCTACGACGTCTACGACGCGGCCGCCCCGCGCGCGGTCGTGCAACTGCTGCACGGGGTCGGCGAGCACGCGGGGCGCTACGGCGCCCTGATCGACGCCCTCGCCGCCGACGGGTACACCGTCTACGCCGACGACCACCGCGGCCACGGTCGCACCGGTCTCGCGCAGTGGGGTGGCGATCATCGCAAGCTCGGCCGCCTCGGACCCGGCGGCCTCGGCGCCGCGCGGGACGCGGTGTGGACCCTCACGCAGCGCATCCACGACGAGCACCCCGACCTTCCGCTGGTGCTGCTCGGGCACTCGTGGGGGTCGTTCCTCGCGCAGATGCTGCTGGATCGGCATCCGGATGCCTATGACGCGGTCGTGCTGAGCGGTTCCGCTCTGCGCTGGCCCGGGGCGCTGAACGCCGGCGATCTCAACGCGCCGTGGAAGCACCTGGGCGGGTCGGGCATGCAGTGGTTGTCGAGCGACGAGCAGGTCGGTCGCGATTTCGTCGCGGATCCGCTGACGACCTCGGAGCCGTTGATGAAGCTGTTCGGACCGATCGAGGCGGCCAAGCTGTTCGGCCGACCGCGCCGCGACCTCGGCCGCGACGTGCCGATGCTGCTCATGGTCGGCCGCGACGACACCGTCGGCGGCCCGCGCAGCGTGCACCTGCTCGCCGACGCCTACCGCTCGCGGTCGGGGCTGACCGACGTGACGACGCTGGTGTACCCGGGCGCCCGTCACGAGATCTTCGCCGAGCGGGCGCAGGCCGAGGTGCGCGCAGACCTGCTCGCCTGGCTGGACGCGCGGCTGCCGTCCCGGCGCTGAGGCGTCGCCGGGCGCCCCCACCCGCCCCCACCCCTCCCGCCCCGCCCCCGCCCCCGCCCGGGTCGGTCGCCGAGACTGCATCCGGCTGACAACTCGGCGACATCCTGCAACCGAGTCGTCGGTCGGATGCCGTCTCGCGCCGCCGCGGCGGTCTCGCCGCGCCCCACCCCGCCCGCCGCGCCCGCCCGCCGCGCCCGGCCCGCCGCCGTAGGCTGGACGCATGCACGGCGAGTACAAGGTCCCCGGCGGCAAGCTGGTCGTGGTCGACCTCGAGGAACGCGAGGGCCGCATCCACGGCTTCCACCTCGCGGGAGACTTCTTCCTCGAGCCCGACGACGCCCTCGACGACATCGACCAGGCCGTCAACGGGCTGCCGGTGGAGTCCGACGTCCCCACGATCGCCGCGGCGATCCGCACAGCACTGCCCGAGGGGGCGCAGCTGCTCGGCTTCACCCCGGAATCGGTCGCGACGGCGATCCGCCGCGCCCTGGTGGTCGCCCCCGGGTGGGCGGACTTCGAGTGGGAGGTCGTGCACGACGACCCCGTGTCGCCCCGCATGAACCTCGCCCTCGACGAGGTGCTCACCACCCGGGTGGGTGCCGGGCTGCGCAAGCCCACGCTGCGGCTGTGGGAGTGGAACGAGAGCGCCGTCGTCATCGGTTCGTTCCAGTCGCTCCGCAACGAGGTCGACCCCGAGGGGGCCGCGAAGCACGGCTTCGACGTCGTGCGCCGGATCTCGGGCGGCGGCGCGATGATGATGGCCGCCAACTCGATCGTCACCTACTCGCTCTACGTCCCCGCGTCGCTGGTCGCCGGGATGACGTTCGCCGACTCCTATGCCTTCCTCGACGACTGGGTGCTGCAGGCGCTGCGCTCGCTCGGCATCGACGCGGTCTACCAGCCGCTCAACGACATCGCCGGCCCCCACGGCAAGATCGGTGGGGCCGCGCAGAAGCGGCTCGCGAACGGCGGGGTGCTGCACCACGCGACCCTCAGCTACGACATGGACGGCCAGGTGCTCACCGAGGTGCTGCGCATCGGCCGCGAGAAGCTCAGCGACAAGGGGACCGTCTCTGCCGCCAAGCGCGTCGACCCGCTGCGCAGCCAGACCGGACTGCCGCGCGATCAGGTCATCGACCGCTTCATCCAGACGTTCACGACGCTCTACGGCGCGACCGAGGGGCACATCACCCCCGAGGAGTACGCCGAGGCCGAGGCCCTCGTCGCCTCGAAGTTCGCCACCGACGCGTGGCTGCAGCGGGTCCCGTGAGCGCGGCCGCCCCCGACGCCGTCCCCGCGCAGGGCGTCGTCGAGATCCACCACGCCGACAATCTGACGATCACCCCGGCGCTCGCCGACGGCTCGTTCTCGCTCGTGTACCTCGATCCGCCCTTCAACACGGGGCGCACGCGCTCCAAGGCGGTCGAGTCGGCGACGTGGACGCCTCCCGTGGAAGAAGAGGCGGATGCCGTCGCGCCCGAGCCCGTGGCATCCCCCGACGATCCGAACATGTTGACGTTCCCCGAGGACGAGCCGCCCCCGCCGCCGGTGGTGCAGCGCGGCTTCCACGGACGCGAGTACGCGCGGCTGCGCGGCGACCTGCGCACCTACGACGATCGCTTCGACGACTACTGGGGCTTCCTCGAGCCGCGGCTGATCGAAGCGTGGCGGCTGCTCGCCGACGACGGCACGCTGTACCTGCACCTGGACTATCGCGAGGTGCACTACGCCAAGGTGATGTGCGACGCCCTGTTCGGGCGCGACCACTTCCTCAACGAGCTGATCTGGGCCTATGACTACGGCGCGAAGACCAAGCGCCGTTGGCCCACCAAGCACGAGACGATCCTCGTCTACGTCAAGAACCCGGCCGCGTACTTCTTCGATTCGGATGCCGTCGACCGCGAGCCCTACATGGCCCCCGGCCTGGTGACGGCCGAGAAGGCCGCGCGCGGCAAGATGCCCACCGACGTGTGGTGGCACACCATCGTGCCGACGACCGGGCGCGAGAAGACGGGCTACCCGACGCAGAAGCCCGAGGGCGTGCTGCGTCGCATGGTGCAGGCGTCCAGCCGCCCCGGCGACCGGGTGCTCGACATGTTCGCCGGCAGCGGCACGCTGGGTGCCGTCGCCGCCCCGCTCGGCCGGCACGCGGTGCTGATCGACGACAACGCCGACGCGGTCGCGGTGATGCACAAGCGCCTCGAGGCCTTCGAGGCCTGAATCGAGGAGCCCGGCGCGGACTCCCCGGGAGGACCGGGGTTGCGCTCAGGCCCTCGACCGCACCAGCGCGGACACGAGAACTCGGATGTCGTCCTCGCTGTCCGCGTACGGCAGGACGGGACGCCCGTCCGCCGCGATCAGCACCCCCACGGGGCGATGGTCGCCGACGTCCAGGGCCGTCGCGAGTGCGCCGCCCAGATCGAGGGCGGCGGGCGTGCGCGGGCCGTCGTTCTCGCGGGCGGGGGCGTTCCAGTCGCGTCCGGCACCCACGGGGTAGACGATCCGGACGTCGAGCCAGGGCGCGAGCGCGTCGTGATGGTGGTCGAGTGCGTCGATCACCCGGAGGCACCGGTCGCAGTTCGCTTGCGCGAAGACCAGAAGCTGGCTCCGACCCCGCGCGGCCTCGGTGACCACGTCGACGACCACACCGTCTTCGCGGATCAGCGGCGGTCGCCACGACGCGACATCGGGCGATGGCATCCCGCCTCTCCGCCCTGCGCGCGCCATCGCGAATCCGCAGGTCGCCAGGGCCGCACTCACCGCCACGGCGAGGGCGGTGGGCAGGGGGTGCGAGGCCGCGATCGTCGGTGCTGACGGGGACGAGGTCGAGACGACCGCGCAGACGACCGCCAACAGCAGGGCCGCGACGCTCAGGACGGCGTTGCGGCGCACCAGCGCGGGGGACACTCGCGTAGTACTCCACCGGCCGAGGCACCCGCACTCGTCGGCCGAGCCGTGGCTGACGGCGCGGGCGGTGAGCGCAGTGAAACCCGCCAGCAGCAGGACGATCGCGGTCGCCGCTCCCACGCGCGTCTGACCGTCGGAAACGGCGAGTGCCACTGCCAGGGCCACCTCGACGACGGAGACGGCGGCCACCGCGAGTCGGGGAAGACGCCGGGGCAGGCGCAACGCGGATAGGACGTGGGGAGCGTCCTCGAGCGCGACCATTTTCGCGATCCCGCTGACCAGCAGCAGGGACGACGCGGGAACGATGAGGCAGAGGAGGAGAAGGCTCATGAGCGGCAGCCGTCGAGCACGGCAGATCCAGCATGGGCTGCGGTCGGGGGCCGTCGTGGCATCCGGGGGTGTAATTCATCTGCGTGCGGGGTCGTCCTCACCCGCGAACGGCGACGGATCGGGCGTCATCGGTATCGTCGGCCCCGGACGGGTGAGGACGCGCCTAGGGTGAGCCCCATGGAATTCGGCATCTTCGTCCCCCAGGGCTGGCGCTTCGACCTCGTCGGCATCGACCCCTCCGAGCACTGGCGGGTCATGAACTCCCTCGCCCAGAGCGCCGACGACGGCCCCTGGGCCTCGCTCTGGGTCTACGACCACTTCCACACCACTCCCGTGCCGAGCGCCGAGGCCACGCACGAGGCGTGGACCCTGATGGCGGCCTTCGCCGCCGCCACCGACCGGGTGCGCCTCGGCCAGATGTGCACGTGCATGGGGTACCGCAACCCGGCGTACCTCGCCAAGGTCGCCGCCACGGTCGACGCGATCTCGGGCGGACGCGCCGAGATGGGCATCGGCGGCGGCTGGTACGAGCACGAGTGGCGCGCGTACGGTTACGGCTTCCCACCCATCGCCGAGCGCCTCGGACGCCTGCGCGAGGGCGTCGAGATCATGCACCAGGCGTGGACCACGGGCGAGGCGACCCTGTCGGGGAAGTACTACGAGGTCGACGGCGCGATCGTCCAGCCGACGCCCCTGCAGGCCGGCGGCATCCCGCTCTGGATCGCCGGCGGAGGCGAGAAGGTCACGCTCAAGATCGCGGCGAAGTACGCCTCGTACACCAACTTCGGCGGATCGCTCGAGGAGTTCGACCACAAGTCCGAGGTGCTGCGCGGGCATTGCGAGGCCCTTGGTCGCGACGCGTCCGAGATCACCCGCTCGACGAACTTCAACACGATCGTGGCCGAGACCGAGGCCGAGGCATCCGACCGCCTGGCCGCCGTGGTGGCGCGCTTGCGTCCGCACGTGGGCGACGAGCGGGCGGATGCCATCGAGGTCGACTACCGCTCGTCCGACGGCTTCGGCACGCCCGAGCAGATCGTGGAGCGCCTGCGCGAGCGCGCCAACCACGGTCTGGGTTACGCGATCCAGTACTTCCCCGAGGCCGCGTACGACACCTCGGGCATCTCGCTGTTCGAGCGCGAGGTGATTCCGCACCTCTGAGCGGTGCGGTGGTGCGGTGCTCCGTGCCGCCTCCCGGCGCGCGCCGCCCTGCCGCCTGCCGCCCTAGCCCGCCGCATGCGCGCGTGGCGTCGCCGTAGCCCGCCGCCCTCGCTCCCCTCGATAAACGCTGTTCCTGCCGAAACACGCGGACGCATACCGTGTCTCGGCAGGAACGGCCTTTATCGCGGGGCCGCCCGGAGCTCCGCGCCGCCTCCCGACGCGCGCCGCCGCCGTCTCCCGCCGCGCGCCGCCGCCGTCTCCCGCCGCATGCGCGCGTGCCGCGGCCGTCTCTCGCCGCCCTCGCTCCCGGTGATAAACGCTGTTCCTGCCGAAACACGCGGACGCACCCCATGTCTCGGCAGAAACGGCGTTTATCGGGGCCCGGTCCGGGCCGGCCGGGGCGGGCGAGGCCCCGACCGCCCCGACCGCCCCGACCGGCCCGACCCCCCCCGGGGCGCCACGGCGTCACGCGTCGCGGCGCGCGCCCTCGGACGGGGTCACCGTGAAGACGTTGGGGCGGCGGAACCCGGATGCCGCGAACGCGGCCAGGACCGCCTCGGTCGCCGCTGGGACGAGCCCGGCGGGGATCAGCGCGATCGCCGCGCCGCCGAAGCCGCCGCCCGTCATGCGCGCACCCAGCGCGCCCGCGCCCAGCGCGGTCTCGACGGCGAGGTCGAGCTCGGGCACCGAGATCTCGAAATCGTCGCGCATCGACGCGTGCGATGCGACGAGCAGATCGCCGATCGCGGCGGGACCGTCGGCGTCGAGGGCCGCCACCGTGTCGAGCACCCGTTGGTTCTCGGTCACGACGTGACGCACGCGGCGGAAGGTCACGTCATCCAGGATCTCGGCGGCACGGGATAGGTCGTCGACCGTCAGGTCGCGCAGCGACGCGACGCCGAAGGCCGCCGCACCCCGCTCGCACGCCTCGCGGCGCTCGCGGTAGCCGCCGGTGGAGTGGGCGTGCTCGACGAGCGTGTCGACGACGAGGATCGCAAGTCCCGCCTCGGCGAAGCCCAGCGCGACGGGCCGGGTCTCGAGTGTGCGGCAGTCGAGGAAGGTCGCGGCGTCGGCGACCCCCAGCATGGACGCCATCTGGTCCATGATCCCGGTGGGGGCGCCGACGGCGTCGTTCTCGGCGATGCGGCCGACGCGGGCCAGGGCGACCTTGTCGAGGCCGGCGTTCCACACGTCGTTGAGAGCGGATGCCACGGCCCCCTCGATCGCGGCGGACGACGACAGTCCGGCGCCCACCGGCACCTCGGACGACACCGCGATGTCGACGCCGCGGGGTGTGGCATCCGGGGCCTCTCGGAGCAGCGCCCACGCCACACCCAGCGGGTAGCCCGCCCAGTCGAGGCCGCCGGCGGCGATGCGGGCGTCGAGCTCGGCGAGGGGAACTTCGACCGCGTCGTCGGCGAACGTCGACCGCACGCGGATCACGTCGTCGTCGCGCAGCGCGACGGCCGCGGCGGTGCGCTGCGCGATCGCGAACGGGAAGACGAAGCCCTCGTTGTAGTCGGTGTGCTCGCCGATGAGGTTGGCGCGGCCGGGAGCCGACCACACCCCCGCGGGGGTGGCGGCGAGAAGGGTGCGGGCGTCGTCGACGGCGGTCATGCCGTCACCTCCGGAACGGTGTCGAGGGCGGCGCGCAGGCGCTCGGCCTGCGACTCGGGGGTCACATCGCCGATCCAGGCGCCCATGGCGGCCTCGGACCCGGCGAGGTACTTCAACTTGTCGGCGGCGCGGCGCGGCGACGTGATCTGCAGGTTGAGGCGCACGGCATCCCGTCCCCGTCCGACCGGAGCCTGATGCCAGGCGGCGATGTAGGGGGTGGGGGTGTCGTACAGCGCGTCGATGCCGCGCAGCAGGCGCAGGTAGAAGGGTGCGAGCTCGTCGCGTTCGGCGTCGCTCGTCTCGGCCAGGTCGGCCACGTGGCGGTGGGGGAGTACGTGCACCTCGATGGGCCAGCGCGCGGCGAAGGGAACGAATGCCGTCCAGTGCTCGCCGCGCAGCACGACGCGCTCGCCGGCCTGCTCGAAGTCGAGGATGCGGGCGAACAGATCGTCGGAGGTGCGCGAGATCGTGTCGAGCAGGCGGTGCGTGCGGGGTGTGACGTAGGGGTAAGCGTAGATCTGTCCGTGCGGGTGGGGGAGCGTGACGCCGATCTCCTGCCCGCGGTTCTCGAAGGGGAACACCTGACGGATGCCGGGCAGGGCCGACAACGCCGCGGTCCGGTCGGCCCACGCCTCGATGACGGTGCGGGCGCGGGTGCGCGAGAGCGAGCCGAACGAGCCCTCGTGCGCGGGGCTGAAGCACACGACCTCGCACCGGCCGACCGAGGTGCGGGTGCGGCCGAGACCCAGGTGCTCGAGGTCGTCGGCGCCGCGCGGCGGGTCGACGGCGGCGGGGGCGTCGCCGGTCGCGTCGTCGAGGGCGGGACCGAACGAGGGGGACTTGTTCTCGAAGACGGCGACGTCGTAGAGCGAGGGGATCTCGGAGGGGTTCGTCGGCGTCTGCGGCGACAGCGGGTCGAGGTGTGCGGGCGGCAGAAAGGCACGGTTCTGGCGATTGGATGCCACGGTGATCCAGTCACCGGTCAGGACGTCCTGGCGCATGGTCGCCGTCATGGGCCGCGGGTCGAGGGTGCGCGCGTCGATCGCGCGCTCGGGTCCGAGCGTGGTGCCCGGATCGTCGAAATACATCAGTTCGCGGCCGTCGGCGAGACGGGTCGAGCGCTTGATGACGCCCGCGCCCAGCGGCGTGGCGGAGGGGGTGTCCGTGTTCACGATAACACGCTACAGAGCGTGCGTGATATCGTCAACATGCAGGGGGTGCGATGCGCGTATCGATGGCTGACGTGGCCGCGAGGGCCGGGGTCTCGGCGCAGACCGTGTCGCGCGTCGCGAACGCGAGTCCCCGGGTCGACCCGGCGACGCGCGTCCGCGTCGAGCAGGCCATGGCCGAACTCGGCTACCGCATGCACCGGGCCGCTCGCGCCCTGCGCACCGGGCAGACCTCGACCATCGGCCTGGTCGTGGCGACCCTCGCGTCCGTGGGCAACTCGCGCATGCTGCAGGCGATCTCCGAGGCGGCGGCGGCCCGCGACTACGCCCTGGCCGTCGTCACCGTGGGGGAGCGCGGCATCCACGAGGCCTTCGCGCGCCTGCGCGCCCAGGGCGTCGACGGCGCCGTCGTGCTCAATGAGGCCACCGACCTCGCGCGCGGCGTCGAACCGCCCGCGGACCTGCACATCGTGGTGGTCGACTCACCGCCCGACGACCGCTTCTCGATCGTCCAGACGGCCCACGCGGACGGCGCCCGCATCGCCACCGCGCATCTTCTCGCCGCCGGTCACGACACCGTGCACCACCTCGCCGGACCCGCCGGGTCGTTCGCCGCCGCCGAGCGCGAGCGTGGATGGCGCGAAGCGCTGGCCTCCGCTGGCGTCCACGTGCCCGAGCCGGCGCGGGGCGACTGGACCTCGGCATCCGGTCATTCCGCCGTGGCCCGGCTGGCCGCGGCCACCGCGATCTTCGTCGCGAACGACCAGATGGCCCTGGGCGCCCTGCGCGCCCTCGCCGACGCCGGCCGGCGCGTGCCCGACGACGTCGCGGTGGTCGGTTTCGACGACATCGTGGATGCCGCGGAGTTCCGCCCGCCGCTGACCACGATGCGTCAGGACTTCGACGCCCTCGGCCGTCAGGCGGTCGCGGCGCTGGTGGCCGCGATCGAGGGCGGGGAGCCCGTCGTCGAGACCGTCCCGGCGACGCTGGTCGTACGCGCGAGCAGCGCCGAGGCCTGACGCCCCCTCCCCCGCCCCCCGCGCCCCCCGCCCCCTCCGCCCCTCCCTCGCGCCCCGCGCCCTCGCCCGCCCCCGGGTGCGTTTGGGGCGTTATCGTGCGTTTGGGGCGGGGAGTACGCGCCCCAAACGGTAGAACCCGCCCCAAACCCGCCCGCCCGCCCGCCCGCCCGCCCGCCGGCCCGCGGCCGGCCCGCCAGCCCCCCGCCATCCGGGAACGGAGAACGCCCGCGGATGCCGGAGCATCCGCGGGCGCCTGTCACGGGGTGTGCGTTACTTCTTCACGGGGATGGACTGCGACTCCAGGGCGCCGATGGTGGCATCCTGGCCCTTCTGCAGTGCGTCGACCAGCGTGCCGTTCCCGCTGACCGCGGCCTTGAAGCCGTCCGAGACATCGGCGTAGGTCTTGGTCATGGTCGGGCCCCACACGAAGTCGGGGGTGACCTCGGTCGCTGCCTTGGCGAAGACGTCGTAGATCTTCTGGCCGCCGTAGAACTCCACGCCCTGCGCGAGCGAGGGGAGCTTCAGCCCCTCGGTCGTGGCGGGGTAGATGTTCGCCTCCTGGTTGAGGGCGGTCAGCGCCTCTTCCGAGGTGTTCAGCCAGAGCGCGAACTTCGTCGCCTCGTAGGGGTGCTCGCTGCCCTTGAGGACCGCGATGGACGATCCGCCCCAGTTGCCCGCGACCTTCTCGCCGGCCGCCCACTGCGGCAGGTCCGAGACGGCCCAGCCGCCCGCGGTGTCGGGAGCGCCGCTCGAGATCGAGTTGGCGCCCCAGACGGCCGAGTTCCACGTCCAGACCTGGCTGGAGTTGTAGGCGTTGTTCCACTCGTCGGTCCACGCCGGGTAGGTCGAGACGAGGTCCTGGTCGATCAGCGACTGCCAGTACTCGGCGACCTTCTCGGAGGCGGGGTCGGTCAGCGAGACCGTCCATCCGTCCGCGTCGTTGCCGAACCACTGTCCGCCGGCCTGCCACACGAAGCCCGCGAACTGGTTGATGTCGGACTGCGAGAAGTTGGTGATGTAGCCGCCGAGCGCGCGGATCTTCTTCGCGGCCTCGGTGTACTCGTCCCACGTGGTGGGGATCGCGATGCCGTTCTTCTCGAACAGGTCCTTGCGGTAGAACAGCGCCATCGGACCGATGTCCTGGGGGATGCCGTAGACCGCGCCGTCCTCGCCGAGGGCGACCTGGTTCCACGCCCACCCGACGAACTGGTCCTTGGCGGCGACGACGTCGGAGCAGCCGCCGATGTTCTCGAGCCCGTCCTGCACGAGGAAGTTCGGCAGTGCGTCGTACTCGATCTGACCGAGGTCGGGGGCGTTGCCGGCGGCGATCTGGTTGAAGAAGTTCTGGTACGTGCCGCTGTTGCCGTTCGGGCCGGTCTGCACCTTGACCTGGATGTCGGGGTTCTCCGAGTTCCACATCTCGACGACCTTCTCGATACCCGGGATCCACGAGGTGAACTCGAGGGTGACGGGACCGTCGGCGGGGGCGCAGTCGGCCGCCGAGGCGGCGTCGTCGCCGCTTCCGCCGCCGGCGCAGCCGGCCAGGAGCAGAGCCGACAGGGCGACGCCGGAGGTCGCCGCGAGGATTCTGTGCTTCATGCGAATGCCTTTCTCTGGTGACCCGGACGCGCCGTTTGCGTCCGGGGTGGGGGCGGCGGGAGCCGCCGAAGGGATCACTTCAGGGCACCGGTCCCGAGACCGTTGCGCCAGAAGCGCTGGAGGAGCAGGAAGATGACGATGAGGGGGATGACCGACAGCAGGGCGCCGATCAGGACGAGCCCGCGCAGCTCGGGGATCTGGTTGAGCTGGTTGTTCCAGCCGTAGAGCCCGAAGACGACGGGGAAGAGCTCTTCGCTGCGCAGCATGATCAGCGGCAGGAAGAAGTTGTTCCAGATCGCCACGAACTGGAACAGGAACATGGTCACCAGCGCCGGGCTCATCAGCCGCAGGCTCACGGTGAAGAAGGTGCGGATCTCGCCCGCGCCGTCCAGGCGGCTCGCCTCGAGCAGCTCGTCGGGCACCGACGACGCGGCGAAGATGCGCGCGAGGTACACGCCGAAGGGGCTGACCAGTGACGGAAGGAACACCGCCCAGAACGTGTTGGTGAGCTGCACCTGGCTGAAGATGAGGAACAGCGGCAGGGCGAGGGCCGTGGCCGGGACCAGAACGCCACCGAGCACGACGTCGAACACCAGCTCACGGCCCGGGAAGCGGTACTTCGCCAGCGCGTAACCCGCCATCGCCGCCAGCAGCGTCGCCACGGCGCCGCCGAGGCCCGCGTACAGCAGGGAGTTGCCGAGCCAGCGCAAGAAGATGCCGTCGCGGTAGGCGAACAGGTCGCCGATGTTCGAGAACAGGCGCATGTCGGCGAACCACAGCGGGTTCGTGGTCAGGATGTCGCCGGTGCTCTTGCTCGAGGCCACGAGCAGCCACCACAGCGGCAGCAGGAAGTACACCGTGAAGACGGCCATGACGAGCATCGCCGAGGTGCGCGAGACCAGCGGCTCGCGGACCGCACCGGAGCGGGGGCCGCGGGCGGGACGCGTGCCGCGCGCGGGGCGGAGGGTGGTGACGGCGCTCATGCGTTGCCCTTCTTCTGCATCCACTTCATGAAGCCGAACGACAGCACGAAGGTGGTCACGGCCAGCACCACGGAGAACGCCGCGGCGAGGTTCGCATTGGGGATGGATGCCGTGGCGTACACGGTCATGTTCGGGGTGAAGGTGCTGGTGACCGCCGAGCTGAACGAGCGGAACACCTGCGGTTCGGCCAGCAGCTGCAGCGTGCCGATGATCGAGAAGATCGCGGTCATGACGATCGCCGGACGCACGAGGGGGATCTTGATCGACCACGCGATGCGGAACTGTCCGGCGCCGTCGAGGCGGGCCGCCTCGTAGATCTCGCTGGGGATCGACAGCAGAGACGAGTAGATGATGAGCATGTTGTAGCCCACGTAGACCCAGGTGACGACGTTGGCGATCGACCACAGCACCAGGTCGGCGCCGAGGAAGTCGACGTTCTGCGTCAGGGCCGTGAACGGCGAGAGGTTGGGCGAGAAGAGCGAGCCCCACATGATCGCGGCGATGACACCGGGAACGGCGTAGGGCACGAAGAACGCCAGGCGGAAGAAGCGCTTGCCCTTGAGCAGCGGCGAATCCAGCAGCAGCGCGAAGACCAGGGCGAGGCCCAGCATGACCGGTACCTGCACCACGCCGAAGGCGAGCATGCGCAGCATCGACGACCAGAAGGCCTCGTTCTGGAACACCTGCGCGTACTGCGCGAAGCCGCCGAACACGAGCTCGGCCTTGCCGAAGGTGCCCTCGCGGCGGACGACGAGCAGCGACTGCACGACCGCGAACACGATGGGCAGCACGTAGAACAGCGCGAAGAGCACCGCGAAGGGGGCGAGCAGGATGACGATCGCGCTCTTGAACGGCACGCGCGGGCGCCGGGGCTTCGGCTCGCTCGCGCGCGCGGCCCGCGTCGGGGCCGGGACGGTGGTGGTCACAGGGTCTCCTCGATGATGCGGACGGCTCCGCCGGCGACGGCGACGACGCCCTCGACGGGCTCGCCGGTGATCGCGTCGCGGCCGTGCGCCGCGATCTCGACCGCCTCGGTGGTGTGGTTGACGACGAACGTGAACGCGCGCTCCGCGTCCGCGCGACGCACGACCTCGACGCCCGGGCGGGCGGGGATCGGACGGATGCCGGCGGCCTCGGCCGCGGTCGAGAGCAGGTCGCGGTACGCCTCGGCGGCGGGCAGCGTGGCGAGGTACCACGCGGTGCCGGCACCGACGCGGCGCCGGGTGCGGGCGGGCAGGCCCGCGGCGGGACCGTCGACGAAGCGGGCGTCCACCTCGGCGTCGACCGCGCGCAGGCGCTCCGACCAGATCGATCCGGTGGTGCCGTCGTCGAGCGCGACGGTCTGTGCGGGGCCGAGGGGCGCGAACTCCTCGGAGACGATGCCGAGCAGGTCGCGGAACGCCCCGGGGTAGCCGCCGAGGCGCACGCGGTCGCGCTCGTCGACGATGCCGCTGGCGAAGGTGATCACGGCCGTGCCGCCGGCCTCGACGAAGCGGGCGATGCGCTCGGCGTCGGCGTCGCGGACGAGGTGCAGGGCGGGGACGACGACCAGGCGGTAGGCGGACAGGTCGGCGCCGGCCGAGATGACGTCGGTGGATACGCCCGCCGCGGCGAGGGCGGCGTGGGCCGCGTGCACCTGGTCGAGGTAGCGGACGTCCTCGCTGGGGCGGCCCTCGTTCTCGAGCGCCCACCAGCTCTCCCAGTCGAACAGCACCGCGGCGTCCGAGACGACGGTCGAGCCCGCGACCGGCTGCAGGGCGCGCAGGGTTCGGCCGAGTTCGATGACGCTGCGCCACTGGGCGGTGTCGGTGCCGGCGTGCGGCAGCAGGGCGGAGTGGAACTTCTCCGCGCCCTGCGCCGAGGCCCGCCACTGGAAGAAGCAGATGCCGTCCGCACCGCGGGCGACGTGCGAGACGACGTTGCGCAGCAGCTCGCCCCGGCCCTTGGCGAGGTTGTGGGGCTGCCAGTTGACCGCACCGGTGGAGGTCTCCATCAGCAGCCAGGGCGTTCCCGCGGCGAGGCCGCGGGTGAGGTCGGCCGCGAAGCTCAGCTCGGCGAGCGGGTCGGGCAGGCGCCGGTCGAGGTAGTGGTCGTTGGCGATGACGTCCATCTCGCCGGCCCACGAGAAGTAGTCGAGGGCGCGGATGTGCGCGGTGACCATGAAGTTCGTCGTGACCGGTGCCGAGCTGCGCGCGCGGATCACGGCGGCCTCGGCGCGGTACAGCTCGAGCTGCTGGTCGGACGAGAAGCGCTGGAAGTCCAACAGTTGACCGGGGTTGCGCAGCGACAGGGCCGCCATCGGGGGCAGGATCTGGTCCCAAGCGCTGTAGCGCTGACTCCAGAACGAGGTGCCCCACGCGGCGTTGACGGCGGCGAGCGAGCCGTAGCGTGCCTCGAGCCACGCGCGGAACGCGACGGCGCTGGCGTCGCAGTAGCAGAGGGCGTTGTGGCATCCGAGTTCGTTCGAGACGTGCCACATGGCCAGGGCGGGGTGGTCGGCGTAGCGCTCGACGACGCGACGGCTGAGTTCGGCGGCGTACCCGCGGAAGATCGGCGAGCTGGGGCAGTAGGCCTGGCGTCCGCCGGGGAAGCGGCGCGTGCCGTCCTCGGTGACGGGGAGGATCTCGGGATGCCGTGCCGTCACCCACGGCGCGGGCGAGGCCGTCGCCGTGCCGAGGTTGACCCGGATGCCGTGCGCGTGGGCGAGGTCCATGACCTCGTCGAGTTCGTCGAAGGTCCAGACGCCGCGGTCGGGGTTGATCCACGACCACCCGAAGATGTTGACGGCGACCAGTCCCACGCCGGCCTCGCGCATGAGGCGCATGTCCTCGTCCCAGACGTCGCGGTCCCACTGCTCGGGGTTGTAGTCGCACCCGAACACCAGACCCTCGCGGGTCAGCGAAGACAGCGGAGCGTCCTCTCGGGTCCGAGGGGCCAGATGGTCGACGGCAAGCATCCGGGGGTCGCTCCTTCGCGGGTTCTGTGAACGTGCACACATCCGCGATGTCCGGAGCGGGATCGAAAATGTGTGAACGTGCACATACTGACACGGGGCGGCGCGGTCGTCAACTGCCGGCTTTCGCTAGGCTGACCCCATGACGCCTCCTCCGCCCGGGCGCCGGCGCAGCACCGTGCACGACGTGGCGAAGGCGGCCGGGGTCTCGCGAGGCACCGTGAGTCGCGTTCTGAACGGCGGATACGTCTCGGAGCACGCGCGAGAGGCCATCCAGACCGCGATCCGCGAGGTGGGCTACGTCCCCAACAACGCCGCGCGCACGCTCGTCCGCCAGCGCACGCAGGCGGTCGGCTTCATCGTCCACGAGCCCCACTCGCTGTTCCTCGAAGACCCCAACATCGGCGGCATCCTGCTGGGTGCCAACACCGCTCTGTCGCAGGCCGACTACCAGATGGTGTGTCTCGTGATCGACACCGATCGCGACACCGACCGCGTCGCGCGTTACCTCAGCGGCGGCTTCGTCGACGGCGCGGTCATCGTCTCGGCCCGTCAGCACGACCCCATCACCGATGTCGTGGAGCGCCTCGGCCTGCCCGTCGCCTACGTGGGCCACCCGCCGGGCATCAGCCGGCCCTGGGTCGGCATCGACAACCTCGGCGCCGCGCGGGCCATCACCGCGCGCGTGCGTTCCTCCGGGCGCCGGCGCATCGGCATGATCGCCGCCGCCCTCGATCGCGACTCGGGCAGCGACCGTCTCGCGGGGTTCCGCGAGGCTCTGGGGGATGACTTCGACGAGACGCTCGTCGAGTCCGTGCCGCTCTACGCCTTCGCCGACGGAGAGGCGGGCATGCGGCGCCTGCTCGAGCGCGCCCCCGACATCGACGCCGTCTTCGGAGCCTCGGATGCCGTGGCCGCCGGCGCCGTCCAAGCGCTGCGGGCCGCCGGTCGCCGGGTGCCCGACGACGTCGGGGTCGTGGGGTTCGACGACAGCGCGTGGGCGCGGCGCACCGACCCGCCGTTGACGACGGTCGATCAGCCGGCCGAGGGTCTGGGTGCCGCGGCCGCCGAGGCCGTGCTGGTGCAGCTGTCGGGTGGCGTCGCCGATGCCGGGGGCATCCTGCTCGACGCGCCGATCGTCTGGCGCGCGTCGGTCTAGCCCCGCCCTCGCGCGCTCCGTCGGCGTCGCGTCGCGCGGGCGTCGGTCGCGGTTCTGGCGTTCGGGGCGCCGTTCTGCGTTCGGGGCGCGAGATTTCCGCCCCGAGCGCAAGAACCCGCCCCGAACCGGGGGCACGGCGTCAGCGCGGCTCGTGCCATCCCCGTTCGAGGATGCGGAAGCCCGCCTCGATCGTGGCGGCGGCGTCGTCGTGCTCGAAGGCGAGCAGCTGCAGCTGCAGCACTGTTCGCGCGTACACCCGGGTCTCGGCATCCGGCTCGCTCTGCCCCGTCGTCTGGGCGATGGCCTCGGCCAGGGCGTCTTCGTGGCGCAGCCACATCCGCGACGCATAGTCGTGCAGGGCGGGGGTGTCCGCGATCAGCTGCATGAAGCGTCGCCTTTGCGCGCCCGCGGGATCGAAGGCGAGATCGAGGAGCTCGCGCCGGTAGAGGTCGCGCAGCGCGTCCGAGACCGAGGTGCCGGGGCCACGATCGCGCACGGCGGCGACGAGCATCTCGCGTTGGGCATCGTCCTCGTCGAAGACGAGGGCCTCTTTCTGAGGGAAGTGCGCGAAGACGGTCGTGGGCGACACGTCGGCGGCGTCGGCGATCTCTCGGATGCTGACCTCGTCGAATCCCCGCTCGATGAAGAGAAGGGTCGCGGCGTCCGAAATGGCCTTTCGCGTCGCGGCCTTCTTGCGCTCGCGGCGACCCACCTCTGCACTCATGGCAACAGTGTACCGGTCTCGCTCCGAAACTGTATTGACACCGAAACTGGTACGACTACAGTTACGGCATGACTTCACTTCAGCCCCCTCGCGAGCGCGGCCGTCGCGCCTGGACCATGCTCGTCGTCATCACGACGCTCACCACCGCCGGTATGACCGTCGTGCTGCCGGTGCTCCCCTTCGTGGTGCTGCGCTACGTGGCGAACCCCGCCGACCTGGCCGTGTGGGTCGGCATCCTCGAGACCATCAACGCGCTGTGCGCCTTCCTGGTCGCCCCGTTCCTCGGCCGCATCTCCGACCGCTTCGGTCGTCGGCCGGTGATCATCGTCGCCGGCTTCGGCGCCGCCCTCGGCTTCCTGCTCTTCGGTGTCGGGGGTGCGATCTGGGTGCTGCTGCTCGGCCGCATCGTGCAGGGCGTCACCGCCGGCGACCTTCCCGCCCTCTTCGCCTACCTCGCCGACATCACCCCGCCCGACAAGCGCGCTCGCCGCTTCGGGGTGCTCGGCGCGACCGCCGGAATCGGCACGATGGTCGGCCCCGCTCTCGGCGGCGCCCTCGCCGCGATCGACGTCGACCTGCCCGTGTTCGTGACGGCCGGGCTCGCCCTGACGGTCGCAATCCTCAGCATCTTCCTGCTGCCCGAGAGCCTCGACCCCGACAAGCGCATCGCCACCCTCGATCTGCGGGCGGTGCACCCGTTCGCGATGTTCCGCGGTGTCTTCCGTCGGCCGGAGCTGCGCGGATTGATGATCGGGCTGATCCTCGTCGGGCTGCCGTTCGGCTTCTTCGTCAACAACTTCAGCGTGCTCGCGCTGGACGCGATCTCGTGGAGCCCGACCGCGATCGGCCTGCTCACCGCGTGCGTCGGCATCATCGACATCGCGATCCAGGGCGTGCTGCTCGGCCTCCTGCTACCGCGCATCGGCGAGCGGGGCGTCGTCGTCAGCGGCATCGTCACCCAGGCGATCGGGCTCGTCGCCCTCGCCGGGGTCGCGTCGCTGTTCGCCCAGCCGTGGCTGTTCGTCGTCGGTGCGCTGACGCTCGCGGCGGGCCAGGGCGCGGCTCAGGCAACGATGGACGGTCTGCTCTCCAACGCCGTCGCCGACGACGAGCAGGGCTGGATCGCCGGGGCTGCGCAGTCCCTCAACGCCGCCGTCGGAACGGTCGCGCCGCTGGTCGCGGGCCTGCTCTACGCCCACGTCGCGCACGCGGCGCCCTATGTGCTGGGTGCCGCGCTCATGATCGCCGCCGCGGTGGTCATCGGCCGCACGCGCTTCACGAGCCCGTCACTCCGGTCGAAGGCCCCGGATGCCGCGGAGTCCGCCGTCTCGACGCCGTGAGGCCTTGCCGCGGGTCAGCGCAGGGCGATGCTCGCGGCGTCGCGGATGGTGCGAAGCGGCGAAGCTGCCACCCGCACGACGGTGAGGGCCACCCCGACGCACCCCGCGGCGATCCCGGCCCGGGTGCCCAGGGCTTCGCCGGCGAGGCCGCCGAGGCCCGCCCCGATCGCGACGACGCCGTAGGAGATCCACCGCACGGTCGCGTTCACTCGTCCGAGCAGGTGGTCGGGCGTCCGCAGTTGCCGCAGGGTGAGAGCCACCACGCTCGAGAGCGACGTGCCCGCGCCGTTGATCGCGAAGACACCCACCAGGGCGGCGACGATCACGGGCGGCGACCACGCGGCATCCACGAACGGGATGACGCCGAGAACGAGGCTCTCGGCTCCGGCGCAGGCGATGAGCACCGGTCCGACGCCGAACCGCCGCACGCTCGCGGGGGCGGCCGCGGCGCCGACCACGGCTCCCGCCGCGCCGAGACTGAAGACGAGACCGAGATGCCCCGCGGTCAGGCCTAGCTCGCGCACGGCGTGCACGAGCAGCAGCACGGTGATCCATTGAGCGAACAGGTTGTAGATCGCCGAGAAGCCCACGAGCGAGACCAGGAAGCGATCGTGTCGGACGAAACGCAGTCCCTCGCGCAGCTCGACGAGGGCGCCGCGGCGCTCGGGGAGGGGGCCGGGCTCGGAGGAACGGATGCCGAGGAGCGCCACGGCCGACACGGCATAGGTCACGGCCTGGGAGAGGAGGGCCCACGGGGCCGTCAGGGTCTGCACGAGCCACCCGCCCAGGCCCGGTCCCCCGACCTGGGCGGCGGAGGCGGTGGCCTGCAACCGCCCATTGGCTCGCTCGAGGTCGTCTCGCGCGGCGACCGTGGGGAGGAACGATTGGTACGCCACCTCGAACGCGACAGTGAAGGCCCCGATGACGAAGATGATTCCCAGCAGCACGGGGAGGGTCAGCGAACCGGCCACAGCCACGGCGACGAGAACGACGATGAGGGCCGCGCGCGCGATGTCGGCGGCGACGAGGACGGGCCGCCGTCGGCGCCGGTCGACCAGGACGCCCAGGGGGAGCGCGAGCAGCAGGAACGGCAGCCAGCGGGCGACCCCGACGAGCCCGGCCTCCGCGGCCGTCGCGTGCAGGACCACCACGGCCAGCAGGGGGACGGCGAGATCACCGACCTGGCTGCCGACAGCCGAGGTCGTCTGCGCCAGCCAGAACCGGTGAAAGTCTCGGCTCAGTCGTTTTCTAACGGGTGTATCCGTCTTCACCCGTTAAACGTCTCGTCTGGAAACGTAACGCGTCAAGACCGTCTCGCGCATTACGCTGTCGAGTATGGGCGCGACGACCTTTCCCCGCGTCGGGGGCCACCCGGCCTTCGACCTCGTCGACACGGTGCACTGGCGCCTCGACGACGCGCGCGCGATCGACACGCTGCCGGACGTCGAGGCGGTGCTCGAGTGGTGCGCCGAGATCGACCTGGTCGACTCCGACGCCCTCCGCGCTCTCGCGTCCGCCGCGCGCGAGACGGCGGCCCCGGAACACACCGCAATCCTCGCGCTCCGCGAAGCCGTCTACGAGGCCGTCTTCGAGGACTCTCCGGATGCCGTGGCCCTCATCGCCCGCGAGCACATCGACGCCCTCAGCCGTTCGCGCCTGCACCGTGACGGCGACCGGTGGCACTGGCATCCGCCCGCCGATCGAACCGGTCCGCGTGCGGCGATCGCCCTGCTCGCCCACGACCTGCTGACCTCGGATCTGCGCGCGGCGCGACAGTGCGGCGACGACGCGTGCGGCTGGGTGTACCTCGACACCTCTCCTCGGCGCAACCGCATCTGGTGCACCGCCGCGGGCTGCGGCAACCGCAACCGCGTCAAGCGCCACCACGCGCGAACGCGCGCCTGACGCCGAACCGCCGTCAGGCCCGGTCGCCCCACGGCATCGGGCGTTCGGGGTCACGCGAGCTGTCGTCGGGCAGGGGTGGGAGAGCCTCGCCGCCCGCGCGGATGCAGAGCCACCGCAGCTCGCCCTCCCCGTCCGGGGTCGCGCGCCACGTGCGCCAGACGTTCTGACCGACCCGCACGACGCTGCCGGGGCCGACGTCGATCACGTCGTCGTCGAGACCCATCTGGCCGCGCCCCTCGAGGAAGACGTACAGCTCCTCGACCCGGGTGTGCCGGTGCCAGTAGCCCGCCTCCTCTCCGGGGAGGAGCGCGTTCGCCGTCATCCCGATGAACTGCATGGTCAGCTCCTGGTCGACGACGCGTCGCCCGTCGCGGGAGCGGGCCGGGGCGAACCCGCCGAAGTGGTCGCGCCAGTCGTCCAGCCCACCGATCTCGGTGATCTCGTAGTCGCTCATCGGTTCTCGCTCTCGTTCGCGGGGTCTGTCCGCTGCCAGCCGTCTGCGGTGCGACGGTAGATCGTGCGCAGGTGCCGACGGTCGGGGGAGCCCTGCCAGAACTCGACGCGGTCGGGGACGAGTCGCCAGAGCACCCACGCGCCCGGCTCGATCCCGTCGCGGGCGGCGGCGGACCGGGCGGCGAGGTCGGCGGCGCTGTCTTCGGCGGACGCTTCGACCACCCGCCCGCGCACGCGCACGGCTCGCAGGACCGCGGGCCACCAGAAGTTCAGCGCCGCGGCGGGCTGTGCCGCGAGCTGCGCCCCCTTGGCGGAGGCGCGCGGGCCGGCGAAGGCCCACCCCTCCGGGCCGAGATCCTTGAGAATCAGCGTGCGCGCATCCGGGATGCCGTCGGCATCGACCGTCGCGAGGGTCGCGCCGTGCGCTTCGACGACGCCGGCGTCCAGGGCCTGCCGGATCCACCGCTCGAACAGCGCCTCCGGTGCGTCGGGGAGCGGCGCGGCATCCCGTTCGGGGGGAGTCCCCGTGAGCGAAGGGATCGACCGGAGCCACGCAGCCATCGTCATGCCCCCATCCTGCTCCTCCCGAGCCCGGACTCTCCCGTGCGAGGCGCCACGATCGGGCATTCCGGCGCTTCGGGAGCGACAGGAACCGGCGCCTCGCGCGCGGGCGTGGCCGCGCGGGCCCTGGGTCGGCCGCCGGGCGGGAGGGGCGCCACTAGAACAGGGGATGCCACGAGAACAGGCCGACCCGCGAGGGATCGGCCTGTTCTTGGCGCACGCGCCTGTTCCCGTGACGGGCTACTCCTCGAGCTGCCCCAACGACGGTTCGGCGACGAACCGCGCGACCGGCTCGACCGCGTGCTCCAGCTCGAGCACGACGATCTCGTTCGCACCGGCGCGGGTGGCGGGGCCGGGCACGTAGAGCGTGTTCTGCGGCACGTTGTTCCAGTACCGGCCAAGGAAGAAGCCGTTGACGAACGCGTAGCCCTTGCCCCACGAGCGCGTGTCGAGGAACAGGTCCGCGGGGGCGTCGAGGTCGAAGGACCCGCGCAGGAGAGCGCGACCGAACGCGCCGGTCCCGCTTCCCGTGGCGGCCTCGAGGGCGACGGGGGTCGCCGTCCATCCGGTCAGCGGCTCGCCGTTCAGCGTGACCGGACCGATGAGTCCCTTCGCCTCACCGAGACGGTCGGCGTAGTTCACCCGACCCTGGTCCTCGACCAGCACCGTCAGGCGCGCGCCCGCCGGGATGGTCAGAGCGCGCTCGTGCAGCGTCCGCGACAGGCGGCCGACGGGCGTGCCGTCGACGTGCACCCACGCCAGGTCGCGGATCTCGTCGAACACGAGGGCCGCGGGGCCGGTGAACGCGGGCAGCGCGACGTCGTAGCGCACGAGCGGGCCGAGGTGCGCGAGCTGCTCGAAGCTCGGCGGGTCGTCGGCCATCGCCGTCGGGGCGGCGCCCGGCATCCAATCCCCCTCGCCCGACAGGGCGACCTCGAGGACGGGGGCCTCGGGCCGGGGACCGGGAACGTCCGAGGGCACGGGCGCGTACTTGGCGATGACCTCGCGGAACGCGTGGAACTTCGCCGTCGGGTGGCCGGACTCGTCGATCGGGGCGTCGTAGTCGTACGAGGTGACGATGGGGTCGAAACGGCCCTTGTCGTTCGCGCCGTTCGTGGTGCCGAAGTTCGTCCCGCCGTGCACCATGTAGATGTTGACCGAGGCGCCGGCCGCGAGCAGCACATCCAGATCGTGGGCGGATGCCGCGGGGTCGGTCGTGTGGTGGATGCTGCCCCACCAGTCGAACCAGCCGTCCCAGAACTCGCTGCACATGAGCGGTCCCGTGGGCTGGTGCTGGCGGAGGGTCTCGAGGCGCTCGGCGGAGCGCGAGCCGAACGAGCCGGTCAGGTGCAGCTCGGGCAGGTTCCCCGCCTCGAGCATCCACGGCATCGGCTGGTCGACGGTGGTCAGCGGCACGGTGATGCCGGCGTCCTTCGTCACGCGCACGAGTTCGCGCAGGTAGTCCTTGTCCGAGCCGTAGGCGCCGTACTCGTTCTCGATCTGCACGAGCACGACGTTGCCGCCGCGGTCGATCTGACGGGGAGCGACGATCTCATACACGCGCCGCAGATACTCCGACACCGCCTCCACGAACCGCGGTTCGAAGCGACGGATGCCGATCCCCGGCGTCGAGGTCAGCCATACCGGCAGCCCGCCGTTGTGCCACTCCGCGCAGATGTACGGTCCCGGGCGCACGATCGCGTGCAGTCCCTCGGCGGCGATCAGGTCGAGGAAGCGGCCCAGGTCGTTCCAGCCCGTGGCATCCCACTCCCCGCGGACGGGCTCGTGCGCGTTCCACGCGACGTAGGTCTCGATGGTGTTCAGGCCCATCGCCTTGGCGGTGCGGATGCGGTCCGCCCAGTGCTCGGGGTGGATGCGGAAGTAGTGCAGCGTTCCCGAGATGACCTGGTGGGGTCGTCCGTCGAGCAGGAAGTCGGTCTCGCCGAGGGAGAAGGTCGTCACGATGTCTTTCGGTATCAGTCGGTCAGGCGCGCGGTCAGGCGCAGCCAGGCGAGGGCGGGAAGGGTGAAGCGCAGGATGCCGTCGGCTCCCGCCTCGACCGGCAGCGCGGTCGGGGCGACGGGTTCGGCGTCGGCGGAGTTGGTGGTGTGACGGTCGCCGCCGTCCGGAACCGTGACGACCACGGCCTCGACGTCGGTCACGCGCCCCAGATCGAGCTCGACGGCCGTGGACTGCTCGAGGTCGCGGTGAGCCAGGAACACCGCGACGGTGTCGCCGTCCACGGTGGCGACGGCGTCGACGGCATCCACCGTTCCGTGGCGGGCGGTGTCGATGCGGGCGCCGTCGACGCGGGGGAGGACGACGTGCCCGGTCGCCGCCTTCGCGGTGAGCGCGAAGGGGTGGAAGGTGCTCTGCCGCCACGCCGGACCGCCGTCGGGCTCGGTGCGGATGGGGGCGATGACGTTGACGAGCTGCGCGAGGTTGGCCATCGACACCCGGTCGGAGCGGCGGATGAGGGTGATCAGCAGGGAGCCAACGACGACGGCGTCCGTGACGGTGTAGTCGTCCTCGATCAGGCGCGGCGCGATCGGCCAGTCGCCGGTGAAGACGCGGGGCTTGTCGACCTCGTTCCAGCGGGTCTGGTTCCAGACGTTCCACTCGTCGACGCTGATGCCGATGAGACCCCCGTCGGGGGCGGTTGCGCCGGTGGCGTCGATGATGTCGACGACATCGCCGATGTAACGGTCCAGGGCGGCGCCGCTCGCGAGGAAGCTCGCCGGATCGGCGGGGTCCTCCTCGTAGTACGCGTGCACCGAGATGTGGTCGATCAGGCCCGCGGTGTGGCGCAGCACCGTGCGCTCCCACTCGCCGAAGGTGGGCATCTCGTGGTTGGAGCTGCCGGCGGCGACCAGCTCGACGTCGGGGTCGATGAAGCGCATCATGCGCGCGGTCTCGGCCGCGAGGCGGCCGTACTCGTCGGCGGTCTTGTGCCCGATCTGCCACGGGCCGTCCATCTCGTTGCCCAGGCACCACAGACGGATGCCGAAGGGCTCGTCGCGCCCGTTGTCGCGACGGCGCTCGCTCAGGGCGGTGCCCGAGGGGTGATTGGCGTACTCGAGCAGGTCGGCGGCCTCGGCGACGCCGCGCGTGCCGAGGTTGACCGCCTCCATAACCTCCAGGCCCGCGGCATCCGCCCATTCGGCGAACTCGTGCAGCCCCACCTGGTTGGTCTCGGTGCTGTGCCACGCGGCATCCAGTCTCACCGGACGCGCCTCGCGCGGTCCGACGCCGTCCTCCCACCGGTAGCCCGAGACGAAGTTGCCGCCGGGGTAGCGCACCACCGTCGCCCCCAGCTCGCGCACCAGCTCGAGCACGTCGGCGCGGAAGCCCGCCGCGTCCGCCGTACCGTGCCCGGGGGAATGGATGCCGTCGTACACGCAGCGGCCCATGTGCTCCACGAACGAGCCGAACAGGCGGCGCGGAACCGGGGCACCGGTCGCGGAGCGATCGACGACGATGCGGGTGGGGGAGGTCATTCGGGTGTCTCCTCGCGGGGAAGGGAAGGGGGCGGGTCGCAGACGAACAGATGCGACCCGCCCCCGCGCGGATTGTTACTTGTTGACCGAGAAGCCCTGGTCGTTGCCGTACTGGACGAGCTGGTCCTGCCAGGTCGTCAGACCGGTGTTGAGGTCGCTCTTCGATGCGTAGGACTGGCCGACCGTGTCGCTGAAGATGCTGTTGGCGAACACCTGGAACGGCAGGTAGCTCCAGCCCTCACGGACCTCGCTCGAGGCCTGCGTCAGCACCTCGTTGATCTTCTGGCCGCCGAAGTAGCTCGACTCCTGCTCGACGAAAGCGGGGTCGCTGAGCTGCGCGGTGGTGGAGGGGAAGCCGCCGGACTCCGCGAAGATCTTGAGGCTCTCCTCGTCGTTGTTCAGCCACTTGAGGAAGCCGGCCGCCAGAGCCGGGTTCTTGCTCTGCTTGACGACCGCCTGGCCGCCGCCGCCGTTCTCGGCGGTCACCGCCGTGCCGTCATAGGTGGGGATGGGGGCCACGGCCCACTTGCCCGAGCCGTCCTTGACCGACGACTCCAGCACGCCCGGCATCCAGGCGCCCGTGATCAGCGAGGCGATCGAGCCGTCGCCGAGCCCCTTGAACCACTCGTCGCTCCACGCCGGGGTGTCGGCGAGCAGGCCGCCCTCGACGAGGCGGTTCCAATTGTCGGCGAACTTCTTCGAGCCCTCGTCCTGCAGGTCGATCGTGACGTCGGTGCCCGAGGTCTTGAACGGGGTGCCGCCGGCCTGCCAGATCATGCTGGTCGCGAAGCCCGAGTCGCCGGTGTCGGCGGTGATGTACTTCGACGGGTCCGCCGCGTGCAGCTTCTGCGCTGCCGCGTAGTACTCGTCCCACGTCTTGGGGGCCGAGATGCCGGCCTGGTCGAAGACCTCTTTGTTGTAGAAGAGGGCCATGGGGCCCGAGTCCTGCGGAAGACCGTAGATCTTGCCGTCGAACTCGACCGAGCCCCACGGGCCCGAGCTGTAGTCGCCCGAGAGATCGCCGAAGCCGTACGACGACAGGTCGAGCAGCGAGTCCGAGAGTGCGAACTGGGGGAAGGCGTAGTACTCGATCTGCACCACGTCGGGGGCGCCGGAGCCCGCCTTGATGGCGTTCTGCAGCTTGGTGTACTCCTCGGTGTTGGTGCCAGCGTTGACGAGGTTCACCTTGACGTTCGGGTACTTCGCCTGGAAGGCGGCGACCTGCGCTTCGGCGGAGGGCGTCCACGACCAGTACGTGATCTCGCCGCCGGCCTCGAGCGCCTTCTCGATGTCGTCGGCCGAACCGGCCGCGCCGCCGCCGGCGTTGCCGCCCGAGCACGCGGTCAGTGCGCCCACCGTCAGGGCGGTGGCGGCGACGGCGAAGACGGTCCGCCGGACGGCGGAGCCCTTGCGCATGAATGTCATCGGATTCCTCTACTTCGTTGTTGTGGATGTGGTGCGGATGCTGCTGCGGCGACCCGCGGGCGGGTTGCTGCGGTGGGGGGTCAGGGGATCACTGCTTGACGCTGCCGGCGCTCAGGCCCGACTGCCAGAAGCGCTGCAGCACGAGGAACGCGGCGACGATCGGGATGATCGACAGCAGTGCTCCGGTGATCACGAGGTTGTAGATGGGCTGCGCGCCGACGCCGATGGCCTGCGCGTTCCACTGATTGAGGCCGACCGTGAGCGGGTACCACGCCGGGTCGCTCAGCATGATCAGCGGGAGGAAGTAGTTGTTCCACGTCGCCACGACCGCGAAGAGCAGCACGGTGACGATGCCGGGGGTGAGCAGCCGGATCGAGATGGTGAAGAACGTGCGGAACTCGCCCGCTCCGTCCATGCGGGCGGCCTCGAGCAGCTCGGTGGGGATCGCGTCCGAGGCGTAGACCCAGATCAGGTACAGCCCGAACGGGCTGATCAGAGAGGGGATGATGATCGCCCACGGGGTGTTCGTCAGGCCGAGCTGGCTGAACAGCAGGAACGTCGGCACCGCCAGGGCCGTGCCGGGGACGGCGATCGCGCCGAGAACCACGGCGAAGACGGCCTTGCGCCCGCGGAAGTTGTACTTGGCGAGACCGTATCCGGCGAGGGTGGCGAGCAGCGTCGCGCCGCCGGCGCCGACCACGACGTACAGCAGCGTGTTGCCGAGCCACCGGACGAAGATGCCGTCCCGGTAGGTCAGGGTCTGCGCGATGTTGTCGAAGAGCGCGAAGCTGTTGCCCGGGCCCAGGCCGAAGGTGGTGAACAGGTCGGGCTGGGTCTTCGTGGCGTTGATGACCAGCCACGCCAGGGGCACGAGCGTGTACAGCAGGTACAGGCCCATCACGATGCTGAGCACCAGCGACTTCTTGCTGCGGGTCGGCGACGTGCGCGCGAAGCGGGCGCGGCCGGTGCCTCGCGAGGTGGTCACGGCGACGGTGTCGGTGCGGGGTGCGGTCGCGGTGGTCATCGCGCCTCCTGACGTGAGCCGCGCAGCTGCACGACGTAGGCGATGACGGCGGTGATGACGCCCATGATGATGGCGATCGTGGCCGCGTAGTTGTACTGCTGGCCGGCGAACGAGAGGTTGTAGGCGTACATGTTCGGCGTGAAGAACGTCGAGATCGTGTTCGGGGCCAGCGGCTTGAGGATGTTGGGCTCGTTGAAGAGCTGGAAGCTGCCGATGATCGAGAAGATGGTCGCGATGACGATCGCGCCGCGCACCGCGGGGATCTTGATCGAGAAGATCGTGCGCCACGCGCCCGCTCCGTCGATGGATGCCGCTTCGTACAGCTCGGTGGGGATGGTCTTCAGCGACGAGTAGAAGATGAGCATGTTGTAGCCCACGAACTGCCAGGTCACGATGTTGCCGATCGACAGCAGCATCCACTCGGGGAGGAAGGGCTGGACGTAGGTACCGCCGAGCAGGTCGTTGAGGTTGCGCGTGAGGCCGAACTGGTCGCCGTAGATGTAGCCCCACATGAGCACCGCGACGACGGCGGGCACGGCGTAGGGCAGGAAGATCACGATGCGGTAGAAGCCGGCGGCGTGCAGCCGTGCGCTGTCGATCGCCAGGGCTGCGGCCAGGGCGAGCACCAGCATGATCGGCACCTGGACGACGAGGAAGGCCCCGACGCGACCGAAGCCGTCCCAGAACTTCGGGTCGGCGAACGCGGTGACGTAGTTGTCGAGACCCACGAAGGCGTTGCCGCCGATGAGCTGATCGCGGAACAGGCTCAGGTAGATCGAGTACGCCAGCGGCGCCAGGAACACGAGCGCGAAGATCAGCGCGAAGGGGGCGACGAACAGCCAGCCGCGGTCGTCGATTCGTGCGCGCCGCTTGCGCCGCGGAGTGCGCAGGGCGGGCGGGGGTGCCGCGGTGGTCGTCATCGTCCGGTGCCTCTTCATTGGTGCGCATCCCGGTCGGGTTGGCCGGGATGTTGACGTAAACATAACCCGACCGCGCTAGGGTGTCAACGTCAACATCCGAGGGGGCCGACATGAGCGAGACGACGACGACGTCGACCGCGATCCCGACGCGCGAACGCCGACGAGAGGTGTCGATGGCCGACGTGGCCGCGGCTGCCGGCGTGTCGGGACAGACCGTCTCGCGCGTCGCGAACGGACGCGCGAACGTCGACCCCGACACCCGCCAGCGCGTCCTGGACGCGATGGCCACGCTCGGCTACCGCCCCAACAGCGCCGCCCGCGCGCTGCGATCGGGCCGGTTCCGCAGCATCGGCGTCATCATGTTCTCGCTCAGCTCGTACGGCAACACGCGCACCCTCGACGCTCTGGCGTCGGTTGCCGCGGCATCCGGTTACTCGATCACCCTCATCACCGTGCAGTCGGCGTCGCAGTCCGACGTGTCGGGGGCGTTCCTGCGCCTGCGCGAGCACGCGGTCGACGGCATCGTGATCCTCATCGAGACGCACCGGCTGGGTGAGAACGAGCTATCGATCCCCTCGGGTCTTCCGGTCGTGGTCGTCGATTCGAGCGCTGATTACCCCTACGCCGTCGTCGACAACGACCAGGCGCAGGGGGCCCGGCTGGCGACCGAGCACCTGCTCGATCTGGGCCACGAGACGGTGTGGCACGTGTCGGGTCCGCCCGAGTCCTTCGCCGCCGAGCGTCGCCGCATCGCCTGGCGCGAGGCCCTCGAGGATCGGGGATGCCGCGTCCCCGACGTGCAGATCGGCGACTGGACGGCCGAGTCGGGCCACCGCATCGGCGCAGAGCTGGCGGTGCGGCCCGAGGTGACCGCGGTGTTCGCGGCGAACGACCAGATGGCGCTCGGCGTCATCCGCGCCCTGCACGAGGCGGGGCGGGCGGTTCCCGGCCAGGTGAGCGTCGTGGGCTTCGACGACATGCCCGAGGCGGCCAACTTCTGGCCGCCGCTGACCACCGTCCGCCAGCGCTTCCAACGCGTCGGCGAAGAGGCGATGAGCGCGTTGATCGCCGACATCGAGGGGCCGGGTGGCGAGCACGCCCGCACCCTCGTGCCGACGTCGCTCGTCGTCCGGGCGAGCTCCGGCCCGCGCTGAGCCGGGCCGCCGTCGCCCGACCCCGAGGCGGTCTCAGCGCTCGGCGACCGCGGAGCCGTGCCCGTGCGGTCGCCTTCCGCCCCGGGCGGGCTCGCGCCGCCCGGGCATTGCGGCGGCGGTCGGCTCTCCCGTAGGCTCGCTGTTGACGTCAACATGTTGACGTCAACACGCCCCCACCGAGGTCGCGCCGATGCGACCGGATCGGAATGACGATGACGTCGATTCGACTGCTGTCGATGACCTGCGCCGTGGCCCTGGCCGCCGGCGCGCTCGGAGCCGCGGCCGCCGTGGCACCCCCTCCGGCCCACGCGGCCGGGTCCGCGCCCGTGCGCATCACCCCCAATCCCGCCACCGCGTCCGAGAAGCCCTTCGAGGGGTGGGGCACGAGCCTCGTCTGGTTCGCTAACGCGACCGGCGGCTATCCCGCCGACGTCCGGCAGAAGCTCTACGACGCCGTGTTCGGCGACGACGGGCTCAACCTCAACATCGCCCGGTACAACATCGGTGGCGGCAACGCCACCGACGTTCCCTCGTACCTGCGCCCGGGTGGAGCGGTGCCGGGATTCTGGAACCCCGACCTCGCCGCGAGCGACGCGAACGGGCCGATCACCTCGACCTACGCCGATCGCGACCGCTACAAGGCGGCCTGGAATCCGGACGACCCCGCCTCGTACGACTTCGACGCCGATGCCGGTCAGCGCTGGTGGCTCGACGCGCTGAAGAACAAGGTCACCCACTGGGAGGCGTTCAGCAACTCGCCGCCGTACTTCCTCACGCAGAGCGGCTACGCCTCGGGAGGCATCAACAACGCCACCAGCGAGCAACTCGCCCCGGCCGACATGGACAAGTTCGCCGGCTACCTCGTCACCGTCGTCGATGAGCTCGAGAAGAAGCACGGCATCACCTTCGACACGATCGATCCGTTCAACGAGCCCAACACCAACTACTGGTCGACGCAGATCCCCGACGGCGCGACCTGGCCGACCGGTGGACGTCAAGAGGGCGCTCACATCGGACCGCAGGCGCAGGATGCCATGGTCAAAGCGCTCGCGGCGCGTCTGGCGCAGCCGAGCACTACGACCGACGCCGTCATCTCGGCGATGGACGAGACCAACCCCGGCATCTTCGCCACCAACTGGAACGCGTGGTCGGCGCAGTCCAAGGCGCTCGTGGACCAGCTGAACGTCCACACCTACGGCACCGACGGGCGTCCGGTGGTCCGTGACATCGCCAAGGCCGCGGACAAGCCGCTGTGGATGAGCGAGGTCGAGGGCAACTGGACCGCGCAGGACAAGGGCTTCGTCACGAACGACATCGACAACGGCATCGGCATGGCGCAGCACATCGTGGGCGACCTGCGCGAGCTCGAGCCGGACGCGTGGGTGTTCTGGCAGCCCGTCGAAGACCTCTACAACATGGAGAAGGTCGAGAAGCTGAACTGGGGCAGCGTCTTCATCGACTTCGACTGCAACGCCGAGGGCGAGTCCGAGCGACGGATCGCGGACGGCGAGGCCGACCCCTCGTGCAAGGTGCTGACCAACGAGAAGTTCAACACCGTGCGCAACTTCACCCACTTCATCACACCCGGGGCGCACCTGATGGCGACCGACGACGCGCAGTCCACCGCGGCGCTCGACGCCGACGGCACGGGCGCGACCATCGTCCACGTCAACGCCGAGGACGCGGACCGCACCGTCGAGATCGACCTGCGCGACTTCGGGGCGATCGCTCCCGGGGCGACGGTCACCCCGATCGTGACGACCCAGTCGACCGTCGAGGCGCCGTCCTCGAACGCGCTCGTGCGCGGAGAACCGGTCGCCGTGGACACGGCATCCCGCACCGCCACCCTCACCATCCCCGCGAAGTCGGTGGTGACCTTCCAGATCGACGGGGTCTCGGGTGTCTCCGCCGACGCCGCCGCCTTGCGCGACGGTCGGACCGTTCAGCTGACGGGACTGCAGAGCGGCCTCGCCCTCGACGCGTCGTCGACCCTGGCCGTCCGGGCCCCGGCCACGACGGCCGAGGCTGCGCGCGCGCAGTCCTGGACCGTGCGCACGATCGACGGTGAGGGCACCAACCGGCACCGCTTCACGCTGCAGAACGGCACGGGGAAGTTCCTCGCCTCACGGGGCGGCGGCACCGCGCTCGTCGACGCCGACCTGACCGCGGCGGCGGCCGACCCCTCCCTGCAGTGGATGGCATCCACCGTCGACGGCACGTACTACTCGGTCCTGAACGTCGCGGCCGAACGCGTGCTCGACGTCAACGGCGGCAGCTCCACGCCCGGGGCGGCGGTCGGTCTGTGGACGTCCAACGGCGGCGGCAATCAGCAGTGGCGCATCGCCGGAACGGCCGTCGTCGGCGCCAAGCCGGTCTCGGTCGCCACCGCTGTCGGCGTCACGCCGACGCTGCCCGAGACGGTCGCCCTGCGCTACGGCGGTTCGACGCCGCGCAGCGCCGCGGTGACGTGGCAGCTCGAGGGCGTGGACTTCTCGCGCCCCGGCACGGTCCAGGTACGCGGCACCGGCACCGACCTTTTCGGAGCGCCCTTCGAGGCGACCGCGACGGTTGAGGTCGGCGCGTTCACCGCGACGCGGCCGGCGTCGGTCACCGTCCCCGCCGGCAGCGCCCTCGGCACCGTGCAGAAGCAGGCGGATGCCGAGGTCCAGGCCGAACTGCGCCCCTCGGGCGCGGGGTACGGGGTGCCCGTCGTGTGGAGCTGGGACGGACTGAGTGACGCGTCGTTCGCGGCACCGGGGACCGTCGAGGTCGCCGGCGTGGCGACGGGGCCCAGCGGCGAGAAACTGCCGGCGCGCCTGACGGTCATCGTCACGGCCGCCTCGGAGCACAACGTCGCCCCGCAGAGCCAGCCGGCAGCGACGTTCACCGAGAGCGCGCAGTACGACGTCCGCAACACCATCAATGGCAGCATGACCGACAAGGGATGGTCGAACTGGCGTTCGGGCACCAAGAACGAGCAGGACACGCTGAGCTACCGTCTGGCCCAGCGCGAGACGCTCACGCACGTCGACGTGCAGTTCTACCGCGACGGAGCGACCCTCAGCTGGCCCACCTCGATCCGGGTGGACCACCGTCTCGCCGACGGCGAGTGGGTGCCGGGCGCGGCCACGCCGGTTCCCGATCCCGCGAGCGGTGCGCCGCGCGTGAGCGTGCCGCTCACGGGTGCGGCCGACGAGGTGCGCGTGGTCATGACCGCGCGCCCGCAGACGCACATGATCGTGTCCGAGGTCGAGATCTACGCGGCCGCCCCCGCCCCCGCCGGCATCGCCGATCTGGCGCGGCTGACGGTCGGCGACGAGCCCGTCGCGGGCTTCGACCCCGACACCCTCGCGTACACGGTCACCTCCACCGGGGCGGCCTGGCCGAGCCTGCACGCGCTCGCCGTGGACGAGGACGCACGCGTCGTCGTCACGCAGCCGGGCGCGACCGATCCGGCCGCACGTGCGGTCGGCGGCGTTGGCACGGTCGAGGTGACCGCCCCCGACGGGATGGCGCGCACGTACACGGTGACGGTGAACCGTGCCGTGGGCGTGGGCACTCCGGTCGTCACCGGAGAGCCGCGCGTGGGATCGACCGTGCGGGCCACGGCGACCACCGATCCCGCGGATGCCGTCCTGGCCTTCGCGTGGCTGCGCGACGGATCGCCGATCGACGGCGCCACGGCCGACGCCTACGCGCTGACCGCCGCGGACGCGGGTCGCGAGATCAGCGTCGCGGTGACGGCGACGGCATCCGGGTTCCAGGACGGTAAGAGCCGCTCGGGCGTGCTGGTCCCGGCCGCGGTGGTCGACCCGAGCACGGGTGGGTCGAACGGCGGCACTCCCGACACGGGCGGTTCCGGCGGCGTGACCCCCGGCACGGGCGCCCCGGGCGCGGGCGCCCCCGGCGCGGGGACCGGCACGGGAACGGGCGGTGGTACCGGGGCGGGCACTCCGGGCGCGACCGACGCGGCCGGAAAGGCCTCGGGTCGGCCTCTCGCGGCGACGGGTCTGAACGCCGAAGGCGTGACGGCCACGGCGATCACCGCCCTCGTGCTGCTGCTGGCCGGTGCGGGCGCGGTGGTGCTGCGCCGCCGCCGCTCGCGGGTCTGAACGTCAGAGGGCCGCGTCGGATCGTTCGAAGGCGACCGGCGCGGCCCCCGGCGTCGTCCTTCACCCGTTTGCACGTGCGTGCAAGCCCGTCTTTTCGCGACCCGGCGAGAGCACAATGGAACCCGTCCCAATAGACCCCACCGAGGAGACCCATGCACGTCAACGCCTACGCGGCGTCGTCCGCGACCTCACCCCTTGAGCCCACGACCATCGAGCGCCGTGAGGTCGGCCCGAAGGACGTCCTGATCGACATCGCCTACGCCGGCATCTGCCACTCCGACATCCACACCATCCGGGGCGAGTGGGGCCAGGTGCCCTACCCGCTGACCGTCGGCCACGAGATCGTCGGCACCGTCGCCGAAGTCGGCTCCGAGGTCACCAGCCACAAGGTCGGCGACCGCGTCGGCGTCGGCTGCATGGTCAACTCGTGCCGCGAGTGCGAGAACTGCCTCGCGGGCGAGGAGCAGTACTGCGAGAAGGGCAACATCGGCACGTACGGCGCCAAGGACGTCGACGGCACGATCACGCAGGGCGGCTACAGCGAGAAGATCGTCGTCGACGAGCACTTCGTGCTGCGCGTGCCCGAGTCGATCCCCTACGAGAAGGCCGCGCCGCTGCTGTGCGCCGGCATCACGACCTACTCGCCGCTGAACCACTGGAACGCCGGCCCCGGCAAGAAGGTCGCGGTCGTCGGCCTCGGCGGTCTCGGCCACATGGCCGTCAAGATCGCCCACGCCATGGGCGCCGAGGTCACCGTGCTCTCGCAGACGCTGAGCAAGAAGGACGACGGCCTGAAGATGGGCGCCGACCACTACTACGCGACGAAGGACGACGAGACCTTCGACAAGCTGAAGAAGCACTTCGACCTCATCATCAACACCGTCAGCGCGCCGCTCGACCTCAAGCAGTACCTGGGTCTGCTGGCGCTGAACGGCACAATGGTCAACGTCGGCGCCCCGCCGGAGCCGCTGCCCATCCAGGTCTTCACGCTGTTCACCAACCGTCGTTCCTTCGCGGGTTCGTCGATCGGCGGCATCCGCGAGACCCAGGAGATGCTCGACTTCTGCGCCGAGAACGGCATCGCGCCCGAGACCGAGCTCATCTCGGCCGACCAGATCAACGAGGCCTACGAGCGCGTGCTGAAGAGCGACGTGCGCTACCGCTTCGTCATCGACGCGAAGACCTTCGCCCCCGCCTGATCCCCGATCCGGCCCGGATGCCACGGCCCCGACGTTCTGCGGAGCGTCGGGGCCGCGGCATCCCCGCCCCCCCTCGCCGATAAACGCCCTCAGTGCTGAAACACGCGGCGTCACCGCGTGTTTCGCACGGATCGGCGTTTATCGGCGTGGCGGGCGGGACGGTCGGGCGCGCGCGCCGCGGGGTTCCTGCGCGGCGGAGGTCCGCTGCCCTCTCGCCGATAAACGCCCTCCGTGCTCACACACGCGGCGTTGCCGCATGTTTCGCACGGATCGGCGTTTATCGGCGAGCACCGACCCGCGCGCGCCCGCGCCGTCGCGACCCCGGGCCCCCGGCATCCCCGGCGCCCCCGGCGCCCCGCACCCCCGCGCCCCCCCCCGCACCCCCGCGCCCCGCGCACCCCCGCGCCCCCGCACTCCGCGCGCGCCGCGGGCGCACGCGAAAGCGGCGCCGCCCGCGAGGGGCGACGCCGCTGAGAAGACCGTACGTCAGGCCTGGCCGAGGGCGGCCGAAACGACGGCCCGCGCCTCTTCCTGCACCTCGCGCAGGTGGTCCTCGCCGCGCAGCGACTCCGCGTACAGCTTGTAGACGTCCTCGGTGCCCGAGGGTCGGGCGGCGAACCACGCCGACTCGGTCTGCACCTTGAGGCCGCCGATCGCGGCGCCGTTGCCCGGCGCGTGCGACAGCTTGGCCGTGATGGGCTCACCCGCCAGCTCGGTGGCCGAGACGGCATCCGGAGACAGCTTGGACAGGGCCGACTTCTGCGCGGGCGAGGCCGGGGCGTCGACCCGCTGGTACGCCGACGCGCCGAACTCCGCCTCGAGCTCGGCGTAGCGCTGCGAGGGCGTCTTGCCGGTGACGGCGAGGATCTCGGCGGCGAGCAGGCAGAGCAGGATGCCGTCCTTGTCGGTGGTCCAGACGGTGCCGTCCTTGCGCAGGAACGACGCTCCGGCGGACTCCTCGCCGCCGAAGGCGACGGATCCGTCGAGCAGGCCGGGGACGAACCACTTGAAGCCGACCGGCACCTCGAGGAGCGTCTTGCCGAGCGAGGCGGCGACGCGGTCGATGATCATCGACGACACGAGGGTCTTGCCCACGGCGGCATCCGTCGGCCATCCGTCGCGGTGCGAGAAGAGGTAGTCGATCGCGACGGCCAGGTAGTGGTTGGGGTTCATCAGACCCGCGTCGGGCGTGACGATGCCGTGGCGGTCCGCGTCGGCGTCGTTGCCCGTGAGGATGTCGTACTCGTCGCGCGCGGCGACGAGCGAGGCCATGGCCGAGGGGGACGAGGGATCCATGCGGATCTTCTCGTCCCAGTCGAGCGTCATGAACTTCCACGTCGGGTCGACCTCGGGGTTCACGACCGTGAGGTCGAGGCCGTAGACCTCGGCGATGAGCGCCCAATACTCGACCGATGCGCCACCCAGCGGGTCGGCGCCGATGCGCACGCCGGCGTTCTTGATCGCGTCCACGTCGATGATGGATGCCAGATCCCGCACGTACGCGTCGCGGAAGTCGTACTGGCCCAGGCTCTCGAGGTCGATGTCGGCGTGCGGGGTGCGCTGCACGCCCTCGAGCCCGGCGGCGATCAGCGCATTGGCGCGGTCGGCGATCCAGCCGGTCGCGTCGGTGTCGGCGGGGCCGCCGTGCGGGGGGTTGTACTTGAATCCGCCGTCGCGGGGCGGGTTGTGCGAGGGGGTCACGACGATGCCGTCCGAGCGGCCCGCGTCGTCGGCGGCACGGTCGCGGTTGTAGGTGAGGATCGCGTGGCTGAGCGCGGGGGTCGGCACCCACGAGTCGCGGGCGTCCACGCGCACGTCGACGCCGTTGGCGACGAGAACCTCGATCGCGCTGCGCTCAGCCGGCAGCGACAGACCGTGGGTGTCGCGGCCGAGGAAGAGGGGGCCGGTGATGCCCTGCGCGGCGCGGTAGTCCACGATCGCCTGGGTGGTCGCGAGGATGTGGTCCTCGTTGAAGCTGGTGCTCAGCGACGATCCACGGTGGCCGCTGGTGCCGAAGGCGACGCGCTGCTCGGGCACCGTGGCATCCGGTTTGCGGTCGTAGTAAGCGGCGATCAGTTCGTCGATGTCGATGAGATCGGATGCCTCGGCGGGCTGTCCTGCGCGACTGCTCATGCGCCCAGTCTGCCCGCTGTCCCCGACATGCGCACACGCCGTGACGCATTCTGGGCGAATCCGTCGTCGCGGACGGCTCCGCTGGGCCCGTGAGTAGGCCCCCGGGCGGGGAAGCGCTCAGCGCGGGCGGCCGCGTCCCGCGGCGATCAGGGCCTCGAGCGCGACCCGCAGCGCGGGCGAATCGGCCTGCGAGCGCCGGTGCACGGCGACGACGTCGCGGGTGGAGGCCGGTGCCGCGGTGGGGATCGCGACCAGGTCGTCGCCGAGGGCGGCGCGTCCGAGCCGCGGCACGAGCGCCACGACGGCCCCGGTGCGCGCGAGCTCGAGGTGGTTCTCGAACTCCATGGATTCGTAGACCACGCGGGGTGCATTGCGGATGCCGTCGAACAGTCGTCGCAGCCACTGCCGGCAGATGGTGGTCTCGAAGGTCGCGACCCAGGCCTCGTCGGCGAGGTCGGCGGGGTGCACGACCTCGCGGTCGGCGAGGCGGTGGTTCCGGTGGACGATGACGTCGGCGACGTCGGTGAACAGGGGCGTGACGACGAGGTTCTCGGGGATCGCGAGGGCCACTCCGCCCCACTGGTGTGCGATCCCGAGATCGCGCTGGCCGGAGGCCACGAGCGCGACCGTCTCCCACGGCTCGCTCTCGCGTACGAGGAGGCGCAGGTCGGGATGCGCGGCGGCGAGGTCGACCAGCAGGGGCGCCAGCATCCCCCGTACCACCGTCGAGAAGGCTGCGACCCGCAGGTCGCCGGCGACCGCACCGCGGGGCGAGCCGTCGGCCTGCAGGTCGGCGCGCAGCTTCTCGAGCTCGGCGAGGATCGGCGTCGAGCCCACGACGAGGTGCGTCCCGGCGTCGGTGAGGGCGACGCCACGGCCGACGCGCTCGAGGAGGGTCACGCCGGTCTCGCGTTCGAGGCGCTTGATCTGCTGCGACACGGCGGAGGGGGTGAAGCCCAGGGCCGAGGCGGCCGCCGACACGCTCCCCTCGCGGGCGACCGTGCGCAGCGATCGGACGGCATCCAGATCGATCATGCAGCGATGCTACCGTTTTTCGTGAAGAAACGGTCGCTGGTGCTTCACAACGGATGCCGCTGGACTGGGTCCGTGAGCAGACGCGACATGATGCTGGCCGCCGGGGTGGCCGCCGCCTGGGGCTTCAACTTCCTCGTCATCGAGTGGGGGATGGCCGGCATCCCGCCGCTGCTGTTCGTCGCGATCCGCTTCGCCGTCGTCGCGGTCTTCGTCGTGATCGTGCCGCGGCCCGTGGCGTCCTGGCGCACCGTCGTGGGAGTGGGGCTCTTCATGAGCCTGGGGCAGTTCGGACTGCTCTACACCGCGCTGGCGCTGGGGCTGCAGCCGGGGTTGGCGGCACTGCTGCTGCAGGCGCAGGCGGTGTTCACGGTCGTCATCGCCGCGGGCGTGCTGCGCGAGCGGCCCACCGCGGGGCAGAGCGTGGGCGTCGCGATCGGAGTGGCCGGCCTCGCGGTGGTCGCCGCCGGTCGCGGGGGGAACGCCCCCGCGCTGGCGGTGGTGCTCGCGCTCGCCGCGGCGCTGTCGTGGGCGGTGGGCAACGTCGTGTCCCGGCGGGCCGGCGTCGTCGCGGGCCCGGGGCCGCTGGGTGCGCTCTCGCTCACGGTCTGGTCGGCGCTCGTCGTCCCCGTCCCGGCGCTCGCCCTCGCGTTCGCCGTCGACGGTCCCGCCGCGATCGGCGCGGGGCTCGCCGCGTTCGGCTGGTCGGCCGTGCTGTCGACGGTGTACACGGCCGGACTGTGCACCCTCGCGGGGTACGCGATCTTCAACGGCCTGCTCGCCCGCAATCCCTCGGCGGCCGTAGTCCCGTGGGTGCTGCTCGCGCCCGTGGTGGCGATGATCGCCGCGGTTCTGCTGCTCGGCCAGATCCCGGCGCCGGCCGAGATCCTCGGGGGACTCCTGCTGGTGGGCGGCGTGCTGGTGACGACGATGGCGCCGCGCGCGCGGCGTCGTCCCGCGGTCGCGGAGGCCGAAGCGCACACCCCGGTCTAGGCTGGTCGCCGTGCTGCCCGACACAGAGACCGTGCCCGCCCGTCGTACCTACAGCTACCTGGGCCCGGCCGGGACGTTCACCGAGGCGGCCCTCGCGCAGGTGCCCGAGGCGCGCGACCAGATCTGGCGCCCGGTGCGCAATGTCGGCGAAGCGCTGGCCGACGTCGTCGAGGGACGATCGGATGCCGCGATGATCGCGATCGAGAACTCCGTCGACGGCGGGGTCTCGACGGCGCAGGATGCCCTGGCGACCGTGCCGGGACTGCGCATCGTGGGCGAATACCTCGTCCCCGTGAACTTCGTGCTCGTCGGGCGGCCCGGAGCCACCCTCGACGACGTCTCGCTCGTCGCCGCGCACCCGGTCGCCTACGGACAGTGCCTGGGCTGGCTGAGCAAGAACCTGCCCGCCCACGCGCACCTGCCGGCCGAGAGCAACGTCGCGAGCGCGCTCGGAGTGCTGGACGGCACGAGCGCCGCCGACGCGGCGGTCGCCGCCCCCGGGATCGTCGCGCACCACGACCTGAGCGTGCTGGCCGAGAACATCGGCGACAACCCCAACGCCGTGACGCGCTTCGTGCTGGTCAGCCGCACGGTCGCGCCGGCGCCCCCGACCGGAGCAGACAAGACCTCGCTCATCGTCGAGCTGCCCGAGGACCACCCGGGCGCCCTGCTGGAGCTGCTCGAGCAGTTCGCCACCCGGGGCATCAACCTGAGCCTGTTGGCATCCCGCCCCATCGGCGACGCCCTCGGGCGCTACCGCTTCGTGATCGACGCCGACGGACACGTGCACGACGAGCGCATGGCCGACGCGCTCCTGGGCCTTCGGCGCTTCAGCCCGAAGGTCATCTTCCTCGGCTCCTACGCGCGCGCGGACCGCGCGATCGTCCGGTACCCGCAGCGCTACAGCGACGACGTGTTCGTCGAGGCACGCGACTGGCTGCGGGGTCTGCTGAGCGGCGAGCCCGAGGCCTGACCCTCGGACGCCGCGGCGACCGTGGGCGGGCACCCGCACCCGCCCACCCCTCTCAGGCCGCGACGGCCGCCTGCTCTGCGATCAGCTCGAGCGTCTGAATGCGTCCGTCCGCTCCCTCGCCGTCGTAGGCGCCCGCCACCGGCGACACCATGATCTCGTCGACGCCGTGCTGCGCGGCGAAAGCGGCGAGCTGACCCTGCACGTCCGGGCCCGTCCCGACGAACCACTTCTGCCGCGTGGACGCCATGATCGACTCGGCCATCGCGTCGAACGGGTCGGCCTGGGCCTGCTCGATCGTCTCGAGCGGCACGAGGGGACGGTTGGTGCGAAGGCGCGCCATCATGCGCAGCTGCGGAAGGGCTCGCTCCTCGGCCTCTTCGGCGGTGGGGGCGGCGACGACGTTGGCGGTCACGAAGGTGCGGGGACCCTCGCCGCTCTCGTTGGCGACGAACTGGTCGCGGTAGAGGTGCAGCGCGCGGTCGAGGCCTTCACCGGCGAAGTGGTTGGCGAAGACGTAGGGCAGACCGAAGCTCGCGGCGAGCTGCGCGGAGTAGTCGCTCGACCCGAGCAGCCACACCTGCGGCATCCCGGATGCCGACGGCGTCGCCTTCACCTGGTACTCGGTGCCCGAGGTGAAACGGACGGTCGCGCCCTCGGGCGAGGTCAGCGCCATGATGTCGGTGACGTGGTCGGGGAACCGCGAGACGTCGCTGGTCGTGCCGGAGCGATTGAGCAGTTGCGTGATGACCGGGTCGCTGCCGGGGGCGCGGCCGATGCCCAGGTCGATGCGACCGGGGGCCAGGGCCTCGAGGGCGGCGAACTGCTCGGCGACGATCAACGGCGAGTGGTTGGGCAGCATGACCCCGCCCGACCCCACGCGGATGCGGCTCGTGCGCGCCGCGGCGGCGGCGATGAGGACCGGGGGAGTGGTGGACGCCACCGAGGGCATGTTGTGGTGCTCGGCGAACCAGTAGCGGCGGTAACCGAGGCGGTCGGCGCGCTCGACCAGGTCGAGGGCCGCGCTCACCGCCTGGGCGCTGGTCTGCCCGTGTCGCACGGGCACGAGGTCGAGAACGGAGAGGGAGGGGATCGCGTCGTTCACCAGGTCTGCAACCGCCGCGGCCCCGCGCGTATTCCTTCGGGCGGGGAGCGCAACCCCCGTGACCGGGAGGCGGCGGGGTTCTTATCGTGCCGCGCATGAACGGATTGGGGACCGAAGCACGCACGATGATGGCCGTGGACGATGCGACGTTCGCCCTCGCGCCCGGGCAGGACGTCGCCGACCTCGAGCGCCGCATCGAGACGGCGGTCCACGACGGTGGGCGGTTCGAGCGATTCACGGTGACCGGCGGTCGCGAGGTGCGGGTCCTCTTCAGTGCGCACACGCGCGTCGTGCTGTGGGGCGAGGATGCGACGACCGACCAGGGTCCGGACGTCGAACCCGACTCCGCGGCCGGCGTCTGGTACGACGGCTGAGGGCGCGGCATCCATCCCCAGGTTCCTCTCAGGAAAACCGCGTGACGAATCGGTGCCGGCCCGCGTCTCATCTATGACATCGCGGGACACACGGTCCCGGTACGACGGAAGGAAGCGCACATGGCTGAGAACACCATCACCACCGGCACCCCCACCACGAAGGACGGCGGCTCGACCGTCATCGTCGACGCCGTCGTCGCCAAGGTCGCCGGCATCGCCGCGGCCGAGGTTCCCGGCGTGCACGCCCTCGGCGGCGGCGCGGCCCGCGTCATCGGCAACATCCGCCAGGCCGTGGGCTCGAAGGACTACGCCCAGGGCGTGAGCGTCGAGGTCGGCGAGACCGAGGTCGCCGCCGACATCGCCATCCAGGTCGACTACCCCGAGCAGCTCCAGCGCGTGGCCGGCAACGTCCGCAAGGCCGTTCACGAGGCGATCACCGACCTCGTGGGCATGAAGGTCGCCGAGATCAACGTGACCGTGGTCGACGTCTTCATCCCGGGCGACGACGACGAGGACACCGCCGACGAGGCGCGCGTCAACTGACATCCGTCGACAGGGGCGTCACCGCGAGGTGGCGCCCCTTTCGCGTGCCCGCGAGCTCAGCCCCCGTGACGGACGTGCGAGTACGCGTCGAGGGCGCGCTTGCGCGTCTCTCCCAGATCGACCATCGGCTCCGGCGGGTTGTCACCGAGGTGCTCCGGTGCCCACTCCCTCACGTACGCGTCGCGCGGATCGAACTTCTTGCGCTGCGTCTCAGGGTTGAACACGCGGAAGTAGGGTGCGGCATCCGCTCCCGATCCGGCGACCCACTGCCAGTTGAACGGATTGCTCGCCGCGTCCGCGTCGACCAGGCAGTCCCAGAACCACTGCTCGCCGTGGCGCCAGTCGATCAGCAGGTTCTTGATGAGGAAGGATGCCGTGACCATGCGCACCCGGTTGTGCATGACGCCGGTCTTCCAGAGCTGACGCATCCCGGCATCCACGACGGCGACGCCGGTCTCGCCCCGCTGCCATTTCTCGAGGTGGGAGCGGTTCAGCGTCGGCCAGGGGAAGGCGTCGTACTCGCGACGCCAGTTCTTCGTCGCGATGTCCGGGGCGTGGAACGTCACGTGCCAGGCGAACTCGCGCCAGACGATCTCGGACAGGAATCCCGCCGCGCTCTTCGCGTGCGTCCCCGAACCCTTGTGCTCCAGCGTCTCGTGCCACACCTGGTACGGACTCAGCTCGCCCCAGCGCAGGCGGGGCGACAGGTTCGACGTCGCACCACCGGCGAACTCGTCGCGGGAGGTCGAGTAGTCACCGAGGTCGTCGTCGAGGAACTCCCTCATGCGCGCCTTCGCGGCGGGCTCTCCGGGCTCCCACGTCTCGCGCAGGCCGCCGGCCCAGTCGGGTTCCGTGGGCAGCAGGCCCCACGACGACAGGTCGTCGGAGTCGATGGATGCCGACAGCCCCGGCACCTTGCGCGCCTCGGGCAGCGGCGGTCGCGGCGCGGGCAGCTTCTGCACGGCGCGCGAGAACGGGCTGTAGACGCCGTAGGGCTTGTCGCTCTGCGTGCGAACGGTCCAGGGCTCGTACAGCAGGTTCGCCGCGAACGAGGCCACGGTCAGCCCGTCGGCGCGCAGCTTCTCTTTGATCGTGGCGTCGATCTCGCGCTCGACCCCGCCGTACCGGCGGTTCCAGAAGACCGCGCCCGCGCCGATCTCATCGGCGACGGCGGGGACGACCTCGGACGCCTTCCCGCGTCGCAGGACGAGCGACGAACCGCGCTCGGCGAGGCGCTCGCCGAGCGAGCCGAGTGAGCCGTCGAGCCACCACCGGGCGGCTCCGCCGATCTGACGGACGCCGTCGGACTCCTCGTCGAGCACGTAGAGCGCGACGATGGGTTCGTCGCGGTCGAGCGCGGCGCGCAGGGCCGGATGGTCGGTCAGGCGGAGGTCGTCACGGAACCACACGATCGAGGGCGAAGCCATTCCCCGACGCTATCCACCGCGGCATCCCGTCCTCCGGGCTTGACACCCGCCCCGGCCGGCGCCGCCGCGCCCGGCGCCGCCGCGCCCGCGCATCCGAGGCCAGACCGCACCCCTATTGCGAAACCGTGCCCGTTCGTCGACCAGTGCCTACGGTCTGGACGAGGGCGCACGGTCTCGCGGCGCCGTCCGACGTCCGCCGTCCGCCGTCCGGCCCCCGACGCCGAACGTCAGATGGACGAGGTGTCGTGACCTTTCGGCAGCGCCACGATCAGACCGCCCGCGATGATGCTGGTGTAGATGCGGGTCGCCTCTCCGAACTCGTCGCCGTCGAGCTCGATCGGCTGCGCCGGCGAGGTGGCGAGCTCGATGCCCGTGCCCCGCAGGTACCGCACCGACGAGTCCTTGCGGCGCTCGAGCACGCGACGACCGGCGCGGAACTTGCGCAGCACCGAGTTGTCCCACACGATGCTCCGCCACACGCCGAGCCAGCCCAGCACTCCGGTCGGCTGCAGGACGGCCACGTCGAGGCGACCGTCGGCGATCGAGGCGTCGGGGATCAGGGCGACACCGCCCTGCAGGGCACCGCAGTTCGCGAAGAGCACGCTCTGCACCTTCGCGGAGTGCAGGCGGTGACCGTTCAACTGGTACATCACGCGGAACGGCTTCGCGTTGACGAGGGAGCGGGCGGCGCCGTCGACGTACGCGACCCAGCCGACCTGCTTCTTGAGGTCGTCGCGGGTGTTCTGGATCATTGCCGCGTCCAGCCCCATGCCGGCCATGACCGAGAAGCCGTGCTCCTCGATCTCGCCGTCGGCGCGGCGGATGCGGGCGAGTCCCGTGTCGATCGAGTGGACGTCGCCCTCGAAGGTCGCGCGGATCATCGTGTCGGTGTCGTCGAGGGGCAGGTAGAGGTTGCGCGCGAGCAGGTTGCCCGTGCCGCTGGGCAGGATCGTGAGCGGAACACCCGTGGAGGTCAGGGCCTCGGCGACCGCGCGGACGGTGCCGTCGCCGCCGGCCACGAGCACGGCATCCACTTTCTCGTCCAGCGCGGCGCGGGTGGCGTCGTCGCCCAGATCGTCGACGGTCGTCTCGTAGAAGAGGGGCTCGGCCCAGCCGGCGTCCTTCGACAGCTCGGCGACGCGGCCGCGCAGCTCCTCGGGTTCGACCTTGGTGGGGTTGTAGACGAGGGCCGCGCGCTTGTTCTGCGCGGGTTCGGCGTCCATCGGCTTCTCGCCGCCCTCGGCGTCGACGCGCTGCGCCTTGCCGGGGAGCTCCTCGGACGAATCCGGGTCGACGTCCTCGGGCTGATGGATGACGTCGTCGGGCTCAGCGGCGTCCTTGGGGTGGGGGACGTCCTTACGCGGGCGGTCGCCCGCATCGTCGCCGAGGCGCGCGGCGTGGAAGTCGTCGTGCGATCCGTCAGCCGCGGCGGCGTCCGCCTTCACCTCAGCGGGGGCATCGGCGGGGACGGTTTCGGGGGACTCCGCGTCGTCACGCGGCTCGTCAGGGGCGGCCATGGCATCCACCATAGGACCGCGTCCCGCGCGCCGACCGGTCTGCGACGAGGGGTTGACGGCGAGCATCGCAGCTGCCGGGGTCCGGATGTTCGGGATGCCGGCATCCACCTTCTCGGTCGGCTCGACGGCGCGCGCGTCGAGGCCGCGCCGATCCACGGCCCCGCGGCACGGACCGGGCCACGGCGGCGGACACGCGCCGACCCGACCATAGGATGGACGCGTGATCGACCTGACTCTGCTGCGTGAAGATCCCGAGCTCGTGAAGCGCTCCCAGATCGCCCGCGGGGAGTCGCCGGATTCGGTGGACGAGGCCCTCGCCGCCGACCGCGACCGCCGCGCCGCCATCACCGCCTTCGAAGAGCTCCGCGCGTCGCAGAACGCGCACGGCAAGCGCGTCGCCCAGGCGCCCAAGGACGAGAAGGCCGCGCTGGTCGCCGAGGCCAAGCAGCTCAGCGAGCAGGTCAAGGCCGCCCAGCACGCGGTGGCCGAGGCCGAGGCCGCCGCCGACGCGGCGCTGTCGAAGATCGAGAACATCGTGCTCGAGGGCGTTCCGGCCGGCGGCGAGGCGGACTTCGTCACGCTCCGCACGCACGGCGAGATCCCGACCTACGACTTCACCCCGCGCGACCACCTCGAGATCGGCGAGCTGCTCGGCGCGATCGACATGGAACGCGGCACGAAGGTGTCGGGCAGCCGCTTCTACTTCCTCACCGGGATCGGCGCGCGGCTCGAGCTCGCGCTCATGACCCTCGCCCTCGACCGGGCCCTGCAGGCCGGGTTCACCCCGATGATCCCGCCGACGCTCGTGCGCCCCGAGGTCATGCGGGGCACCGGATTCCTCGGCCAGCACGCCGACGAGGTCTACCACCTCGACAAAGAGGACCTGTACCTCGTGGGCACCAGCGAGGTCCCCCTCGCCGGCTACCACATGGACGAGATCCTCGACCTGGAGCGCGGCGCGAAGCGCTACGCCGGGTGGTCGACCTGCTACCGCAGCGAGGCCGGCTCGTACGGCAAGGACACCCGCGGCATCATCCGCGTGCACCAGTTCAACAAGCTCGAGATGTTCGTCTACACCGATCCCGCGGATGCCGAGGCCGAGCACGATCGTCTCGTCGCCATGCAAGAGGGCATGCTGCAGGACCTCGGCCTGGCGTACCGGGTCATCGACGTCGCCGCCGGCGACCTCGGTTCGAGCGCGGCGCGCAAGTTCGACATCGAGGCGTGGGTCCCCACGCAGGACTCCTACCGCGAGTTGACCAGCACCTCGAACTGCACGACCTACCAGGCGCGCCGTCTCGAGACGCGGTTCCGCCCGGCGGACGGCGGCAAGACGCAGCCGGTCGCGACGCTGAACGGCACCCTCGCCACGACGCGCTGGATCGTGGCCTTGCTCGAGACGCACCAGCGCGCCGACGGGTCGGTGACGGTGCCCGAGGTGCTGCGTCCGTACCTCGGCGGGCTCGAGGTCATGGAGCCCATCGCGTGACCCGCGAGGCCGCCCTTCCCGAAACCGGTGACGTCGAGAGCGCGCCGAAGCAGGAGGCGGCCGACGTCGTCGCCTCGCTGGCCGACGACGCCCCCGTGGGGCGCATGCTCATCGCGCTCGACATCGACGGCACGGTGCTGCTCGAGGACGACACCCTGAGCCCCGGCGTCGTCGAGGCGGTGGCCGGCGCGCAGGCGGCGGGTCACGAGGTGATGCTCGCCACCGGCCGCAGCTGGGACAGCACCCACCCGATCATGGACCGGCTCGGCATCCGTCCCGAATACGCGGTGTGCTCGAACGGGGCCATCGTGATGCGGCGTCGGGGCGACGACGGCGAATACGTGCGCGCCCACGTCGAGACGTTCGACCCGACCGAGGTGCTGACGCTGCTCGGCGAGCACCTGCCGGATGCGCACTTCCTGGTCGAGCTGCCCGACGGCAAGAGGCTGTTCACCGACTACCTCGACGACTGGAACCTCGAGCAGGCCGACCGGGTCACGTTCGCCGAGCTGTCGGCGCAGCCCGTCTGCCGCGTCGTCGTGGTCGCGCCCGAGCAGACCGACAGGGACTTCCTCGAGCTCGTCGAGCGCATCGGTCTGACGCAGGTCTCGTACGCGATCGGCTGGACGGCGTGGCTCGACATCGCGCCGAAGGGCGTCGACAAGTCCACCGCGCTCGAGCTCGTGCGCGGCTGGCTGGGCATCTCGCCCGACCGGGTGCTGGTCATGGGTGACGGTCGCAACGACATCGAGATGATGCAGTGGGCCGTCCGCAACGGCGGTCGCGCGATCGCGATGCACCAGGGTCCGCCCGAGGTGCACGCGGCAGCGGGCGAGGTGGGTCTCTCGGTCACCGAGGGCGGCGTCGCCGCGGTGCTCCGCGCCCTCTGATCAGACGGTCCAGGCTCCGCGCATCGCCCGACGCAGCGTCCGTCGGTCCGCCCGATCCAGGGCGCCCCGCGCCCTCTGCTCCGCGGCCCGTGCGGCGTCCGCGAACACCTCGCGCTGGTGGGGAGCGGATGCCGCGAGCGACGCGAGGCACTTCTGCAGGCGCACCTGCACCTCGACGTCCGCCGCTCCGTCGCGCGCGAGGGGGCGGAACGCGTCGTCGACCAGGTCGACCAGCCGCGGGGCCGGCACGTACACCCTCTCGTGGGCGACGTCGGCATCGGGGCGCAGGGCGAGCGCGCGCGAGAAGACGCGCTGCAGAGCGGCGATCACCTCGATCGCGGTGCCGGGGTCGTTCGTCGCCGCCGACAGCGCCCGGCTGCCGATCTCGGTCAGGGCGATGACGCCGAAGCGCGGGTCCTGCTCGTAGGTGCGGTGGTGCTCGATGCGGAACGCCCGCCGCACCGCCGCCCGCACGTCGTCGTCGCCCGAGCCGTCGATGAACGCCAGGGGGACGCGTGCGTCGGCAATACGCCCGGGGGTGGCCCGCACGTGCACCTCGACGTCGTGCTGCCGGGCGAGGCGGTCGAGTCCGGCGACGTCGACGTGCGTGACGTAGCCGACCTCGTCGGCGTGTACGGCGACCGCGCCGCGGGGAACTTCGACGGCGGCGTGCGCCTGCAGGGTCGGGTGCGTCGCGTGCGTCTCGAGCGAGACGGTGGCGGCTTTCTCGACCCGGTCGATGACGTCGGCCATGCGTCCGAAGGTCGACAGGTGCGAGATCCAGCGCAGCAGGGTGACGACGACGATCGCGATGATGACGAGCGTCGCGACGAACAGGATCGTGCGCCCCTGGCTCTCGTAGTACCCAGTCGACAGGGCGACGATGCCGACGAGCGAGAAGGCGAACGCGCCGACGAAGGTCGACACGGCGTTCTGCGACGTCGGGTCGGCGATCAGCAGGGGCGTGGACCGCGGGGTGGCGGTCGTCGTCGCCGACGAGAAGGCCGTGACCATCGCCGTCACCGAGAACGTGCTGACGGTGAGCATGGCGGTGGCGATGATCTGCAGCAGCTCGTCGACGGCGCCGTCGGCCAGACCGAACCGGAACGAGAACGGCAGCAGCGGGCCGACGAACCGCGCCGCGAGGGCGACCACGATGGCGATCAGGGTGAACAGCGCGGCGCGCACCCACACCTGACTGCCCAGACGGAGGAAGAGGGATGCCAAGGGGCTGCGCGCGATCGTGGCCATGTCTCGACGCTATCCGCCGGCGACGATCTCGCCCGGGGCCTGGACGAGGGCGCCCGACACCCTGGGTAGACTCGGGGCGTCCGGGAGGGTTGTCCGAGCGGCCGATGGACCTGGTCTTGAAAACCAGTGGGCAGCAATGTCCCGTGGGTTCGAATCCCACACCCTCCGCCGATGGGCGTCAGCCGAACCCCGCCCGAACGAGAGTTCGGGCGGGGTTTTCGTCTGTGGACGGACTGCGCGCCGCCTCGATACGTCGTCGGCGTCGGCGAGTGACGGCAGCGTCGATCACTCGTGGGCGGGCTTCCGAGAGAGCCGGAGCAGGCGGGCGACTCCATCGGCTTCTCTCGCTGATGCGCCAGAGTGCCGCGAACGGGTGACGCTAGAATTATGTACATGACGACGCTTTCTCTCGCGGACGCTCGCGCCAACCTGTCCAAGCTCATCGACTCCGCCGTGACGACGCACGAGCGATTCGATGTCACCCGCAACGGCGACCGAGTGGCCGTGCTGCTGAGCGCCGATGACTACGACTCTCTCCTCGAGACCGTGGACGTGCTGAGCAGACCCGACGAGGTCGAAGCGCTCCGTGAAGGGCTTGCCGACCTCGAGTCGTCGCAGGTCTCGAGCGTCGACGACGTCCGCGCCGCGATGATCGCTCGTGGGCGCCTGTCCTCGTGACGGACGGTTACGAGGTCGTCTTCACGAGGGCGGCTCGACGCGCCCTCGAGTCCGAGCTTCCCGAGAAAGTGGCTGCGGCCGCCTTCGAGTTCATCGTGGGCGCGCTCGCGCAGAGCCCGTACCGGGTGGGTAAACCCCTCCGGGAACCCCTGGCGCCGCTGTTCTCGGCGCGGCGGGGAGAGTACCGAGTTCTGTACCGGATCGTCGAACGCAGACTCGTGATCGAGATCGTGTCCATCAGCCATCGGCGTGACGCCTACCGTCGCTGAATCGCTACCGAAGCGATCGTCCACACGGGGGTCACGCCGGGTGAAACGCCCGATCTTCACAGCATTCACAGCACGGGATCCCTAGTATGGCTCCGACCTCGGGCCTCGCCGCACGGGTCGACGCGTCGCCGGGCCGGCGGCATCCGTCACGGAAGGACCCGAGTGAGAAAGAACATCACCCCGCGCCGTCAACGCACGGTCGCACGTCACGGGCGGTTGACTTCGCCCGGGCCCGTCGCTCAACTGATGCGCGGCGTCGCGATCCTCCTGGCGGTCGTGCTGGTCTCGGGCGGGACCGTCCTGGCCTACGCCGCCGCCGACCTGACGCGCAGCTTCACCGCCGACGCCGTCGAGCTCAAGGGTCAGCCCGCCGTCCCGCCCGACCTGGGCGAGCTCAAGGGCGGGGTGAACATGCTGCTCGTGGGTACCGATGAGTGCGAACCCGACTTCGCCCAGTACTTCGGCGACCGGTGCTCGGGTCCCGACTCCGAGGGCAACCTCAACGACGTCAACATGCTCGTGCACATCTCCGACGCTCCGCGTCGGGTCACGGTCATCTCGTTCCCGCGCGACCTGATGGCTCCGATCCCCTCGTGCACGGATGCCGACGGCGTCGAGCACTCCGCGATGCGCAAGCAGCAGATCAACAGCGCCTTCATGTACGGCGGGCTCTCGTGCGTCGTCCAGACGGTGTCCGAGCTGAGCGGTCTCGAGATCCCGTTCGCCGCCAAGGTGAGCTTCGGCGGCGTCATCAACATCACCGACGCGATCGGCGGCGTCGACGTGTGCATCGCGAACGGCATCAAAGACCCCTACACCGGCATCGACTGGCCGGCCGGGACCCGCCAGGTGAAGGGACTCGACGCCCTGCAGTTCCTCCGCACCCGTCACGGCGTCGGCGACGGCGGCGACCTCGGCCGCATCTCCAACCAGCAGCAGTACATGTCGCGCCTGGCGAACAAGCTCAAGAGCCAAGAGGTGCTGTCGAACCCCGCAACGCTCTACAAGCTCGCGTCGACCGCTCTGCGCAACGTCGACCCGTCGACGTCGCTGACCAACCCGCTGACGCTCGTGCAGATCGCCTCCGCGGTCAAGGACGTCCCCTTCAGCGAGATCGTCTTCATCCAGTACCCGACCTACACCGACCCCGACAACCCCAACCGCGTCGTCCCCGACACCGAGGACGCCGACACGCTGTGGGCCGCGCTCGCCGCCAACCAGCCGCTCGAACTGTCGGGCAAGCTCAGTGACGGCGACGGCGTGGTCGTCGACGAGAGCGCCACTCCGGCGCCGTCCGAATCGCCCGCGCCGGTCGAGACGGCCGCCCCGTCGCCGACCGAGTCCGCGCAGGCCACCCCGGCCCCCACCTCGGGCGCCGTGGTCCTGCCCGACGGCATCGCCGGTCAGACCGCCGCCCAGGCCACCTGCTCGAACGGCAACGTCCGCTGACACGATCCGCCCGGCGTCCGATCTCGGTTTCGGATGCCGGGCGGCATCCGGTTAGTATGGACCGGTGTGCTCGCGCGAACAGCGTGATCACCTGGAGACGTCGCATAGTCAGGCCTAGTGCACCACCCTGCTAAGGTGGAGTCCCCGTAAGGGGACCGAGGGTTCAAATCCCTCCGTCTCCGCCGAAAAAGCCCCGGTTCGCCGGGGCTTTTCGCGTCCCGCACGGCGCCTCACCCGCCCTCCGCCGCTCCGCTCACTGGCGCCGGGTCTCCCTCTCCGGGCTTCGTCGAGACAGCATCTCCGCGATGACCCGGTGACATCCTGCAACCGAGGTGTCAGCAGGATGCCGTCTCGCGCGGGACGGGTCGGGCTAGTGCTTGTGCAGGACGGCCCACGCGATGAGGCTGTCCAGGCGCCGGATGTCCGCACCCTTGGTGACCTTGATCTTGATGTGTCCCACCTTGGTCCACAGCTCGATCTCGGCATCCCGATCGAGCAGGCCACCGGCGTTCTCAGAAGACCACATCTCGATCGCCGAGTACGGCAGGGAGTAGATCTCGACCTTCCGCCCCGTCAGCCCCTGGGCATCCCGGACGATCAGGCGCTTGGTCGTGAACGTCGCAGAGTCGCGAAACGTCTGGAACGACGCGACGGCCTGCTCGCCCTCGACCAGGAGCGTGCGCACGTCATCCGGTGTCGCGATCTCGCGCTGCAACGTCCACGACAGAATCTGGCTGGTCTCGACCATGAGAGTCCTCACTGTTCCGCGTGCCCCCACGACACGTCAGCCACACCTTACTGAACGGTCGCGCGCTCGGAGGTCGTGGTCGTGGCATCCCCTCCGAAGAGGTCGTCGAGCTGCCCGGCGAGGACGTTGCCGTCGAGAACGCCCATCACGATCCTCCGAACCTCTCGGTGCGCACGCGCGCCGGATTGTGGCCGTCCGCCAGCAACCACTGCGAGACGGCCTCGACGAACGGGGTGGGGCCGCAGACGTAGACGCGCGGAGCACGCTCGGGCGGAAGGGTGAGAGCGCGCAGGCGCTCCGGAGTCAGTCGCCCCACGGGGGCGGGGGAGTCGCGCGGCGCCGCTCGGGTGTAGACGACGTCGAGATCGATCGAGGTCGCGAGCGCGGGCAGCTCCTCGGCGAAGAACACGTCGTCCGGGGACCGCACCGAGTACAGCAGGCGGAACTCCGTCGCGTCCGCCGCCTCGACGTGCGCGGATGCCATCGCGAACAGCGGGACCACCCCGGAGCCGCCCGCGATCAACTGGACGGGCGAGGGATCGTCCGACGGCGTCCACACGAAGAACGCCCCCAGCGGACCGTGCACCTCGAGGCGGTCTCCGCCGCGCAGCTCGTGGACGAGGAAGGGCGACACCTCGCCGTCGGGCACCTCGTCCACCGCGAGCACGATCCGCGTGCCCTCGCCCGACGAGGCGACCGAGTACGACCGGCTCGCCTGATAGCCGTCCGGCGCGGTCAGTCGCACGTCCAGGTGCGCCCCCGCGTCGTTGCCGGGCCAGGTGGGCACGTCCAACTCGATCCGGCGGGCGGTGGTCGTCTCGGGTCGCGTTCCGACGACGGTCGCTGCGTGCCAGGATGCCGTCCGGCGGCTCACCCGTATCGTTCCTCGCGCCACGGGTCGCCGTGCAGGTGGTAGCCGTTCTGCTCCCAGAAGCCGGGCTTGTCGGCGGGCATGGTGACCAGGCCCTGCACCCACTTCGCGCTCTTCCAGAAGTACAGGTGCGGCACGAGCAGTCGGGCGGGTCCACCGTGCTCGGGGGTGAGCGGAGCGCCGTCGGCCTCGAAGGCGATCCAGCTCCTGCCACCGAGCAGGTCGTCCAGAGCGAGGTTCGTGGTGTACCCGCCGAAGGAGTGCACCATCGCGTACCGGTGGTCGGTCTCGACCTCGGCGAACAGCCGGTCCAGCGACACCCCGCGCCACGGCATGTCGAACCGGGTCCAGTGGGTGACGCAGTGGATGTCGACGGTGATGTCGTCCACGCCCAGGGCCTCGAGGTCGGCGCGGCTCCACTGGTGCACGCCGTTCTCGGTGCCGATGACGAATTCCCAGCTGTCCGCGGCGACGGCCGGAGTCGGGCCCGCCGAGAGCACCGGCCAGTCACTCACCGACGTCTGGCCGGGCGGCAGCCTCGGGTCGCGCTCGCGGCGGCGGCCCGAGAACCCGCGGGTGATGAACGACATGGCATCCCCTTCACTCGATCACAGCGCTGGCTTCACCCTAGCGACGGTCGGTCCCGCCTCGACAGGGAGGGATGCCGCGACCCGCGCGCGATGCCCTCTCGGCGTCGACGTGCGCCCGATAGTCTCGAGTGCGCGGCCCGCACGTGACCGCACCCTCGTCCCCGGGAGAAGAACGCATGTCGGTCGGTCTGCTCGCCGTCGTCGATGACATCCTCAGCGCCGCCATGCGCGCCAGCGCCAAGACGGCCGGCGTCGTGATCGACGACGCGGCCGTGACGCCCCAGTACGTGCAGGGGCTGACGCCCGCGCGCGAGCTCCCCGTGGTGTGGAAGATCGCGCTCGGCAGCATCATCAACAAGTACGTGATCATCATCCCGATCGCGCTGCTGCTGACCGCCTTCGCCCCGTGGGTCCTGCCGTTCCTGCTCATCATCGGCGGTGGGTTCCTGTGCTTCGAGGGCGCCGAGAAGGTGCTCGAGTGGTTCGGCGTGCATCACGAGGCGCACGACGAGGACGCCCCGCGCGACGAGAAGAAGCTGGTCTTCGGTGCGGTGCGCACAGACCTCATCCTCAGCACCGAGATCATGCTGATCGCTCTGACGAGCCTGGATCCCGGCTTCGGGATCTGGATGACGCTGGGCGCGCTGCTCGTCATCGGTCTGGCCATGACGGTCGTCGTCTACGGCGCCGTCGCCCTGCTGGTCAAGATCGACGACATCGGTCTGCGCTTCATGAAGAGCGAGTCGCGCGGCGTGCGCCGGTTCGGGGCCCGGGTCGTGGCATCCATGCCAACCGTGTTCCGCATCATCAGCATCGTCGGTACCGTCGCGATGCTGTGGGTGGGGGGTCACCTCGTGCTGCAGAACCTCGCCGAGACGTTCTGGCACGGTCCCTACGACGTGGTCCACCTGGTCACGCACGCGATCGAGGCGGCGGGTCCCGTCGTCGTGTGGATCGTCGAGACGGCGATGTCGGCGGTCTTCGGCCTCGTGCTCGGACTGATCATCGTCGCGGTCGTCACGGGGATCCAGCGCCTGGTGCGGCGAGGAGCCCCCGCCGCCCACTGATCGCGAGCGGGCGCCGCGGCCCGTCAGTCGAGGCGCGAGTGCTCGCCCAGGCGGTGCCAGGAGCGGTTGTGGTAGACCAGGGCGGACCCCGGCTCGCCGGGTTCGAGGTCGCGCTCGACGTCGACCTGAAGCGCCTGCGCGGCGATGACGGTGGAGCCGCCGGCATCCATCCGGCTGACGATCTTGCAACGCAGCCAGGCTCGCACACCGTGATAGACCGGCTCGCCGGTCGCCAGGCGCGACCACGTCGAGGTGTCGGCGAAGCGGTCCAGGCCGCTGGTGGCACCCGCGCGTGCGAGACCGATGTCTTCGGCGTCGAGCAGGTGCACCACGATGGTGTCGGCCGCGATGATCGTGGGCGTCGCCGACGACAGGGCCGAGACCGAGAAGATCAGCAGCGGCGGGTCGGCACTGACCGACGAGACCGACGAGGCCGTGAGGGCGACGGGGCCGTGCTCGCCGTAGGCGGTGATCACGGCGATGCCGCCCGGGTGGCCCCGGAAAGCGCGCTTGAAGTCGTCCGCCGAGACCGAGGTGCCGATGGCGGGCGTGCTCTCGGGGGTGTTGTGGGGGAGCGAGGTCATGCCTTCGACGCTAGCCGCTCGTCACGGTCGCGGCGCCGACGAGGAAACATCGCGACATGCGGGCCGGTCGCGAGGGACCGGACCCGCATGTCGCGAGCTGTAACATACCGTCGGCGATCATCGCCCAAATGATCTGCACGTGGCGGTCGGCGTTGACGTCGGACATCTCGTCGTCGTAGTTGAGTCCGTAGGGCCAGATGTGCGAGCCGCCGCAGTTGAGCACGGCCCCGGCGCCGTCGAATTCGGCGAGCTTGGCCTTCGCGTTCGGTCCCGTCCACTGTCCGTTCTGGCACATCGCGTACCAGGCGTCGGCGGTGCCGTTGCCGACGGTGTGCGAGATCTCGTGCAGCGCGGTGCGCTCCTGCATGAAGCCGCGGTTCTCGCCGAAGCGGATGGTGCCGTCGATGCTCGCCTCGGCGGTGGGTACGCCCGGCACGTAGTAGACGTTCAGGTGCCGGTCGAAGTCGCTGAATTCGTTGTATCGCGCGACGGCGGCGTCCATCGCGGCGCGGATCCGCGCGTAGGCGTCGGCCTGGTCGGCGGTGGGGGATGCCTCTTCGTACAGCGTGTACGTGAGGCGCCCGGCTGCTTCGGCGGGGGCGGCGTTCACCACCACCGGGGTCAGCGCCGCGGCCAGAGCGAAGGCTCCGGCCAGGACGAGGCGGCGGAGCGAGCGGGTGCGGGATCGGGGGATGTCCGTCATCGGTTTCTCCTTCGGGAAGAGCGACGGCGTCGTCGCTGCTCGGAAACGTAGGGCGGCTCTTGCCAAAACGGCAGGGCAGGGCCATATTTCTCATACAGTTCTCATTTTTGTGAGGCTTCACATCACCCTCCTCGCGCCTCGTCGTGACCATTCCGTTGCCAAGTCCTCCTTGACAGGACTCGCCGTGTGAGCGCTAACATTCATCAACGGCTCACCCGAGAGCTGCATCACATGACCCGGCACAGTGGCCGGCGAAACGAGGAGGTTTCACCATGAAGGCGAAGAAGATCATCGCGGGAGTCGCGCTCCTGGGCGCTCTGGCCCTGACTGCGACCGGTTGCGCGGGCGGCGGCGGTGCCGCGGCGGGTGGCAACGGCGGTGGCGACGGCGTCATCACGGTCGGTTTCGCTCAGACCGGCTCCGAGAGCGGCTGGCGCAGCGCCAACACCGAGTCCATGAAAGAGGCGTTCAGCGAGGCCAACGGCTTCAACCTCGTCTTCAACGCGGCCGACAACAAGCCCGAGGCGCAGATCGCCGCGGTGCGCAGCTTCATCAACCAGGGTGTGGACGCCATCGTGCTCGCCCCCATCGTCACCGACGGTTGGGACGACGTGCTGCAGGAGGCGAAGGACGCCAACATGCCGGTCATCCTCGAAGACCGCACGGTCTCGGCCTCGAAGGACCTCTACGCCAGCTGGATCGGCCTGGACTTCAAGAAGGAGGGCGAGACCGCGGGCAAGTGGGTCGCCGACAACTTCGGCTCCGCGCCCACCAACCTGGTCGTCCTCGAGGGCACGACCGGTTCGTCGGCCGCGACCGACCGCGCGTCGGGCTTCGACTCCGCGATCGCCGGCACCGACATCAAGGTGCTCGACTCGCAGACCGGTAACTTCACCCGCGCCGACGGCAAGACCGTCATGGAGGGCTTCCTGCAGAAGTACGGCTCGCAGATCAACGTGCTCTTCGCGCACAACGACGACATGGGCCTCGGTGCCCTCGAGGCCATCAAGGCCGCGGGTCTCAAGCCCGGCACCGACATCAAGATCGTCACGATCGACGCGGTCAAGGACGGCATGACCGCCCTGGCGAACGGCGAGTTCAACTACATCGTCGAGTGCAACCCGCTGCTGGGTGAGAAGACGGCTGAGGTCGTCAAGAAGGTCGTCGCCGGCGAGTCCGTCGACAAGAGCTACATCGTCGAGGACCAGGCCTTCGACCAGGAGCAGGCCAAGAAGGTCCTGGACAGCCGCCCCTACTGATCCAGACCCCCCCCGCTGACGGCGTTCCCCGACGCCCGACGCAACCTCCCCCGGTGTGCGGGGCCGGACTCCCCGACCGGCCCCGCACACCCCATGACTCTTCAGAAAGCGGTCGGACATGACTTCCGAACGTGCTGCCGTCGTCGCCATGCGCGGCATCAGCATCCAGTTCCCCGGTGTGAAGGCGCTCGACGGCGTCGACTTCACGCTCTACGCCGGCGAGGTCCACTCCCTCATGGGAGAGAACGGCGCCGGAAAGTCCACCCTCATCAAGGCCCTGACGGGTGTCTACGGCATCGACGAGGGGACGATCCGCGTCGACGGGCAGGAGCGGCAGTTCCGCTCCACCGCCGACGCTCAGGCCGCGGGAATCGCGACGGTCTACCAAGAGGTCAACCTCTGTCAGAACCTCACGGTCGGCGAGAACGTCATGCTCGGCAACGAGATCCGCCGCGCTGGCATGCTGGACTGGAAGGCCACGCACGCCGCCGCCGCGAAGTACCTCGCCGAATTGGGCGTCCATATCGACACGCGTTCGATCCTCGCCAGCCATTCGATCGCCGTCCAGCAGCTCGTCGCCATCAGCCGCGCCATGGTCGTCGACACCAAGGTCCTGGTGCTGGACGAGCCCACCTCGAGCCTCGACCGCGGTGAGGTCGAGCAGTTGTTCGGCGTCATCCGCGATCTGCGCGATCGCGGTGTCGCGATCCTCTTCGTCTCGCACTTCCTCGACCAGATCTACGAGATCTCGGACCGACTCACCGTGCTGCGCAACGGCACCCTCGTGGGGGAGTACCCCGTCGAGGAGCTCGGCCGCGAACAGCTCGTCGCCAAGATGATCGGGCGTGAGCTGGGCGAACTGGATGCCATCTCGGCCAGCGCCGAGCGAGCCATCGACCGCTCCGGCACCCCCGTGCTGCACGCGGTCTCGCTCGCCCGCAAGAACGCCCTCGAACCGGTCGACCTCGACGTCTATCCCGGCGAGGTGGTCGGGCTCGCGGGTCTGCTCGGCTCGGGCCGCACCGAACTCGCTCGTCTCATCGCCGGCGCGGACCGCGCCGATGACGGTCGCCTCGAGGTCAGCGGTACCGGCGCACGCCTGGGCTCTCCGCGTCACGCCCTCGACCGCGGCGTCGCGTTCTCGTCCGAGGACCGTCGCGCCGAGGGCATCGTCGGCGACCTGACCGTCGCCGAGAACATCATCCTCGGCGTGCAGGCTCGTCGCGGCGCCCTGCGCCGCATCAGCGCGGCCGAGAAGGCGGCGATCGTCGACGAGTACATCACCGCGCTGGGCGTACGCCCGGCCAATCCGAACGCGCTCATCCGCAACCTCTCCGGTGGCAACCAGCAGAAGGTCCTGCTCGCGCGGTGGCTCGCCACCGCCCCGGAGCTGCTGATCCTCGACGAGCCGACCCGCGGCATCGACGTCGGCGCCAAGGCCGACATCCAGCGCAAGGTGGCCGAGCTCGCCGAGAAGGGACTGGCGGTCATCTTCATCTCCTCGGAGCTCGAAGAGGTGCTGCGTCTCGCTCAGCGTGTCGCCGTTCTGCGCGACCGTCGTAAGATCGGCGAGCTGGCCACCCGTGACGTCGACCTCGACGGGCTGGTCGCCTACATCGCCGAAGGCCAGTCCGAGGCGGTCACCGCCGCAGGACCGCACCCCACGCCCGAGACACTGTCGTCCGATCGGGAGAAGATCGCATGAAGAAATTCCTCAGCCACCGCCTCGTCTGGCCGATCGCGGCCCTCGTGGCGCTGATCGCCGTCAACACGATCTCGCGCCCGTCGTTCCTCAGCATCACGATGCAGAACGGACAGTTCTACGGGTCGCTGATCGACATCCTCCGCAACAGCGCTCCGCTGATGCTGGTCGCCCTCGGTATGACCCTGGTCATCGCGACGCGCGGCATCGACCTGTCGGTCGGCGCCATCATGGCGGTGTCCGGTGCGGTCGCCCTCACCGTCATCGAGGCCTCGCCGGATCCCGGCAACCTCGGCGTGGTCTTCACCGCCATCGCCGCGGCCGTCGGGGTGGCTCTGCTGCTCGGCGTCTGGAACGGCTTCCTCGTGTCGGTGCTCGGCATCCAGCCGATCATCGCCACACTCGTGCTGATGCTCGCCGGCCGCGGCGTCGCCCTGCTGATCACGGGCGGCTTCATCACGACCATCAACAGCGACCCGTACAAGTTCATCGCCGGTGGCTACGTCTTCGGTCTGCCGTTCGCCTTCTTCGTCGCGATCGCCGCCGTGATCATCGTCGGTGTACTCGAGCGTCGCACGGCCCTCGGCATGCTCACCGAGGCCGTCGGCATCAACCCCGAGGCGAGCCGACTGGCCGGTGTCCGCTCCCGCGGCATCATCTGGGGCGCGTACATCGCGAGCGGAATCCTCGCCGGTATCGCCGGCATCCTCTACAGCTCGAACATCATGGCTGCCGACGCGAACGCCGCCGGTCTCTACATCGAACTGGATGCCATCCTCGCGGTCGTCCTCGGGGGTACCTCGCTGGCGGGCGGCAAGTTCAGCCTGGCGGGCACCGTCGTGGGCGTGTTCACGATCCAGACGCTCAAGAGCACCATCACCTTCCTGGGTGTCCCGCCCGCCGTCAGCCCGGTGTTCATGGCCGCGGCCGTGCTCATCGTCGTGCTCCTGCAGTCGCCCCGCTTCCGCGCCTTCTTCCAGACGGCCGGTCGCAACGCGCTGCGTCCCCTCACCCGACGTCCCGACGCAAAGGTGCTGTCCTGATGGTCACTCTCACTGAAGACCGACGCGTCGCGTCGTCCCCCGCGGGCTCGTACCGCCGTTTCCTCAGCCGCCACATCTCGTGGGTCCCGGTGTTCGCCGCCGTCGTCATCCTCGTGCTGATGATCGCGGGCTCGATGTGGTACTTCCCCAACTTCCAGCTGAACCGCATCCTGTCGTCCATCCTGCTCGACAACGCGTACCTGCTCGTCCTGGCCGTGGGCATGACCTTCGTCATCCTCACCGGGGGCATCGACCTGTCGGTGGGGGCGGTCATGGCCTTCACCGGCATCCTCTGCGCCAAGATGCTGGGCGACGGCGTGCCGGTCGCGGTCGCGATCCCCGCGATGGTGCTCATCGGCGCCGCGATCGGCCTGCTCATCGGCGTGCTCGTGCAGTTCTTCGACGTGCAACCGTTCATCGCGTCCCTCGTGGGCATGTTCCTGGCCCGCGGCCTCGCCTTCGTGGTCAGCCTCGAGTCCATCAAGGTCGAGAACGACGGCCTGCTGTGGCTGCAGTCGACGCGCTTCTCGTTCGCAGGGTGGTACATCACCCCGACCGGCATCATCGCCCTGCTGACGGTCGCGCTCGCCGCGTTCGTGCTGCGCTACACGCGCTTCGGCCGCACCGTCTACGCTGTCGGCGGCAACGAGCAGTCGGCTCGTCTGATGGGTCTTCCGGTGGTGCGAGCGAAGCTGGCGGTGTACGTCATCAGCGGTATCTGCGCCGGTCTCGCGGGGATCGTCCTGACGGCGTACTCCGGCGCCGGTTACCCGCTGAACGGCGTGGGCACCGAGCTCGACACCATCGCCGCGGTCGTCATCGGCGGCACGCTGCTGACGGGCGGCAGCGGGTTCGTGGTGGGCTCCATGATCGGTGTCTTCGTCTACGGCCTCATCCGCACGATCATCTCGTTCTCGGGTGCCGAGCAGTCGTGGACCCGCATCACGGTCGGTGCGCTGCTGCTGCTCTTCGTGGTCGTCCAGCGGGTGATCGTCTCGCGCTCCGCCCTCAGTCGCTGACCCGCTCGCGCCGCGGCGGCCGAGAACACGCCCCGCGGTGTTAGCGCTCTCGCGTCGCGCGAGGCATGATGTACCTCATGCCCGCCACCGTCGCCCCGCCCCTCCTCGAGGTGCGCGGGGCGTCGGTGCGTTTCGGCGTCGAGTCCGCCCTGTCGGGCGTCGACTTCCTGCTCCGCGCCGGCGAGGTGCATTCGCTCATGGGCGAGAACGGCGCCGGCAAGTCCACGCTCATCAAGGCCATCACCGGCGCACTGCGGCTGGATTCCGGCGACATCCTGGTCGACGGGGTGCGCTGCCGTTTCTCCTCCCCCGCCGAGGCGCAGGCCGCCGGTATCTCCACGGTCTACCAAGAGATCGACCTGCTGCCCAACCTCACGGTCGCCGAGAACATCTGGCTGGGTCGTGAGCCCCGCCGCTGGGGGATCATCGATCACGCCGCGATGCGCGAGCACGCCGCAGCGGCCCTCTCCGCGCTCGGCGTCGAGATCGACCCGGCCTCGGTGCTGTCGTCGCACCCCCTCGCGATCCAGCAGCTCGTCGCGATCGCGCGGGCCGTGTCGGTCGACGTCAAGGTCCTGGTGCTCGACGAGCCGACCTCGAGCCTCGACGCCGATGAGGTCGCCGAGCTCTTCCGCGTCATCCGCGAGCTCAAAGAGACCGGTATCGCGGTGGTCTTCGTCTCGCACTTCCTCGACCAGGTCTACGAGATCTGCGATCGGGTCACGGTTCTGCGCGGCGGTCGCCTCGTGGGCGAGTACGCCACGCGCGAGCTGCTGCGTATCGACCTCGTCGAGAAGATGTTGGGCGCCGCTGCGGCGTCGCTCGCGCCGATCGGGCAGCGCGTGCTCGACGACGACGGCAGCCCCTCGGTGATCAGCGCCCGCGGGATCGCCTCGGGCCCTCGGTTGAGGGAGGCCGACATCGACCTCGGCGAGGGCGAGGTCATCGGGGTGGCGGGCCTTCTCGGGTCCGGCCGCAGCGAGCTGGCGCGCGCGCTCACCGGCGTCGACCGCCCGACGACGGGTGACGTGACCATCGACGGCCAGCCCGTCCGCCTCACCTCGCCGCGTGACGCGATCGCGCAGCGCATCGCCTATTCGTCCGAGAACCGTCGCACCGAGGGCGTCATCGGCGACCTGAGTGTTCTCGACAACATCAGCCTCGCACTGCAGGCGCAGCGCGGCATCTTCCACCGTCTGAGCACCGCCCGCCGCCGCGAGCTCGCGCACAGCTGGGTCGAGGCGCTGCACATCCGACCCACCGACATCGACCGACCGGTGTCGACGCTGTCGGGCGGCAACCAGCAGAAGGTGCTGCTCGCGCGACTGCTGGCCCTGTCCCCGCGGGTGATCGTGCTCGACGAGCCGACGCGCGGGATCGATGTCGGCGCCAAGGCCGAGATCCAGCGTCTGGTGGGCGAGCTGTCCGACAACGGACTCTCGATCATCTACATCTCGGCGGAGCTCGACGAGGTGCTGCGCGTCGCGCACCTGGTCGCGGTCATGCGCGACGGCGTCGTCGCGCAGATCGTGCCCGCCGTCGACCTGACACCTGACGCCCTCCTGGCTCTCGTGGCCAAGCCCGAGAGTCCGGAGGCGGGCGCCGATGACTGACGACAAACCCGCACGTACCGCCAACATCTTCGACGTCGCACGACTCGCCGGGGTGTCCCACCAGACGGTGTCGCGCGTGCTCAACAACATGCCGAACGTGCGCCCGGCGACCCGCGCCCGCGTCGAGCAGGCGATCGCCCAGCTGCGTTACAGCCCGTCCCCGGCGGCGCGCGCTCTGGTCACGCGACGCACCCGCACCATCGGCCTCGTCCAGCCGGGGTCGGTCGACTACGGCCCGTCGTCGATCGCGATGAACTTCAACTTCGCCGCCCGCGCCGCCCGGTACAACGTCGACGCGATCAGCTCCCCCGAGAACGAGGTCGCCGCGGTTCGCTCCGCGATCGACGGTCTTCTCAAGCAGCGAGTGGATGCCATCGTCCTCATCGTCGTGGACACCGAAGTGCTCGCGGCGGTCCAGGCCCTCGAGCTCGACATTCCGCTCGTCGCCGTCGCGACCACCAGCCGCCCGCACCCGCGCCTGGTGGCGATCGACCAGTATCGTGCCGCGCGCAGCGCCGTGCGGCACCTGCGCGAAGCGGGCTACGGCCCCATCCGCCACATCGCCGGACCGGCGCGCAACCCCGACGCCGTCGAACGTCTGCGGGGCTGGAGGGACGAGCTCGCGGCATCCCGGAGCGAAGCCATGGGCGTGGTCCACGGCGACTGGTCGGCCGCGAGCGGTTACCGGATCGCAGGCGAGGCCGACATCGCACCGGGGGAGGGCATCTTCGTCGCGAACGACCACATGGCCATCGGCGTGCTGTCGGCGCTTCGCGAGCGCGGGGTGCGGGTTCCCGAGGACGTCGGCGTGGTCGGCATCGACGATGTGCCCGAGGCGGCGTTCCTCTATCCGTCGTTGACGACCGTCCGCCAGGACTTCGCCGCCCTTGGCGAGATCCTCATGCAGAAGGTGCTCCTCGCGGTCGAAGAACCGGACACGGTGAGCGAGAGCACGCCCCTTCCGACGCGCCTGATCGTGCGCGACTCCGCGCCCATCGAGCGACCCGTCACGCGTTCCTCGCGCTGACGCGCGGCGCGGCGCGGCCGTCATAGTGGGCGGCCGCCCCGGCTGCCGGTGGTCGCGCCATGCGCCGGTCGTCACCGTTCCGTCACGACGGCCCTGTTGTGACGGTGAGTGTGAGCGCTAACATAGCGGGGACCGTCGACGTCGATGGTTCTGCGAAGACGCAATCACGAGAGGACCCCGCCCCCGTGCCATTCACTCCCTCCGCGGCGCCCCCACGCCGCACGCCCCTGTGGGCGCTGACCGTCCCGGTCGTCGCCGCCCTGGTGGCCGCACCCCTCACCGTCCCGCTCGGGGCCGGCGCCGCCGAGACCGACCCGCAGCTCGTGCTCTCGTATCCCCTGGACGAGACGAGTGGAACGGTCGCGCACGACGCGTCCGGCCACGACAAGAACGCGACCCTGGTCGGCGGCCCCACTCTCGCGGGCGCCGACGGCGTGCGCCTCGATGGCGTCGACGATTACGTCAAGCTCCCCGACGATGTTCTCCAGGGGCTCACCTCGGTCACCGTCAGCGCCGACGTCATCGTGCGCGCGGAGCAGGCCGGCAACTATTTCCTGTGGGGTCTCGGCAACACGACCGGCAACGTCGGCGACGGGTACCTGTTCTCGACGGGGAACCCGGCTCGTGCCGGCATCGCGCTGGGCAACTGGACCACCGAGCAGGAGACGCGCAGCGGAGCCGATCTCGAGCGCGGTGTGTGGAAGACCGTCACCTACACTCTGGACGCCCCGACGCAGACCGCACGCCTGTACGTGGACGGTCGGCAGGTCGCCGAGAACCGCGCCGTCACATCGACGCCCGGAGCGATCGGCGGAGGCAAGACGGCGAGCAACTACCTCGGTCGCTCGAACTACGGTCTCGACAACCTTCTGGCCGGCAGCATCCGCGACTTCCGCCTGTACGACGGTGCCCTGAGCGCCACGCAGGTGCAGGGCCTGGTGAAGACCCCCGAGGACGGTGCCGCGGTCGCGAGCGCCCTCTCGGCCCTCACCGTCACGAACATCGACGACGTGCGCGGCAACCTCACGCTGCCGAAGAGCTCCCAGGGGCTCCCGGTCACGTGGACCTCGGCGAACGGCGACGTGATCGCGGCCGACGGTACCGTGACGCGGCGCGACGCCGACACGACGGTCGAGCTGACGGCATCCATCACCAAGAACGCCACCACGCAGAAGCGCACGTTCTCTGCCGCGGTTCGCAAGGCCGCCGACATCGGACCGTTCGAGGGCTACACCTTCGCCTACTTCACCGGGAACTCCGTCGCGGGCGAGAACATCTACTTTGCGGCGAGCAACGGCAACAACGCCCTGTCGTGGACGGAGCTCAACGGCGGACAGCCCACGCTCACGTCGACGTTCGGCGAGAAGGGCCTGCGCGACCCGTTCCTCATCCGCTCTCCCGAGGGCGACACGTTCTACCTGATCGCCACCGACCTCTCGATCGGTCGCAACGGCGACTGGGGTCGCGCGCAGCGGCAGGGCTCGAAGTACCTCGAAGTCTGGGAGTCCCACGACCTCGTCACCTGGAGCGCGCAGCGCCACGTGAAGGTCTCGCCGGACACGGCCGGGAACACCTGGGCGCCCGAGGCGTACTACGACGAGACCCTCGGCGAGTACGTCGTGTTCTGGGCCTCGCAGCTCTACCCCGAGAACGACCCGAACCACACCACGAACAGCTACAACCGCATGCTGTACGCGACCACGCGCGACTTCGTGACGTTCAGCGACACGAAGATCTGGCAGGACGGGATGTCGCGCATCGACTCCACCGTCATCAAGGCCGACGGCGTCTACCAGCGCTTCACCAAGGACGAGGGCGCCGGCACCACCGGGTGCAGCGACATCATCCAGGAGAGTTCGCCCGTGCTGACGGCGCCGCTGGACCAGTGGAAGAGCGTCACCTCGTGCATCGGCCGCAACGCCGGTACGGGAGCGGTCGAGGGTCCCAGCATCTTCAAGGCCAACCCGGGCGACGTCAACGGCGACAAGTACTACCTCTTCGTCGACGAGTACGGCGGACGCGGATACATCCCGCTGGCCACCACCGACATCGCCGACCCGAACTGGCAGGTGCCGGCCACCTACCGTCTGCCCGCCAGCCCGCGTCACGGAACGGTCATGCCGGTGACGGCAGCCGAGCTCGCCGCGCTGCGCGCCAACCTGCCGCAGCCGCTGCAGGCCAACGCGAACGGGGAGATCCTGCACTACGACTTCACCGATGCGCCCGGCGCGGTTCTTCACGACCGCTCGGGAGCGGGACGTGACGCGCAGGTGCAGGGCGGAGCGACGTTCGCCGGTGGCGCGCTGACCTTCGATGGGACCGACGACTACGTCGATCTGCCGGACAACGTCCTGGTGGGCATGAACGACTTCACCGTCGAGACCGAGCTGCGCATCGACCCCGCCCAGCGGAACCCCTACTTCCTCTACGGGTTCGGCAACACCGGGGGCAACGGCGAGGGCAACGGCTACCTGTTCTCGACGGGTGACGGTCAGTACCGGGGCGCCCTGACCACGGGCAACTGGACGGGCGAGCAGAACGCCACGGCCGGAGCGGCTCTGCCGCGCGGCCAGTGGGTCCACCTCACCTACACCCTGAAGGGCAGCACGGCCCGCCTGTACCTCGACGGCCAGCAGGTCGCCGAGAACACCAACGTGACCGTGCGTCCCGGCGACATCGGCGGGGGTTCGACCCTGGCGAACTACCTGGGCAGGTCGGTGTACAACGCCGACAACCTCTTCCGCGGTCAGATGCGCGACTTCGCGCTCTTCAACCGCGCGCTGAGCCCGCAGGAAGTCGTCGAGCAGTCGGGGAACCCCGAGATCCTGGGCGACATCAGCCTGCAGGACCCCTCGGCGCTCAAGGTCGCTCCCCTCGTCGACACCGCCAACCGCACCGTGACGTTCCCCGTCAAGCCGGGTACCGACCTGACGACGCTGCGTCCGACATTCGCAACGGCCACGGGCACGACGGCCACCCCGGCATCCGGCACCGTCCGCAACCTGAGCACGCCCATGACGGTCACGCTCAAGACGGACGGCAAGGCGGACGTGGTGTGGACGCTCAAGGCGGTCGAGATGAAGAGCCCGGTGCTGCCGGGGCTGTACGCCGACCCGAACATCGCGGTGTTCGGTGACACGTACTACATCTACGCCACGACCGACGGCACCCCGGGCTGGGGCGGCAACACCTTCTACGTCTGGAAGTCGAAGAACCTCGTCGACTGGACGCGGTCGGACAAGCCGTTCCTCACCCTCGACGGCGCCAACGGCAACGTTGCGTGGGCGACCGGCAACGCGTGGGCGCCGACCATCACCGAGAAGGGCGGGAAGTACTACTTCTACTTCAGCGGTCACGAACCGAACGCGAACCGCAAGATGATCGGTGTCGCCGTGGCCGACAGCCCCGAGGGGCCGTTCACTGCGGAAGCGCAGCCGATGATCACCAACGGCGAGAGCGTCAACAGCGGTCAGGCGATCGACCCGGCGGCCTTCAAGGACCCCCAGACGGGCAAGTACTACCTGTTCTGGGGCAACGGCAGCCCCGTCTACGGTGAGCTCGCGGACGACATGAAGAGCATCAAGGCGGGCACGATCAAGCGGATCGATGGTCTGCCCGAATTCCGCGAGGGGCTCTTCATGAACTACCGCGACGGTCTGTATCACCTGACGTACTCGATCGACGACACCGGTTCGCCCGACTACCGCGTCGGATACGCCACGTCCACGAGCGTCAACGGACCGTGGACCTTCCACGGCCTGCTCCTGCAGAAGGACCCGTCACAGGGCATCCTCGGCACGGCGCACAGCTCGATCATCAACGTGCCCGGCACGGACGAGTGGTACATCGCCTACCACCGCTTCGCGATCCCCGGCGGCAACGGCACCAACCGCGAGACGACGATCGACCGCGTCACCATCGGCGCCGACGGACTGTTCCAGCCCGTGACGCCGACGCTGACGAGTGTCGCCCCGCGCGAGGTGCCCGCGACGCCTCAGCCGACGGCCAGCCCCACGGCCAGCCCGACCGCGAGCCCGACCGCGAGCCCGACGGCGAATCCGACGGCCAGCCCGACCGTGAGCCCGACGGCCAGCCCGACCGCGAGCCCGACGGCCAGTCCGACGGCGAACCCGACCGTGAGCCCGACGGCGAATCCGACCGTGAGCCCGACGGCCAGCCCGACGGCGAACCCGACCGCGTCGGCGTCGCCCTCGGCCGCGTCGACGGGCCCGGTCGTCGCGGCCTCGACCTCGACGGTCGAGCGCGGTGGGACGGTCATCGTCACCGTCACCGGTCTGCAGGCCGGCGAGCAGATCCGGGCGGAGCTGCGAAGCGACCCGATCCGCATCGCGGGGATCCCGGCCGCCGACGCCAACGGACGCGTGACGTTCTCGGTGCAGATCCCGGGCAACCTGCCCGCGGGTGCGCACTCGATCGTCGTATTCCGCGCCGACGCCACCGAGCTCCCGCACCTCGGGATCACGGTCGTCGCCAAGGGCCAGCTGGCCGCCACCGGCGCGCAGGCGCCGCTGGGTGCCGGCCTGCTCGCGGCGTCGCTGCTGGTCGCCGGCGGAGCCCTGTGGGCGATGCGCCGCCCGCGCCGCGCCGCGGCCTGATCCGCCGACAAGATGCCGGCGTCGCACCCTTCCGGGGGTGCGGCGCCGGCATCGTCGCTCTGCGGGGCAGACGTGCGGGCGAAGCGGAGCTGACCAGAAGATGAGGAACGGGGTGAAGAAGGTGCACCCGCCCGCGGCGACGGAGGCGGACATCCGACGCGGGCGGACGGAGAATGCAAGGCCTGCCGACCTCACCCCGAAAGGGTGGACGCCCGCCCGTCGAACCGCTGAGGAGGACGGTGAGAAAGTTCAGGGTCAGCGGGTTCTCCCGAGGACACGACCGCACCCGGCTCAGGAGACCCCGTGACCCTCATCATCCCCGCTCCCGCCCGTATCGCGCGGGTCATTGTCGCCGTCGGTCTGATCGCGGCTGTCGTCGTCGGCGGTCCCGTCCTCCCGAGTTCGGCGGCGCCATCCGACAAGACCGTCGTCTACGCCGAAGATCCGTCCGTCATCGCCAATCCCGCCCGCGGCTGGTACCACCACACCGAGACGCATTCCTACCCCGACGGCTCGGGGTGGACGCCCCTCGACCGGGGCGAACTGACGGCGCTGCGCGCCCGGGGGGTCACCCAGATCCTGCGGGTCGTCTACCTCGAGCGCTACGTCGGCGCCGATCTCGATCCCGTCGTACTCGCCGCCCTCGACGCGGATTTCGCCGTCGCGCGCGCGGCGGGCGTCACTGTCATTCTTCGCTTCGCCTACGCACAGGGCGGGGGCGCACCCCCCGTCCCGCCCTACGGCGACGCACCCGTCGAGCGCGTGCTCGCGCACATCTCCCAGCTCACTCCTCTGCTGCGCGCCAATACCGACGTCATCGCGGCGCTGCAGCAGGGGTTCATCGGGCTATGGGGTGAGGGGTACTACACGGATCACTTCGTCGCCGACCCGGCGGACCCCTCGGTGGTGACGGACGTGGACTGGGCGAAGCGCACGCAAGTGGTCGAGGCGCTTCTCGCGGCCCTTCCCGCGAACCGGGCGGTACAGGTGCGTACGATGCTGGCGAAGCAGCGGGCGCTCAACAGACCCAGCGGAACGGCCGGTGCGCTCTCCGCGGCCGAGGCCTGGGGTGGCTCGAACGCGGCGCGTATCGGTCATCACAACGACTGCTTCCTGGCATCGCCCGACGACTTCGGAACCTTCCAGTCCGACCCGTTGACACTCGACCAGGATTACCTCGCTCAAGAGACGAAGTACCTGCCGATGGGCGGAGAGACCTGCGCCGTGAACGCACCGCGATCCTCATGGCCATCGGCCGCGGCTGAATTGCAGCGGTACCACTTCAGCTTCCTCAACGAGGACTACAACCGAGATGTCCTCCAGTCCTGGGGACAGGACGGCATCGACGCGGTGTCGCGGCGACTCGGCTATCGTCTCGTGCTCGAGAGTTCGCGGGTGGTGGACGGCCCGGCAGCGATGGTGTCGATAACGCTTCGCAACGACGGGTGGGCGGCGCCGTACAATCCGCGTCCCGTCCGAATCGTTCTGAGCGGACCCCAGCGCGAGATCACCGTCCCGGTCCCCGTCGATGCGCGCACCTGGGCCGCCGGGCAGAGGGTGACCCTGGACGTTCCGCTCGGCACGGTCCCTCCCGGCGACTATCGCGTTTCGCTCGCCCTCCCCGCCGCGGAGCCATCGGTCGCCGCTGACTCCCGCTTCGCCATCCGTCTGGCGAATCTGGGGACATGGGATGCTTCCACCGGACGTAACGACCTGGGACAGGTGGTGCGGGTCGGGGCGGCCACCCCGGCGCCCTCCGCGCCGGGCGGTCCGAGCGTGTCACCCGCTCCCACCGGCCCGGCCGAAGGTGCGGTCGCCCTCCCGACGTCGACGCCGTCGACGAGTCGTCCTGGATCGCCCGTCGACCGCCTGCCCGAGACCGGGGCCGCGTCGACCGTGCTCGGCGCCACCCTCGCCGTCCTCCTTCTCGCGGCCGGCGCCGCGTTCGCGGTGATCGGGCGCAGACGGGGCCGCCGGACGCCGTCCTAGCGGGCACGCCGACGAGAACGGGGGTCCGGATGCCGTGGCATCCGGACCCCCGTCCATCGTCGCTTCCGACTCAGCCGAGCAGCGGCACCGCCCCCACGAGCACGCCGACCGCCAGCATGACCAGCGACACGACCGTCGCGCGCCACAGGACCTTCTTGTGGTGGTCGCCGAGGTTGACCCCGGCGAGCGACACGAGAAGCAGGATCGCCGGCACCAGCGGGCTCTGCAGGTGCACGGGCTGACCGGTGATCGAGGCGCGGGCCATCTCGACCGGTGCGATGCCGTAGTTCGCCGCGCTCTCGGCCAGCACCGGGAGGATGCCGAAGTAGAACGCGTCGTTCGACATGAAGAACGTGAACGGGATCGAGAGCACGCCCGTGATGACCGCGAGGAACGGACCCATCGACGAGGGGATCACCTGCGTGATCCAGTCGGCCATCGCGGAGACCATGCCGGTGCCGTTCAGCACCCCGACCAGGACGCCGGCGGCGAGCACCATCGACACCACGCCCACGATGCTCGGAGCGTGCGCCACGATCTCGTCGGCCTGCGAGCGCAGCTTGGGGAAGTTCACGATGAGGGCGAGGGCGGCCCCGACCATGAACACGAACGCCAGCGGGAACAGGTCCATGACCAGCAGCACCATGACCGCGACGGTCAGGGCGAGGTTGAACCAGATGAGCTTCGGGCGCAGCGTCGCGCGGTTGGGGTCGAGCATGGTGTCGGCCATCGCCGTGTCGGCGGCCTCGACCAACTGCGGGGCGGCGACGGCGCCCTGGCCGCCGCGGACGGTGACCACGTTGCCGGTGCGCAGCGACGCGAGGGCGCCGGGCTTGTGCTCCGCGCCGCGGAAGATCTTGGGCGCGCCCAGGCGTCCGAAGCCGCCGGGGCCGTCGATCTTGGCGGTGTCGATCGAACCGGCGAGACGCTTGCGCTCGGACAGGCCGAGGAACCACGCGAAGGCGAGTGCGACGACCAGGCCGGCCAGCAGCGAGGGGATCATCGGAACGAAGACGTCGGTGGGCTGCAGGCCCAGGGCGGTCGCGGCGCGAACGGTCGGTCCGCCCCACGGGACGATGTTCAGCGTGCCGTTCATCAGACCCGCGACGCAGGTCAGGACGACCGGGCTCATGCCCAGGCGCAGGTACAGCGGCAGCATCGCCGAGGTGGTGATGATGAAGGTCGTGGATCCGTCGCCGTCGAGCGACACGGCTCCCGCGAGGATCGCCGTACCGAGCACGATCTTGGCCGGGTCGTCGCCCAGGAAGCGCGTGATCACGCGGATGAGCGGATCGAAGAGTCCGACGTCGATCATGATGCCGAAGTACATGATCGCGAACAGCAGCAGGGCGGCCGTGGGGGCCATCTTGCCGATCGCGTCGATCACCATGTCGCCCAGGCCGAAGCCGGCGCCGGCGATGAGGCCGAAGATCGTCGGCACGACGATCAGGGCGACCATGGGGGTCATGCGGCGGGTCATGATCAGCGCCATGAACGACAGGACCATGAGGAAGCCGAGGGCGACGAGCACGCCGTCGGCGGGCGTATAAGCCACCGCGTACTCGACCGCTTCGGCCGAGAGGATCAGGGGGGTCATCGCGACTCCTTCGTCGGGGATGCCGGCACGGGACGCGCCGTCGATGCGGTGACACTACGCAGGCCGGGGTGGACCGCGCGCGCTTGCTCGCATTGAGGGGCGTTATGCGCGTACCGTGTGTTCTGCGCATTTCGCGCACGCGTTCGCGGGCTTCGCCCCGCACGTCGACGATGCCGAGCCCCGGAGGTGCGCGTGCGTTTCGCCACGAGGATGCTCGTCGTCCAGGTCGCCACGCAGCTCGTGGTCGTCGCCGTGTGCACGGCGGTCTTCGCCTGGCTGGGGGTGCAGCAGCTGAAAGCCGAGGCCGATTCGTCCGCGCTGAACATCGCCCGCTCCGTCGCCGAGGCCCCCGACGTCCGCCAGCTCGTGACCGCGTACTCCGCCGATCCGGGTACCCCCGCGGCCTCCGACCTGCGCGGGGGAGCACTGCAGCAGTACGCCGCCGACGTGACCAACCGCACACAGGGTCTGTTCGTGGTGATCACCGACGACCACGGCATCCGTCTCGCCCACCCCGATCCGGACCGCCTCGGGCAGGTCGTGAGCACGAGCTTCGCCGACGCGTTGGCCGGTCGCGAGGTCGTCACGTGGGAGACCGGCACGCTGGGGGAGTCGGCGCGCGCCAAGGTGCCGATCTCCCCGCCGGACGGGGGTGCGCCGGTGGGCGAGGTGAGCGTCGGTTTCGAGCGGGCGAGCGTCTTCGACGACCTCCCCGCGCTCGTCGGCGGCATCACGGTCGCCGTCGCGCTCGCCGTGGCGATCGGCGCGGTCGTCGCCCTGCTGATGCGTCGCCGCCTCGAGCGCCTGACCCTGGGGGTGCAGCCCGAAGAGCTCGTCGCCCTCGTGCAGACGCAGACCGCCGTGCTCGAGGGGGCCGACGAGGGAGTCCTCGCGTGCGACGACGCCGGGATCGTGCGCGTGTGCACCACCGCAGCAGAGCGTTTGCTGGGGATCACGGATGCCGTGGGCCGCCCGGTCGATGCGTTGGGCTTGCCCCCGGCGGTCGCCGCCGCCCTGTCGCGGGTGGGCTCCTCGGCGGGCCTGCCGCTGGGCGACCGGGTCGTCTTCGTCGATGTGCGCCCGGTCCGCCGCGGTGCGCGGACCCTGGGTCGGGTGGCCGTGCTGCGCGACCGCACCGACGTCATGGCACTGTCGGGGCGCCTCGACAGCGTGCGCGCGATGGGTGACGCGCTGCGCGTGCAGCGGCACGAGAACGCCAACCGTCTGCACGCCGCCGTGGGGCTGCTCGACGCCGGGCGCGTCGACGAGGCGCGCGCCTTCCTCGCCGATCTCGTGGACCGTGGGTCCGTCGACTGGGCCGTGCCCGGCATCGAGCTCGTCGACGACGCGATGCTGCAGTCGTTCCTGGGGGCCAAGGCGCTGTCGGCCCGCGAGCGCGGGGTGGTCCTGCGCATCGCCGACGACACGTTCTCGCGCACCCCGATCGACGAGGTCGAGGACGTCGTCGCCGTGCTCGGGAATCTGATCGACAACGCGGTCACCGCCGCGGCATCCGCGCCGCCGCCCCGCGCCGTGGAGGTCAGCGTGCTCGACGATGCCGACGCGGTCGTCGTGACCGTGTCCGACTCGGGCGGGGGCATCGACGACGTCGATGCGATCTTCGCGCCGCGAGAGCGCGGCGACGACGTCGACGCCGTGCACGGCCTGGGTATCGGCCTGCCGCTCTCGCGGGAGTTCGCGCGACGCCGCGGCGGCGAGGTGTGGGTCGTCGATCCGGGCGGGGCGGGGCACGGCGCGGTCGTGGCCGCGCGGTTGCCGGGCGTGCGACGCCGGGTGGACGAGACGGTTCGAGAGGGGGAGGGCGCGTGAGCGGCATCCGGGTCCTGGTGGTCGACGACGATTTCCGTGTCGCGGGACTTCACCGCGACGCGGTCGCGGCGCGGGCGGGGTTCGTCGCCCTGGAGCCCGCGCGCACGATCGGTGAAGCGCGTGCCGCGGTCGCCGCGCACGCACCCGACCTCGTGCTGGCCGACGTCTACCTGCCCGACGGGGACGGGATCGAGTTCGTGCGCTCCCTCGACGCGGACGCCTTCGTGCTGTCGGCGGCGACGGATGCCGCGACCGTGCGCCGCGCGTTCTCGGCCGGAGCCCTCGCCTACCTGGTGAAGCCGTTCGACACCCGCGTGCTCGCGGAGCGACTGGACCGCTTCGCGCGCTATCGCAACCTGCTCGCCGCGGGGCGGCCCCTGTCGCAGGACGACGTGGACCGCGCGGCATCCGTCATGCGCGGAGAGCGCGAGGGACCCTCGTTGGCGCGGTCGACGACGGAGCAGAGCGTGCTCGCCGCCCTCGGGACGGACGAGGCCTCGGCGGCCGAGGTGGCCGAACGCATCGGCGTCTCGCGCGCCACCGCGCAGCGTCACCTGACCACTCTTGCCGAGCGGGGCGTCGTGCAGGTGGGCCTGCGCTACGGCAGCACGGGACGGCCCGAGCACCGCTTCCGCGCGGGCGGCTGACGTCGCGGCTCAGGGGCCGGAGCGCGCGGAGCCGTCGAGCCCGTCGACATCGACCGGGGCTCACCGGCTCAGGCCTCGAACACCGCCCACCCGCGCGGCCCGAGCTCGACGCGCCCGTCGACCAGGTTCCCGTCGCCCGCGACGCGCTCGCGGGCGTCGGCGGCCGGAAGCGTCACCGGGTCGTCGCCGATGTTCAGGGCGACCACCACGGCGTCGTCGCCGATGGCGGTGCGCAGGGCGATCGCGGTGTTCGCGACCTCGATCACGTCGGTGTGGGCACGCCACAGCCACGCCTTGCGGCGGCGCAGGGCGATCAGCGCGCGGTGCGCCTCGAGGATCGCCTCGTCGACGTCGTCGACCTGGGCGGGGGATGCCGGGAACTCCGGCCGCACCGCGCGCTGATCGCCC